>CAZEQJ010000037.1:0-20095 GCA_964514385.1 uncultured Cytophagales bacterium
GTCAGGTGCTCTAACCAACTGAGCTAAGGGCCCCAATACCGCCCGGCATTAACTCCACCGGTACGTTCCCTGAACGGGAGCGCAAATTTAGCTAAAATCTTTTGAATCATACAACTACCACGCCCTGCTAAACTGACCTTTTTTAATCTCATTTTACACCACCTGCCCCTGTTTGTGGCTCCGGAGCTATACCTGTCACCTCCCACTTGCTCAGTGTCACCGGAATATTCCCCTGTGCGTTCAGCTCATCAAAAAACTCCTTCAGCCTGAACTCCTCTCCCGCATGCTCCTTGTTGCGTCCGTATTCCATCATCACATCTTCCAGCAGGTATTTTCCCGAAATATAACTTGTGCCATAGCCCGGCTGCCTCAGGTAAAGATGCTGCTCGAATATCAATAAAGTGGGTTCTGTCTTCATCCAACCCCGCGGGGTATAGGCTGAATGGACCCCTCCTGCTTCTTCCATCGTCATCATATTGGCATGTGCATACAATGAACCCAGCCCCCGTGCAGCGCGCTGTGCGATCAGGATGTACACGATCTCCCTTACTCTGGGATCATCATCATATAACCCTGCCTGCATAAACATCTCCTCCACAGCCGTTGCCGTACCTTCATTACGGGAGTCGAAAATATTGTATAACAACGGCGTTCTTCTGATCTCGCTGGCGTGCGGTTCGTTGTCCATCCTGGCCAGCTCAAACCAATGGTAAAAATGGGAAAACAATGGCCTGGGATCATAATGCGAGGTGATATAAAAAAAGTTGCGCCGCTCCTCGGGTATATACTCTCCCAAGTGGGCTCTCAGCGCCGGCTCGAAATACTCTTTGACGGTGACTATAGCTTCGTCCTCCAAAAAACGCAGTAAACTGACTGCCGCCCGTTCTGCCAGAGCATCATACGATGCAGGTGAGTCAGCCGGAAATAATGGGGGAAGCTCACGGTTTCGGTGTTCTTCAAGCTTCAATGATGACCACGCCCTCGCCAGCTCCCGCTTCAGTATCATAACCTCATCTTCCCAGGTGAGTGGCACAAGGTGAACATTTTGTAAATACCAGGTGTAGTTGTCTTTTCCGATACCTGACGGACCGGTTTTCGATGCGGATTGCTCTTCGAGCCATGCAGCCAATCCATTAGTAGACGTGATAGCAGCATCAATGGCCGCTACAATTTCGTCGTCATTCCTGACACCATCCCAGCCTCTGATCGTCTCCAGGTTACGGCTTTGTGTTTTGATATCCCGGATACCCGCAATCCACAGATCCCGTGCATTGCCTGTCAGGTTTAGCTTTGCCTGTTCATTGAGCGGTGGTATCACCGACAGGTCGTCCAGAAGGCGTTTCCGCTCATCTGCTGATAAGGGAAACGTATACGTCCAGATTTCCGTCGTACGATGATGCGTAGGCCCCTCATGTGCCGGCACATCACTCCTCGCCATCCATACCGATTTATAAAATGCAGGATCCCGCACCCAGGGCTTTAATATGTGGTGGTTGAAATCATAGCCATTCATTTCTGCCCATACGATCATCCAGTCCACTTTGTGTGAAACAGCCCAGCCCGTGGTATCCATTTCCAGCAATGCCTGCCTGAGCTCTGTGAAAGCCGGCCAGCGGGCTTCGAAAGTAGCCTTTGTGTAGTCAGGGGCACCCGCAGCCATGGGCGGCTCCTCAAACGCGCGCCACCGGTGAAACAGGGCAAACAGATCGTCATAATCGGCTGATTTCAGCGCTATGTTGCTATCCTCAGATTTTTCTGCAGGCTCAGGCGTGCACGAAACCAGGACAAGTGATAAATAAAAAAGTGAGAATAAGACTCTTTTCATTGGCATACGATTCATGCAGCTATTTAACATTTTATCGTGAAAAAGGAAAAGAGAATGCCAGAAGGAATAGAAGTGAAAAAAACATACAAATCTACTAAAATCTATGCCATATCTCAATTCACACAGCCTTTATTCCGGATTTTAGTCCGCATGCATTGGTTTAATGGCCTGCAGAACAAACCTTTGCCAGTCACAAATCAAAATCCCAAAACATCATTCTTGCATGCATTGGATAGACATTTCCATATTTGGCATCTACATGCTTGCCCTCATCAGTGTAGGGCTGTATTTTTTGAAAAAAAACAAGGAAGATGAGGACTATTATGTAGGTGGCCGGAAAATGACTGCCGGACATATCGGTATTTCAGTGGTGGCAACAGATGTAGGGGGTGGGTTCTCCATAGGACTTGGCGGCCTTGGTTTTACTATGGGATTGTCCGGGTCATGGATGCTCTTCACCGGGCTGCTGGGGGCATGGCTGGCGGCTGTATACCTGATCCCTAAAGTTAAGGATAACCCTAAATTTGCCCGTTTCACCACTTTCCCTCAGATTTTTGGTAGTATTTTCGATAAAAAAACAGCGCTTCTCGCCGGAATTATCTCCTTTATTGGCTACACCGGCTTTACCAGTGCCCAGGTGCTCGCCGGAGCCAAGCTGGCAACGGGCACTATTGAGGCTTTAAATGTCAATACTGCCGTCATCATCATGGGTGCCATCACGATTGGGTACACCGTAATGGGAGGTATCAAAGCGGTGATTTATACGGACACCGTTCAGTGGATATTGCTCCTTTCAGGACTTATATTCATCGGTATTCCGATTGCCTACCATGCTGTGGGAGGAATGCCGGCAATTCGCGAAACCATACAGCCCGGCATGTTGTCCCTCACAAATTTGTCGTGGACAGATCTTCTCAACTGGGCGATTACCATCATCCCGATCTGGTTTGTAGGCATGACACTCTATCAGCGTATTTATGCCTGCAGGGACACAAAAACAGCCCGAAAGGCATGGTATATTGCCGGTTTCTTTGAATATCCTATCATGGCCTTCATGGGTGTGACACTGGGTATTCTCGCCAAAGTGGCGGCTGATCAGGGTATGTTTGCCTACCTGGGCCCCGATAATATATCCCAGACCGATCCGGAGGTAGGTCTACCCATGTTACTGCGTACTGTGCTGCCTACAGGCATGTTGGGGCTTATGCTCTCCGCCTATTTCTCTGCTGTATTGAGCACCGCCGATAGTTGCCTGATGGCCGCCTCCGGTAATCTTACCACCGATGTCATTGGTCATTTCTCCAACAAGCTGAATTCCATCCGCTCATCGCAGATCGCCACGTTGATCCTGGGAGTGGTCGCCCTTACCATTGCACTTGTGACAACCAATGTACTGGATGTGATGCTATCCAGCTACGCTTTCATGGTATCCGGCCTTTTCATACCCATCGTAGGAGGTCTGTACTATAAAAAAGCTACCGCAGATGGAGCCTTCTGGGCCATGCTCACCGGTGGCACGGTAACATTGGCACTCAGCACCCTGGTCACTGACCTTCCATTGGGCATCGATGCCAACCTATACGGCATAGTTTCGTCATTAATAGTATTCCTAACAATATCCAAACTTCAATATGGACGCCGAAAATAATTCAGTTTCTTTCCAAACGATAGCTTCTATCGACAATGCTTCCTATATCGTGAAAAAGGAGATTGCCGATTTTCTGTTTGAGCACCTGGGGCAGTATGGTGACCCGCATGAAGATATCATGCGATGCCTTGATTATTCACTCAGCAAATTCCCGCATGAGGGGGGCTTTGTGATTCTTGCCCGTGATAAGCAGGATATAGTAGGTGCGGTAGTGATAAACAAAACCGGAATGTCCGGATATATTCCTGAAAACATTCTGGTTTACATTGCAGTACATAATAATCAAAGAGGTAAAGGGCTTGGCGGGCAGCTGATGGAAAAAGCATTACAGCTGGCTCAGGGAGATGTGGCTCTCCACGTCGAGCACGACAACCCGGCACGTCGTCTTTACGAACGGGTTGGATTTACCAGCAAATACCTTGAAATGCGTTACAAAAAATAATCATGGCATTTATAACCCTGGATCGGGCCAAACTCAAACATAATTATCAGTTCTTACTTCAACATTTCACTGAGCGGGATGTCTCCTGGGGTGTGGTGACCAAGCTATTATGTGGCAATGAACTCTACCTGAAAGAAGTGCTCAACCTCAATCCCGGTGAAGTACATGACAGCCGTATATCAAACCTGCAGAAGATAAAGGAGATAGATCCTGCTATTCAGACGGTGTACATAAAACCTCCTGCCAAACGAAATATCCCAAATGTGGTTCGCTGGGCGGATGTGAGCTTCAATACAGAGTATGTAACGATGAAGCTGCTCTCAGACGAGGCAAGCAAACAGGATAAGGTGCATAAGGTGATCATCATGATCGAAACCGGAGACCTTCGTGAAGGTGTGATGGGTGACCATCTGGTAGATTTTTACGGGAGCTGCTTTGAGTTGCCCAACATTGAAATTGTAGGCATCGGGACCAATCTCAACTGCCTCCACGGTGTATTGCCCTCTCAGGATAAACTCATACAACTCTCATTATATAAGCAGATCATCGAGCTGAAGTTCAATAAACGCATACCCTGGATATCGGGCGGCACCTCAGTAACCATACCCCTGATGCTCAACCATCTGCTGCCTAAGGGTGTTAATCATTTTCGCATCGGGGAAACCCTGTATTTCGGTGCCAACCTCTACGATGAAAACACCATCGAAGGGATGCATGATGATGTATTTGAACTCAATGCCGAAATCATTGAAATAACACGTAAACCGAAAGTACCCATAGGTGAGTTTGGTGTAGACCCTCAGGGAGAATCTTATGAAGTTGATGAATCACTTTACGGCGAATACTCGTATAGGGCTATTCTGGATATCGGACTTTTGGACATAGACCCTAAATACATCGATCTGGAGGACAAGTCCTTTGAAATAGCCGGTGCCAGCTCCGATATGATCGTCATTGACCTGGGGGAAAACAAACAGGGCAATAAAGTAGGAGATCTGGTCAAGCTTAAATTAAAATATATGGGTGTCCTTTCGCTGATGAATTCAGATTACATCGATAAAAAGATAAAATGAGCATTTTTGAGTGGCTGGATATGGATGAGCTGATTTCTATCCGGCATCACATGCATCAGCATCCGGAGCTAAGCGGGCAGGAAAGCCGCACGTCACAATACCTGTCGGATATCGTAGAAAAGCTGAATCCTGACATCTTACTTCATTACCCCACCGGGAAGGGTTTTGTGGCTTGTTTCAAAGGTAAAAAAAACAGCCGCTCCGTGGGTTTTCGTGCAGATATTGACGCGCTGCCTATTGAGGATGAAATTGAAAAAGACTACAAAAGCAGGCTCAATGGAGTAGGCCATAAATGCGGACATGATGGCCATAGCGCCTACCTTATCGGCATGGCGCATTATTTCGCATCGCACAGGGACAGGGGCGACCGCTGGCTCATCTTTCAGCCTGAGGAGGAGACCGGTTCAGGTGCTGAAAAGATAGTGCAATGGAATCCCTTTGGTGATGATGTGCCAGATTATATTTTTGGCTTCCACAATATGCCGGGCTATCCGCTGCACCATATCATACTGAAAAATGAGACGTTCTGCCTCGGCTCAAAGGGACTGATCTATCATTTTCAGGGCACCAGTTCCCATGCTGCCGAGCCTGAAAAAGGGAATAACCCGGCCTATGCCATGGCTGAGGTCCTCACCGAGATCGAAGATATCTCATTTGACATCACCGAGGAGCGTACCTCCATCATCACTCCTATCTACCATAAAACAGGCTCGCGTGCTTTTGGTACAAATCCGGGTCGCGGTACACTGATGTTTACCATCAGGGCTTCAGATGATTCACAACTTTCACGTCTGGAAAAGAAAGTAGACAACATCATAGAAAATGTATGCGGTGAGCGTAAACTGAAGTGGCGTAAGGAAACATCTGACTTTTTTCCTACCACAATCAACACATCCAAAGCCTTTGAGAAGGTAGAGGAAACGGCCATAGAACATAATTTCTCCATTACCCAGCTCCATGAGCCTGTGCGATGGTCAGAAGATTTTGCCTGGTACCGAAAATTATCAGAAGTTTGTTATTTTGGCGTTGGAGCGGGAGAGTTTGCTCCTGCGTTACATCATCCGCAATACGATTTTCCTGACCCCTTACTAAAGACAGCTGTAGACTTTGGAGTAAAATTAAGCGAAAAAATTGATGCTGAATCCCGGTGACTACCGTGTAAACCCTATTAAAAACACCTCCTGGATCGAACTGGATAAGCAGGCCTATCAGAATAATTACAGGTACATCCACAGCATCCTGAAACCAAATGTAAAATATTCTGCTGTGATCAAGGGCAATGCCTATGGCCACGGTATTGAAAAAATGGTGCCCCTGATGGAGGAAGCCGGCGCTGACCACTTTTCAGTATTCTCAGCTTACGAAGCGTATAAGGCTTTTAAATCAAAAAAAAGTGAGACAAAGCTCATGATCATGGGTGAAGTGGACGACTCCGATGCTATGGAATGGGTCATAGGGCACGACATTGACTTTTTCGTTTTTGACATGGCAAGGCTTGAACTGGCGGTAGAAACAGCGAAAAAATGGAATAAGAAGGCCGGTATACACCTTGAACTTGAAACCGGAATGCACCGCACCGGTTTTGATGAAAGAACACTCAGCCGGCTGGCAAAATTTATCAGGGAACATCAGTCACAGCTGGAAATCAAAGGGATGACCACGCATTATGCCGGTGCCGAAAACATCGCCAATCACATACGTATCAGCAACCAGATCACAACATTTAACCGCCTTTCTGACAAGCTTAGACGTATGAAAATTACGGCAGAGACCTATCATACCGCCTGCTCAGCCGCCACGATCAACTTCAGAGACAGTCATATGGACATGGTAAGGCTGGGCATACTATCCTATGGATTCTGGCCAAGCAGAGAATCATTTGTGCTACATATTGCAAGAAAATCAAAGAAAAACCCTGTAGATCCCCTCAAGCGTGTAATCAGCTGGAAAACGAAGGTAATGTCACTCAAAAAAGTCAATGTAGGTGAATTTATAGGATATGGAACATCCTACCTGGCGGAGCGGGATATGACAGTTGCCGCCATTCCTGTGGGTTATTCCTATGGATTTAGCAGGTTGCTAAGCAATACGGGACAGGTATTGATAAAAGGAAAAAAGGCTCCGGTGGTAGGCACCGTCAATATGAATATGACCCTGGTGGATATTACCCTCATAAAAGGGGTAAAAAAAGGAGATGAGGTAGTGCTGATAGGCGATCAGGGTAAAATGACCAATACCGTATCGTCATTTAGCGAAATGACCCAGGTAGTGAACTACGAAATGCTGACCCGTCTTCCCGCAGACATACCCCGCATCGTTGTTTAGTTAGTTTTGGCACAATAAGTGTATGCTGTAAGCGTAATAAATTTATAATTTATTTCATTGAGAACCTTATTCCTGACCCTTCTTCTCTTTACCGCCTCCGAACAGGAAGAAGTATGCAACGTCATCATCGATCATTATGCTCCCGCGTCGTCCCAGGAGCTCGCGGCATTATGTATAGGTGCGCCTGAACTGCTGCGATACAATGAACTAGACAACCTCATCGAAACCAGAGCACTCGAGCTGTTATATGTGCAGCGCGGACCACAGCTGGCGGACTTCAGCATCGGCAATTACCAGATGAAGCCTTCCTTCATTGAAAAACTTGAGGAGGAGATCTGCAGCTCCGCGATACTTGAAAAAAAATATGGATGGGTAACAGACCTTGGCACACTGCATGAAAAAGAAAAACGGGCCATGCGCCTTGAAAACATTCAACAACCTGAATATCAGAAAGCTTACCTGAATGCCTTCTTTCTATGGGCTGTTACTGCCTACCAACTGGATAGCCTTAGCCTGGACGATAAAATCGTTTTTGTTGCCTCTGCATACAATCTTGGCTTTGGTTATAACAAGGAAGAAATCATAAGCTATAGCTTTAAACAGTATTTTCCGTACGGACGAAATTTTAAAGGTCAGCAATACGCATATGGTCAGCTGGCAAAAATAATCTATCACCAAACCAACATGTTATGCAATTCAGATTTTCCTTATTAATCGTTGTGGCAGCAGCTTTTACCTTTGGTTGCAGGCCTGAAAAAAATCACATCCGACCACCCTTTGCCGGTGTATCTAACGAGCAGGTCGAGATCAGTTTCGAAGCGGAAGCAGGCGGGCTTCTCGAGCTGGAAGATGGCACCAGGATCAGCATACCTCCTCTGGCGTTTGTTAATCAGGATGGTGAAATCGTAAGAGGCGAAATCATCTTCCGCTACACTCAGCTTGAAAATCAGAAGGAAATACTCGTATCCGGTGTACCCATGCACTGGCAGGAAGATGATAATCTCAAGGTAATGGAATCCGCGGGGATGTTCGAACTGGAAGCCTTCAGCAAGAAAGAAAGGGTGGAACTGGCGCCGGATAAGGAAATCATGACACAGATTGCTTCCAACATCGATGACCCATCCTTTGATCTGTTTTATTTTGATCAGGAAAATGGCATCTGGAATACCATTTCGCCTGTAACGCCGATCAAAAATCCTGCTATCGATTCCATAGAAGCGCGTGTTGCTCCGATGACCGGAAAAGTGACGGATATGGATATGACCAACTGCTTTGTGCTCAATTATAACTATGAGCTGGATATTTCCTATCCCAATTTTGACGATATTAAAAACCTGCCGGCAGCCGAACAGAAAAACTTTAATACGTACACATACGGTACTGAAATCAGCTTTAACTCGATTATGAAACTGCTCAATGCCCGGCTGGAGGCCTACGGTATACAGTTTTCGAGATATGTGGGTGGCAGTCCGGTACGTTATAAAGGCAAAGACCGAAGCCCAAATGTGATCGTATGGCAGGCAGATAAGGAAGTACCTGCTTCAATAGGATTCGTGCCCGATATTTTTTATTCACCCTACGTCGAAATAAAACCACTTTCCAGAGGCCGGTTTCAGTTTATTTTTGGAAAATCAACATATGATGAGCAGGGAAAATGGCAGGTCGTAGAGCTATTCAATACCATAGCAAGGCCCAAAATGCTGCTGAAAGATCTGTATAAGACTCCTGCTGAAGGATTTGCTCAAACGTACGATTCGCTGCTGGCTGAAATTGAAAAAGAAAAAATACGGCTTCAAAACCAGAAAAAGGTCATTCGCGAATTTGCAGTACGCCAGCTGGGTGTATATAATTACGACATCATCAAAACCGATGACAGAATAATGGTGAAGGCTAAAATCCTGGTCGATGGTGAAAAATACAATAGCTTTAGTACGGATGTATATGTACTTCCGGTGGGAGAAAATACTGTGTTAAGATATACTGAAAACACACTTGACAGATTTGTCCTTTATGATGAGCAGGAGTTTTTTGTCTTTACTCTGGTAAACGAAGAACAGGTGGCCATGCTGCCCGGCAGGACCATCACGGCAGAAAACTACCTTGGTCTGCAGGAAGCCGATGTACTGGAGCTAGCTCTTGAAACATCAGATTTATACATCAATACCATGGAGGATGTGGATGAATTATTCAAAATGTTTGATCAGGAGCCTTCTTTGGCTTATTTTGAGTAAAAATTTGCTATGAGAATATTTGTCGTATTCAGTCTGATTTTCTGTTTCTCCTGTACCACTCCTTCCGCTGACCTTGAGCAGCAAAAGAAAAAAGGAGAACGGGTAGTAGTTACCGAGCAATATGATGGCAGTAAAACGGAGGTTACGTATATACCCGGTAAAATAAAGCATGGGCCAGCCCGCATTTATTACCCTGACGGCACGTTGAAGTTGGAGCTGACCTATGAAAACGGACTGCAGGAAGGCATCTCAAAGCTTTATTATAAGGAAGGGTCACTGTATCAGGAAACTCCCTATGAAAACGGCTCCGTAAATGGAACCCGTAAAAAGTATTTCAGAAATGGTAACCTGATGAGTGAAATTCCATTCAAAAACAGCCATCCGGGGATTGGACTAAAGGAGTACACCATAGACGGGAAAGTTGTGAGCCGCAACCCAAGAATAGAGTTTACAATTACCGACCGTCTCAAGGAGGACAACCGGGTTTATATCAATGGCCGGCTGTCCGACGGAAGTACAAATGTGGAGTTTTTTGTTGGCGGCCTGGTAGACGGACGCTACCTCCATGACGATCTGAAAGAAATTCCATCCAAAAACGGGGTGATGGAGATAGTGGAAACACTGGAACCCGGCCAGACAGCAGTAGCAGACAGTGAGATCATTGCCGTACTGACTACCCCGCAGCGCAATAAATATATTACCGTTGGAAGGTTGCAATACGAGCTCAAGCATTAGGGAAAGCCAGGTATAGACGTATATTTGCAGCAAATTCTCAGGTATGATCGACACCGGAAAATGGCTGGAAAGATTTCTTCAGAAACAACGATTTAAACGTGTTATCCCCCATCTGAAAGGAGATGTTCTGGATTTTGGTGGGAATGAGGGAGAGCTCAAACAGCTGGTAACAGGGAGTTATCTATGTGTAAACTACGATCACTCCGTAATGGATGGTGCCGAGCCTGATACTATCATCAGTCTCGCTGTGGTCGAACATATCCACGTCGAAGATGTATATGCTGTTTTTAGACGGTTTAAAAAAATGCTGAGATCAGATGGTCATATTTTTCTGACTACCCCTACCCCTGCTTCAAAGCCTGTACTGGAATTCCTCGCCCGAATCGGCCTGCTGGACAAAGAAAATATTGAAGAACATAAACACTACTGGACGCGTCACGACCTGAATGAACTGGCCGTTAAAACCGGATTTGAAATGGTGCGGTACCGTAAATTTCAGCTGGGCTTCAATCAATGGGCCTTGATGAAGCATGCTAAGGATGATCCATCAGCCGGTCAGGATAATCGCTTATAATTCCATCTACGCCCATTTGGCGTATTGCTGCAATATCTTCGGGTGAATTCACCGTCCAGGGCACCACTTCGAAGTTTCTGCTCTGCAACATCATGACTTTATCCCTGTCCAATAAGCGGAAATAAGGACTTATAACGCTAGGTTTTTGGATTAATGCTGCCAGTTTATCCTCTATAGACTCACCAGAATCTACCAGTAAGGCAAGTTTTACATCCGGATAATGGTCACCAACATAATTGAGCATCCGCACATCAAAAGACTGCAGAATTATGCGATCTCTCAATCCTGCAGCATCTACCACTCCCATCACTTTATTTGCAAAAACGTCTATCTCCGGATGGTACAAGCCATCACCTTCGGGTGTACTTTTGGGCTCAATATTATAGCGTGGCTGAGGTAAATTTTCACGGTCACAATACCTGGCTACATCCTCAAATACCGATGAAAGCTTTGGCTTGTATACTGCCATTTTTTTCTGATCAGGGAACCTCATATTACCGCCAGACCCGCAATCATATGTCATGAGGCTGTCGTAATCGATAGCATAAATGCGGACTTCAGATTCTGTATCACCGGTATCACAGATCGACGGCAACACTACCGGATCATGTGATACAATCACACTACCGTCAGCTGATATTACAACATCAAGTTCGAGGTAGTCTACTCCAATAGAGGCAGCATATAAAAATCCGGGTATCGAATTCTCCGGGTAAAGGCCCCTGGCGCCACGATGACCGTGAACATCAGGTAACCTCTCGTCCTGCCTTTGATGGCAGGAAATGAGCACGGATAGGATAAAAGCCAGATAAAAGAAAAATTTCATTGTCCGAAATAAGTTGCTGTAAAGATCCAATTACTAATTTAGCATATGATCTCAAAGGTTTTGAGTCTTTGTCTCCTTATTTTTATCTCCTGTGCAACGGTACAGGATGTAACCTGGAAACACGTTATGTCTACATCTGACGAAGATGTCGATTCTGTTTCGTATTTCAGGCTCCAAACTGATCAACTATACGCAGATCTGATAAAAAATTATACCGGGACTTTTACTGTAGTTTTGCCCTCGGGATATGGCATGACAGACACCTTTGAAATAACAGGCAATCAGGTATTACCCGAAAATCTGGCGGATAAATATGGCATTTACACCTTTGAAGGCTTTCAAAAAAATAATCCCGTCAGGCGTATAAGACTCGAATACCGTTCGTTTATTACTATAATGTATAACCAGTCCGGAGAAACGCAGTTTCTCGTCCCGGCAGACACCATCAACCAAATTTATGGTTATTACGATAAAAAATATGCGAAAACACCTGACCCTTCCTGGTCCCGGGATTATTAGTATTTTTCTGCTTTTGCCGCTGATGACCCTTGCACAGCAAATGGAATGGAAATCAGTGCATGAGCAGCCAGCCACGGGTCGTTTATTTACCCTTAATGAAACGGGGCTGAACCCGGAAAATATCAGGCTGCCGATGCCCGACGGAAATATTATTGAATGTGACTGCCGTCCTTCATCTTTGGTACCACCCGCACTACAGCAGAAATTTTCCTCTATCCGCGTATATGAAGGTCATGATGCTCATAACCCTGAACGCACCATCCGGATAAACACCGGCCCCAAAGGTATACATGCTACCATTTTCTCAAAGGAAGATGGAATGGTGTATATCGACCCGGAGTCACCCGGTAAATACCTGTCTTACTCAGTCCGCGACTACAAAAAATCAAACCCGTGGCCGGCTATAGCAGATGAAATAATTGCGCATACAGACGCACATAATACCTACCAGCGAACGACCTCTAATGCAGGTAAAGTCCGGCGGTATACGGTAGCTATTGCTGCCACGGGTGAATTCACTCAATACCATGGAGGCACAGTAGCAGACGGCCTGAGTGCCATTGTAACCATTCTCAACCGGGTAGAAGAAATTTATAAGCGTGACCTGGCCATTACCTTTACCCTCGCGGATGATAATGACCTCATCATTTTCACCGATGGAACAAACGATCCGTTTAGCAACAACAGCGCCGGTGCATTAATAGATGAGAGCCAGGAAGTGATCGACTCATTAATTGGTAATGACAATTATGACATGGGGCATGTATTCAGCACAGGGGGCGGTGGACTCGCCTTCCTGGGATCGGTATGTGAACCGGGCGCAAAGGCCAAAGGAGTTACCGGCTTGCCCGAACCTATAGGAGACCCGTTTGCTGTGGATTATGTAGCACATGAATTCGGCCATCAGTTTGGGGCTACGCATACCTTTAATGGAGTAAATGGTGGTTGTGGGGCGAATCGCTCTTCAATCACTGCCTATGAACCCGGTAGTGGCTCCACAATTATGGCCTATGCAGGGCTTTGTGGCTCCGATAACATTCAGCTTGCTGCCGATCCTTATTTCCATACAGCCAGCCTCGATCAGATGGTTACCTATATCAATTCATTTGGTAATTGTGCTGCAGAAACTCCCATTGACAACACTGCACCATCTATCAGCCATATCAGCCCGGATTTATTATCTGTGCCGATGTCGACACCATTTATCCTGTCCGCGGGGGCAACAGACAGTGAGGACAATCTGCTCACCTTTTCATGGGAGCAGTATAACCTCGGTGCAGCGCGTGCCCAGTCACAGCAACCAACGGATAACGGACCAGTATTTAGCAGTCAGGCACCTCAGCTGGAGGGAAGTCGTGATTTTCCTTTTGGTGTGACATCTGCGACAGACCGAAACTACACTTTTCGTCTGACAGTGCGCGATAACAACCCTGATGGAGGGGCCTTCGTCAATGACTATTTTCTCGACTATTCATTTTTATCCTCAGCCGGACCTTTCCGTTTGAGTGCCGGTACAGATACTTTGCAGCATTCTGTGCCGGAATTACTGCAATGGGATGTAGCAGGGACAGCTGCACCACCTATCGATTGTGAATGGCTTAAAATTGAACTTTTCGGATCAGCAGAGACCCTTATCATCGACAGCGTGGCAAACGATGGTGAACACCTAATTCTCCTCCCTTCCACTCTGGAAGGCCTGGCAGGCATCCGGCTTTCAGCAATCGATAACATATTCTACACCGAAAAGGACATTACGGTAATCCCACCTGTAGATGAAGTCTGCGCCAGTTTTTTAAACAGTCCGTTGGTGACATGCGGCACACAGGATACCTTTCAGCTCAGTCTTATATGGTCAGGGGCACAGCTTCCGGTTTCATGGGGAAGCAACAGCTCCATTATTTTCAATACACCGGATATCATACTGGCTACAGACACCCTTGATGTCATCATATCGGATATTCCTGTTGGAAAATCAACCTTTTACCTCTATGCTGAAGAAATTGATACTCTGTTTTTTACGTTGACTAACCTGAACTACCCCGCCCCTGAGCCCATACTGCCTGATCAGCAAATGATTAGTCCTGACACTTTGCAGCTTTTTACATGGTCGGGAGAAAAGGACGATAATTATCAAATAAATATTTACGATGATGAGGGCATGTCAGTGTTCCGTGAATTTACTGATGGTGATACGTTGATATTTCTGGATGATGACCTTTTACTGCCGGGATTAATCTATAGCTGGGAGGTCGTCAGTGAAAATATCTGTCGAAATGTGACTTCTGCAAACCGTCCGGAATTTTCTACCACATTCAGGCAAACGGTTGAATATACAAGCAACGAAGGTGGCTCCATACCGGATAATGGCACTGCACGTTTTTTCCATAGCATAACACCGAATGCCGCTGCAGAACTGGAAAGCGTAGAACTGCAAATGACCCATACCTGGCTGGAGGACCTGGATATATTTCTGAAGGCTCCGGATGAAAATCCTCAAATACTATTCGATCAGGACTGTTTCCTCAGTGATTATGAAGACAACTTCCTGTTACGTTTTCAGGATGGGCAAACTTCAGTATGTCCGCCCCATTTCAGAAGTGAATATTTCCAGCCTGTCAATGCGATACGTTCGTTTCCAGCCTCCTCAGGCACATGGGAACTGATCATTACCGACAATTTATTCCTTGATGAGGGTGAACTGATCAGCTGGACCCTGATTTTCAATCAAAATACACCGGTAAATATTGACGCTGTCACGGCCCAGCCGACATCTGCCTCGGTATGGTTTTCAGATGTATCCTTCGATTCTGTAACCTACACAGCCGATGTTAACGGGCTCCAACTGGGAGTTATTGAAACTTCCCCTTTTGAGATCACAGGTCTGATGCCGAATACAACTTACACTGTTAATCTGTTTTTCGAGACACAGGGACTATCCGGTAAAGTTTCAGAAACCTTTACGACCCCTCAATATACTTCGGTTGAGGATGCGGATATTCTGGTATACCCTAACCCATCCAGTGGCACCTTTTCTACACCGGATACAGATGTGAGAATTGTAGATATCCGTGGAAAACAACGGGATGCCTCCTATTATATCAATGGAAACAGGCGGGAATATTATGGTTTACCAAAAGGTATTTACTTTGTAATAATGAATGAAACTACGATAAAATTATTGATACAATGAAAAATATGCTGATATACGGCCTGGTATTTATTTTTGCATGCACCGGCAATGAAGAAAACGGAGTAGTATCAGATGTACCCCCTCCATCAAACCCCCAGACAGTGGAAGAAAAAGAAAATGAGAATGCCCCTATAACATACCTGGCATTAGGCGACTCCTATACCATTGGTCAATCAGTAGAAGAGGCAGCACGATGGCCATATCAGCTGAGGGATTCACTTCGCTCACGTGACATCGCGATCAATGACCTGAAGATTATCGCACGTACAGGTTGGAGTACCGACCAGCTACTGGATGCCATGGATGCTGATGAAGATCTTGACAATAACGAGTATACCATTGTTTCTCTCCTGATCGGGGTAAATAACCAGTACAGGGGACTTTCTTTTCAGACCTTTCAGAATGAATTCAGGGAATTGCTGAACCGGGCGGTAGTGCTGGCCGGAAGAAAGCGGGAAAATGTATTTGTGCTTTCAATCCCTGACTATTCTGTAACACCTTTTGTAATACCGTCAGATAAAGAGCGTATAGCGGATGAACTGGAAATGTATAATCAGCGATCACTCGAAATCTGCAATGAACTTGGCATCACCTATTTCAATATTACGCCAATAAGCCAGAAAGCAGCGGATGACTCGAGTTATATTGCGAGTGACAACCTGCATCCATCAGGAAAAATGTATGCCGAATGGGCAGGGCTAATCGTAGATGATGTTGCCAGAAAACTGAACTGATCGTTAAAAAAGTGACGTATATCGAAATTATTCCGGGTAAACATCGTTATTTTTGCAAAAATTTACTTAAACCTTAACTTTAAGTAATTAAAACTAAAATGAATTTAAGCAGGGTACTTGTGTTATGCGCTTTCACTGCCTGGTGTGCCTCCTGTACACAACAGGTGTGCCCTGCCTATCAAAGCTATTATTATCATAATCAGGGCTCCAGTGATATGGCCTTTTCTCTATTCACGGAAGATTCAATTCCAAGAAATGATATTTCCAATTTTGAGAAAAACCGTTATGGCATAGCCAAAAAAGAGCCTTACTATCTCAAACAGCTATCCCTTCACACGGTAGAGAAGAAACATGTTTACGGGCAAAGTATTGAACAGGATTCATTGATCCTGCTGGCAGAGCTACAGATTGAGCAGGACTCAATGCTGAGTGATGTAATCAGCCAGTTCGGGATTTACAACAGGATCGACCTGGGATACAACGCTGAGCAGGAATACTATAGCTATGCTTTTGGGGATATTTTTGAAAATGAAGAGAACTACCTCAATATTGAAGGCCAAGGCGTAGTGCAGGAAAAAGAAAATGAAGAGGAAACAACATTCTTCCAGCGAATTTTCAGCTGGTGGCCGCCATTTGGCAAGAATGATATCATCGAATACGAGGACGGCGACATAGAAGAAGGGGAACTCCCTGCAGAAGATTCCGGGCAAACAGGCGAAGAATCGTCAGGTGGTGATGATCAATAACCATGACGCTGCCGGAATGCCTCATATAATAAAATAGCTGCGGCATTTGATACATTGAGGCTATCAATATTAGATTTCATTGGAATATAAACGGAGGCGTCAGAGACAGTACGCCATTTTTCAGGCAGCCCGTTGGACTCTTCCCCCATCACAATGGCTACTTTACCTTTGAAGTCCAGCGCATACATAGATTGACCACCCTGCAATAAAGAAGTGAAAATGGGTATTTGGTGATCTTTACACCAGTTTACAACCTCTTCAAATCCGGCTATGGCAATATTTACTTCAAAAATGGTACCTACGCTTCCTCGTATCAGATTTGGATTGTACAAATCTGTAGGACAGTCAGACAGGATCACATAGTCGGCGCCTGCAGCCTTAGCGGTGCGTATTATGGCGCCTATGTTGCCCGGCTTCTCGAGCCCGTGTAGTACAAGTATGAGCGCGTCACGGCTGATTTCAACGGGCAGGAGGTGTTGTTTTTCGTATGCCACTGCCAAAACCCCTTCCGTGGAGCCACGGTAGGCTATTTTACCGTATAGATCGGGTGTAATATTATATATTGTTGTGTTTGTAGGCAATGGTGTAGGCATCCATTCCTTTACGCGCCAGATGCTATGAATGGTGTATTTATTTGATATGGCATAGTCCAGCTCCTGCCTGCCTTCGAGGAGGAAAAGCTGCTCTTCCCTGCGTGCACGGGATTTATTTTTCAGCTGCAGGAGGTGCCTGAATTTTGGATTTGAAGCACTGGTGATTTCTGTTTCCACACTACAAATATACCCAAATTAGTCTTCAGTGGCCCGGATGTAGACAACCCCCCCACTCTGACCATTCTTACCACTTGAAGACCAGGATGTAAACCTGACCGGTATATAAGCTTCTTCATCTATGATGTATAAGATAAGGTCCTGATTTACGACATTGGCCGGCCTCACCACGTTGCGAAAGGTATCGAATGTCAGCGAAAAAATATTTTCTTTTACACCACGTGCCCATAGTGTACCTTCAGGACTTACAAACTGGGTGGGACCATTTTCGCTTTTGGCATTATATATTTCACCCCCGGTATTGGCACGGGTAATCCATACATTTTCCGTAATGCGGTCCTGATTTTCTTCCCTGTCCGGATCAGATTGCTCAACCTTCTCAAATTCAATGTCAGGACCAGACCAAAGGTTAATGGTAGTTACAGTAATCCGGATTGTATCGGTCAGAATATCATCAGAAATCCCGACAAAAGCATCGAAAACGGAGTTTCGGGGGAAAGAAGCTGTATTTTCAACAACAATACGACCGGCATCAGTAACGCCGACAGAACCTGGTATACTTTCGGATAAAATGGAATAACTGACATTTCGTGAGTCGTGTATAATTATAGAACCTAATACAAACCCCGGGGCCGGGTTCGGTAGTATGGTCGTCTCAATGTCGGCAACCTGTAAGGAAGATAAAACCCGAATAGTAAAGGAAATGTCCTGATAATGAGGGCCGGAAAAGGCACGTACTATACCAAAAACCTCAAATGACTCGGTGGGTTGGAATACAGATTCGTCACTGACCAGCATAAAGCCGGTGTTGGTTACAGAAACGGCGTTCTGCGGATCCTGACTCAGGATTTCATAATTAAGACCACCTTCCGAGACGGTAACATCCAATTGCAGCAAGGTGTCACCCTGTTCAAGACCATAACCAACAGTAATCTCAGAATCTGAAAATGTAAATACGGGCGGTTCGCTATTAAACTGACAAGAAACTATAATACCTGTTATAACGAGCAATAAAGCTGTTTTGAGCATAACATAAAAACAGAATTAGATGATATTATGTTTGGCGGCGATGTTTTCAACATCGCCGCCAAACTATATTTATTCAGATGCCATCATGTCATCCTGAAGGGAGTATGCTTCCGCTGACCCGATATTGGTATCAGTGAAGGTTTTCATAAAGGCTACAAGCGCATCGATTTCTTCTGTGCTCAGACTAAGTGAATCAAATGGCAGTGTCTGATTAGGAACATCAAAGCCCATGCCTGCACCTCCGCCTTTATTATAAAAGACCATGACTTCTTCGAGGGTATTATACACACCGTTGTGCATATAAGGCGCTGTAAGCTCGACATTACGCACTGTAGGAGTTTTAAACATATGGTCGTGTATTTCCTCCTGAAAAAACCAAAAGAAGCCCCTGTCGGGATCTAATTTCTTGTTTTCTGCAGTTTGCGGCGTACCCAATACTTCTTTTTCCGTCTCAAAAAATGCAGGAGGAACGGTACCATTTGTCAGCGGAATAAAATGACAGGTAGCGCAGAGTGCTTTTCCCATAAATAAATTCATTCCCAGTATCTCCTGCTCTGTAAAGTCATCTGTTTCACCCCGCATATTCTTATCAAATCTTGAGTTCATTGCATTTAATGTGCTGGTATACGCTGCAAGGGCTCTGATAAGTGTATTTCGGTCTATCCTGGTATTCGGATAGGCCTCTTCTATCAGTTTCTGATATGTTTCATCATCCAGTATTTCACTGGATTTGATGCTATGCGCATTGTTGTTAAACTCACCCTCATTATCAAATACGTTGGTGATTTGCTGTTCGAGATTATCAGAGCGTCCATCCCAGAAGAATTTTCGCTGGTAGATCGTATTGATTACCGTAGGCGTATTACGTTCCATCATGTTACCATCTTTATCCAGAGCTTTCGGAAGGCCATCCTGATAGGCATTGGAAGGATTATGACAGGAAACACAGGACAGGTTGCCACTGGCACTTAAGCGCACGTCGTTAAATAATCTGGCTCCCAGGGCTATTTGCTTTTCAGTCGGATTTTTAGATTTCGGACTTCTAAACGCATCGATATTAAATGAATTTTCTTCAAAAAAGGTGGGAGCATCCAGGTTTAATGCGGTTGATTTGGGTGCTTCAAAGCCATATATCACCCTGATATCTCGCCACTTTTCTGTTAATTTATTCAGATGTTCCCGACCAAAGGTGTACCGGTCAAAAGTTTCAAAATCATCGTGGTTACGGATATATGCGACTGCCTCGTCAAGATTATGGATAAAATCATCATGCAGCTGGCGGTCAAGGAGTTTGATAGTATCTGCGATAGATACATTATAGACTTCTTTCATTCCTTCAAAACATGCGATAGCTTCATCCAGGCCGGTAACACTGCCAGGTGTATCAAAGCCGGACAGACTTAGGGCATAAATCCGAAGTAGCTGCTG
>CAZEQJ010000037.1:20105-28909 GCA_964514385.1 uncultured Cytophagales bacterium
GGTGCATAGGAATAAAAAAGCGGCGATCATTAATTTCAAACAAGCTAAACTGGTAAATCATATTATCAATGAAACCTTTGGTAATGCGGATATTATAAATCATATCAGCACTATCAAGTTCAGCTTCGTGTACAATCTCGTCAAGGCGCTGGAGACCTACAGGATCAATTACTTTTCCATTATCTTCCCGGAAGACTGGTAGTGGTGGCCCATTTACCCGGAGTGTATTATCGGGAAAAAGGCCTGTGAGAAATGGCTCTGCCTTTTTGTAGTGTTGTCTTGCTGATGAAAGTAGCTGTTGCCGCTTTTCGGGTGTACCTGCCTGTGCCAGGTCATCCAAAAGCGAAACTGTTTTTTCGAGGTGTGTTGTCACCTTATCGTGCACTTTATCATACCGCACCTCAGGGTTTGGCTGACAAGAAAAAAATGAAAATACTTCGATGTAAAGGATAATAGGTATTAAATGCTTTTTCATATTTTTTCTTTTTACCAAAAAAATGGGCTCCACTGCTGGAACCCATTTTTTATATCAATTTTAGATTAGATTATCTTGGCAATCCTCGAAGAACAACCAACTGAGATCCCTGATCGTCTTCACGACCACCGTTGATTTCAGCAGTAAAGTCTGTTCTGAAGTGACCATCAATTCCTTCATACTTAGGATTCTCCCAGTAGTGAGGCTGCAGACAAATTACGAAAGTACCGTCTTCGTTTACCTTGTCAGAGATGTCAAACATAGCACCGAATTCACCGTTAAATCCGTCGCTGTCTCTTGAACCATCCTGCTCAAGATATGCTTCAAAGTCAATCTGAAGTACTGCCTTAGGGTTATTACCGTTAAGGTCAGTCTGCCAGATGTAAGCCTGGTGTCCTCTGTCGAAAGAGTTAGGATCTTCCTGCCAGTAGATATAGTTGTCAGTTACACAGATGTTGTCAGGAGACTGAAGTGAAGGCATGTTACCATCACGGTTGTTAGAGTATACGTTTCCGGAAACGATCTGAGTAAGTGTACCCTGTAGTGGATTGTTTGCATCCAATACCAGTTTGTAACCTGTACCCCAGTCGTTGAAAGTACCTCTTCCTGGACCTCTACCTGTTACAGCAAAGTAGATCGTTCTGTTAGCTTCTGCTGAACCTTTACCGTAGTCAAGGTCTTCAACACGCATGAACTGGAATGCACCTGAATCAAGACAAGCCTGACCCATTTCGATAAAACCAAGATCTTTACCGTTGGCGATTTCTACAAATTCTACTGCATAATCCTGACCGAAGGCAATGTCACCTTCATCAAGAAGAGCATCATCAAGAGATCGCATTACATAGATCTTACCATTGTCAATATCAGCATCACCAGCGTCGCTGTGATAGATAGAGATCTGACCGAAAGCAGTACCGCTTGAAGAGTCATCATCACCACCTACTACTACTGTTTGTCCAGGATAAGCTACAGCAGGAAGAGGAACGTTGTTTTCCCATGCCATTCTACCAAAACCAGTAAGGTTGTTGCTACGCACAGGAGAAGTTTCTCCGGCAGGAGCCTCATCGATATCGATTCTCTTGGAAGTGTAGTTCCATGTTTCAGAAGCAGAGATGAAGAAATCCTCAGATCCACCATGGATAGCAGCTTCCCACATTGTACCTGAACACTGACGAGCATAGTCAGATACACCAGAGTTCACCATATAGTCAGCCTGAACTACTTCGAAAGATTCTTTTTCGATGATAAGACGAACTACAGAGTAGTGATCCTCAAGGTTTACCATCAGAGCAAAATGATCAGCATCGTATTCTACCATACCGGCACCATCAGCAGAACCACCAAGTACGAACTCACCACCATCAGCGGTAGGGAATGTTTGCTCAGAGTGGATCAGGTTGGTAACAGATACAGTGTTAAGGAATTCACCGAAAAGAGTAACAAGAGGTCGAACACCTGAACGAGGAATATCACCAGTACAAAGGTCGATATTCTGCTCGATTTCTGATTCTTCCAGTGTTCCGTTACCGTTAGCATCAAGACCGGCAGTGATAGTGAAACCACCAGAAGGGCAGTTATCGTCACCTGGCTCAATTTCTATCGTGTTGATCAGGTAATCAGTACCTGACTCACCAGTACAAGTGTATGCCGTACCTGTGATCTCATCAGCATCAAGGCTACCGTTACCGTTAGTATCGGTACCGACATCGATTCTGAAGCCACCCACGGAGCAATTATCTCCGGCAGCTTCTTGAGTTACATTTACTAGCGCTGATGAACCTGCAGGTCCCTGCTCTCCCGCTTCACCGACTTGTCCGGCTGGTCCTTCCGGACCTTCGCAGCTGAATATTAGCCCTGTGGCTAATACTAAAGTCAAACTTAGGTTGAAAATTCGTTTCATGAATAATTGAGGTTTTATTTTATGATGGTGCAATAGCAGTGATAGTGATATAAAGCAGGGTAAAGTAAGCGTTACCATATTGTAATGTGGAAAAATAACCTGTTAATTCAGGGCTTGATGGTAATCAGCTGATATACTGATATTTATCAGTATCAGTAAATAGAATTGCGATCATCAGGGATGAATTTATTGTTAAATAATTAACAGAATTTGGTAATATTCAAGAAACAAATTGAATGATAATGATGGCTTTAAATGATTTGAATATGACCTTAATGTAAATTTGTATGTTTCGCACCTGGAAAGTAGTGCATCAGTATGCAGAATCTAATAAACAAAGTGAACCATTTTGGTGTGGGAGATATAAAAAAAGACCCCGGCGTTACCGGGGCCTTTCATTTGGTTATCATGTGTTCTGATCATAAGACAACCAGGAATAAAAAAAGGTTGGAATGACTATCGAACTATCGCGTCCACTACCGTCCACGGGCCTCCGTTATAGGCCTCAATACCTGCTGACTTCATAGCATTCGTCGCTGCTCCACTACGGCCGCCTGATGCACATACTGCCACTACCGGCTTATTCCACGATTTTATTTCTTCCATTCTGGAACCTACCTGATCCAGTGGTATATGTTTTGAGCCTTTAACATGTCCTGAGGCGTATTCACCCTTTGTGCGTACATCAAGCACGATTGCTCCGTCTGCGATTACTTCTGAAAGGTCAACTTTAGGACCGAATAAATTTGATATGATACCCATAATTACAATTTAATTTGTTTCAATATTTATGATGTAAAGTTGGTGCATACCGGATTACCAATTTGTAACAAAGGTGACACTCTGAAAAACCCGGCACCTAATTCATGTCAGAGACATATTTTTTAACTTGTAACCAATCCAGGGATGACAGATCTCTGATATCCTGATCGTTGCTTTTCTACAGTTTCACCGGTTTAATACCTCCTTTTCCCAAAAATCGATGAAATATTACCAAACTCCGGATCAATAATACCGGTGAACTAAATTCCATCTCCTTCATCTTCGTTTTGTCGAATATAGTATTAGAAAAATGATAAAAAATATGAAGCTGATACTATTGGTAGAAGACAATCCGATGATCCCAAAATTCATCGGTAAGCGTTACGAAAAACAGTACGCCGTAGAGTGGGTAAGAAATGTATCTGATGCTAAGTATTACCTTGATTCCTCATTACCGGACCTGGTGATCACCGATCTCCATATGCCGGGTGAAAACGGATATCACCTGATCAATTACATCAGGGATAAAGAGTTTGCCAAAGAAATACCGATACTGGTATTATCCGGCCAGACGAGTGCGGAAGACAGGGTGAAGGCGTATGAGGCAGGAGCTGATTTTTATCTGACCAAGCCGTTCCATCCGAAGGAACTTGACCTGATCATTTCAAAAATCACTTCTGACATTGCTGCGTAATGGAAAAGGCTGTGGTTATTTATAATCCCAAGGACAGCATTGTCCCGCCCAGGCTCTACGTCAATATTGCGAATCTGAACTATACTCCGGTCATTCTAAATGATTTTGATATCAGTGAACTGCAATATTTCTTCAAAAACTATCAACTGGTAGCCGTATTCATACCATTGGACAAATACACTGCCTATCAGGTGTCCAATTTCACTTCAGAGATAAGGCAATTTATGCCGGAAGTAAAGGTCATCGGCTTCACGAACGAAAAAGTGGGACCTGATGTACACGAGCTGCTGGATGATGTGATCGAACCTGACAGTAACCTCAATAAGTTGCAATTCAGCATATATAAAAGTCAACGGCAGACTGAAAGTTCACCGGTAGTGCCATCGGTTTCCATATTTTCATATATCAGAAGGATTTTTGACGTCATCATGGCGTCAATCCTTTTGATTTTAACCAGTCCCCTTTTTATATTGATCTCCACCATCCTGACCTTTACGTCACGCGAACCTGCATTGAAGTCTCATCCCTACATCGGTAAGGATTACCGCCCTATACTGCTGTATTCTTTTTGCGATAGAACTCCAATATCAAAGAAACCGAATGTGATTAAAGCGAGCACTGTAGAACTGATTGGAGATCATGGCTTTGTAAATGAAGGTATATGGAATATGCATCAGTCGGGAGAACTTGTGGTCAAAACAGATGATCGAGGTGAAGCTGCAAGGAAATGGCTGATAAAATGCCGGCTGAATGATCTTCCCCGTCTGTTTAATGTAATACAGGGGGAGTTGTCCTTCTTTGGGAGAAGACCTGTGGCAGAGGAGGAAGCTGAGAAGTTAACCACAGATCACGAAATTCACCGCTTTTTCTATACTCCGGGGTTTATTGATGCCAGTGGTGTTGGCTCTTTTGCTGGTTAGATTGTATTTATTTTCTTCATGAGCAAGGGTTTTTGTGCCCTTGATATAGGGATGACCTTGTTTGAGATTACGAGATTTGATTCTTCAATATCTACAATCTTGGAAATATTAACGATATAGGATCGGTGTACTTTAACAAAAAACGGATGGTTTAGCTTTTCATCTATACCTTTCAGTGTGGAATGTACAATGTGCTTCTTACCATCATCGGTATAAAACTGAACATAGTCGCCAAGTGTTTCGATGAACAATATCTGATCAAAGTTTAGCTTTACCAGCCTCCCGTCAACCTTTACGAAAATAAAGTCCCGCTCATTGAGCACGAAATCCTTATTTATATTTTGTACCCTGTCCACCGCTTTCTGCAGCCTGGCAAGTGTTACCGGTTTGGTAAGATAGTCAGTTACCTCCAGTTCGAAGGCTTCGAGTGCATACTCTGCTTTACCTGTGACAAGGATAACCTGTGGCAGGTCTTTGACGGTCTTTATAAGGTCGATCCCGCTAAAGTCGGGCATTTCCACATCCAGAAACACCAGGTCCACCTCATGTGATGTCAGGTATTTCATGGCGGACAAGCCGTTATCAATCTCATCCATTATGGAAAGACCTTCGATCTTCCCGCATAGGGTTTTCAACGATGTTCTTGAAAGTTTATCATCGTCTACAATGATTGCGTTCATATTTTTGCCGTATTTAAATGTCTGCGGAGCGCTTCAATCTGCTCATCAACGATGGGAATGATCCGGCTCTGCTCCTCTCTGAAGTGCTCATACAAATCTGAGACTTCATTTGCTCCCTCATCCTTTTTGAATTTTTCTATGTCCTCAAAAAGCTGTGTAAGTGCCGGTAGTCCAACCATCGTAAAATTAGATTTCAATTTATGAATTCCCTTGAAAAATTCTGTCCAGTTTTGTTGGTCATAATTCTTTTCTAATCTTTCAAGCTCGTCAGGATACACTTCCTGGAAAACCTCAAACATCTGCAGCGCGTAATCTAGATCATCGGCGTAATACATCTGCAGCGTATTGATATCCAGGTTTTCATTAAAGCGGAAAACGGAATCCTCCGCCACATTATGCTCTTTTAAAGAGGGTCCGTCCTGTTCTAAATGTCCTGCTATCACATCAAAGAGCTCATCGACTGTATATGGCTTTGAGAGATGGTCATTCATGCCTGCCTCTACTGCCTTTTCTTTTTCGTCAACCAGCGCTGATGCAGTAAGTGCAATGATGATGGCATCCTTATTGGGGTTGTCATCCATACCACGAATGGCGATGGTCGTCTGAT
Organism: uncultured Cytophagales bacterium; assembly: GCA_964514385.1. Classification (GTDB taxonomy): domain Bacteria; phylum Bacteroidota; class Bacteroidia; order Cytophagales; family Cyclobacteriaceae; genus CAZEQJ01. Next base: position 26,147 of record CAZEQJ010000037.1, read on the forward strand.
ATCCATCCATCTCAGGCATGCGTATATCCATCAGAATCACATCATACGTATGCTTATCTATGAGATTCAGAGCCTCCAGGCCGTTATTGGCCATATCAAATGTGAGATTCTGTTTTTTTAGTATTCCTTTCAGGTATTTCTGATTGAGCAGATTATCCTCCACTACGAGGATTCGGCTGATCTTCTCAAGCGAGCTGATCTTAGGCTGTTTACGTACAGGTGACGGGCTGTTTTTCCTTTTCAATGTCTCAAATTCAAACTCACAGATAAAAGATGAGCCCTTATTCAACTCGCTCTCCACCCATATTTCACCTCCCATACGATCTACCAGCTGGCGTGTAATAGCAAGACCAAGGCCGGTACCACCATATTTTAGTTTTATATCATAATCGGCCTGCCTGAATTTTTCAAAGATGCTCTCCACCTGATCCGGTGCGATACCAATCCCTGTATCTTCAACGGTAAGGCGAAGTTTTCTTTTTGACCCTTTAGCCTCTACCTCCTTCAGAAAAATCTTGATATATCCGTCTTCAGTAAATTTAATGGCATTACCGAGGAGGTTTAACAGGATTTGATTGACATACGTCTTATCGGTGAGTACATCGTACCTGACCTCCGGATCAATGACCTGAATTATCTCTACATTTTTATTGGCTGCCTTAAACTGATGTGTGCGTATGATCGAATTGATAAGAGAGGGTAATGATACCTGCTCTTCCTTGAACAGCATCTCGCCCGAATCGATCTTGTTGATATCCAGTACATCTTTTATAAGATTCAGCAAAATCTCGGAGGAATAGCTGATGGTTTCGAGGTGTTCCTTCTGGTCTGCCGAAAGAAAGGTGTCATACATAAGGCTGGAAGCTCCTATAATCGCATTGATGGGATTCCGGATTTCATGGCTCATTTTGGCCAGAAACTCCTTTTCCACCATGCGGCTGCGCTCTGCTGCATTTCGTGCCTCGATGAGTTCCTGCTGGGCTTTTTTCTGTTCCGAAATGTCATAATGAATACCTATTGAGCCGGTGGTTTCCCCGTTAATATCCCGGATAGGTGCACCGCTGATCATGGCCCAGAATGTTGATCCATCTTTTTTGCGCATCTCAATTTCGTAGACACTAGAGTTTCCCTGTGCGCGCTTGAGGTGATTTTCGACGTTAATATTTTTGTATGCTTCAGGAAGAAAAACGTCCACTGCATTTTTGCCTATCAGTTCATCCGGCTCATAACCCGTCATTTCGCAAAACCGATCGTAAACCTTGGTGATGACCTGGTCATTATTGACTTCCATAAGGCCAAGCTCCATATTTTCAATTATGCCACGGTATTTTTCTTCGCTGGCCTGCAGCCTCCTGTCGTATAATTCTTTTTCAGTGATATCGCGATATGCCCACAGGTGACCTTTGTAGTGATCGTCGATATATACCGGCAGATATTCTCTCAGCAAAATGCGACCATCGGCCATCTCCACTTTTTCGTCAATCACCTTTTTCTTTTCCCTGAGTATAGTGTCGATGCGACTGATGAAATTTTCAGGGTTTTTAAATAAATGTTTAGACTGCTCGGCTGAATTGGAACAATCCATTCCTATCAGTGCTTCTGGTGGAGCCGGGATTTGGAAAAGATCACAAAAAAGCTGGTTTGTAAGTGCAATGTTGCGATTTTCGTCCTCAATCAGGATAGCCGAATTCAGGTTACCCATCATGGTTTCCATTCGCTGAAACAGGATATTGGATCGTTCCTCTTCCTTTTTCCTGTCATCGATATCGCGCACTACCGCATTCATTTCGAGTAAATCGCCCTGATCATTGTAAACAGCAGTCACCTTCTGGCCTACCCATATGAAGTCGCCGGACTTTGTTAAGCATGGGAATTCGAGATAGGTCGATTTCTCCCTTTTCATTACCTGTTCATAATAAAACTGCACGACATTTTCCGTGTGGTGTGGATGAACAAGCTCAGTGAAGTGTTTACCTATTACCTCGTCGACCTCAAAGCCGATAATCCGGGAAACAGAGTCATTTACATACACAAACTCCCCTGCAGGGTTAGCACGAAATATAATGTCAGACACAGAATTGACCAGCGCATCTAGCTTCTTTTCAGCAATGGAAAGAAGATGTTCCTTATCTGAGGCACGCTCCTCCTCTTTCGCAACCATGTCCTGATAGAGTTTTTGAGTTTTGGAGAATTCGGATGTGCGCTCCAGTAAAAGCTTCTCAGCAGAAGCACGTAGTTTCCGCTCTTCTTTCAGTGCACGATTTGCATTCTGATATTTTTTATACCAGCCAAACATATAGGTATTCCGGATTTTCTGCTAATGTCTGTGATTCTGACTAAAATAGGTATGCATAAAAGCATAAAATATTACCTGCCTGCCATCTTCTTCTTTTCTAAAAAATACTCCAAAATGATGCTTTAATTCATCATGATTTCTATATTTGCACTCCTTTTCGGAAAAGAAGCCTTCGAAAGCTGTCCGATGGCAGTTATAGTGCTTTGATGAAGAGAAGCCGTGCATTAAAATATTGTACAGAAACTTTCCACGGAGAGGTGGGTGAGTGGCTGAAACCAGCAGTTTGCTAAACTGCCGTACCCTTCCCGGGTACCGGGGGTTCGAATCCCCCTCTCTCCGCATAGTAAACTGAGCAAGAGGAAACTGACGATGACGTCATGTAACCTTAAGGCAAGAAAAAGCGTTGGTTCGCTAGCTCAACCGGATAGAGCAACTGCCTTCTAAGCAGTAGGTTCCAGGTTCGAGTC
>CAZEQJ010000038.1:0-26329 GCA_964514385.1 uncultured Cytophagales bacterium
TGAAAAAATCCTAAAATCAAAAATATGATGAGAGATATACTGATAGAAGGTACAGTCGTCCATGCCATATAGCGGATGTGACGAAACAACTCTGTTCCTGCCATCGCAGGCGCCAGATTAGTAGTGTCTGAAAGGGGTGACATTTTATCCCCGAAATAGGCACCTGAAAGTACTGCCCCGGCTACAAGGCCTTCATGAATTCCCAGCGCTTTACCTATTCCAAGAAGTGCTATACCAACAGTAGCTGCCGTTGTCCAGGAACTCCCGGTTGCAACCGACACAATGGATGCTACCACACAGGCTGCTACCAGAAAAATAGTAGGATTAAGAACGTTTAATCCGTAGTAGATAATGGCCGGCACAATGCCGCTTATCAGCCATGTTCCTGCCAGTGCACCAATGAGCAGCAGAATGAGAATTGAGCCAAGCGCCGCGTTAATACTTTTAACTATCCCGGCTTGAATATCTGTCCACGAATGTCCGTTAAATGCAGCTACAACAGCAGCGAAGGCTGCCGATAACAACAGCACAATCTGATTGGCACCTGCCACCGCTTCATCGCCAAATATGCCTACGTTTATGGCCAGCAGAACAATCAGAAACAGTATAGGTAGAAAGGATTGTAATAGGGTAGGTTCTTTTGCTTTTTCCATATCAGGCGCGAAAGATACAAAAGAATTATTTTATGAAAGCTCACGTGCCATCTTCTCAGCCATTACCGGCGCTAGTGCAAGCCCCATTCCACCCATGCCGGCTACATAAAAGACACCATCATGAATGCCGTACATTGGATACCGTGTGTTAGCAAAGCCCATGATTCCACTCCATTCATAGTCAATGGTGAAATCACAACCAGGAAGGATTTTTTCCTTTAGATCGACCATAAGCTTTTTTCTGATCATGTCATTTATCCCCTCCTCCATGGTTTGTTCATCCTTCATTGCCAGGTTCCTGCCACCTCCGTATAATACTCTTCCCTCATAGTCCCTGAAATAGTAATACCCTTCCTCCATATGAAAGGTGCCGCTTATTTTCAGGTCACGGACAGGTGAGGTGATGAGTACCATGCCCCGTCCCGGCATAACGCTGATACCAGGAATAAGCCGCTGTGTATACCCGTTAGTTGCCAGCATCACCTTATCAGCGTGATAATTTCGCTTTTGCGTATTCACCTTTCCAGGTTCAACATTCACCACGTGATCGTGAATAAAAATACCTCCGAGGTGCACAAATATCTGATAGAGATGCTTCCATAACCTGAAGGGATTGAGTTGCCCCTCTTTTTCATTTTCTACCACATGGGGCACATGGTGGAAGCCAAAGTCCTTATTTGTTTCTCTGAACATTTCAGCTGAAAAGGGCTGCAGCAAAGCGTTTACCTCTTCCAGCTTATCCGGATAGGCCTCCAGTAGTTCAAAGCCGCCTTTAAACTCTATTATTCCGGGTGCCAGCTGCCGGATTTTTTCTATCCCTTCCATACGCATACTGACAAGTTCCATCGTTTTCTGCTCGCCCATTTCCTGTATGTCTCGCAGGATCTCAGTATAGCTTCCAAAGCAGGCAAAGCCGGCATTTTTTCTTGATGCAGGCTCCTGATCATCCAGGATGATAACATTTCGGTGCGGATGTGCACGGAGATAATGCACAGCAGTCCAAAGGCCGGTAAATCCGCCTCCTACAATAATAAGATCAGCTTTTTCAAATACTTCTTTTTCCCAATAACTCCACATCAGCGTACAATTATCTGGCAGGTTGTTCTTGACACTTGTTCAAAAAGAATTTCCCGTTTGGCTGATACCTGTTCAATCACATCCGGGGTATAATTTTTAATGGTAATTAGTTCAAGGTTGTCATTATAACGCACCCGAAAATCCTTGCTAAGACTTTCGGTGAGGTAAAAAGCTTCCTGATTGGCATTATCCACACATAGTGTAAGCGAGGTGGCACCCATCTGGATCAGGTTTAATGAAATACCGCTTATGGAGATCAGGTGAAAGACAACACTGATTTTTTTTTCATCGATAAACGATAGATTTCGGCTGTGCAGGGTAAGCAGCATTTGATTTTCTTTCAAAATGATGCAGGGATATTGAGTTTGATCTGCCGTATCGCTGATGATTGTTCCCGGTGTGTTTTTATCCAAAAAACTTCTTACAAACAGGGGAATATGCTTGTCTGCAAGAGGTTGTATGGTCTTCGGGTGAATGACTTTGGCGCCGTAGTAGGTGAGTTCTGACGCTTCCTGATAACTCAGCATGGGAAGGATTTGTACCTGATCAAATCTTTTGGGGTCACCTGTAAGTATGCCGTCCACATCTTTCCAGGTGGTTACCGCATCTGCATCGAGGCAATATGCAAAAATACTGGCGGTATAGTCGGATCCCTCTCTTCCCAGTGTGGTGGTTTCTCCCAGCTCGCTGCTGCCAATAAAACCCTGTGTGATCACAAGGTCTGAGGCTGACTTCCAGGCTGATCTGATCATTTTTTCGGTCAGGGACCATGCTATTTCTGCATTTTTAAACCGTTGTTGGGTTTTGACTACATCGCGGGCATCAAGTAACTGTACGGCAGGCATGCGGCCTTTCAGGTAGTCGTACATGATACGTGTGCTCATCAATTCTCCCCATGAGACCACCCTCGAATACAAGGCCCCGGAATGGTCATCGTGGTTTGCTGAAGAGAAAACACGGAAAAGCTCCTCGCATTTGGAGCTAAAGACATCATCATCGGGGATGTTGAGCTCTTGTCTTATCTGACGATGCTCGTTTATGATCTCGTCCAGGTTAGGTATATAATCTTTTCCCTGCTGGTGTAATGTAAGAGCATTTTCTAGTTTATTCGTTGTCTTCCCAATGGCTGAGATGACAACCACACAGGGTTCTTTTACCTGCTGAATGATTGCTGCTGCCCGTCTGATGGCCTCCGCGTCATTTACTGATGCACCTCCAAACTTATAGACAATCATGAATAATGTTTTTTATAATACTGTCGTGTTTTTTCCCTTTCGATAAATAGACGGGCCAGGTCACCGTAAATGTCGACAGATGAAGCTAATATCGCTTTTACCTTATGTTCAGACACATCAAGTCGATAACACACAGAAAAGAACTGCTCAGGTTCTGTATCCAGCATCGACCTGATCCGGCTTTTCACCAATTCAGTCAGCTCAGCTTCTGTCACTTCGTTATCCTTTGGCAGGTCGAGGTGTTGGATGAGCTTAGCAGGCTTCATCAGCCTTCTTTTTTACTTTTAGGAGCTGGCTTTTTGGCAGTTGAGGTAGTCGGGCTTTTTTTCGTTGTGGTTTTCGTCGTGGATTTGGATGACTTCGTCTCAGTTTTCGGATCTTCCGATTCTTCTTTTTTTGCGCTTTTTGAAGAAGCTTTTTCTTTTTCCTCCTGCTTTTCTTCTTCCAATAGTTCGGGGAAGTTTTCAAAAATGATCAGATACCAATTGATCAGCTTCTTAATATCACTTACATAAACTTTTTGTGTATCGTAATCCGGAACCACATGTGTTAGAAATGCTTTTAGCTCTTCGGGGTCGTCATTAGCATCTACGCCCAGATCTCCTTTGAATTCCTTAAACATTGTTTGCATTACCTCCTTCAGGGGTTTGGCACCATCTGCCGTTTGGGTATAAATACCTATTTCATCCAGCAGGCTTACCCTATTTTTGAGTCCGGCTACCATTCTCTTTTTTTCAGGTGATATTTCCTCCACGATTACGCCCGTGCGCGTTGGTTTTATCACTTTAAACAATCCGCCTTTTCCGGATATTGATGCGATTTCCTTAAACTCCATCTTAACTGATCTTCCTTTTTAACTTCAAATGCTGACGCAAATTATAAAAAAAACCTCAGTTGGAACTATCACGGCTTCAGACTTCATAAAAATATTCTTTTCCATAACTTTACGCACAATCTGAAATTGTTAATATGAAATACATTTCTTTACTTCTCGTTTTTCTGATTTCTTTTTCCTGTCACGCCCAGGACAGGGGTACAGTGGCGCATGATCCGGTAATGATAAAAGAAGGGGATACCTACTACCTTTTTCACACCGGCAGAGGGGTTTTGGTTAAATCCTCAACGGATATGAAGCAGTGGCAGGATCTTGACCCTGTATTTGATGAGACACCTGAGTGGGTTTTAAAAACTATCCCCAAATTCAGAGGTTCGATGTGGGCTCCGGATATCATCAAAAAGGATGGTACTTACTACTTATATTATTCTGTTTCCGCTTTTGGGCGAAATACCTCCGCTATCGGCGTGGTCACAAACAAAACCCTTGATCCTGCAAGCCCTGAATATAAATGGGAGGATCAGGGTATGGTAATTCAATCTGTTCCCGGGCGTGATATGTGGAATGCAATCGATCCCAATATCGTCATAGATGATGATAATACGCCTTGGATGACATTTGGCTCCTTCTGGATGGGTATGAAGCTGGTAAAGATGAAAGACAACATGATTGAAATAGTCACAGACTCTTCTCAGGAGTGGTATACGATTGCTGCGAGGGAAAGAGCCTTTTATGTAGATGAGCGTGATGCCGGGGATGCGGCCAATCCGGAGCTCAACTACGACGACATTTATACACCAGAGCAGCTGGAGAATAACCAGCGTATGGAAAACGGAGCTATTGAAGCGCCATTTATATTTAAAAAACACGGCTATTATTATCTTTTTGTGTCTTGGGACAGGTGCTGCAGGGGAATAGAAAGCTCCTACAAGATCATGGTGGGTCGGTCTGATAATATACGTGGCCCTTACCTGGATAAGGAGGGCAATAACCTGGCAAAAGGTGGAGGTACGCTGGTAGCTGAGGGCGACGGCGTTAACTGGGCCGCAGTAGGACATCAGGCAGCCTATACCTTTGACGGTACCGATTATCTGATCTACCATGCTTACGATCTCAAAGATGAAGGCAGACCGAAGCTCAGAATTCGCGAAATCAGCTGGAACGAAGAACTGTGGCCGGAAATCACCCTGGGTGATTAAATAATTGTTCAATATAGTCCAGCAGTTCTTCTTTTCCTGATTTATTCATGCTCGAAGCAGCGATCATGTCAGGCGCTTTTTCCCAGTCCTGCTCGAGTTTTCGTTGCAGAGCCGACTTGTTTCTGGCGAGTTCATTGGATGAAATTTTGTCTGTCTTCGTAAGGATAAGCAGTACAGGTATTCCGTTGCTTCCTGCCCAGTTGATAAATTCCACATCAATCTTTTGTGGATCATGACGGCTGTCAATCAGGATGAACAGGCAGAAAAGGTTTGGGTGTTTGAGAATGTAGTCCTGAATCATGGTTTCCCATGAAGCACGTTCTTTTTTACCGATTTTAGCCCACCCGTACCCGGGTAAATCGACCAGAATCCATTGCTCATCAATCAGAAACTGGTTTATGAGCCGTGTTTTTCCGGGTTTTCCTGAGGTTTTGGCCAACTGCTTCTTATTTGTGAGCATGTTGATCAGCGATGACTTTCCTACATTTGACCGCCCGATAAAGGCGATTTCAGGTAGGTTTTTATTTTCAATCTGCTTATAATTGGCATAACTGGCAATGAAAGAGGCTTCCTTTATTTTCATAGCTTCAAATCAATAGGGCAATGTGTTCTGCTAATTGGATTAACTTTATATTTTTGGGGTGAAAATGAATCGGATGCTTTACAACCTTACCATAATAGTTTTTTGTTTCGTTATCCTTATGAGTTCCTGTGCGGAGCAAACCTACAATTATTCCTCGCGGAGAGCAATAAAAAGGACAGAGCAAATAGGAAAGGACCTCATCGCAATAGAAAATTACAAAGGGGCATTACGGGCATGGCTGACACTTGATAGTATTGAAGCAGACAATCCAATGTATCAATATTACCTTGGCTTATGCTACCTCAACCTGGAGCGTGAAGACGAAGCGTTGACTTTACTTGAACCACTCCGACGTGAGAGAGGCCTTCCGGAGGATGCTGCATTCACTTTCGCTAAAGCATACCACCTTAATTATCAATTTGAGACAGCTATTCAGTACTACAACTCCTATCAGCGTAAGCTTGAATCTGACGACCCCAGCTATGAAACAGTGAAGAGGCAATTGGAGATGTGTGAAAATGGCCTCGACATTATCCGGGATACAGTACCGGTCAGGGTGCAAAACCTCGGGCAGGCACTTAACACATCCTATTACGATTACGGCCCTTTGATATCCATCGACGAGCAGTTATTGATTTTTACTTCCAGAAGGGAAGGTACCACCGGAAATTCATACGACCCTTCCATCAATGAATTTTTTGAAGACATCTATCTTTCACAAAAGGTCGACGGCAGATGGACCTTCGCCAGATCAATATCCAAAAATGTTAATACGCCATTGCACGATGCTGCAGTAGGCCTTTCGCCCATCGGTGGCCGTCTTATTCTGTATCGTGGTGATGACAACCCGCTCAACCCTAGGCGGTCGGGAGATCTCTACTTTAGTGACCGTACCGATACCGGATGGACAGCTCCGGTAGCATTCAATGACAATATTAATACACGATACTGGGAGCCGAGCGCAAGTCTTACATACGACGAAAAAATAATGTATTTTGCAAGTGACCGCCCCGGCGGCTATGGCGGTACCGACATTTACATGGTCCAATCGCTCCCGGATGGCACATGGGCTCAACCTGTCAATATGGGTCCTGTTATAAATACACCGTTTGACGAGGACGGACCCTTCATCAACGCAGATGGGAATGTACTGTATTTCAGTTCGAAGGGTCATAAGTCCATGGGAGGATTCGACATATTCACATCCACCTTCGATTCACTTGCCGGCATATGGTCAAATCCTGTCAACATAGGATATCCCATCAACACACCGGATGATGATATTTATTTCGTTTTCAGTAATGATGGCAAGCGCGCCTACTTCAGTTCTTCAAGGGAGGATACATACGGACAGACGGATATATATTTACTCACCAGAGAAGACATTGCCGGCACGACCGCTATTATTAACGGTACAGTAAAAACAATAAACGGCGGCGCTGTCGTTACAGAAATGGTGGTAGAGGACGAAGAGCGTGTTGCCGGTGTGTATCTTACAGATGGTGAAAGCGGCAGGTACAACATGGTGCTGGAAACCGGCCATTTATACACGATAAACCTCCTTTACGGAGATTATGAAATTCCGATTCAGCTTGATCTGCGTGATGTCATTCCGGATTCAGAATTAAGAAAAGACATTTTTGTGGATTTATAGTTATAGTTTAAGGTATTTGTTGTATTCAATTGATTTTCTGATATTTGGGTTGTTTTAAGACTAGTCGACACATGATAAAGAGATCCCTTACAGGGTTATCCATATTTTTTATTATTCTGTTACTAAGTTTTCCGCGGTTTGCTTCTGCTCAGGATATAGACAGAGAAGAAATTGCAGGTCAGCTCCTGGAACAGGCCAATATCGTACTCAGGGATCAGCCGGAAGCGTGGGAAGTAATTCGTCAGCTTCTTGAGCAGGCATATGAATTTCAGCCGGACAACGTCGAAATCAACTATAAACTTGGCCTGAACTATCTTCAGAATGTGGAACGTGGCAAATCTGTACCTTATCTTATGCGCGTATATGAGTCAGATCCTGATTATGTGTTTAATCTGCTGTATCTGATAGGTCAGGGATACCAGTACCAGTCCGAATTTCTGACTGCCTCTGAGTATTATGATCAATACCTTCAGAAATTATCCAGAGATACGCGTTACAGGGGTGCTGATCGTACGCCGGAACGGGAAGTGCAACGCCGGATTTACGAATGCTCAAATGGTCTTGAATTCAAAAACAATCCATACAACTATAAAATCATAAACGTAGGGCCTGCTATTAATACAGCCGCCCCGGAGTATGGTCCTGTCATCAATCAGGATGAGACCTTAATGGTATTTACCAGCAGAAGGCAGGAAAATAACCTGAATGAAGACGTGGATGCCGACAACTTTTACTTTGAGGATATTTACATCTCACGTAAGGTGAATGGCAACTGGACCCGGGCAGGAAATATTGGAAGTATGGTGAATACACGGTTTCACGATTCTAACCTTGCCCTTTCAGCCGACGGATCGCAATTGTATGTATATAAGGATGAAAATCAGGGAGATATTTATGTGAGCCAGTTAGTTTCAGATTTCCGCTCCGATTCCATGATATGGAGCGAACCCATACCACTGGATGAAAATATAAATTCTGAGTCGTATACGGAAGGCTCTATTTCCATTTCTCCGGATAAAAAAGTGTTATTTTTTGCCTCAGATCGACCCGGCGGGTATGGTGGGCTTGATATTTATGTATCACGACTTGATTCCAGGGGAAGATGGGGCAAATCCGAAAACCTGGGCGCTCAGGTAAATACGGAGTTTGATGATGATGCGCCGTTTATAGATTACGATGGCAAGACCTTATATTTCAGCAGCAAGGGAAGAAAGGGTGTAGGCGGTTATGATATTTTCAGAACCGAATATGACAGTGCGCGTGAAGAATGGAGTGCGCCTGAAAATATGGGATTTCCGATCAACACGCCCGATGACGATATTTATTATGTAAGTACGGAAGATGGAAAGCGTGGCTATTATGCGTCGGTAAAAGAAGACGGATACGGGTTTACCGATATCTACATGATTTCACTCGACACGGCGGCCAACCAGATTATGGATGATGACGGCAATGGCAGATCATCAACGGGTCAGTTAGGTAATGTCGCAGGTGGCCCAGGCAAAGCCAACATTACCGGAGTGGAGTTGGGAAATCAGCAGAATAATGGCGTTGTGGATACGACAGCCATATCAGAAGATGCATCCGCTGAAAATGTAAATACCACTACAGGTACAGAAAATAATACGTCAGGAATTAATGGAGGTGGAGATGGTGCAGGAACATCGGACGATACCGGTAATACTACAGCCGACCTGATCCCGGTCACCCTACTGGTGAAGGTGGTCGATAAACAAGATGGTACCCCTGTAGATGCAGCACTCAGACTCGCTGTAAATGGTGGAGAAACATATAATGGAGCAGCGCAGGGTGACGGCATTTACAAATTTTCTATACCGGCTACGGAAGCAAAAACATATATGCTAAGTGCAGACAAGGCCGGATATGCATTCAGTAATTTCAGGGTAAACCTGCCCGCTTCCATAGCTGCACCACAGGAGTTCAAGCGACTTATTGAGCTTCAACGGTTAAGAACAGGGTATTCACAGGTGTTGCGCAATGTCTATTTTCTTTCTGGTACAGCAACATTTACAGAAGACTCTTTCGATGAGCTGAATAAACTGTTACAGATGATGCAATCAAATCCCGCACTCAAAATCGAACTCGGAGGACATACCGATAACGTCGGACCGGCCGATTACAATAAAAAACTATCGGAACGGAGGGCTCAGGCAGTTAAAAATTACCTCGTGGAAAAAGGGATTGATGCTGCCAGGATTACGGCTGTAGGATATGGTGAGGAAAGACCATTGGCCAGCAATGATGATGAATTAGAAGGCAGAGAGCTAAACAGAAGGGTTGAACTTAAAGTTCTCCAGTAAAATCATCATTCATGACAGTAGTACCCTATAAAGATAAACAGTCGACAAAGAAAAAGCAGGTGGAAGAGATGTTCGATAACATCAGCCACCGGTATGATTTCCTCAACCATTTTCTTAGCCTTGGTATTGATAAAGGATGGCGTAAAAAGGCCATCCGCATGCTGAAGGAGCAAAGCCCTTCTCATGTACTGGACATAGCTACGGGTACTGCAGATTTTGCAATAGCCGCAAGCCATGTTTCGCAAAATATTACAGGTATAGACATTTCAAATGGCATGCTTGAGGTGGGGAGGAAGAAGTTGAAAGACAAGGGACTGGATAGCAGGATTACCCTCGTTCAGGCAGATAGTGAGAATCTGCCTTTTGAAACCAAGACATTTGATGCCGCAATCGTTGCATTTGGTGTCCGTAATTTTGAAAATCTTGAGAAGGGATTACAGGATATTTTCCGGGTACTAAAACCCGGCAGCAGATTTATTGTTCTGGAGTTCTCTCAGCCAGGTAAATTTCCGTTCAAACAGGTATACAGATTGTATTTTAAAAATATACTGCCGGTAGTAGGGGCATGGCTTAGTAAAGATAAGTCAGCATATTCATACCTGCCCGAGTCAGTAGATGCATTTCCGTATGGAGATGCGTTTCTTCAAAAATTAAATCAGGTTGGATTCGTTAACACTACATGTACGCCTTTAACTTTTGGCATAAGCTCTATTTACTCAGCTTTCAAGCCCTGATTTTATTCGCTGGTAGCATCCGCGCACAGTCCGGGATCAATACATACCTGCAGGAGTACGACAGGAAGACAGTCAGGTTTGGGTTCACACTCGGTGCTCATACATCAGCATTCAATCTCCGGTATGCCGAAAGTTACCAGACCATGGATACCCTCCACTCCGTTATGCAGCCTAATTCTGCTGGGGTAAATGTCGGGATGCTGGTCAATTACAGGATTACGGATAATCTCCATTTACGCAGTTTGTTGAAAGTAGGATTTTATGAGCATGAACTGGAATACAACTATACGGATGGTACATCACTACGGGAATTGCGGGAATCGACATTCGTCGAATTGCCTTTACTGGTCAAATTCCAGACATCCAGAAGCAGCAACTCACGTTTTTATACTGTAGCAGGTATAACACCGGGATTTAATGCGCGCGGACTGGACGAGTCCAATGCCAACCTTAACCGGCTCCCGGTACAACGCTTTAACCTTATGGTGGAGGCAGGTTTTGGTATGAATTTATACTATCAGATTTTTATACTCTGTCCCGAAATCAGATTTTCTACAGGGGTTATCAATGCACTCACCGGGCAGCAGAACAGGTTTTCCGAACCGCTACAACGTTTGACAACCCACGCTATTTCCCTATATTTCCATTTTGAATAGTAGTATGAAAAAAACAGTATTTATAACAGGCGCTTCCAGTGGTATTGGAAGGGCAACAGCACGTATTTTTGGTTCAAATGGATTTAACCTGGTCATATGCGGCCGGCGACAGGAAAGGTTGCAGGAACTGGAAAAGGAATTTGGTAGTAAGGTAAAGGTAGAGTCACTGGTGTTTGATGTTTCCAGCAATGATGAGGTCGGGGCAGCTATCAAAAAAATGAAAACATCGCTTCATGAGATCGATATACTAGTGAACAATGCTGGCAACGCACACGGTCTTTCTTCCATTTTTGAAGGGGATATCGAGGACTGGGACAATATGATCGATATTAATGTGAAAGGGTTGTTGTACGTATCCAGGGCAATCCTGCCTGCCATGGTTGCCAGGAAATCAGGGCACGTTATAAATATTGGATCTATTGCCGGTTTCGAGGCTTACCCAAATGGGAATGTTTACAATGCATCAAAGTTTGCCGTTCGCGCCATCAACAAGGCGATGCGCCTCGATGTATTGGAGTATGGCATTCGGGTAGGGGCTGTGAATCCCGGTCTGGTTGAGACAGAGTTTTCACTGGTAAGGTTTAAAGGCGACCAGGAGCGATCGTCAAATGTATATAAAGGATTCGAAGCCTTACAGGCTGAAGACATTGCCGATGCCGTATATTATATGGCTACGCGCCCCGCCCATGTGAATATTGAAGATATTCATATCTTCCCTACAGCACAGGCAGGAGCTACTCGTGTGATTAAGAGTTGATATTAGCGCTTAAAACCAAGCACACTTCCACCACAATAGTTCGAAGAACCAACAAAGGTATAGGTAATATAATAAATACCTGTTGAGGTACATGGATAGGATATTGCGCTGATGTAACTACCGTTGATATACGAAGATACCTTTTCCTGACGGTTGCCGTCATAAATAGTTACCACTATACCATCAGTTTCAGGCCCGTTTGCACATATATTGATCATGTACTGGGTGCCGCTGGTAAACACATAAGAGTATTCCACTTTATTTTTAGACCCACCTGCACCATCAATGGCATAGCTTTTTAGGAAATTAAAACCTGACGCCAGCTTAGGGATGCACTGATCAGTGTATGTTTCCGGGTTACATTGGGCTGAAATCTCTGATTGATTTACAAAAAGAACGATTCCAACGGTCAACAATATAGCTATTGCTTTTTTCATATTTAAAAGATTAGCTTATGATTTTGTTTCTTACTCTGTCTGTGATCTCTCTTATCTCCTGAAGATTTTCTTCAGTGATCTTTATCTCGCTGGTACTGTTGTCGATTACCATCAACACACCGTCCACTACCTCAGTAGTAGTTTCACCTTGTGTTATGATTATCTCAATATTGTTGAATGCTTCCTGCAGTGGTGTCAGGTCAGCATGCAGTCCGGCGATGTTCGGATCTGCTTCGATGTAGAAGGAGAGGAGCAGCATGATGTTTTCAAGGATGATCTTTTGCTCTCCTATCGTGGTTTTCACCTCTTCCATATCTGGATTCTGCATTTGCACCTGGCACAATACATGAAGTGCCTCAAGCCAACCTCCTGTTAGCAAAAGAACACTCAGGTTTGACCTCCGCTGACTTTGCAGATATTCGTTGATATCGTTGAAGTTTTTGGTTGTGATGAATAGCAGAGAATCGAGGTTACTGCTATTGGTTGCAAGACGTTTGATTGTCTGAATATCAAAAAACTGACCAATGCTCAGCCCTGTTGCCAGTTCATTTACCGCATTCAGATAAAAGAGAGCGTCCTGATTTTGCTCATAGATATTGGTGTAACCTAAATCCATACCGTAAATACCCAGGTTAAGGGCTTTTTGATAATTGCTGTTATAATTTGATACATTTTCTGTATCGTTAAGCATGGATTTATCATATTTCGTGCCAGATTGTTTGATCAGCACTGAAATCTCTAATGGAGCAGGGATCTGCTGTATAATATCCCCTATCACTTCATCTGAGATCGCGGGCTCAGGTGTGTCCATTTTTTCAAGACTGTCCAGAATAGCCTGTTGATTAGGTTTTTTATCACCCGAACAGGAGATCAAAATTCCCAGTATTGCAACGGCAATAAATATGTTTTTCATACAGCTCTAATTACGGTAACAAAATTAACTATATATCAATGCTTTACAAATATTAATGTTTCTTACGTTTGATTTTGATATTGCCCGATCCATCCACGAGTTTTTTAAACCATTCGTAATAGAGGGCAATATATAAGATAATGGTCATCAGCCAAATGACAATAATGTCAAAAACAAACGTGGGTAGGAAAACTCCCAGAAAATGCTTTGTCGGCATAAAAAACTGAGCCCGGTAATCGAGCGGGTGGTCCGGCTCCGGATCATTGTAAATCGGATCAATCAACTGAATAACCTTGCCATTATGTACAATGAAACGGTTTTCGGTTGTGATATTACGCAGCAGGTCATTGAGGCTTTCGTTTGAATACTTGTTTTTGTATTCACTGATATCTACCCCGTAGGTATCTGTAAGAATAGCCTCAAGTCTTGTTTTTTTCAGGCTGGCATCTGCAAAAATATCAAGATAATGGTCTTTAAGCTGTGCGAGATGGCCTGAAATCACCGGATAAAGGGATGCATCGTAGGATTCAAGCGTGAGTTGTTCAATAACAGCCGGATCGGCGAGCCCTTCCTTGTAAGGTTCTCTTGAAAGCTCATTTCGTAATACCCTGAAATCATCTTCCAGTATGGAACGGATGCTGTCGCTATCTGTATTGAAGTTACGATTGATGTAATTGAGCTTGTCTTCTAGGGTATTAAAAAGGTAAGCCGATTTAAAATCCGCTTCTTTTTCGAGCTTATCAAAGGGATAATAGGGGGCCTGATAGGAGTTATTTTTAAACTGATAGACGGCCATAGCTTCATAAGCCCATCTGCTTGCCATAAAATCTGCAATTACAGGCACTTTTCCTTTTGAGCTGATAGCGTTATTCAGTTTGTCAAAGGGGAACAGCAAACCGCTTAGTATCATTTGTGGGATAAGCAGCAGCGGAATGATGATATATACCGTTACAGCCGAATTGAAAGCTGACGATATGTTCAGCCCCAGCACATTGGAGAAGCAGGATACGGTAAACAGCACCAGCCACATGGCTACTGTCATCTCCCTGATCTCGAGTATGAGGTTACCGATAACTACAAACGTTAATGTCTGTATGGCCGAAAGTAAAAATAGTATAGCCACTTTGGAGAGGAGGTAGCTATTCCAGCTCAGGTTAAGAAATGACTCACGTCTTAATATTTTACGGTCTTTTATAATCTCTTCAGCACTTACCGTGAGGCCCATAAACATGGCTACGATAATAGCCATAAGGAAGAAGGCAGGTATGTTCTCATTGAAGCGGAAAATATATTCATCCTGTCCTGCTGAGCGGTAGCGGATGATGAAAGCCAGAATAATCGCCAGCACAGGTGCTTCCAGCAGGTTGATCAGCAGATATTGGGTATTGCTGATCTTGGCCAGAAAATCACGTGTTGTATAAATAAATGTTTGTTTGATCCGTGTCGGGATATTAAGATTCTTGGGCGGGTCTTCGTCGACGTCGGCTATTTTCTGTACGGTATAGTTTTCCCGGTAAAGTTCTTCCCACTGTTGCGGATTTATTTTTCGTTTGTTGGTAAGCTGACCATATTCATCCACTACCTTGGCCTCAACGATATTGAATATCTGTTCAGGGTTAACATTACCGCAGGTAGGACATACACCTCTGCCGGCATCTACCTGGTTGGTTACCCGTTTAAAATAGGTGACTGCTTCGAGTGGGTTACCATAAAAAACCTGATATCCACCAGTGTCCATGATGATCATCTTGTCAAACATCTTGTAGATGTCAGAAGATGGCTGATGGATTACCACGAAAATCAGCTTACCCTTCAGGGTTAGCTCCTTGAGCAGATCGATTACATTTTCAGAATCACGTGATGAAAGACCTGACGTGGGTTCATCGACAAACATCACCCCGGGCTCGCGTATTAGCTCAAGTGCAATATTAAGTCGCTTCCTTTGGCCCCCTGAGATGGTTTTGTCAAGTACAGAGCCTACACGAAGGTCTTTGCGCTGGTCAAGACCTAGGTTGGTCAGCACCTCCATTACTTTGGTGTCAATCTCCTCGTCGCTCAGGTCGGCAAAGCAAAGCTTGGCATTATAAAAAAGGTTTTGATAAACGGTAAGCTCTTCTATGAGCAGGTCGTCCTGGGCGACATATCCGATGACGCCTTCAATATTTTCCTTTTGGGTATAAATATTGTACCCGTTGATAAGTATTTCGCCTTCCGATGGGGCATGTATACCGGCAAGGGTATTGAGCAGGGTTGTTTTTCCGGCGCCACTGGCTCCCATAATACCAATAAGCTGGCCGTTTCCTTCTGAGATGTTGATGTCACGAAGTCCGATACCGCCGTTGGGAAAGGTAAACCATAGGTTGTTGGCATTGAAACTGAGGTTGGCCGTGTCGTCGTCCGCAATAAAATTACGGATAAGCTCAGAATAATACAGGGCACTACCGAGCTGTGTTTTCAGCGTACTGCCATGTGAAAACAGATAGGACTGGTTATTCTTCATGATGAAACCGTTGAGCAGGATTTCATCATTGCCGAGATATTTTACGAAATACAGATCAACCGATCTTATGGCGATAAATCGTATTTCACCATTGATGTGTGAATGCACATAATGGATATCAGTTGCCCTTTCAGGTACCTCGTCTTTTACAATCAGGATGTTGTCTAGGCTGTGATCAAGCTCATCGATTTTGTTGAAGATAAAGCTTTCTATCAGCTTGAATTCGTGCTTGTCAAAGTTGAATACCGTGGAAATCGTATCTATGATTTCCATACGCTGGGGTGTGAACTTACCATCTGAGCCTACCAGCTCAAATATTTTGATAAGCACCACTACCTTCTGCTTCTGCGTAAGGGTTTTGTTAATCTTCTTACAAATGGCGAGGGTTTTTACCGAGTCTCGGACAGATGTAAGCTTGGTTTCCTTCCTTTCTTCTTTTTCCTTATTGTAATCAGAATACTTATCGTAAAGCTCAAGGTAGCTTTTGATAGAATCCTGATCAAGTTCAGTCTTAAAAAAGGTAATGACAAACTCTCTTTCCTTATCAGATACCCCACCATCCTGCTTGGTGATGATCGCGAAGAGCTGAGTAAGTGCTTTTAGTATTTCCTCACTCATACGGTTATTTTAGAAGCTGTGGATTAATATGTTTTAAATTCAAACGGAATTTCCACCAATTCCGAGAATTCCTCACCAGCTTCTTCCATATCCTCATCGTCTTCATGGAAATACCAGGTAATGGCCATTCCATCGATATCCTCTAATGCAGAAAGGACATCCAGGATGAGCTTGGATGAGGCTGTATTAAAGTATTCCAGCTTGAAAACAAAATTCGTGGATGGGTTAGGCTGTGAAGCGTACTGACCTATCCAGTCCAGCACAGGCTGATAGAACTCAGCAGAATCTTCGGGAAGTGACCTGCCGGAGATTTCAAAAATACCATTTCCCTTATCAAGTATGATCTTTGGGGTATCTTCTGTTCCTTCTAGATTTATGATTTCCATTTCTTTATAGTCTGATTTTCTGAATTAAACCTCTCTTGATATCGTTGTCTTTAATGAGAAGAAGTACACATCTCCTTCAACATGCGTGAAGTCATATTCAAGCGGATTACCTGACTTCCTGGCCATATCTACAAAGCCAAGACCGGCACCACCTTTTTCCGACAACGAATCGCTCGATTTAATTATATCCTTATACAATTGCTTAAGTCCTTCTTTGTCCAGGCCGTTGATCTGTGCCAGCTTATCGGATAGGGAAGCTTTGACGTCTTCTCTTACCTGATTACCGGATACGATCACATACTCAGTCTGATGCTTGCCCATCATAAAGATAGCAGTACGCTTTGATTGGTCTTCAATGTCCTCGGCGTGCTTCACAATGTTTTGCAGGCATTCCACCATTACATTGAATACCTTACGTTTGATACTGGATTCCTCGCCCAGCGAGTCCATGTTTCTTTCGGCCATTGCCAACACCGATTTGGTGATTTCCTGAGTGAATTCTCCATTGTAGGCAAGGATCAGATTCTCCTTGAGCATACTGTTATGGATCTCATAGACATATTTCATATGAGTATGTATTTATTTTTCGGTTTAATAATAAAAATAAAGTTTTGTTCAGCCATAGAATAATCTCAAGTTATTGAGTTTATAGTCGCCTTTAGTGGTAAAAGTAGTCAATTTATGATAGAATAAAATTGTTATTTTCATCATAAAAAGCACATTTGTTAAAACTTGATCCCGATCAGCAACATATCATCTGTCTGTTTGGTATCTCCTTTCCATTCTTCCCATTCCTTATCGAACACTTCCTGCTGCTGATACATGGGTTTTTCATGTATTTCCATGATCGTCTCGCGCAGCCTTCTGGGCCCAAACTTACGCTGTTCCGGTCCTCCAAACTGGTCCGGGAAGCCATCACTGCAAAAGTAAATTGCCAGGTTTTTCTCGATTTTTATGTGCGTAGCGTCAAAATTAGTCTGGTTCTTGTAAATTCCACCTCCGATAGGGAATTTATTTCCCTTAATCTCTTCCAGCTGGCCATCCATCACATAATACAGAGGGCGGTGTGCACCTGCATATACGATTTCATTTTCATCCAGGTCAATCTTACACAGGGCAATGTCCATACCATCTTTGGTCTTGGATCCTTCCTGATCCTGACGTAGGGTTCTGGTCACTCCGTCGTCCAGCAGGTCCAGAATTTCACCCGGGTCGTATATCTTACGTGATCTTACGATATCATTCAGCAGGAAATATCCGATCAGTGAGATCAGGGCTCCCGGTACACCGTGCCCCGTACAGTCAACCGCCGCGATGAATACTTTATTTCCGATCTGCATATACCATGGAAAATCACCGGATACCACATCCTTCGCCTTGTAAAGTATAAAGGAATTTTGCAGCACCCTTTGTATTACATCATTGTCAGGGAGAATAGCACCCTGAATACGTCGGGCATAGTTAATGGATTCGGTGATCTTTTTGTTTTTGGACTGAATTTCAAGTTCTATGGCCTTACGCTCAGTGATATCATGCGATACCACAAGCACAGATTCAAGGTCATTATTTTCGCCAAACTCCGGTATTGCATTTACCTGTACCACCTTATCTTCTGTCTCCGCAGGGAAGTCCATTTCCCTGCTTAGCTTGGATTTGGATTCCTTAATGTCATTTATGATCTTTTCCCATTCCTGTACGATGGCAGGCTTCAGTTCTACATCCTTGAGGTTGCGGTTAAGAAAATGGTCTGGCTTCAGTCCGGTAAAATGCTCAATCACAGGGTTGATATAGAAGAAGTTGCCCTCTACGTTGAGTCGTGTGATCAGGTCGGGAGAGTTTTCCGACAGGGCCTGCATCTGGCTTCGCATACGTTGTTCCTGCTCGGCTCGTTTCCTTTCGGTAATGTCACGTGTGTTCAGGATTATGCCCTGAATGGCTTTATCCATCAGCAGGTTAGTGCCTGTAGTTTCAACCCAGATGTTTTCGCCATCCTTCCGCTTATACTGGTACTGAAAAGTCACCTGACGGAACGGGTTGTCCAGCAGCTCCTGGAACATGGCTTCCACTTCCGATACAGAGTCTTCATGCACATTGTTTATGTCGTTCTTACCGATCATATCTGCGGATGTGTAGCCCAGGATTTTTTCTACAGAAGGAGAGATATAGCGCACATTTCGGTTTTCCTCGTAGATGGTGATAACCTCCGACGCATTTTCAAGCAGGAGTGACATCCTTTTCTGTGTGCGGTTTACCTCTTCGATCTGATCTTCAAGCTGCGTATTTGTTCTTTTCAGCTCCTCCTGTGTGGCCTCCATTTCTTCGGCATTCTGTCTCAGGATTTCCTGCTGCTCAGTAAGTTCATTACTCATTGTCTGTGATTCGGCAAGCAGCTTTCGGGTTCTGTCATTCACCTTGATATTGAATATCGTACGTGCAATGATGAGGCTCACTTCTTCCAGGAAGCGTATTTCCTTTGGTGTAAACCGATGGAAGCCTGCAAATTCAATAACACCATATACCTTTTCTTCTGTGATCAGGGGTACCAGAATGATGCATGAAGGCTTTTGATCCCCCAGGATACCTGATGTAACCGTTACATATTTCTCAGGTATTTCCGTTCGCAGTACGGTATCCTGCTCAATGGCGGCCTGTCCTACGAGTCCTTCGGCAAATTTGAACTTTGCGTGCAGGTATTTTTTCTTGTTATAGGCATAGCTGGCTGTCATTTCAATCAGGGGCTCTTCATGATCTTCCTCATTCACTATATATAAGGCTCCCTGAATGGCGTCTATTTTTTTGGTGATAAAGGCAAGTATCTCATCACCCAGACCTTCCAGTTCATCATGTCGTCGCAGGATTTCACCAATTTCAGCTACCCCGGTCACGATCCAGTTACGCTCCTTATCTTTCTGTTCCGCCTCCATAATAGAGTCGCGCATCTGCAGCAGGGCGTTGCCGAGTGTATCATCTTCACTCATCGGTTTGAAGTCTGCATCGAAGTGACCTTCACCAATTTCCTGTGCAAAAGCCGCCGTTTGGCGCAGTCCGCCGACCATATTATCAAGCAAGCCGGCCATTTCACCAATTTCATCATTGGATTGCTTGTCTACCTTTTCGGGAAGTATACCTTTTCCAAGAAGTTCCAGGCTTGTTTTTAGCGATAGTACCGGGTTGATCAGGAGTCGGCTGAATATAACACCAATGATAATGGCAAGCGTAATGATCAGCAGACCGGAGATTATATAGTTAATCAGCAGGCTACGGGATTGTGCCTCGATTTCACTGTAGTCAATCTTGGCCACAATGCCCCATCCCAGGTCTTCGTTATAGGACCATGCAGAAAGAACTTTTGTATCCCGGTAATCTGTGGTGATACCTGTCCCCGTATTGGCCTGAACAGCCATTTGGATGGCTTTACTCTGGCTATCGCCCAGTTTGACTGCACGGTTCAGGATGGCCAGGCTATCAAATCTAAGATTGCTGATATAGCTTACACCATTGTCTTCCAGGCTACCCAGAAACAGCTCACCGCTTTTTCCGAGGCCTGTTGAATCGGCTGTGATGCTTAAAAATGGTTCAAGGCTGACTTCAAAAATCAGCAGGCCTGATCGGCCGGAGGCTGCGGTAAACTCCCGGCTGTAGAACATCACCCTGCGGTCGTCATGGTATACCAGAGGAGAAATAACACCTTCTGTGGTGACACCACTCACATTTTCTTCAGCTACCGATGAAAAATTCAGTCCCTGTGGATAGGCATTGCTGTTACTGGCATATAGCACCTGGCCATTTGACGTGGCAATGATCACCGCGTTGACCAGATCGTGGCCGGTCAGCGTTTCAACAACCGCTTCCGGGTTGGAAAGTGAATCCTGTTCATCAGCCAGAAGATCAGAAAGCTCGGGCGTGCGCACGGCCAGCTTCGCCACAGAGCGAAGGGTGTTGATCAAACCGTCAAAATGCGTATCCGCTACTTTTGTTTTAACAGCCAGAGCATCCAGCTTTTCCTTTTTTAAGCGGTCGAGGCTGAAATTATAAGCAATAAAACTCAGCGTAAAGACGGTAATCAGAGCTACTGCCGTGAGTACCAGGGTTATCTTTGTGCCTATTGAAAACCTGCGCATATCTATTTTTTAGCCTTTTTCTGTAAAATCATATCCTTAATCAGCGTAAATGCCTCCGTAATATCGCGTTGACAGGAAGCGGGGATTTCCTTAAATGAGGCTACTTCTGCTACCGCGAATACATTGTCATCATCTTTTAGTGGCTGAATCAATAGTTTACTTGGGTCGCTGGCGCCCAGCCCTGAGCGGATGGTCAGATAGCCTTCCGGGATGTCATCTATCATTAAAGGTACCCCTTCTTTCGCTACCTGTCCGGCAAGCCCTTCGCCCAGCTCGTAACGGACGCGCTTGCTTTCAGGCAGTATAAAAGCATAAGAGACAAAGAGCTCGATAAAACGCGCCTCACCTTCCTGTTTAAAGAGGTATACCGCACCCTGACTTGCTTCATAACGGCGGCATATCATATGGAGCGTCTTTTCCCACACCTGTTTCGGATCATTCGTTGAGGCCTTTATATCCTCAATTTCTTTCTCCATAAAAGCAATGGACTGCTCCTCGTCATTGTCTTCCTCCGTCGTATCTTCTTCTTTTTTCACTTTTTCCACATAGACGATGTTCTGTTTCTCAGCACCCTGAGAGCCCAGAAGAAGAAATACAAAAGATAAAAGTCCAATCAGCAGGGTAGTGCCTGCGATAAAATAGAGAAGAGAAAACACCGGACCTAATGACGCCAGCTCTTCGAGAGATATGGAAGTTGATTTAACGGAAATGTTTTCCGGCAGGGCATATAAATAATAGCCCAGGTAAAAAACGCCCAGTATGTAAAGGGCTATAAGGATGTAACTAAGTCTCTGATACAACTTCTTCATTTAAAGTCGCTATTTTAAGTATTGATATAATTCATTCAAAAATTGCACTATATTTTCAATCTTCATAATCGAGTCGATCTGAGTATTGGCAAGGGCGGCCTTCGGCATGGTATCGATCATGCATTCCTGCGGATCCTGCACGATGGTATACCCTCCTCTGTCTTTTATTCTTTTCATGCCCAGTCCGCCGTCCTTATTAGCTCCTGACAACAATATTCCCACCAGTTTATCCTTGTATGAAAAGGCAGCGGTCTCCAGGGTTACATCTATGGCCGGTCGTGAGTTGTTGATCATTTCCTCTGTTGACATTGAAAAATAATTACCCAGTTCTACCGACATATGATAGTTGGCAGGCGCAAGATAGGCATAGCTTTTCTTGATATTTTCTTTGTCAAAGGGCTCCCTTACTTCAACGTTGCTCTTGATGGACAGGGCTTCCACAAACCCGTTCCGCACATGTTTCAGCCGGTGCAGGCACATGATAATAGGTATCGGATAATCTTTAGGAATGGAGGAAAGAATCCGGGTGATGCCCTGAAAGCTTCCAGCTGATCCGCCAATCACGATGGCCTTATACCGTTTGTCAAATGAATATTTGGGCATTGGCTGAAAAGCTAATCCTTGATTTTCTTATATACCTTTTCTTCGTTGTTTACTACAATGAACTTGTTGGCAATTTCGCACCATATCAGCGATTCCTTTGATCCGATACAGAGATAGCCGTATTTAAACAGACTGCCATGAAGCTTTTTAAGTACCTCATTTTGCAGGTTCTGGTTGAAGTAAATCATCACATTCCGGCAGAGGATAAGGTCGAATTTATTGAACACAATACCCTGCACAAGGTCGTGTGTGCGCCACGATACATTATGCACAAGCGATTTATCCATCACGGCCCGGCCGTTTTCCTCTTTAAAATATTTTGAAAGTGAGGCTGTACCCTGAAAACGGATATAATTTTTTTCGTTCAGCTCCATATTTTTCAATGGATATACACCTCCTTTGGCACGCTCGAGTATCACCTTATCGATATCCGTAGCGATGATCTTGGCTCTGTCGAGCACGCCCATCTCCTTCAGCATAATAGCCATAGTGTAAACTTCCTCCCCGGAAGAGCACCCGGCGTGCCAGATGGAGATGTGGTTATGATTCAGCATAATATTGGGAATGATATGCTCACGCAGCTCCCGCCAGAAGGAGGGGTCACGAAACATCTCCGTCACGTTGACGGTGATCTCGGCAAGAAACTCTTCAAAGAATATGGAGTCTTCCTTCAGTCGTTTGATCAGACCTTCCACACTTGAAAACTTGAATAGGTCCATAATACGCGCAATACGCCGCTTAAATGATGACAAGGCGTAGTTGCTGAAGTCATAATTGTACTGTTGTTTTACGACTTCACTGATTCTCCTGATGTCGCTTATATCTATTTCCGGAGCAAGCATAGTTTACTGTGATTTCCAATAAATGCGGTGAAATTTAGTGATATTTTTATTATAAAAAGGAGCGGTCGTATTATAATTACTCACTAAATAGTACTTCAGCTATATTTGATCTTAATTCGCATTATTCCCATTTTATCATCACTATGACAGCTAAAATTCTGGTAATCGGTGCAGGTAAATCTACCCCTCAGCTTATTCGCGAACTGACAGATCATTTTGGGTATGAGGTCACGCTGGTGGATCGCAATACAGATGTGCTTGAACAATATTCTCACCACTCTTTACAGCTCATTAGCGCCGGCATTGATGATGCGGCTGCATTATTCCGCATGGTGGAGAGCCATGATATTGTCATCTCCATGTTGCCACATTTCCTGCATCAGCCTGTGGCGCAGGCGGCGGCAGAGGCAGGCCGGCATTTTTTATGTGCCAGCTACGTCTCAGATGCCTTACGCAGCCTTGATGCACAGTTTCGTGCAAAAAATCGCATTTTATTACCTGAAATGGGCCTTGATCCGGGCATTGATCACATGTCAGGCATGGATTTTATCAGCCGTCTGAGGGGGCTGGGCTACACAATTTATGGTTTTGAGTCATTTACCGGAGGCCTTATCAGTGAAGAAAATGAGCGCAATAATCCGTGGAAATATAAGTTTACATGGAACCCGCGCAACGTCATTCTGGCAGGGCAGGGGCATGCCCGCTTTTTGCAGGAAGGTAAAATTAAATACATCCCGTACCATCGGCTGTTTCGGCGCACAGAAATTATCGAGCTTCCGGGCCTTGGCTATTTTGAAGGGTATCCAAACCGCGATTCACTGCCATACATTGATAAATATGAACTTACCGAAGCCAGGACATTTTTCAGGGGTACCCTGCGGCGTGTTGGGTTCTGCAAAGCATGGAACTGTCTGATACAACTCGGATGTACAGATGATACCTATCTGATGGATGATGTGGATAACATGACACACCGGTCATTCATCAACAGCTTTCTGTCGTATAATCCGCATGACTCGGTCGAATTGAAACTCGCGCATTACCTCCAGCTGGATCTGGAAGGGGAGGAGATGCACAGGCTACGATGGGCTGGATTGTTTGATGAAGAACCGGTAGGGCTAAAGAAAGGATCTCCGGCACAAATCCTGGAACATATATTGCATAAAAAATGGGCATTGGAAAAAGGAGAAAAAGACAGGATCGTCATGATACATAAGATCATAGCAGAAAAGAATGGTGCGAAAAAAGAGTTTTTATCTTACCTGGATTATACCGGCGATGATCAAACCTATTCTGCCATGGCCAAAACAGTCGGCTTGCCGCTTGCCATTACAACACGTCTTATTGTTGAAGAAAAATTAACAGCCAAAGGGCTTGTTTTACCGTATCAAAACGAGATATTTAAATCCGTTTTGCCTGAACTTGCACATTATGGTATTGAATTTGTAGAATTACCACCCGTAGATTATGTGCAATAAGTTGATATCATTAGATTCGCAATAAATAAACCAACGATTATGATACGATTATCCGCTATCCTTTGTATTCTTTTATCCCTGCAGGCAATAGCGCAGGAAGGCTGGAACTGGCCTTCCAATCCCGATGACAGTGCCGCCATGGTCGAACGCCATACCATGTATACAGATGGCATGCGTCTTGGCGATTATAATATTTCACGAAAACCATTGCAATGGATAATTGCACGTCAGCCCGACCTGCATCCCTCCATTTATCAGCATGGTACCAAAATTTACGAATCATTATCCGAGGAGGTCACCGATCAAGACCTTAAAATGAAGTATCAGGACTCTGCCCTGGTGATGTATAAGCTCCGGGCAGAAAACTTTGAGGACGAGGTTAATGCGGTATACGACCGCTATCCTTACACCTACTATCGCTATTATTATAAAGATATCAGCCGGTACGCCGAAATCAGGCAGCTGTTTGACAAAGCCTTTGAAATTCTGGGCAATGACATTTCCATGTACAATCTGTCAGCTTATATGAACCTGATGAACTACTACTATAGGTATAAGCCAGAAGAAGCACCACAGGAAGATGTGTTGAATGCATACGATAAGATCAATGAAATACTGATATATAAGGCAGGTGCAGGTGTTTCTGACGATGAGATAGCCAAGGTGCAGGAAAGAATAGATGCAATTCTGGTCAACTCAGGTATACAGCTTACCTGCGATCAGATTGAGGAGCGTTATGTGAAGAAATTCAGGGAAACGAAAACCGCAGAAGCTGCCAAGAAGGTCATTGCTTATTCGCTGCAGTATAAATGCACTACAAGCGACTTTTTCATTGAGGCGGCATCGGTGCTGCTGGAGTCCGAGCCTTCTGCTTCGCTCGCCAAGACAATCGCTGACCGTTATGTGGTAAATAAAAATTTCAACAAGGCCATAGAGTTTTACAATAAATCCCTTGAGCTGGAGCAGGATAACCTGAAGCGTGCCGAGGCTTATTATAAGATAGCCCAGGTCTATGTGATCCAGGATCAGAAGGTCACCGCGCGTCAGATCGCACGCAAGGCGATCAGTGAAGACCCTTCCTTCCGTGATGCCTATGGCCTTATCGGCAACCTTTATTTCAACAGTTTTAATGACTGTAAGAAAGGGGAGAGCAAGATCGCTGACTACTCAGTGTATATAGCGGCATATGAAATGTATGCCAAGGCGGGCGATACAGAAAAGATGGAAGCTGCAAAAGCATTTTTCCCAACCAAGGAGGATCTTTTTTCGGAGGATTTATATGATGGTGATTCCTACGAAGTAGGGTGCTGGATCAACGAGACGATCACGCTCCGTGCCAGAGATTAGAGTGGAGCGCGGGAGCAGAGTTTTCACAACGTAGAGGTAACCTCAAGGATTAATTGAGATTTTGTTTCCAATTTTCAGAAACGCCCTTTGGTGTTTCTGAAAATTGGAAACATTTTGGCGAGTTATCAGGTGTTTTTGTTAAAAAAACTTATCTGGTTGCTGATTTCAGGAATGCCGGTTGTTTTTATCCCTGATTTTCAAGACGTCAAATCCTTTTTTAAACTCTACAGGGGTTTTTGAAAGCTTATGATTTAATCTTTCTATTCTTTTTTTGTAAACCCAATCAGTGATAGCAAGCTTGATACTCTTGGCATATTTACTAATACCTCTGAGATTATCGGGGAATAGCGTTGTGATTTTCACAGTGTAAATCTTGACGTTTTAATGTGGTCAACAATATTAGCTCCCAGTATTTTACAAAATACCAATTGAAGATAGTTTCACTATTCCAAATTAGGAAATTTTGCTATTATTTCCATAATAAGGAAACAAAATTCAATTACTCAATCGTGGGAACATGCCGCACAGCCCCTCGTGAACCTTCGCTGCGCTTCGGTTTACTCGTACCCAC
>CAZEQJ010000038.1:26429-27646 GCA_964514385.1 uncultured Cytophagales bacterium
GGCCCCTCGTGAACCTCGGCCGCGCCTCGGTTTCCAGTATGGTGCGATTAAGGGAAAAAACGTTGGATGGGTTTTTTTTTTTACATAACATATTTCAATTACTCATACCCACAGGCATGCCGCACGGCCCCTCGTGAACCTCGGCCGCGCCTCGGTTTCCAGTATGGTGCGATTAAGGGCCGCAAACCATCTCACAAATTCTTTCTGAGAAATATATTTCAATTCCAGTATGGTGCGATTAAGGGCGTGCTTGGGAGGCATACATAAAAAGGCTGAAAGAAATTTCAATTCCAGTATGGTGCGATTAAGGGAAAGAATGCAAGATTATGATTTTTGGCTAGAGGCGTATTTCAATTCCAGTATGGTGCGATTAAGGGGAACAGGACTACAAACACAAACAACATTTAAAAAAATTTCAATTCCAGTATGGTGCGATTAAGGGGGTCTAGTGGCTAGGACGTTGGACTCATTATCCAAATTTCAATTCCAGTATGGTGCGATTAAGGGAAGGAATAACATTGAAACTTGAAAGGGATTATGAATTTCAATTCCAGTATGGTGCGATTAAGGGCCTCCGCTTGGTTCTTTTTTAAAATCTCTTTATCCTGATTTCAATTCCAGTATGGTGCGATTAAGGGTTTTGAGAGCGTTGGAAAAGAAAAAATTTAATTAATTTCAATTCCAGTATGGTGCGATTAAGGGAGTGGCAAGAGTATGCTGAACACGATTATAATGGATTTCAATTCCAGTATGGTGCGATTAAGGGTTTGCTTTTCTTACAACTGTGGTAAGTTTTCTAATGATTTCAATTCCAGTATGGTGCGATTAAGGGACTTACCTTAAAATTACTCGGTAAGGTAAAAGTAATTTCAATTCCAGTATGGTGCGATTAAGGGGATAACAATTCGTTGTAACACGACTCTAAAACTCGAATTTCAATTCCAGTATGGTGCGATTAAGGGTATACGCAAATTTACTCCTGTCTACGTTTTTATCATTTCAATTCCAGTATGGTGCGATTAAGGGGATGCAAGCGGAAACATTAGCACGATGAGAATAAAATTTCAATTCCAGTATGGTGCGATTAAGGGTTTTTTGACAGAGACAAAGCCAGAAATAACATTACCATTTCAATTCCAGTATGGTGCGATTAAGGGGCTAGGTCGGGACTAGAAAGGATTTCTTCTATTACCATTTCAATTCCAGTATGGTGCGAT
>CAZEQJ010000039.1:0-27143 GCA_964514385.1 uncultured Cytophagales bacterium
ACATCCGGCGATCATCATGTCCACTACAGACCCGGCTTATACTCTTACTGTGCAGAATGCCAGTTCTTCACAAAAGTCACTGGCTACGATGCTTACCATCGCGGCTATCGGCACTCCTTTAGTGATTATTTATACTGCCTTTGTGTTTTATACCTTCCGGGGTAAGGTAAAAATGGATGAGACGAGTTACTGATGCATGGATTGAACTTATATTAAACCGGTGTCAATGGTACCGCTACTTTTGAAGAACGTGTAAACGGCGAAGCACTGGCAACCATCGAACTGGTAAATACACCAGAGGGTGGTGTACATCCGGCACATATTCATGCCACTTCAGTTGAAGTTGGCGGTGGGATTGACTTTTCCTTCAATCCGGTGAACGGTGATACCGGTGTAAGTCAGACGAATGTGGCTGCACTTGATAACGGTAATCCTTTAACATACTCCGATATCAATGATTACAACGGATATATTAATGTGCACCTTTCTGCCGATCAGCTGAGCACCATAGTGGCTCAGGGTAACATCGGATCTAACGTGAATTAAAAAAAAAGCCTGTCTGCATGCAGACAGGCTTTTTAAATAACACCTGATGCATATCAGGACTTCAAAGTTGATGGACATACATAATCTGTCCTGGGTATATCAGTCTGACCGATAGCCTTAAATCCTCCGGCAATGTCAATTACATTGTGGTATCCTCTTGATTTCAGTATAGAAGCTGCAATCATAGATCTGTAACCACCGGCACAATGTACATGATAGGTAGTCTCCCTGTCGATTTTATCCATATTCTCATTAATGTAATCAAGCGGAATATTTTCGGCACCGTCCACATGTTCCGCCTCGAACTCTGACGGCTTTCTGACATCCATTACATTTATATCGCCTTCATTATAGGCTTTGGCGAAATCTTCAGCTGCTATGGAAGTGACTTTATCGGTTTCTTTGCCAGCTTTTTTCCATGCTGAAATTCCTCCTTTCAGAAAGCCCAGTGTATTGTCATATCCCACACGGGATAAACGCATCACCACTTCTTCTTCTCTGCCTTCATCTGCAATGAAGATGATTGGTTGTTGCAGGTCGGGAACCAATGCTCCAACCCATGGAGCAAAGCTACCTTCAATACCAATGAATATGCTATTGGGTACATGAGCTTCAGCGAAATCCTGAGGATACCGTGTATCCAACACTATAGCACCTTCGTGATTGGCGATGGCTTCAAATTCATCTACCTCCAGCGGCACATTTCCTTTTTCCAGAATTTGGTCCAGACCAATTGCTCCCGTTTTATTCATCGCCACATTCTGTGCAAAATACTGCGGAGGAGGCAGTAATCCATCTGTTACTTCCTTTATGAACTCGTCTTTTGTCATATCCGAACGCAGGGCGTAATTGTTTTTCTTCTGATTACCCAGCAGGTCTGTGGTTTCTTTGCTCATATTTTTTCCACAGGCGGATCCTGCACCATGTGCCGGATATACGATCACATCATCAGGTAATGTCATGATTTTGGTTCTGAGACTGTCATACAACATGCCGGCCAGATCACTTTGGGTAAGCTTACCTTTCTGCGCAAGGTCAGGACGACCAACATCGCCTATAAATAAGGTGTCGCCACTGAATATTGCGTGTTCCCTGTCATTTTCATCAAAAAGAAGGTAAGTGGTACTTTCAAGTGTATGACCAGGGGTGTGAAGCACTTTCATTTTTAGTTTACCAACAGTAAACTCCTCCCCATCTTTGGCTTCGTACATGTCATATTCGGTTTTAGCACCGGGGCCGTAGACAATGGTACCCCCGCTTTTAGCTGCCAGATCTACATGCCCGGATACAAAATCTGCATGAAAATGCGTTTCAAAAATATATTTAATTCTAGCTCCGCTTTTTTCAGCTTTTTCAAGATAGGGCGCTGACTCACGCAGTGGATCAATGATGGCGACTTCGCCTTCACTTTCAATGTAATAGGCACCCTGAGCCAGGCATCCGGTATATATTTGTTCGATTATCATAATGCTTAAGTTATTTGGTAAATATACGATATATCATTCCTATCCGATTGTAACTTGAGTTACATTGGCTTTTCGATGGAAATTACACCTTTTTGTAACGCTTTTTCCTTGTAGTCATATGGGCTGTTGTCTTTAAGTTTTGTGACTGCGTCATGGAGTGTCAGATAAAAATTATCTTCCCCGATCTTTTCCATAAGCCCTGTACGGTACATAGTATCCCTGACCGGCCCTACGACATCTGCAAATTTAAGTATTATACCCTGATCTTTGAATTGATTAGCCAGATCGTGGAGCCCCTCAGCTCCGGTGGCATCCAGATGACTTACCGGAGATGCATCAATGATGACTGTATTGATTTCCTTGTTTTTTTCAACACGCTCAACGAGATAGTCCCTGATGTTTTGAATATTGATGAAGGTTATTGGGGCGTCGATCCTGACAATCAGAGCATCTGCCCACAGCTCAAGATCACGGAAGCGCCGTACATTTCTGAATTCAGAATGATTTTTGATCCTGCCCAGCTCTGCAATATGTGGATAGGCCGCCTTGTACAAAAGGATTAAAATAGAAAGTATTACACCGGTAATGATGCCCGGCACCATACTGAATGTTGCAGTCACTAAAAAAGTGACAGACAGGAGAATAAATTCAGTTTTGTTTTCCCTCCATAATTTGTAGGTGTATTTGTAGTCAATAAGGCCAGTTACCGCTACCATTATCACGGAAGCCAGTATTGCCTCGGGAAGATAATAGAATAAAGGTGTAAGAAATAAAAGCACCAGCCCGATCAATAAAGCGCTAATGACGGATGCCAGCGGCGTATGTGCACCCGACTGATGATTAACAGCGGAGCGTGAAAAGCCACCTGTGACAGGGTATGTCTGAAAAAACGATCCGATCAGGTTGGAAGCTCCCAGCGCTACCAGTTCCTGATTGGCATTTACCTTGTGGTCTTTTTTCTTTGCTTCCAATGCTTTGGAAACAGAGTAAGACTCCATAAAGGCCACCACGGATATGGTAAGAGCAAGGGGAATCAACTCAGCAAACTGGCCCAGACTAAATTGCGGTAAACGGAATGCTGGCAGACCCTGCGGAATGTCCTGTACTACAGACACCCCATTTTCAAACAACCTGAGCTGGTAAACCACCACGATACCCAATACAACGGCAAGTAAAGATCCGGGAATACGTTTATGAAGCCTTTTAAGCCCAAAAATCAATAGTATGCCACCCAACCCGACCACCAGGGTGAGAATGTGGGTCTTGTCTATATTTTCAATAGCAGATAATACTACATCCTGGATCTGATTGCTTTTTTTTAGCTCAATGCCCAGTAAATATTTTAACTGATTAAGGCCGATGATCAATGCTGCGGCCGAAGTGAAGCCACTAATAACCGGACGTGCCAGCAGGTTTGTGATAAAGCCCATCCTGAATATGCCCAGCAAAAACTGAAACGATC
Organism: uncultured Cytophagales bacterium; assembly: GCA_964514385.1. Taxonomy (GTDB): domain Bacteria; phylum Bacteroidota; class Bacteroidia; order Cytophagales; family Cyclobacteriaceae; genus CAZEQJ01. Next base: position 3,475 of record CAZEQJ010000039.1, read on the forward strand.
CCATGAAAAAGGCCAGGAGAATAGCAAATCCGATGTAAGCATCGGTACCTTCAGTAGCCAGTACTGACACCCCTGAAGCAACCAAAAGCGAATCCATCGCTACGGGGGCTACCGACAGCGTTCTTGAGGTACCGAGCAGAGCATAAATTACCTGTGGTACAAGGGAAGCATATAAACCATATACAGGGGGCAAGCCGGCAATCATGGCATAGGCCATACCCTGGGGTATGAGCATGATGCCCACCGTAAGCCCCGCTGCTACATCTCCGCTAAAATACTCTCTGCGGTAATTTCCTGCCCATTGAATTATTGGAAAGAACTTATGCACTCGTTTCAGGATTTTTTTCCAAATGTACGATCATCTCTGTCCTGCAGATGTAACCAAAGATACATTCCTCAGAGCACCTCAATTTTATTACGGTGCTGCTCGATTTTCCCCTCCTTTTCCAGTTGCTTTAAAAGACGTGAAACAACAACCCTGGATGTATTTAGCTCCTTGGCTATCTGTTCATGTGTTTTTTTTATTTCATAGGTACCTGTCGCCTGCTTGGTATCCAGAAGGTATTTGAATAGGCGCTCATCCATCTTATGGAAGGCGATACTGTCTATTGATGTTAAAAGCTCCTCAAAACGTGTCTGATATGAGCTGAAAACAAATTTTCTGAACGCAGGATACTTGACAATCCAGTCGTCCATGTAGGACATCGGCGTCATCCATACGAGCGTTTCACGTTCCGCTATAACCTTATATGATGCCGGCGTACCCTCAAAGCAGCAGGTAAGTGACATGGCACATGTTTCGCCACCCTCAAGGTAATACAGGAAAATCTCATCCCCGTTTTCATCCTGACGCAACACTTTGAGCAAACCGGACAAAACGATGGGCATCTCATTACCCGGATTTTCCGGGCTGATAAGCACCTGCCCTTCACTAGCCTTTTTTAAACGCCCAATATGTATAATCTCTTCTACAAGCTTCGTTTCAAGTCCTGTTTCATGTAAGGTTTTGTAGATATCAGCCGTCATAATGTAATCTTAAAATATGTGTTTAACCAGGAGACAATATAGTCATTTCGAAGATCATGCCTCCTCTCATTACAAGACGAATAAATGAATAAAAATTCATTTTATCAGCAAATCCCTCAAACCATTGAATAAATCATACCTGATTGGATCAGGAGGCCCTTTTAAGCGGTCTTCCAGGTCGGTAAGCATAATATGCCATGACATATTCCATGGCAGTCAGTATTGCACGGTTGATGGGTAGTGTAGTTTCTGACAATCTTGGCTCTATGAAGCGCAGGGTGCTGTAATACTCTGAAAACAGAGGGGCTAATTGTATATTTTCCTCTGCCCTCCTGATTATTTCCGGAGTTTGCTCTTTCATAGGTTTACATGCTACCAGTTGAGGGTCACCATATTTGTTTTTACGGGCAGCAAATGCAAATAAACGACAGATGAGCCCCCTGTAAGCATATTGGGAACATCCACCACCCTGTTGATCCTGATGAAAAGGCTTCAGAAAACTACAGACAGGACTATTTTCAGCTTTTACCCGCTCATACCATTCACTTATAGTGCCGTTTTTATAGATGTCATATGCAAATGGCAAGAACTCAATCGGATACGCTTCAATATCAGGCTTGGTACAACAATGATAACACCCCGAAATGCATTTCAGTCCGGTTGCATCTTTATACGCCAGCATTTGACTCTCCAAACGACGGTATAAACCCAACACCGCCTTGGCTTTAAAATAGGGTGATGACATATGATCTTTAAACAACAAATATACGGTGAAAATCCGATTGTGATCTCAGAAGGAAAATAAAAATATTCGACATGAAAATAATCCCATTCTGTTGTTAATTTTAACCATGAATAAAAAGAAAATACTCAGGATAATTATGCTGATTTCAGCGGCAGGAATCGCTTCATTTCTGACCCTGCTGCTGATCATTTCCTCACAGCAGGACATTATCGTGAAAAGGGTGATTTCATCGGTAAACCAAAACCTGACCGGAGAGATTCGACTTCAGGACAGTCACATATCATTCTTTGAAACATTCCCCAGAATTACAATTGACCTTGAGGACCTTGAGTTATATGAAAACAGAAATGATTCACTGCATCTCGTAGTACACTTGCAGGATCTCTATCTGAATTTCAAGCCGCTAGCGCTGCTGCAGGGACGGTATGAGGTACGGGAATTGACATTATCCGGTGGTTATGTTAATATACTCGAACATGCCGACAGCACCCTGAACATATTGAATATTTTCAAAGGTGATGCGACCACTAATTCCCCCCAGGACTCTGCTTCCGTATTGAATATAGGGTTAGAAAAAATCACACTTAAAAATATGGACATTATAAAAAGAAGCGAGACCAGCGGATTGCTGGTTGAGTCATTCATAGAGATGCTGGAGTCAGGAATATCATATACCCCTGAGCACATTCTTTTTTCAGTTAAATCCAATATGCTGCTCAATATTATTGATGGTCTTGACACAACTTTTTTTCATGATAAACATCTTACCTTAAGTACTTCTCTGGATTATACCATACCTGAAAAACAATTATCGCTCGCTCCCTCAATGCTGAAGCTTGAAAGCGGAGAATTCAATATAGAAGGGCAGGCACACCTGAACGATGACGGATGGATAGACCTCCGAATGGAAAGCAGAAAGAAGAATTTTGATATTGTGACCGCATTTCTACCCCCTGAGATTGTGCCAGCATTCGAGCGTTATGATAATGGCGGAGAAATATACCTTTTCGCTCAACTGGCGGGCCCGATGCTAAACGGGAAACTACCCGGACTTTATGCCGATTTTGGCTGTAAAGAAGCTTTTGTCAGCAACAAATCGTCGCAGACACAGATTGGTGACCTTTATTTTGAGGGTAGCTTCACAGCAGAAAGCCTGGGCAACCTGTCAACAATGAGACTCGAAATGAAGGATTTTACGGCCCGCCCCGAAGCAGGTAATTTCAGTGGTCTATTGTCTGTCACAAATTTCGACTCTCCCGATATTGAAATGCAGCTTAGAAGTGAGTTTAACCTTAATTTCCTCGCCGAATTTTTTGAACTTAAAAACCTGAAAGATCTGACAGGCGATGTAGCCATCACCATGAATTTTCATGATATCATTGACCTTGACCAGCCTGAAAAGAGTATTGGCAGACTTAATGAGTCCTATTTCACAGACTTTAGTATCCGAAACCTTTCCTTCACTTCCCCTGATTTTCATCTTCCTATTGAAAATCTCAACCTTTCAGCTAAAGTAGAAGGTCATGAAGCTAGGATTGATGAACTCAGCCTGCGTGCGGGAAACTCTGATATTCGAATCAATGCCAGCATCAGCGACCTGCCGGCCATAATACATCATACCGACCTGCCCATTGAGGTCAAAATGAATATATTTGCTGACACCATCGACCTGAAACAGCTTACAATTACACAACCTGAAGGGTCATCTGGCATAAATGAGCAGATTGAAAATCTTGAGTTACTTATGTCATTTAAAAGTTCGGCACGCGCGATTACAGAGTCGCCTTATTTGCCGTTGGGTGAGTTTTATGTAGACCAGCTGCAGGCTGACCTCAAGAACTATCCCCATCGGCTACATGATTTTCATGCCGATATACTGATCGACTCGGTTGACTTCAGGGTTATTGACTTTACCGGTATGCTGGACGCAAGTGACTTTCATTTTGATGGCCGCTTGTCGCATTATGACCTGTGGTTTCAGGATAACCCCAAAGGAGACACCCGTGTTGAGTTCAGTCTGGAATCAAAGCTGCTGCGCCTGGAGGATTTATTTACTTATGGTGGCGAAAACTTCGTCCCGGAAGATTACCGGCATGAGGAAGTGTCGAACATGAACATCAGAGCTTTTGCTGAACTACATTTTGACAGCCTGATCACCTCAGCAGATGTAAATATCGAAGATGTTAACGCGAACATGAAGATACATCCACTTCGTTTTGAAAGATTTGGCGGCAGGATTCATATTGAAGATCAGATGCTTGATGTGCAGGATATACGTGGGAGGCTGGGGAATTCAGATTTTTCCCTAAGCTATTCGGATGTGCTGGGTAACTCAGCGGACACTGCATCGCTGAACTTCCAGAGTGCACAGCTCGACTTTGATCAGCTTTTCAACTATACTCCACCTCCTCTAGATTATCAAATGACACCGCAGGATCATGAAGAGGTATTCAATGTGTTTGATGTGCCTTTCGGTCACCTCCGGGTTAATGCCGATATCAAAAAACTGAATTACCACCGATACCTGATCGAGGATTTTCACCTTAATGCTCGCATGCAGCCGGATCATTTTATTTATCTTGATTCCCTCTCATTGAGAGCGGCAAATGGCAGCATATCGGGGAATGGCTATTTCAACGGCAGCAACCCGGAACGAATTTACCTCCAGCCAAACCTGACCATGCAGGATATGGAAATGGAAAAGCTTTTGTTCAAATTTGAAAATTTCGGACAGGATTATCTGGTATCAGATAATATCTCAGGCAGGCTATCAGCTGATATCAGCGGAAAAATACATGTGCACCCCGACCTTGTGCCTATACTGGATGATTCGGACCTGACAATGAAAATTGAGGTAATAAACGGCCAACTCAAGCGCTATGCATTGCTTGATGTGTTGTCTGATTATTTTAGGAATAAAAACCTGAATCAGGTGCGGTTTGACACCTTGCGAAATGAACTCTCTTTTTCACAGGGATCGCTCAATATTCCTAAAATGAATATTAACACCTCACTTGGGTACTTTGAAATTAGGGGCCGGCAAAGTATTACAGATTACAGCATGGATTATACAGTGGGTGTACCGGTAAAAACAATTACCGAAGCTGTAAGGCAACGACTTTTTATGAAAGATCAACAAATAAGTGAAGACCAGGTAGATGCCATTATATACCGGGATGAAACCAGAAAAACAGCAATGGTAAACGTGCGTGTGACCGGAACTCCGGATAGTTATGAAGTTGAGCTCGGTGAAAAATAAACTGAAATAATGTCGTGGCATAATGATAATTATTTCCAAAACCAATGATTGTAAGAAATCACCGGTAAGTATTCATTTTTAGGGAGGAAGTAGTGGTATCTTCAACCTCATGGAGAATAAAAATCCACTTGCTCCTTCCGATAACCCGCCTATTCCATCAGACCGTAAGGTCAGGGCGGATATTTTTTTTATTTCATTGCGACCGAATGGTGAAATTATCCATGCAAGTGAAAGTTTGGCCTCCATCGAAGGAAGAGATCCGGAACACCACTATCAACATGTAAATGAAATTCCTGCGCTTTTTGATAATATCCGTGATTTGCTATCAGATATCTCCGACCTAGCTGATAAACATAGCGAAATAATAATTCAGCTAAACAGGATTGACTGCAAATGTAAGATTTATCATCATTCTGATGTAATATGTGTGGAAGGCGAGATGTTACATAACATCAGCCACACGCAATCCACCCAAATTCCTTATCACGATATTTTCCATTCCAGTATGGAAGCGATGATCATAACAGATCATCAGGGCCAGTGTATGGATATAAATGAAGCAGCATTTGCCATGCTGGGTTTAGACCGCCATGAAATACCGAGTCTTCACATCCAGCAAATTTTTTCATCACTACATGATGAAGCAATACAGGCAATCAGTGGAGGCGCAGTAGAAAAAGCCTATATTGAGGAAATGCCGGTTCAGGTAAAAACAGATTTGAAATACCTCCGGCTCAAAATCACCAGCTACCAGGAAAACCTCGCTCTGATGGTTGTAACTGACATTACTAAGAAGAAAAAAAATGAAGAAAAACTAAAACTGGTTCAACAGCAACTCCAGTTGGCGGTAGAAGGTGGTGAGATCGGTACCTGGATTTACTACATTGACGAAGGCAGAAATCTCATTATTGATCAATGGTCTCGCATGCTCGGATATGAGGTTGATGAAATCGATCGATCCTATGAGGGATGGCTTTCGCTGATCCATCATGAGGATAGGCGTAATGTTACGCAAAAGGCTGCAAAGGTCATATCCGGTGAGGATGACAACTGGGAATACAGCTTCCGCCTCAAACATAAACGTGGTGAATACCGCTGGATACTAAGCCGCGGCAAGGTGCTAAAACGTGACGATCATGGTAAAGCTAAGGTGCTGGCAGGCACCCATACGGATATTACGGATCAGAAAATTACCCTCGACCTCCTGGTTAAAAGCCAGCATAACTACCATGAGGTAGTGGAAAAGCTACCCCTTATGTTTTACCGGTTGGACAAATCTGGGCAACTGACTTATATGAATAATTCCGGTAAAAAATATTTCGGGATTGACCTCAATACCCGGCCCGCTGAGATCGATATGGGTGATCTGATACACCCGGATGATCTGCCTCAGACAAAGCGGGATTACATAAAAGCTGTAGAAAATAATATTCCCTATCATACCATGCATCGAATGAGAAAATTTGATGGTAGTTTTGAATGGTGGGAATCAAATGCTTTTCGGTCAGAAGAGGGAGGCTGGATAGGATTTGATGTGAACATCCACGATAAAATGCTCACACAACAGCGCCTTGAGAAAATTGAGCAAAATTTTGAACTGATCACACAAAATATTGACGAAATCATCTGGCTCAGAGATAAGGAATATTACCATATATTATCAGGAAAAAACGGGAAAAACTCAGTTTCACGTCTCTTTTCTGACTCCTTTAATGGCACAATACCAGATAAGATCCCGGTTGAAGTTGCAGATGCGCTGCTGTATCGCTACTCTGCTCCGGAAGAAAAAGAATACCTTAAGGTCGCTTTCAGACATTTTACGGAAACAAGGGAGCCAATGGATATACAGTACAGTCTGAGGGTAAATAAACAGCGATATTGGCTCTGGAACAGAAATTTTTACCTTTCCGAAACGGAAGACCTGCAACTTGGGGTCATAAAAGATATCACGGCACTCAAACACTCGGAAGAGCAGCTTAAGTCAGCAAATGAAGAACTGGACAATTTTGTATACCGGGTATCCCATGATCTGCGTGCGCCATTGACCTCCAGCCTCGGCCTGCTCCAAATCATTCGGCAGACAAAGGATATCGATGAAATATTCACTTATCTCGATCTCCAGCAACGCAGCCTGAGAAAACTCGATAAATTCATCCATGACATTCTGGACTATTCCCGAAACAACCGCAAAAGCTTTGAGCTTAAGGAAATAAATATTGATGAACTCATAGAATCGATCCTGAAAGACCTGGCATATCTTGATGGGTTCAACGAGGTGAAGATTAACCGCTCTATTGAGACTCCCCTGCCCTTTTATTCAGACGAGCTGAGACTTAAAATAATTCTCAATAATCTGCTGTGCAATGCCATCAAATATAAAAAATACAATTACAGAGAAGCACGTGTAGATATTCAGTTTGAAACCGATACCCGCCATGCCATATTAATTGTAGAAGATAATGGTATGGGTATAGAAAGCCATCATCACGGCAGGATATTTGAAATGTTCTACCGCGCTACAGATATTAATGCAGGTAGCGGAATAGGTCTTTACATCACCGCCGATGCGGTAAAAAAACTCGGAGGCCAGATCAACTTTACGAGCGAGCATGGTAAAGGCACTAAATACGAAATCATTATACCCAATAAACTACCTGCTGCAAGAGGTGAGTTTACGAGTAGAAGCGGATTATAAAGCGATTACCTGTCCGCCGCCACCGAAGATTATTAAATGAACAGGCCTTGTTTATATCACTTTACCCGCTATTGCTCTCATAAATTTTAGCTAAAGTTTTTACTATTCATCCTTTCCTTCTTAAAAAGGTAAAAGCCTATAGAAATTAATGATGTGAAAATCAAAGATGATGGTATCCAAATAACATCTGTCCATAACCAACGAACCCCTTCTTCATTTCCTCTGAATGGCAAACACAGAACTAATAGAAACATTGCGAAATACAATAAATTACTTTTCATAATACATTTTATTTAAGTTAAAATTTATGAGCGCAATTTCTCTATCGTCACCATTTTGAACAAATTATTTAGGGTTGATAAAGGGTTGAATTTTTCACATCTAGCTAAATATCAGCTTTTTAACTTTGATTTTAAATCCTTCCTGCTTTTGATGTTTAGCTTTTTATAAATCTGGTTAATGTGTGATTTCAGCGTACTTTGCTCAATGAATAGCTCAGTCATTATCTCCTTATTGGTCTTTCCACATTTAATTAAGTCGTACACTTCCTTTTGTCTTTCTGTTAATCCCTCAATAAGGTCATTTATTCCGTCATCCTTAGATTGGGACTGCTCGTTAATTTGATTCGAAAGTTCTAAGATTATCTTACCATTTATATGAAAATAAATTGCAACTAATATTAAGCTTACAGTTATCAATAAAGTTATAAGGGCTGGATAGTTATTAAAAACCAATCTAACCTCGCCATCATTTCCTCTTATTGAAATAGCTATTGATGATAGTATGAGGGCTACTACCAAAAGATACTTGTGATATTTCAAGAGGATTTTTTCCATTTTACCAAATGTTAGCTACCGGGTCTTAAAAGGTAGTGACCGGCCATCGATGATAAGGAAATACATACCCGAGGTCAGATCCATATCGATCTCAGCATTTATCAGATGACCCTGTTGCACGGTTTGTCCTTTCATATTACAGATCTGGTAGGAAATACCTGGGTCAGCGCCCAGCAAGTATAATTTATCCTGTGCAGGATTAGGGGAAAACCGGACCTGTGTTCGCAATGAATTGATGACATCAACGGTTATCGAAACGACTCCGGTATCTTTTTCTCCATCCTGGTCCTCAGCTTCGACCAACAATTCAAATACTGAAGAAGCACTAAATAATGAAGCATCGTTTACAAAAAGATCACCCCGAGTATTGATGGAAAAAACTCCCTGATCATCTCCCTGCAAAATGGTATAAGTCAGATCGTCGTCATCAGGGTCATTTGCCGCAATGTTGGTAATAATATCGCCATTATTTACACGGGAACTAACCGTAAAAGAGGTATCCTTCATGACCGGCGGGAAGTTGGGTGCATCATATAGAATCACCAGTCGCGGGCGATTCTGATCGCTATGGCGCGAACTGATACGCATGGCAGAGCTGCTCTTCGTTTCGTCACCTATAATTATCCATCCAAAATTAGATTCCGGATCATTATACCAGGCGTTGACATCATTCAGGATACCCTGGCTGCTAAAGGTAAAATCACCCTCCCCGGATATGGATTGATTGCCGCTTGGATCAACCACATAATCACCACCGGCATTATTCCATAGTTGGTCCTGATCAAAAAAACGGTGAGTCCATGTGGCATCGCCTGAAGTTTCATCAGCCAGATTGCCTTCCTGTCCTGTTGCTCTTGAATCCCCTTCCCCCCAATCGGCAAGTACACGGTGTACGGCAACCGGGGTTGGCGTATTTACCAATGTCCTGTTGAGCGTAAAGGAAAAACCGGCACTGATAATAGTGGCATCTGCCGACAAAGCAGATAAATCAAAATACACCAGGGTCCGGAAGACCTTATTTTGCTGATTGGCAGTTCGCCCAAAAAACAGGTGATTACCCTTTCCGTTCGCTTTGTCTGTTTCTGCATCCTCAATCGTATTGTTCCGGGATGGCTCAATCACCAATTCCACCTGACCATAAAGCTTGATGGTGATAATGAATACGAATAGAAAGGCAAATTTTTTCATGGCCCAATGTTTAGGTAAAAATTAAAATAAATTGATATATGATACTGATAATCAACTTGTTAGATGTAACTATTAAATACAATATTTATACCGACTCTATCTTAAAGATGGTGATTTTACACTTATTTATAAAGCTGGCGACAGCCGTTTATATATAAGCGAATCATAACCATAGCTCAAAAGCCCACCAATCAGATAGGTCAGCGTGGTTGCAAGATATATGCCCGGCAGATCCATGAAATATGATAACAAATAGGCAAAGGGAATATAGATAACAATTGATTGTATGGCGAGTAAGACAGAGGCAGGTAAAGGTTTATTCAATGTATTGAGATTTGAATTGATTATCTGTACCACACCCTGAAAGCCAAAGCCAATAGGAACATAATAAAGGAATAACCTGGCCGACCGAATAACTTCGTCATTTGAGTTGAACACTGATGCAATCTGGTCGGCAAATATCCAGCATACCACTGCTACGATTCCACCCCAGATTATGCTAAAAAGGCTACTCTGCATGATGCTGGTTTTAATTCTGCTGATGTTACCTGCACCATAATTTTGACCTGTAAACGGTCCTATAGAGCCTGATAATGCAAACAGTATGCTCATCGAAAGAAATTCGACACGTGTACCTATGCCATATCCGGCAACGGCTGTTTGTCCGTATTGCGCAATAAATGCAGTAATGACGGACTGCGCAATGGGTGTAATCATCCTGGATAACCCTGACGGAATGCCAATATACAAGATGGATGACCAGCATGCACGGATAACCTTCCAACCCGGGAAGTGAAATGTGATAAGCTTTTCACGTTTGTAGAGGATAAAAAATGACAGTATAAGAGTGAAAGCACGGCTGACTGAGGTGGCTATGGCTGCACCTTTCAGGCCAAGTGCAGGGAAAATGCCGTAGCCAAAGATGAGCAATGGATCCAGTATGGCATTGATTACAACTGCGAAAACCATGATAAGACTGGGAGTTACAGCATCACCGGTAGCCCGTATAGCGCTGTTACCTACAAAGGGTACCACTACAAACAATATGGTGAGGTACCATATCTGCATGTAGTCGTGGATAAGCGGAATTACCTCTTCCGATGCTCCCAAAAGCCGGAATAACGGATCAATTGTCAGCAAACCCACAACCACGAATACGAATGCAATAAGTCCCGACAAAACAAGGCTGTCCGTAGTTTCCCTTCGGGCCTTTTCCAGATCATTTTTGCCATATGAACGGGCAATCAGGGCAGTAGCTCCAATACCCATACCCTGTACAATGCTGAATACCATCATGATGACCGGGAAGGTAAAACTTAGAGCTGCCAGTTCGTTTGCTCCCAATTTGCCTACAAAGTACGTATCGACGAGATTGAACCCCACCATACTGAGTATACCCACCATCATGGGCAGTGTGAGGTTGAGAAGATTTTTCCAGACGGGCCCCTGTGTTAGGTTCCTTTTGTTGGAGGAAGGGGATTTGCTCATAGAGCAAAGATGGCCACTTTCACATGATATATGAAAGTGGCCACACAAGTTTTATTCGCATAACATTTAAAACCGCATCAGCCGTATACCGGATTTCGACGAGCGGTACATCAGATAGTTCCGACCAAAAAGCCGGATCTTTTCACCTGCAATTATCAACCCTTTTTCCTGGTTGTCCGTCCCTACAATCTTCTCTATCAGATAGAGAATGCCTACCCAAATCAGGGTAATCAGTGATAAATAATTTCTAGTCCTTGCTGTCATTTTTTTATACAATAATATATTGATATAATATAAATATAGTGATTAAATATTATTATTCAAAGCTATTTATATAACTAATACGTGATATTTGGTGAAAATTGAAATGAATAACCTCAAATTTCACGTTCCGATACCAGTATTTTTTTGTTATTTCAAAGGTAAAGCAGGTTTTTAAGGTGAATATTGCCTTTTATTTACCCTTCTAATGCATGCAAGAAATACCCTGCTTTTTCATATATTTGGTCAGCAGTTAACGACTTTTTCACTCAACTTTTTATGCTATGAACTCAAGAAGAGCTGTATTAGGATTGTTTCTCATCATCATCGGTACCATCATTCTGCTGGACAATATCGATGTGATCAATATTCGTTTGCCTTTTGACCTGTTCTCATGGAAAACTCTTGTAGCAGGTATTGGTGTTGCTATGATTATTTCAGGACGACCATCCGGCTGGCTTCTGGTCGCAGTAGGTGTTTTGTTCATTCTCCCGGAGATTTTTGACGATTTCAGGTTTAGATTCAGGGATTGGTGGCCTGTGTTCATCATATTCCTGGGTATCGGTTTTTTACTTGACCGTTCAGGCCCGAGATCAGGAAAAAATATGGACAAGGACATGATCGATGAACTTTCGATCCTGGGCGGATCCAAGAAAATATTCAACAGTCAGCATTTTCGTGGCGGCAAATCTACCAGCATCCTCGGTGGTTCCGAACTTGACTTCAGAGATGCTAAGCTTGCTCCCGGAGATAATGTACTCGATATGGTAGCGATTATGGGCGGATCTTCATTCATAATACCGGAAGACTGGAACATAAAAATTGAAGTTACCTCTATCCTGGGAGGGTTTTCGGATGAAAGAAGAAAGCTGCCGGAGAACAAGGAAGGTGATACCCTGATCATCAAAGGGTTTGTACTTATGGGCGGAGGCGAACTCAAGAGCGCTTAATCACGCTCCTGATCCATTTTTATCCGGAAACGCAAGGCGTCGATCAGCAAGCATATGCCTGACATAAATACCACCAATGCAAGAGTGCCGGGTATCAGCCACTCCATCGTATTTGTGGCTTGATGTTTTACAAATCCCGTTTCTATTGCCCAGGATAAGCCGAAACCGGTTAATGAAGCACCTATACCTCCACGCAGAAAATATTGAAGTCTGTATTTTTTCATTACTGAATTCGATTTATCATCAAATTAGTTAAATATCACAGGATTTTCGAATCGTTTAAACTGTTTTCCAGGAGAATTAAAGAGATAACCACAGCTTAAAAATCGATGATAATACCCAGACTGGGTAAGACAGCCGTATTATCCACACCATCAACGGGTATCAGGCTTCGTGGACTGATCACACTTCCCGCAGCATCACGCTGCAAGGCAAACTGCGGCTCGGATGGAAGTTGATTGGCAAAAAGGTTTTGTATTTCAAGAAATATATCCAACGTCCATTTATCAAAATTCCATTTTTTATCCACCCGCAGGTCTGTCTGGTTAAAGGCATCCAGGCGAACTTCGCCCAGTCGGTCAAAGTCACGTATAAGTTGCGGATAGACATTGAGTGTCAACTGCTCATCCAGCGGTGCGTAAGGTGTGGGTCCCAGATATCTTACCCGTAAACCTATTTCCCAGTTTTTAGGTAATTTATACCCCCCTGTAAAAGTTAGCAACTGTCCATTATCCCATACGGATGGAAGGTAATTATCCTGGTCGAAAGCTGAGAATTCACTTCTGTATAGCGTATAGGCCAATATTCCGTAGAAGTTCCTGGTAAATTTCTGCTGAAGCAGCATTTCTACGCCATAGGTTCTGCCCCGCCCTATTGTGGCTACATTGTCATTTCCAAGTACTTCAAATCCACCCCCCAAATTGGCCAGCGATACCGAGTCTGTTAGCGATACCGGGTAGTCATCATAGAGTTTCACAAAGCTTTCGATACTGAATTTTGTGGCCTTAGTGAACAGGTGCTCCACTCCCAATACCAGGTGATCACTTCGGGTATAATCGACCTCTCTGTTGGCAAGATTTCCCATCTGATCTACAAATCCAAGAATCGTGTAGGGTGGTATTTTGTAATACCTTCCCATTGATCCATTCAATGTCCAGCTGCCATCAGGTGTAATCCTGTAGGAAAATGATAGCCGTGGACTGGTTGTCCGCCAAATTTCATTACCTGATGTGGTAAATGTATTGCCATCCCAGCGGATACCACCGGTTAGGCTTAGCCGATCATTGAAAAGTGGAATACTGGATTGGAAATAGGCACCGTAGCGTATAAAATCAATGCCGTTATCATACGCTACACTATCTATCACCGCAAGTGTATTGTTTCTGTAATTGGAGTGCTGAAGTAGCAGCCCGGTATTAAGGGTCCAGTTGCCAACAAATTTTGTGGTCTGGAACCTCAGTTTTGTTTCCCATTCCTGCGCATCGTTACTAAATAATAAGCCCTGCTCATTCACATTATCAGTAAACTGGCGGAAATCATTTCTTAGCAGGTTGGTGCTCAAGGCAGTTTGATGAAATCCTGAATTGTCCTTGTACCGGTGTTTCCAGCTGATGCCTGCAGTCGAACTATATTGATTGATTACGGGTATCTGATCCAGAATAGCCTGCTGATTAGGGTCAAAATCGTCCGGTGCATTGATCATAAAATCATCGATCGCACCCACTCCGATGATATTAATTTCATCCCATTTGGATGGGCGAAATGTAAATTTATACTGATAATCCCAGTAATCAGGAAGGAACGGAAGCCCGATTACCTGAAACAGAAACTGCAGATAGCTTCTGCGTACCGATGCAATAAAGGAATGATCAGAGCTTTCGTTATCTCCTTTAAAAAGAGGCCCTTCCAGTGTGTACGCGGCTTCACTGGCACTGACACGGATGTTGGACTGAAAATTTCGCATATTGCCGTCCCGCTGATCAAACTGTAAGACGCCTGATAATACATTATCGTATTGTGCCGAAAATGCACTAGTCGCAAGGGTGACCCCCTCGAAAAAGCTTACGTTGAGCAGTCCCACTGGCCCCCCGGCACTACCCTGTGTAGCAAAATGATTGATATTGGGTATTTCAATACCATCGAGGAAGTAAACATTTTCATTGGGCGCGCCTCCTCGTATGATCACATCGTTGCGAAAACCACCTACAGATCCACCTACACCGGGCAACGATTGCACTACTTTGGCAATGTCGTTATTTCCTCCCGGATAAGTGGCAACCTCCTCCCGGGATAGCCTTTGTATACTTAATGGCGTCTCTTCTCGTTTTTCAAAAGGATTTGCTGTAACGACAATATTTTCCAGTTCAGAAGCTGCCTCTTCAAGTTCAAAATTCAAATCAGGGTTTCCACCTGATCTGATCACAATATTGTAAGACGTTCTGGTAGAATACCCTACGAAGGATGCTGTTACGTTATACGTCTGTGGCTCAATATCTGTGATCTGATAAAAACCATTAATGTCTGTAATTCCACCCTTCGTCGTACCTTCCAGCTTTACCGTAGCTCCAATCAACGGCTCCTGAGTTTTTGCATCTGTCACGGTACCTGATAATATCGCCGTTTGCGCCCATAATGACGTTGCTACCACACTCATCCAGCCAATCAATACTCTCTTCATCCTTCTGTTTATGTTTTACAGGATTTAAAACATATTTACTACATAATTGATATTTAATTACTACAAAAATATTTTAATGTCTGAAACTGAAGAAATTATAGCGCTTATCAGGCACTGGCAGGAATACAAAAGTAAAGGTTTTATTCCTGAATTTGCCGGGTTTGGAAAATGGCTATCTCAACACTACAATAAAGATAATGCTCTACAATGGGCTGGGCCTATAGATGCTGTATTAAGCTACAGACTGGCGGTGCTGTTTTCCTTCACTGATAAATGGTCCCGACTGGCATTTGAGGCAATACCTGTGCGGTCGCTAAACGACTATGCCATATTGAAAAATATAAGTGAGACTGGCGAGCCTACCAAGAAACAAGTAGCGCATGATGCTTTGCTCGAAATGTCCACAGCAATGGAAATAATCAAACGCATGAAACGCGATGGTTTTTTGAAAGAGAAAACAGATCCAAGTGACAAAAGAAGCCGGCGAGTAATGCTGACGACAAAGGGAAAAGCCCTTGTGCATACCCTTGACCAGCAACTAATACGACTTTCCAGCCTACTGGTCGGGTCGCTTGACGAAAAAAGTAAGGCTTCCATGTTGCAGATGACAGAGAAACTTATTGCTTTTCACACTAATCTGCATAACAATATGCCTAAAGAAGGGATTAAGACCTCATACGGTTTATGATCTTCGATACAAATACACCTTTAGCGGAAATACCTGACATCTGTTACACCCTGCTGAAAAGAGGCTCTCGTGACAGAAAACATCAGTTCAGATATTTTACACTTGCTACCAGCGGTAGCTTATCCTCCATCCGGCAGCGTACAGTAGTGCTGCGAAAGGCTGACTCCTCCCTTCATGCCCTGTTTTTATTTACCGATGCACGATCCATCAAGGTGGCACAATTTTATGAAAATCCATATTACAGCGCATTGTTCTACGATTCGCGGCATCAGGTACAGATAACGGTCAGAGGGGATGCCAGGCTTCATATTGGCGATGACCTGGCAAATTCTATGCGTGAGTCGGTACCAGAAGAGGCACGTAAAGCGTACACGACTGCATTGCCACCCGGGGCGGAGGTGGCAGGTAAGGAAATTGAGTACCGTCCCGAAAGTTTCAACGATAACTTTTGTGTGGTGAGGTTGAATATCAATGAAATGGAAGTACTTCAGCTGAATCGCGACGGAGATCATTTACGGTATGCACTGAAACGGACACAAAATGATTGGCATGTATTGCATTTAGTGCCCTGAGTTTAAGAAATTAACCGTAACTTCTGACATGTTTCGCTTCTTCTGGAAAAGGAAAAGGTCTGCAGTACATTTGCTGATCGATGAAAATCTTCCTCCTGCCTTATCCCGGGTGCTGGACTCAGCTGGATTTCGATGCTACACCATATCAGACAGGCTAGGTCATGGAGCAAAAGATCCCAGGATCAGACGATATATGCTGTGGAAAGGTATTGCTGCCATTATGACCCGTGATCATGATTTCGTATCCAGTTATCTTTCCTCAGAGCTACCGGAAAAAGTCATTTTTGTAGATGGTGATATGACACGCAACAAGATACTGGCCTGGATGGCAGAAAATAAACATAGCCTAAAGAATGCTCTTAAAGATCACAGCCTCATAGAGATATCACCAGAAGGCATGCGCATCATTCACTGATCACCAGCTTGCACTCTTCAGATTTCTTGCAGCCCGGAGAATATCCTTTCTTGTGATATGGCCTACGAATTTTTCATCGTCATCGACTACCGGGAATTTACGAATATTCGAATTGATAAACATCTGTGCAGCATCAACCACAGTCCTGTGAATGCTTATGGTGGGAATATTGCGATCCATGGCATCCCGTACCAGGGTGGTGTTGGCCGGCAGATTGTTGAAAATACGGTCTAACACGACTCTGAGGCAGTCTTTTTCAGACAGCATGCCGACAAGTTCACCGTGCTCATCCAATACGGGTGCTTCCGTTATTTTCTTTGCCAGCAGTATATCAATTGCTGCTGCTACGCGCTGATCCTCACGAAAGGTGATGTGATCAACAGACATATGCTTGGTGACCGGCTCGTTGGCACCTGTAGTGAGATAATTGCTGATGGGCTTTTTCTCCTTTTTATCGATAAACTGAGGTCTGAAGTTCATATTAATCTGTTTTATAGATGGAGAATATAATGAATATTTGGGTAAAAGTCAAATTATATTCTAATTAAAAAGACCACTAAAAATGATATGATATAAAAAAACCGGTAATACCAAAGCACTACCGGTTCGTCTTAAACAATCAAAAATGATTATCTTTTTTCATCTAATTCTACATTACACGTAAACGATACGGTCTGTCCAACCACAGCAACGCCTTCTGTGATACGATTCCATTTAAGGTTATAATCAAATCGGTCCAATTCACCAGTCACCTTAAAGCCGGCTTTTGCCGGTCGTGACTCACCTAATTTTATTTTACCATTATACTTTACATCAAATTTTACCTGTCTGGTTATTCCCTTCATGGTGAAGTCCCCTACGATATAATATTTATCGCCTTCCCTCACGAGGTTGCCATCAAATATTATTTCGGGATACTCCTCTGCATTGAAAAAATCATCACCTCTAAGGTGATTATCCCTTCTCTCGTTATCCGTATCAATGGAAGATACCTGAGAAGTGAAATACACCTTACCCTCGCTGAAGTCATCATTCGCATTGGTTACGGAGCCGGTAAATTCACGAAATGTACCCTCAGCCTCTGAAACCCCCATATGCGGTACGGTAAATCGTATGCTGGTGTGGCTCTCATCAATCACCCAATCCGATTGGGCTCTGACACTGATAATAGTTAGAAATAAAGTAGATAAGATAGTAATCGTTTTCATAGCTGTATATAAATGTTATAACGTTTATCTAACGGCTATTTCATCTGCTTGTTTTTCCGTTCATGTAATTGATATATCCTGGCAGACATATGTCGGTATGATACCGGTAGTCCAGATATAATGTTCGTAAGACTCTGGTAAGGTATTGCCGGTGAGCACCAGAGCGGTATCCAGCCCGAATTTATTGCCCCCGATGATATCTGTGGAAAGGGTGTCACCCACCATCAGTATATCGCTTTTATCTACATCATAATGTTGCCTGATATGCTGATAGGCAAATATAAACATCTGGGCGTCCGGCTTTCCAAAATACATAAAAGACCGCTGTGATATATCTTCAATGAGGTTGGCTATTCCGCCTACGGCTACGCTCACCTCCTTTTTGGCTACAGGATAGCTTTTATCCGAATTGGCCACGATAACGGGAATATTACGCAGACGAAGCAGGTTAATAACTTTATTGATATCCTCCTGCCAGTTAAATCCTTCATCATCCATCAATACCAGCGCATGCACATGATCTACATCGTTCAGATCAACGTCACGGATCGATATTGCACGAATACCAATTGATTCAATGTAATGAGCAGATCCTTCAGCACCCAGGTAGACAACAGACCCTGACTTGTACTTGTAGGAAAGATATTCTGTAGCCAGCATGCCACTTGAAATGATATGTCTGGGCTCGATTTCCGTAAGTCCGATATTATGAAGTCCTTTCATCAATCCTTCGGGGCTGCGCGAAGCGTCATTGGTAAGAATGAAATATCCGATACCATGTTTTTTGAGATAGGAAAATGTCTCTGCAGCTCCGTTGATGGCCCCTTTGTAATTTTTGATAACGCCATACGAATCGAGGAAAACCACTTTGTAGCGATGTACAATTTCCCTGAAATGCTTTAGTTTCATAGCTGAAGTCCGGTGATGATTTTATCCATTTTCAGTTCATCAAGTTGAGGGAAATACGTTTCAAATGCCTCATGCTGCAGTCTGGTGGCATAGAGCTCGTGAAAGAAGTAGTTACCATCCTTGATCACATAATTTAATATAAAAAAACGGAAGGCTTCCTTCACAAACAACAATTCCTCTTTACTAAGCGGATAGACTTCATGGTATGCTTGCAGGAAAACATGAAAGCGCTCCTCTGTAAGGGTAGTAGGGTAATAACTGAAATAGGTTTTATCGCCTACTGATGAGCATACACGACTCAAAAAATAGAAATCCATCACCCTTGGGGCTACTCTGAACCAGTCGTAATCCCATCGGGAATAGAGTTCAAAATCGTCGTTTACTGAGAAATTCCCGATATTCCAGTCAATAAATACAGGTATATTTACGATTTCATCCCAGTTGACCTGATCACAATACGCGAGAAATCTGTTGGCCTGACCTTTTATTTCATCCATATACTGACCATGCTGAAACCTTCCAATATCGGTTTCAAGAATTTCCAACAGATGTTTGATATCGTAGTCCAATGTTTTGGACCATCCCGGAAGTACATTTATTATTTTTCGGCATGCCAGGTGAAATCTGGCCATTTGCCGTCCCAGGGCTTTAATCTGTTTTTCGCTCAGTATTTTTGGCGGTCGCGTATGTACGGGCATCGGATTATAGAAGACCACCCATGCATCCAATATGGAATCCTGATGCCGGTAGGTGTATACCTTTTCGCCCTTCATTAATGAGCGTGATAAAAAATTATTAAAAGGTGACTTCAGATTGTTGGCGAGCACATTGATCAGGGTATGATCCTCAAGGAAATGCTCATATTTTCCAAAATAGGAAAGCTTTGCAATTACGGGCGGGTCATCATCTTCAAAACGCACGAGGAAAACGTGATTGGTGGATACCCTTGCGCTTATATCTTCAATACCGCTGATTTTCATAGAGGCATCATAATCATGCCATGCAGCTTCGACTATTTTTTCGAAATTAAAGTTTTTCATATGATTTCCAGGTATCGGTGGAGCTCCCAGTCGGTAATTGCTTTGTTAAATTTATTTAATTCTTCATACCGTGATGCCACCACATGCTGTACCAGTGCTTCGGGCAACAATTCAGTGGCCAGCTTACTTTCTGCCAATATGTCAACAGCTGACCTGAGGCTGTCAGGAAGGGAAATTGAATCTGGTTTTATATCATCCAGCGTAATTTTATTTTGAATACCATAAAATCCGGATGCCAGACAAGCCGCCATAGCCAGGTAGGGGTTTACGTCAGCGCCAGGCACCCGATGTTCTATACGGGCTCCCGAAGTTCCTGAGATAAGCCGGATAGCCCGGGTGCGGTCATCAACACCAAAATCCACCTTTACCGGAGCCCATGCACCTTTGACAAACCTTTTATAGCTGTTGATATTTGGCGCGAGGAATGGCATCAATTCCCTAAGGCAGTAAAGCTGACCTGCCAGATAATGCTCCATAATACCGGATGGCTTCCCGTCTTTCATTTCAAAAAGGTTTTTCCCGCCTTCATCTTCTATGCTTTGATGTATATGGCCACTGCTGCCGGGGTATTGAGTATTCCACTTGGCCATAAATGATGGGATGATGCCGTGTTTTTTTCCAATTTCCTTAACGAATGCTTTGAATAGAAAGGCATTGTCAGCTGCCTCAAGGCCCCGTTTTTTTTCTAGTGCACATTCTAGGACCCCGGGACCCGTTTCGGTATGAAAGCCCTCGATGGAAATGCCTGCAAGGGGCAGCTGGGTAAGTATATCATGGAAATAGTCCTTATTCTCAGAAAGCCGCGACACAGAATAGCCATACATTCCGGACGTAATGGGTTGTCTTCCTGATTCGGTCTGGAGAAAGTTGTAAAACTCAAACTCCTGCGAAAGCACCGGGATAAATCCTTTACCGACCATTTCAGAAATAATATTTAGTAATGTAAATCTGGGGTCGATAACTGAGAGCTGAGTATCATTCCGGAAATCACCCAGATAAAAATCTTCATTATCCATCCAGGGTAAATTTCGGTGAGTTGACAGGTCGATAGATAATACGGCATCCCGGTAACCGTTTTCTTCGTTTGCCAGACCTTTAAAGGAATAGGTAGCATCATGAAGATCCCATCCAAAGATGACGTTACAGAAACCGATGCTGCCGGATTCATTGAATTTTGCTTCTGAAAGGTATTTACCCCGCAGAACTCCCTCAATATCGGAGCAACCGACCTTGATGAATGAATGAGTTTCTTCCATATGCCTCCTCAATTAGCGAACGGTTTTAATCCCTGAAAAAATAGTATCATATTTGGAGGTGCAACATAGCAATATCAAAGGATTTACTGAATTGTTTCTGGGGATATTCCTTATCTCCATGTCGGGTGTACTGGTAAGGTATATCTCACTGGGCGCCCTGGACATCATAGTTATACGGAGTATACTTGCTGCCGTTACCCTTTATATATACTGCCGGATCAAAGGATACAGATTGCGCTACACTGAAAGAAGATACATCATATTCTTTTTAGTTAGCTCATTCTTTCTGGCGGCTCACTGGGTTACGTATTTCTATTCGTTGAAGATCAGTACGGTCGCAGTTGCTATGTTATCGCTGTACACCTACCCTGCTTTAGCTGCATTGCTGGAGCCATTATTACTTAAGCAAAGCTTTCGTTTGACACATCTTTTTCTTGGATTGCTGGTGGTTGCCGGTTTATATTTTCTTGTACCCGCTGATGCACTCCAGGCAACCGACATGACATGGGGTGTGATTCTGGGGCTGATATCAGCACTGCTTTGGGCGCTGAGGCTCATCTATTCCAAACGGAATATTTATGATATAGACCCCTCGGTGGTAATGTTTTATCAGCTGAGTGGTACCATTTTTTTCTTATTCCCTGTTCTGTTTCTGATAGATTATGAGCAGGCAGCTGTAGAATGGGCATGGCTATTGTTTATGGGCATAATGACGACCGCTGCGGGACATACCTTCTATGTGAGTTCACTTAAGCAGTTCAGTGTAACTACAGCAAGTATATTGAGTGGAATACTTCCCATTCTCGGCATAATATGGGCCTATTTTCTCCTTCGTGAGGTTCCCGATCAGCGGGTTTTTATAGGAGGCAGCATTATACTCTCCACCGTATTTATTGAAGCTTTTCTACAGGGCATGAAAGCCCGGCGCACTAGGCGTCGAACTTTCTGAAAATCATGATAGCGTTATGTCCGCCAAAGCCAAAAGTGTTGGACATTGCGATATTCACGGAATGATGCCGGGCTTTATTCTGCACAATGTTCATCCATGAAGGAATTGCTTCATCCAGCTCTTCACAATTAATCGTGGGAGGCACCATACCGTTTTGTATAGCCAGTACACTTGCTATTGCTTCTACAGCGCCTGCTGCTCCGAGAAGATGCCCTGTCATGGATTTGGTGGCACTGATTAGTGGGGAAGCTTCTGCTGAAAACATGCGGGCCAGTGCTTTTACTTCACTTACATCCCCTACAGGAGTAGATGTAGCGTGGGTATTGATATAGTCTACATCTTCAGGTCGTATTCCAGCCTCTTCCATGGCATAGCGCATCGCCATATAGGCTCCTTCCCCTTCCGGATGAGTAGCTGACAGGTGGTAAGCATCAGCCGTCATGGAAGACCCGATAACTTCAGCATAGATGGTGGCGCCCCTGTTAACGGCATGTTCATACGATTCCAGCACCAATGCTCCGGCGCCTTCTCCCATGACAAACCCATCTCTGTTTTTATCAAATGGCCGTGATGCGGCTGAAGGCTCATCATTCCGTGTAGATAATGCTTTCATTGCGGAAAAACCTCCTACTCCTGTTTTGGATATAGGTGCCTCAGAGCCACCGGAAACAATGATATCAGCCTTTCCCATCCGTATATAATTGAACGCATCCATGAGCGCAGTATTTGAGGCTGCACAGGCTGAAACAGTAGTGAAATTAATTCCTTTAAAGCCATGCTTCATCGCGATAATGCCGGATGCCATGTTAGGAATCACCTTTGGAATAAAGTATGGATTGAATCTGGGAGTGCCATCACCGAGGGCAAACTCACTCACCTGTTCTTCAAATGTGGTGAACCCGCCATTACCGGAGCCCCAGATTACGCCAATACGGTACGGGTCAGCTATGTCAGCGTTTATGCCTGCATTTTCTACGGCTTCTTTTACAGCTACCAGTGCATACTGAACAAACGGATCATATTTTCTGATCTCGGGCCTGTCCATATGATCTGAGGCGTCAAAATCCTTAAGCTCACACGCAAATCGTGTTTTAAATAAAGAAGCATCGAACTTGGTAATCGGAGCGGCACCGCTTTTACCCGTTAAAAGGCCATCCCAATACGATTTCACGTCATTCCCAATGGGAGTCAATGCCCCCAATCCAGTTATTACCACTCGGTTCATAGGATCATTTCATTTAATGAGGATGCAAAAGTAAGCTAACTCTTTAATATTTCGAAAATTGTGGGTTAACGCAATAACATTATCTTCGTAGATGGTAATCAAAACCTATTTTATATCAAACCTTAAAATGATCATGAAAACTTTTCTTACAGTATTGTTATCTGGCCTGCTCATACTGGCCGGTTGTACTCCGTCGACCAGGGACTCAGAAAATGAAGCTTCCGAAGCCTCATCTGCTGCAGATGAAGAAATGCAGCTAAATGGCATTGAGCTATCTTACAC
>CAZEQJ010000040.1:0-20419 GCA_964514385.1 uncultured Cytophagales bacterium
GTGATTTGAGTTCAAGTTGTATAAGTGCAATGATACTGTAGTTAATGATCCCTATGAATTCATCTCTGATGTCATCCTGAACCTTTTGTGCTTTTTTTTCCTGAATCGATCGTATCCGTTGCGCCTTTATCATGATTTGATCGGTGATGGAAGGCAGGCGCAGGATTCTCCAGGCGGTGCCATAATCCCTTGCTTTCTTTTCAAATAAAGCTTTACATCGCTCTATTACTTGTTTATATTCGGCTGTTGTTTTATCAAGCAAACTGATATCCCGATTTTTGCCGAAATATAGTCCATTTCCCCATAAAAACACACTGCTACTGGGCAGTAAGGTGTTTAAAATAGATACTCCACTGATCATGGGGATCATCAATATTACTCCTGATTCCTTTTTTTCCGGAAGCCGCCGTCAGGCAGAGGACGAGATCCTAACAGCAGCTGAAAAAATGATAGAGGAAGGGGCCGATATACTCGACCTGGGAGCATACAGTTCGAGGCCTGGTGCTGATGATATTTCTGCCGAGGAAGAGTGGTACAGGCTGGAGCCGGCATTGGAAATTATAAGGAAAAGGCTGCCCGGCATACCATTGAGTGTTGACACTTTCCGTGCTCAAATTGTCAAGAAGGCACAGGCATATCAGGTAGAAATGGTAAACGATATATCAGGAGGAAATGATCCCGATATGTACACCACCGTAGCTCAAAATGATATGGCTTATGTGCTTATGCATATGCGAGGCACTCCACAGACGATGAAGTCGTTGAGCACATACGATAACATATTAACCGAAATATTTTCGTATTTTAAAGAAAGGCTTGACAGAGCCAGAAATCAGGGCATCAAGGATATTATCCTTGATCCCGGCTTTGGTTTTGCCAAAAACATTGAACAGAACTATTTCCTGCTTGATAACCTGCATTATTTCAGATCACTGGGGTGTCCTATTCTGGCTGGATTCAGTCGTAAATCCATGATCTATAAAAAATTGAATATTTCAGCAGCAGAAGCGCTAAATGGAACAACCGTTTTAAATACAATAGCGTTAATAAAAGGTGCTTCCATTTTACGTGTACATGATGTAAAGCAGGCTGTCGAAGTAAAGCATTTAACTGAAATAATACATTGATATTTCTTTTTAAAATAGGTTTTCTTACCGTCAGGTTCATAGATCTGCTGGATATTGCGTTGGTAAGCTTACTGCTTTATCAGGTTTACAAACTGATGAAAGGCAGTGTGGCAGTAAGGGTATTTTTAGGTTTTTTACTTCTTTATCTCCTGTTTCTGGTTGTGAAGGCAGCCAATATGGAACTGCTGAGCTCAATTCTTGGCCAGTTTATGGGGGTCGGAGTACTGGCTGTAATAATTCTTTTCCAGCAGGAGATACGCAAATTTCTGCTGCTTCTGGGAAAAACTACATTCGACCGTGAAAACCTGCTTGGCTTATTAAAGCGGCGCAATTTTGATGATGACACCCGGCAGGTAACACCCATTATTGTAGAGGCCATCAAGCAGTTGAGCGGGACTAACACAGGCGCCCTTATTGTGTTTTCTAAAAATTCTGAATTGAAATTCTATGCTGAGTCAGGTGATCTCGTCGATGCGATCATATCGAAGAGACTTATTCAGTCCATTTTCAATAAAGAAAGCCCGTTGCACGATGGAGCTGTGATTGTATACCGGGGGAGGATAAAGGCAGCCAGATGTATATTGCCGGTTACAGAACGTGACAATCTCCCGGCACAATATGGCCTTCGCCACAGAGCAGCTATCGGCATGTCGGAAGCTACTGATACGTTGATCTTAATAGTTTCCGAAGAGACCGGGCAGTTATCACTTGCCAGAAACGGGCAGCTCGATAACAACCTCTCCCCACAGGAAATCAGACGCAGGATCAACGACTACCTGTATACTGACAAGCAGCAAGAAGCCCATCAGGCCAAAAGAGACGAAGCAGATGCCGGCGTTGTTGCGGAAGCGAATGCTTGACATTTAAGCATTTATGCGTATGTTCTATTATCTTTGCCAGTTGAATTAAAAATCTATGAAAATATTTATATATCTCATTGCGATTCTTTCGGTACTGAATAGTTACGGCCAGGGTTACTGGCAGCAGCATGCAGACTATGTTATGGATATAACTATGGATGCAGAAAAGCACCAGTTTGCCGGAAAACAAAAACTCACCTACACAAATAACAGTCCGGACACATTAGATAAGGTTTTCTATCATCTCTATTTTAATGCCTTCCAGCCCAACAGCATGATGGATGTAAGGTCACGTACGATCGCCGACCCTGACCGGCGTGTAGGAGACCGTATTTTCCAATTATCTGACGACGAGATTGGATATCAGAAAATTACCAGCCTGAAACAGGATGGAAAAGACCTGACATATGAAGTATCAGGCACTATACTTGAAGTTATGCTGAATGAGCCGATACTTCCTGGCAGTAAGGTTGTTTTTGACATGGAGTTTAATGGTCAGGTTCCGTTGCAGATCCGAAGAAGCGGCCGTGATAATGCGGAAGGCGTAGAATTCAGTATGACACAATGGTATCCCAAGCTTTGTGAATACGACGAAGATGGCTGGCATAGCAACCCGTACATCGGGAGAGAATTTCATGGGGTATGGGGGAATTTTGACGTAACCATACATATGGATAAAGACTACTTGATCGGCGGAACAGGCGTTTTACAAAATCCCGAAGAAGTAGGGTTCGGCTATGAACAAGAAGGTCAGAAGGTGAAGCAGCCCAGAGGTAAAATGCTGAAATGGCATTTTAAAGCTGAAAATGTGCATGATTTTGCATGGGCAGCAGATCCTGATTACCTCCATAAAGTGGTAAAAGGCCCTGATGGCCTTACTATACATCTTATTCACCAGGATGATGAGGACTATAATGATAAATGGGAAAATCTGGCTGAATATGTAGATGATATATTCCGGATCATGAATGATAATTTCGGACAATACCCATATGAAGCCTATACCGTCATACAGGGTGGAGATGGAGGAATGGAATACCCTATGGCTACTTTGATCACAGGTAACCGTTCGGAAGCAAGCCTGATTGGTGTAACCGTTCATGAGGCAATTCATTCCTGGTATCAGGGCGTACTTGCCACAAACGAATCTAAATACCCATGGATGGATGAAGGATTTACCAGCTTTGCCAGTTCCTTTGTGACGAATGAATTATATCGATCAGAATCAGCAAACCCATACATCGGGAGTTACAGGAGCTATTATTCTATAGCCGGTACGCCGTATCACGAACCGATGACGACACACGCAGATCACTATAACACCAATCGGATGTACGGTATTTCTGCTTATTCTATGGGCTCAATGGTGCTCAGCCAGCTGCTATACATCATGGGAGAAGAGGCTTTTTTCAACGGGATGAAGCAGTATTACTATACATGGAAATTCAGGCATCCGCGTCCAGATGATTTTAAACGTATAATGGAGAAGGCTTCTGATCTTGAACTTGACTGGTTTTTTGAAAACTGGATCGGAACAACCAAGCGGATCGATTATGGTATCAGCGAAGTGTCCTCGGAAGGAGAAAGGACCAAAGTGAAACTGGCAAACCTGGGTTCGATGCCTATGCCATTGGAAATCACAATAACAAAAAACGACGGCTCTACAATGCTGTATTATATACCGCTTCGTATAATGCGTGGTGAAAAGGATTTTGGGGATAGTGAAGCGGTGACTGTATTACCTGACTGGCCCTGGACCTATCCGTTTTATGAATTTGAAATTCCATTTGCTGCTGAGGAGCTAAAGGAAATGGTAATTGACCAGAATGATTATGTTGCAGACATAGACAAGGACAATAATTCGTATCCTTTTGGAAGCGAAAACACGTTTAAAAAGTAGAAGTTTTTGAAGTTAGAACATTATCTTGATATGCAACTGCATAATCGTATTAACGGGGAGGAGTTGAAGAATAGAATCAGGGAAGATAATACGCCACGCGTCGTACTTTCCTTCTACAAATATTATCACCTGAATAATCCGCATATTTTTCGCGATCACTTGTATCTGTTGTTGGAACCTCTTGGCGTGTTGGGCAGAATTTATGTTTCGTATGAAGGTATCAATGCGCAGATAAGCGTGCCTGAAAATCACTATTCATCCTTCCGGGAGGTAATTCAGGACATTACATTTTTGAAGGAGATCCGATTAAATGAAGCGGTACAGCATGCTCCCGAATCATTTTTCAAACTGGCAGTGAAAGTCAGAAATAAAATTGTGGCGGACGGATTAAATGACGATACGTTTGACGTGACCCAAAAGGGTAAGCATATTACAGCAGAAGAATTCAATAAGCTTGCCAGGGATCCGGATACGATTATTGTTGATATGCGGAATCATTATGAAAGTGAGGTGGGTCATTTTAAACAGGCTATTCTGCCCGATGTAGATACTTTCCGTGATGCTCTTCCACTGGTGGAGAAAATGCTGGAGGATAAAAAGGAAAAAAATATAGTAATGTATTGTACCGGGGGTATCCGTTGTGAAAAAGCAAGCGCATATTACCGGCACAAAGGGTTTAAAAATGTATTTCAGCTTGAAGGCGGCATAATAAAATACGCCAATGATGTAAAAAGGGCAGGCCTGGAAAACCTGTTTATCGGCAAAAACTTTGTTTTTGATGAACGCCTTGGGGAACGTATCAGCGATGACGTGATTGCGACCTGTCATCAGTGTGGTAATCCATGCGACACACATACCAATTGCGAAAATGTAGCCTGCAATCTGTTGTTTATCCAGTGCGAGGAGTGTGCAAAGGAATATGACGGTTGCTGCTCATCTGAATGTCAGGAAATAATTCACCTGCCCGAAGAAGTACAAAAGGAAAGGCGAAAGGGACGAGATACAGAAGTACGCATTTTCACTAAAGGCGGGCGAAAATCAAACGTCTCAATAAAATCACATTGCTAAAAAAAGCCCGGCAATAAACCGGGCTTCATACTTCAAACTATTACCTAATTAATTATTAATTCTTCGGAATCGCATTCGCGCCAGGTTTACTTCCCTTGGCTCACCATCATTGAATGTAAAGGTTGCCAGGCGATCACATTCTCCGTCACCATAATCCACTACCAGCGTATTTTCATTTGAAGTGGTAATTTCAATGCTGCCGGATATTGGAACCCGATACAGCTGACATGACTGGCTGAATACAAGTTCCGTCGTAATTGAGGAGGTGTAAGAGGTGCCCAGACGGTTTACACCACTTGCTCCACCTGTGACTGTCGAAGTGATATTATCCTCCGCATCAAGGAAAAACTTTCTTACACGTGTAGCTTCCCTTGAAGCTGATGTGCCATCTGGCCATGTGAGAGATCCGTCCGTCAGCGATACCTGAAGTGATATTGTATCGAGAGATGATGTGGTATTTTCCACTACACGGGTACCTTGTACCAGTACGCTGTCAACATAATAGTTTTCAAATGTAGTGGTGACCGAATTTCCCGGAATAATACGTGGGCCGGTATACGTGATGAGTATGCTTCCTGACCTTACTGTGCCCCGGTTATCTTCACATCCATCGCCAAAATCAATAGATATCGTGTTGTTTTCACGATCATGTGTGATGGTAGCACAGTTTAATCTTTGATCGTTACGTAACAATCGCTGATTATTACCAGCAGCATCATCCCATGCCTGTGTGATAAAATCATCTACTTCCTCAAATAGAATTTCCGTTTCAGACTCGCTGTAGACAATAGCTTCATTGTCATCGGCTTCAAGAAGACCTTCCGATTCACAGGAGGAAAGGCCAGTGATAACCAGGGCAGCCAGTGCCCAAACCCAGATTTGCTTGATCGTATTCATATGTATGCTTTTTATTGGTTTATCTCTTAGATGTAAATACGATCAGGAGGTTTAATCTGATATAACAAAAATTATAATTTTTTTAACATATGTAAGTCTACACCCAGAAAATTGGGGAAATAGGCACCTGTTTCAGGGAGCTCTTCTGCGGTATGAGTTGTGCCGATGGCAACCACTTTTGCACTGGCATTATAGCCTGCCCGGATACCCGAAATAGAGTCTTCAAATACAATGCAATTTTCAGGGTGTGTCTGGAGTTGCTCGGCTGCCCTTAAATAGATTTCAGGGTTTGGCTTACCTTCATTTACATCAGAACCGCATACAAGCCCGTCGAAATAATGCCGGATATTCAAGCCATCCAGAATATAGTCAGCGTTTGATTTGGGTGCCGATGTGGCCACGGCCATCGGTATGTTTTCTTTTTTGGCTGCTTCTAGAAATTCCAGTAATCCGAATACCGGAGCAAGATAGCGATGGTAAAGGCTACGGAATAAGGACTCTTTTTCTTCGGAATATTCATGTAGCTGCTCTGCCGACATGGCACCAAATAGCTCGGGTATCCACTGCTTGTTTGACCTGCCATACACATGCTCAGCCAGAATCTCTTCATTGATGGGCTTACCTTTTGACTCACAAAACTGGAAAATCGCCACTTTATGGTAGGGGTTGGTATGGGCGATTACACCGTCCATATCGAAAAGGAATGCTATTTTCATGGCGCAAAACTAGTTACTTTATATGATTGATCGAAGTACAGATTCAACGGATCGAAGGGATAAGATAATTGTTTGTAGCTGCATAGCAGGGTGAAGCAGAGGTTACTTATGTTTTGGAGGCTTAGGATATACGAAAATACCCGACTTTAGCTTTTTCTTCGTGATCGTGACCAAATGATGATGATCACAAGCGCTGTAAGACCAATAAACACAAAAAGCTGATAGTTGCGAATACCTTGTTCTTTCGCAGTGATCCGCTTGAGCGTAAGAAAATCATCAAGGAATGCTTCTTTTTGAAGATACGTTAGCAGCACCTCTGTACTTGCGTCGATCATAATTTCATCATTATCATAATGCACAATGCTCATGTCTTTTTCCGCTTCTTCGAACTGCTCATTAAGGTAATCATATGATATTTCCCTGATCATGAGCAGTCCATCATCTTCCTCGGATATAAATATCGGACGCCAGGCTTGTGGACCTTCCCTCATATTCAGTACATAATAGTCATCAAGGCTACGAAACTCCACATCAAATACATCAAAGTCGTCGCTCTCGTAAGTGTAAAATTTATTTTCTTCAAGGTTGAGCTCATAATACAGTGTATGGTCATAGGCGTATCCACCATTATTTCGTGATACTTTACGGTACCATGATATGCTCTCGGTTCCCATATTTTGTTGTAATGAGTCCAGTATGTCGCCTTCTTTGCCGGTTAGCAGACTGTCGGGGGTGTCAAGCAAACCGGTGATATAAGATTTGATCGAATCATTCAGATAGATCAGGTAATCACCTGCCAGCTGGAAACCATCGGTGGTATCCACATCTTCCTGTGAAAACCAGATATATCCTTCCATAATGAGGTGATATGGGCTAATAAGTCTGATTTCATATCGTTCAGTACCCAGAGAAGGGGTAGTCTGATCATCGCCATCGGCAGAAGTATAAATTCCCTGCAGAAAACGGGGAAAAGCCGTAAGAGATTCTCCGGATCTGGGTGTTGGATAGGGTGTAATCACTGTTTTACAGCCCAATAGCAGGGACAGGGTTATAATCAGGACAAAAATATTACCGCGTTTCATACCAAAAAGTAATGGCTATATGCTAATTACGAAAAAATTGACGGATAAAGTGTAAGGAAAAGTGAAAATCTCAAAAGATCGTTGTGTAAATGGCGTTACGGCGGGTAAAAGTAGCCCCGACAGGAATCGAACCTGTATCTAAAGTTTAGGAAACTTCTATTCTATCCATTGAACTACGGGGCCGTCAGCCGGGGCTGAGGTTTATTGGAATGCAAAAATATAAAATTCGGCTCTATGTCCCAATATCACTTTTCCATGTTGTCAAGGTAGGAGACCAGCTCATCACGGTCGAAAGATATACTCCATATACCCCGCAGATCTCCAAGAGCGTGATTTTTAGCATTGTCCTCTGGATATAATTGATCCAGTTTCGCCATTGTTTCTTCCTGTATATGAGTGCCTGGTGATCCATGGCAATTGAGGCATAGCGGATTGTCAAGCAGTATCGGGCGTGCGTATAATATGTTATTTCCTGTTTCACGCACTTGCGGTTCCAGCAGTTCCTCCGAGCTCAACCGGCTTTCATAATACTGCAATATTTCCTTTTCTGTGTCAGTAGGGGCATCTTTTGGATTTCGTATTCTGAGTGATGCTCTTCTGATGCTTGCCTTCGCTGGAAGTGAATCAAGAATAGGATATGCGGCTACATTGCAAAACTCCACAGCGTAGGCCGGACCTCCTTCCTGTATAGCTGCCTTCAGCTGACTTCCCAGGGCAGCTTTTGCCATCATGGATATACTATCGCCTTTCTGCCGGGCTAATGCCATTAATTTATCTGATGAGGTTTCCGTCCGGGATGTACAGCCAATTGCTATGGCAAGACTTGATATCAGCATTAAAAAATGTTTCATGATCGGATTTGATTAAGTTCTTTCTTTCTGTTTCTGATGGATGAAATAATACGCCTCTTTGTTTTTGTAGTGAGGGTAGATCTCAAAATACCGCTCTCCTGCGATAGTATACAATGATTCTCTCAGTTTGTCCAGATTAAATTTTTCCTTAGCGCTAATGAATACCACATCATCAGAAGGATGCCTTGCTGCATAAGACCGGGAGAGCAGCTCCTCTTTCTCAACCAGGGAAAGCGGGTTTTCCTTTTCGAAAAATGAAGAGGGAAGCTCATCAATCTTATTAAAAATCAAAATTATTTTTTTATTGCTGGCTCCGATTTCACTAAGGACCTGGTTGACCACGCTGATATGCTCCTCATATGCAGGATTGGCGATATCGACCACATGGAGCAGAATGTCGGCTTCTCTTACTTCATCGAGCGTTGATTTAAAACTTTCAATAAGGTGAGTGGGCAGCTTACGAATAAACCCTACCGTATCCGACAGCAAAAACGGAATGTCGTAAATGGCCGTTCGCCGCACCGTAGAGTCCACGGTAGCAAATAGTTTGTTTTCAGCCTTGATCTGTGATTTGGTAATCAGGTTCATAAGGGTAGACTTCCCAACGTTGGTATACCCGATCAACGATACCCTGACAGCGTTTTCGCGGGCTTTTCTCCGGGTACGCATCTGATTATCAATTTTCTGAAGTTTCTTTTTCAGTAAGGTAATCTGATCCCGGACAATACGGCGGTCAGTTTCAATTTCTTTTTCTCCCGCACCACCACGTGTACCTGTGCCGCCACGCTGCCGTTCGAGGTGTGTCCACATGCCGGTAAGTCGTGGCAGGAGATACTGATATCTGGCGAGCTCTACCTGTGTTTTGGCCTGAGCTGTTTGAGCCCGCATCCGGAAAATATCCAGGATAAGCAAACTGCGGTCGTAAATCTTTTTTTTGAGAAATTTCTCGAGATTTCGTACCTGACTCGGACTCAGGTCACCATCGAAAAGTATGCAATCGACGTCATGTTCATCGGTAAATGCCTTTATCTCTTCGAGTTTACCCTTTCCGATATAGGTACTTACATCAGGATGCGGCAGTTTTTGGGTAAACGAACCAATGGTATCCATGCCATTGGTATGGGCCAGGAATGCCATTTCATCCAGATGCTCATCAATTTGCCATTCCGACGTACCTTGGTCCGCAAGACTGACGACAACAGATTTTTTTATATAGGGCTTTGTTTCAATCATTTAGTCTATCATGCAAAAATATTACATGAATACCAATTAGTTGGTAATTCTACGAAAATGCTCTGCTTTTGATGCCTAATTGCGTCTGTTTATCTAAAATATAAACATGTTTGGCGAAAAGTTTATTGCCAGATCAAACTTATGAATAGTTTTGCGATATGAATCATGTGGCCATCGTTTTGAATACATCCTGGAACATATATAACTTCAGGATGGGCCTTATAAAGGCGTTACAAGCCAGGGGGGCCACAGTTCATGCCATTGCCCCTCGAGACAAATATTCCAAATTACTGGAAGATGAAGGGTGCATTTACCATGAGCTCCGCATGGATAGCCGCGGGGCTAATCCGTTTCGTGACCTGTTGCTGCTGTTTGAACTGATACGCATTTACCGGAGAGTCAGGCCAGGAGTAATACTTCACTATACTGTAAAGCCTAATATATACGGCACACTGGCGGCACGGATTTTAAAGATACCATCGATTAATAATGTATGCGGCCTTGGCACCGCTTTCATGAAAAAGGGGCTGCTATCATTTATTGTGCCTTTGATGTACCGGGTGGCTTTTTATAAATCAAAGAAAATATTTTTCCAGAATGCGGATGATAAGGATCTTTTCATCCATCACCGTCTGGTAGATCATAAAATAGTGGATTTGCTGCCCGGATCTGGCATCAATATCGAAAAATTCAGCGTCAAGCCCGGTGAAAAACAAGACAGCCGACCTTTTACCTTCCTTATGGTAGCACGACTGATCAAGGACAAGGGCGTTTTTGAATATGTAGAAGCAGCAAAAAAACTTAAAATAAAGGGTATTGACGCTCGGTTTCAACTTTTAGGGGCGTTAGATACTCGACATAAGAGAGGGATAGCTGCAGATGTGGTGTCTTCATGGGTAGATGAAAGCTACGTTGAATACCTTGGAGTGACAGATAACGTATCGGCATTTATACATGAATCAGATTGTGTGGTACTGCCATCTTATCGTGAAGGTACACCCAGAACCTTGCTTGAAGGCGCCAGCATGGGCAAACCACTGGTCGCTACCGATGTGCCAGGGTGTAATAGTGTAGTAATTAATGACCATAACGGATATCTATGCCGGGCACGTGATATTGAAGACCTCACGGAAAAATTAAGCCGGATGTATCACGCCACACCGGAAGAAAGACGAAGTATGGGTCAGAGAAGCCGGCGATTAATAGAGGAGCAATTCGATGAAAAACTGGTTATCGATAAATACGAGCAGGCAATAGATTCGCTCATTGCTTCCTGATTTCCTTTTTTCATTACAAGACAGGAACGTATATTTACCCTGTGACTAAGCTAAGGCTATTTTCATTTATCTTTTGGATCGGTATTATCAGCTTTTCCTGTTCAAGCTATAAGAAAGGAATTCTGTTCAAAACGGATGAAACTACCGAATTGCAGGAGCAGTTGGTGTCTTCAGAAAAAAGCTACCTGATCCGGGAGGGGGATTACCTTATGGTAAACGTTTTTTCAGGCAATGGAGAGATTCTGGTTGATCCTGATGGATTACTGCGCCGTGAAATGGAAGCAGGAGAAACACGAAAAGAAATCGAATACCGGGTCGTGGACGGGGCTGTCAGACTCCCTATGGCAGGTGAAATTCCTGTAGCCGGCAAAACAGTCGATGAAGCCAATCAGATTTTCCAGGATGCTTACAATGTATACTACGACAGCACTTATGTCATAACAACACTTACAAGCCGCCGCTTCGTTGTGATCGGACCGTCCGGTGGCGAAGTTATTCCTTTGCCATATGAAAATATAAACCTGATCGAAGGATTAGCTATGTCTGCGCAGCTTACACCGGAGATAAATGGGACAAATATCCGGTTGATCCGTGGCGACCTTAAAAACCCGGACATTTATATAATAGATTTATCCACCACAGCAGGGTTGACCAATAGCGTGGTGCCGCTTCAGCCGGGTGATATTATTTATATCGAACCCACGCGTCGAATCACAGACCAGTTCAGGGAAATAACCCCGGTATTATCCTTGTTTACCAACCTGATCACCCTCACCATCATACTCATTAATAACCTGTGATATGACGGAAAATCCACCAATCATACCAGGCCCGGGTGTAAATATTGACACGAGAAAGCTGATCAGTATTTTCAGAAAAAATTGGCTCATGCTGGTGGCCATTTTGTTTATAACCAATGTATCGGCATACCTGTATGTGAGATATACCAAGCCGTTGTATCAGTCAAGGAGTGAATTAAAGCTCGATATAAAATCGGAAGCCTCTTCCCTGGGGCTGGCAATACTAAACACTGAAAATCTAAATACGAATAGTATTTCCTCGGAGATTGAACTTCTGAAAAGCCGCCTTTTTCTTGGAAAGGTTGTAGATGCCCTGGATTTAGAGCTCAGTGTTTATGCCTATGGTAAGATGCTGGTAGATGAAAGATATCCGTCACCTCCCTTTGCTATTGAATATGTTATAAAAGATGATGCGATCTATGATCTGACCATCGACCTGAGCCCCGCCGGACCGGACAATTTCAGTTTGTCGTACAGGCTACGTGGTCAGCGATATGGTGGAGAATACAGCTACGGCACCTCCTACAGCACACCTCACCTGACATTTAAAATCAGAGATTTGCATGGTGATACCTATAATCCGGATGGATATTTTTTTCGAATCAACAGCAGGGAAAACCTGATCAACTACCTCTCCGAAAATCTGGAAGTATTACCCATCAATCCGGGGGCGAACATCATTGGTGTACGCTTCACAGACTTCAACAGGTATAAGGCACGCGATATGGTGGCAGCAATCGATACTATTTACCTGGATTATACCATCCAGCAGAAAAAGCAGGCCAATAATCAGAAGATCAGCTTTTTAGACGAGCAGATAATGGTGAACAACAACAGGCTCGATGATCTGGAAGCATATTTTGAGGATTTTACCATAGCCAACCGGTCAGTTGATATGGATGAAAGCATCCGAAATACCATCCAGCTGTTAAATCAGATTGATTCGGCGCGGCTTGATCTCCGTGCGAAGCTTGAAGATTACCGGCTAATTCGTACACTTATCCTCAATGACAGCATACAGTATACCTATCTCTATAGTGTAAAAGGAATGCCACCTTCCTTTAGCACTGCATTGCAGGATTATCTGCAACTAAAGCAGGATATGGACCGATTTTCATCATACAGCGAAAATACAAGAGCATTACGGTTAAAGCAGCGTGAGCTGAACACCTCAAGAGAGAAATTGGTTACCTATCTGAATCTTCAGGAAAAGGATTTGCTTCAACAACTGGCAGATTACGCAAGAGAGCGGAACGAGGTGGAGGAAAGCTTTGCAAGGTTGCCATCGCAGAGTAATCAATTGTCCAAACAACGACGCTATTATAATTTGTATGAAAGTTTTAACCTATCATTGCTTCAAAAGAAAGCCGAGCTGGAGATAGCACAGGCAGGTACAGTGACTGACTTCAAGATCCTGTCACCGGCAAGTTCACCATCTGCTCCTATTGCACCTGATAAATTACTTGTCCACGGCATTGGATTTACTTCAGGTGTGGTCATCATCTTTCTTTACGTACTTATCGCCTATGTTGGTGACACTAAAATACATTCAGTTCGTGATATCGAAAGCAGAAGTAACATTTCTGTAATTGCCAGCATCCCACGATATACCGATGAAAATTTGCGGCAGACGGAGATGATTGTAGCCCGTAACCCGCGTAGTGTGCTTACTGAGGCATTAAGGACACTCAGAACAAATCTGGAATTTATCGACACCTCTGACGATAAAAAAATTATATCGATCACCTCCACAGTGCCGGGAGAAGGAAAAACATTTTGTGCAGTTAATCTTGCTGCAGTGCTCTCACTCACGGGCTCCAAAGTCATTGTATTGGATATGGACATGCGAAAGCCTAGAATTCATTCGTCATTTGGCGATCATGAGCATTCCATGGGGCTCAGCACTTTTCTGATCAAAAAGCACACACCTGAAGAGGTAATTCGCAGCACCAGTCTTGACAATCTATTTTACATACCGGCTGGCCCTATACCACCCAATCCATCGGAGCTTATTGTCAGTGGTTCTTTTGATCATCTGCTTGAGGATCTGAGAAAAAAATATGACTATATCATTCTTGACACTCCGCCCGTAGGATTAGTAACAGATGGTATGCTCACTATGCGAAAGGCAAACCTTACTTTATATGTTATGCGCGCCGATTACAGTGAAGTAGCATTTCTGGATCATATTGAAAAAACAAAAACAAACAGCCGTGCCAGCAACTTATATATTTTGCTAAACTCAGTAAAGTCTCCGCTGAGTTATGGCTATGGTAAGCGGGGCTACTACTACGCGCATAAAGGAAAAGCCAGTGTATGATATCCCTTTTCAGAAAACCCGTTTCGCTTGATTTTATCGGAACAGACCTGCATTCACATTTACTGGCAGGCATAGATGACGGCGTGTCGTCATGGGATGAAAGCCTTGATATAATCCAACAGCTTATTCATATGGGATATAAAAGGCTAATTACAACTCCTCATATCATGCCGGAGTTTTATCCTAATACCCCGGCGGTCATCAGAGAAAAGCTGGACGAATTGCAAAAGCGCCTGAAGGAGAACGGTTTGAATTTTCCAATCGAAGCTGCGGCGGAGTATTATGCTGACGATACCTTACTGTATCAATCTGAACATACGCCAGAGCAGTTGATGGTGATCAATAACCGATATTTACTATTTGAACTCCCTGTACTGAATCCGCCAATATTCCTTAAGCAGCTGGTTTTCAATTTGAAAGCATCGGGCATCACGCCTGTTTTGGCACATCCGGAACGATATGTATTCATACAACAGGATATAAAAACGCTTGATGAATACCACAGCTGGGGTATGCTACTACAGCTAAACCTGCTATCGTTGGCGGGTTACTACGGGCCGGGAGCCAAAAAGACAGCACAGTATATGGTCGACGAAAAAAAAGTAGATATTGCCGGTAGTGACATCCATAATGCGTTCCAAACCAGGGAGCTGAATAAGCTCAGAAAAAGTAGTTACCTGCAAAAGCTAAAAGAGATTGATCTAAAAAATGGATTATTATGATTGCCATATCCGGAGCAAATGGCCTTTTGGGATCATTCTTACTTGAGGAGCTTAGTAAACAAGGGCATTCATGCACAGGTCTCGTACGAAATGCTACTGATAGCCAGTATAGAAAATATGATCTGGATGACATTACCGGCTTAGTGGATGTATTGAAAGGGGTCGATACGGTCATACACTGTGCTGCTAAAATCAGCTTTGATCCCAGATATAATGACGAAATGTACCATGTAAATGTACACGGTACAGAAAATCTGATAAATGCTTCCCTTGAGGCTGGCGCAAAACGCTTTATGTTTATCAGTTCCGGAGCAGCAATTCCCGGTAAACCCAGGTCAGATCGGAAAAATAGCTTTATGACTTATTATGGATTTACCAAACAGCAGGCTGAGCTCGAAGTATGGCGAGGAGCACAGGAAGGTCTTGAGGTGGTGATATTGAATCCCACCGTGATATTATCGCCCTTTCATGGTGACCGATCCTCAGGCCGTCTGATCAGTATGGCCAGATCAAATATCATTTTCCATACAAAAGGGGATTTTAATGCCGTTGATATCAGGGATGTGTCAGAAATTGTGACCCGGCTCATTCAGAAAGGGTTTGATAATCAGCAGTATATCCTATCTGGTTTTCACATAAGCTACCGCATGTTTTATGAGCAATTATCGCAGATAGCCCTCAAATCTCCCCTTATTATCGCAATACCAGATGGTGTATTGCGAATAGTAGTGCCGGCTGAAGGCATTGTTAAAAGATTAATAAAGAAAGAGAGAAGCATACCCCGTGACATTATCAGCATCAGAAAGAATTTCAGCCCGGCTGAT
The DNA here is from genome assembly GCA_964514385.1 of uncultured Cytophagales bacterium. Taxonomy (GTDB): domain Bacteria; phylum Bacteroidota; class Bacteroidia; order Cytophagales; family Cyclobacteriaceae; genus CAZEQJ01. Next base: position 15,678 of record CAZEQJ010000040.1, read on the forward strand.
AATTCAAAAATAGTAAACAAATTCAGGGATTTTTCGTTTCGCCAATATCCCGCTATCTTTGCATGGATAAAAAAAGTCTGGGAGGACAATAAAATTGCATAAAACTTTGTAAAAATTCAATAGCTGAGTTTTTACATTATTTACCTACCTTGTTACAACTAAAATACTCCCGCGGATGAGCGAAAACTACAGAAGAAAGGATGAGACCAAAATGCTGATCTCTCGCTTTGAAAAACACCTCAACCACCAGGAATACTTTTATTTTGAGGTTGAAGATTTTCAGAAAATTATCGATCACTACACCGACAATAATAAACCTGAACTCGCCATTAAAGCGGCACGGATTGGACTGGATATGTACCCGTTTTCAGTAGACCTGATGCTGGACCTTGCGCAACTCTATTCAGGTGAAGGTGATCACGAAAAAGGAGTAGCCTTGCTTGATACAGCTTTAAATATCCAGCCGAATGATGAGGATATACTTCAGGTCATGGGCATGATATGCATTGCCAACGACATGTACGACAGGGCAATAGAAGCGTATAATCAGCTCCTTGAAGTAAGTGAAGAGCGGGATGAAGTATATTTCAGCATGGGCCAGGCCTATCAGACCATGGGAAAATATAAGGAAGCAATAGAATCATATAAAAAGGCGCTCGAGGAAAACCTCGAAAATGATGATGCCCTTTATGAGATGGCCTATTGTCTGGACCTGATTGGGGAGCTTCCCAAAAGCATATCTTATTATGAAAAATTCATCGATGCTGACCCATATAGCTACACCGCGTGGTACAACCTGGGGATAGTTTACAATAAATTGGGTCAGTATGAAAAGGCAATCGAGGCATATGAATATGCCATACTGATCGCTGAAGAGTTTTCCAGTGCGTATTTTAATATGGGGAACACCTACATGAACCTCAATAATTACCAGAAAGCACTGGAATTTTATGACAAGACAATAGAAATGGAAGGTCCCAGCCCCGAGGTGTATTGCAGCAAGGGAGCAGCATTTGAAAAAATGGAGGATTTTGATGTCGCGATGGGCTGGTATAGAAAAGCCATCAAGCTGGACAGCCTCTATGATGAGCCATGGTATGGCCTTGGAATGTGCATGTTTAAAATGGAAAAATGGTACGAAAGCATCCATTTTCTCAACAAGGCCTTAAAACTCAACTCCGAAAATGAAGATTACTGGCTTGCCATAGCCAATGCGGAATATAAAGTAGGAAATGTAGTGTCAAGTGCTGATGCCTATGAGGAAGCAAGCATCCTTTATCCTGAAAAAGCAGAAATATGGCTTAATTGGTCCTTCATCTATTACGAGCAGGGCGATCCTCAAAAAGCACTTGATCTTTTGATGAACGGTATTGATGAATGCCCGGAGGACGCATCTCTGTATTATCGGGCAGCTGCCTACCTCATTGAAATGGGAAAATACAAGCTTGCTTATAATTATTTGGAAAATGCTTTAATTTTGGACTTCGAAAAGCACGTAGATCTTCTGGAGTTTTTTGAAAATATTGAAACCCAGAAGGCGCTCTATAAAATAATTGAGCAGTTTAGAAGGGAAAATTAATGAATTACAACCTTAAATTTTTACCTGAAAGATCCGTAAAACCACGGGAAATAGGGTTCACCATGGCCATGGATAAAGGCCTGAGCATCAGAGAAGCTGAAGACTTTGTAAGCATTGCCGGTGAATATACCGATATCGTCAAGCTGGGATGGGCTACCTCGCACGTTACGCCAAACCTGAAGGATAAGCTAAGAGTATATCAGGAAGCAGGGATACCTACATATTTTGGAGGTACTCTCTTTGAGGCCTTTATTATCAGGGGTCAGTTTGATGACTACCGAAAAATACTCGATAAGTATAATATGACCTTTGCCGAGGTTTCGGACGGCTCGATAGAACTGGACCATGATGTCAAATGTGACTACATCAGTAAACTTTCGGAGCAGGTAACGGTATTATCAGAAGTAGGCTCGAAGGATGTTGAAAAAATCATTCCGCCTTATAAATGGATCAGCCTGATGCAGAAGGAGCTGGATGCCGGAGCGTGGAAGGTGATCGGCGAGGCTCGTGAAGGCGGTAATGTAGGTCTTTTCAGGTCATCGGGGGAGGTTCGCTCAGGACTTGTAGAGGAGATATTGACCAAAATACCCTTTGAAAAAATTATTTGGGAGGCACCCCAAAAGGCTCAGCAGGTATGGTTTATTAAGCTTTGTGGAGCTAATGTAAATCTCGGTAATATTTCACCAAATGAGGTAATTCCACTCGAAACAATTCGTCTTGGATTGCGCGGTGATACCTTTAACCATTTTTTGACGACAGAATTTAGCGAAGACCTTAAAAGAGGCTGATATGAAGCAATTTGGCCAGTATCTGCTTCTTTTCTTTAAAGGAGCAGCTATGGGGGCGGCGGATTCCATACCTGGTGTATCCGGAGGTACCATAGCCTTTATTACCGGTATTTACGAGCGGCTCATTACAGCACTCAAATCCATTCATTTCGAATCACTTTCCCTCATTTTTAAGGGTCGTTTTAAAAGGTTCTGGGAGCTTATCGATGGCAATTTTTTGCTTACGGTATTTTCAGGCCTCATTATAAGCTTACTTTTTGCTGCTAAGGTGATCGTGTTTCTGCTGGAGAATTATGAAATTCAGACCTGGTCGTTCTTTTTCGGGCTTATTCTTATCTCTTCAGTTCTGGTATTGCGGGAGTTGCATCACTGGTCAGCAGGCGTCGCTGTTTCCATTATACTGGGTATTGCTGTATCGTATTATGTGACCATTGCCACCCCTGCCACCACCCCTGACACCTTATGGTTCATATTTGTGAGTGCTGCAATGGCCATTTGTGCCATGATTCTACCCGGAATATCAGGTGCCTTTATCCTGTTGCTTCTGGGCCAGTACGAGCAGGTGCTTACGGCACTTAATAACCGGGAGCTTGTAACAATACTTGTGTTTGTGTCAGGCGCAGGCATAGGACTTATCAGCTTTGTGAGGTTACTTTCGTGGTTACTCAACAGGTTTCATAATATCGCGATCGGTGTGCTCAGTGGTTTTATGATCGGAAGCCTGAATAAAATATGGCCATGGAAAGAGATCACAAGATACCGCATTAATAGTAAAGGCGAACAGGTGCCTTTTCTGGATAAAAACATTTCACCCATTGAATACGGCAACCTCGGCCAGGACCCTGTGATCCTGCAGGCTTTTCTGTATTGCTCACTGGCGATAGGCATTGTGGTTCTTATAGAATTCATCAACTTCAGAATAGAAAAACAGCAGCAAAAACGCAGAAATTATTAAAACCTACGGACTTATCGGTTTTCCGCTGTCTCATTCCTTTTCACAGCAGTATTTTTCTGAAAAATTCAAGAAGGAGAATATTGATGCCCGTTATCTGAATTTTGAAATGCAGCATCCCGATCAGATCGGAAAGCTCATTGAGGAAAACCATCTATCAGGATTGAATGTCACCATACCACATAAAAAATCCATCATGCAATACCTGGATGAGCTGGATGAAAACGCCGCAAAAGTCGGAGCGGTAAATGTGATACGTGTATCGGCAAATGGTAAGCTAGGGGGTTTCAATACCGATTATTATGGATTCAGAGACTCATTATTACCTTTCATGGCAGGGGAAAAGATAGATTCAGCTCTTATCCTGGGTACCGGTGGGGCTTCACACGCTGTAACTGCTGTGCTGAACGATCTGGGTATAGACTTCAAGTTTGTTTCCAGGTCAGTCGGTGAAAATAAAATTACTTACGATCAGCTAAAACAGTCCGACCTTAGTTTATATCCGCTGATTGTGAATACAACACCACTGGGTATGACACCTGATGTCGATACCACGCCGGAACTGAATTATCACCAGCTGAGTAATATCCATTTTCTCTATGATCTGGTATATAACCCGGCAGAAACACTTTTTCTAAAAAAAGGAAAAGAAAGCGGAGCAAAGATCAAAAATGGGCTGGAGATGTTATATATTCAGGCCGACCGATCCTGGGAAATCTGGAACAATGGATTTTAAATTATCATCGGAATATGAACCTACCGGCGATCAGCCAAAAGCGATAGAGCAGCTTTTAAGTGGTATTGAGGCAGATGAGCCTGCTCAGACCCTGCTTGGGGTAACAGGTTCAGGGAAGACTTTTACCATGGCCAATGTAATAGCCAGGGCAAACAGACCCACATTAATTCTCAGCCATAATAAAACACTGGCAGCACAGCTTTACGGTGAGTTTAAGCAATTCTTTCCTGAAAATGCGGTTGAGTATTTCATTTCCTATTACGACTACTATCAACCAGAGGCCTACATTTCCACTACAGATACCTACATAGAAAAGGACCTATCGATTAATGAGGAAATTGAGAAGCTTCGACTCTCGGCTACATCGGCGCTGTTGTCCGGTAGAAACGATGTCGTTGTGATCGCATCGGTATCCTGTATATACGGTATTGGTAATCCGGAAGAGTTTGGCAAAAATGTCATTAAACTCCAGCAAGGTGACCGCATGCCCCGTAATCAGTTGCTTTATAAGCTTGTCGACATACTCTATGCACGCTCTGATGCAGAACTAACCAGAGGCACTTTCAGGGTGAAAGGAGACACAGTGGATATTTATATCGCATATGCAGATTTTGGATACCGCATTTTATTCTCATTTAGAAATTGAAGAGGCGTTGAACTCTCTTTCATTTCAAAAAAATGGATTAG
>CAZEQJ010000040.1:20429-26059 GCA_964514385.1 uncultured Cytophagales bacterium
ACCATTTTCCCTGCTAATTTATTTGTAACCGGCAAGGATATGCTGCAGCAGGTGATCCGTGAAATTCAGGATGACCTCGTCAGGCAGATTAACTTTTTCGAAAATGAACAGCGGTACCTTGAAGCCAAAAGGCTCAAGGAAAGAACAGAATTTGACCTGGAGATGATGAGGGAACTGGGTTACTGCAACGGAGTTGAAAATTACTCAAGATATTTTGATCGCCGGAATCCAGGTGACCGTCCCTTCTGTCTGCTGGATTATTTTCCTGACGATTATCTGATGTTTATCGACGAAAGCCATGTTACCATCCCGCAGGTACGCGCAATGTGGGGTGGCGACCGATCACGTAAAGTTTCATTGGTGGACTACGGCTTCCGGTTACCGGCAGCACTTGACAACCGGCCCCTGACTTTCAATGAATTTGAATCGCTTGTAAGCCGTGTTATTTTTGTAAGTGCCACACCGGGTGACTATGAGTTGCAGAAGTCTGAAGGTGTAATAGTAGAGCAGCTGATACGACCAACAGGATTACTTGACCCGATCATTGAAGTGCGTCCAACACAGGATCAGATCGATGATCTGATGGAGGAAATCGATGACCGTGTGAAAAAAGAAGAACGGGTGCTGGTAACAACCCTTACAAAACGCATGGCGGAGGAGCTTACCAAATTTCTGGAGCGGGCAGGAGTCAAAACGCGGTATATTCACTCCGAGGTTGACACCCTGGAAAGAGTAGAAATATTACGTGAGCTGAGGTTGGGAGTATTTGATGTACTCGTCGGTGTAAACCTGCTCCGGGAAGGCCTTGATTTACCCGAAGTGTCCCTCGTGGCCATTATGGATGCAGATAAGGAAGGGTATCTCCGAAATCAGCGCTCACTCGTACAGACTATTGGCAGAGCTGCACGAAATGAAAACGGAAGGGTGATCATGTATGCAGATAAAATCACAGTTAGCATGCAGATAGCTATCGATGAGACCAACCGCAGGCGTAGTGTGCAGATTGCCTACAATGAAGCAAACGGTATTGTGCCAAAAACCGTGATAAAATCAAAGGATCGTATCATGGGACAAACCAAAGTGGCCGATCGAACAAAACGGGGTAAAGCCTATATCGAACAAGAGGAAGTTTCTGTCGCTGCTGATCCGGTAATTGCCTATTTGTCCAAAGAGCAGCTTAATAAAATGATCGGCGATACTCGTAAAAAAATGGAACGCGCAGCACGTGATATGGATTTTATGGAGGCAGCAAAGCTCAGGGATGAAATGTTTGCATTGGAAGAAAAGCTAAAAGAAATGGAATAACACATGTCGGCGGGTGTATTATATATTATCCCTACTCCCATTGGTAATATGGGGGATATGACCTTCCGAAGTGTGAACATACTTACAGAGGCCGACTATATCCTGGCAGAAGATACGCGTAATACCTCAAAATTGCTCCGGCATTATAAGATTGACACACCGATGCATTCCTTTCATAGTTTCAATGAGCATGCTAAGGTGGAAGAAGTACTCCAGCATCTGGAAAATGGACAAAATCTGGCCCTTGTCAGTGATGCCGGAACTCCCGGAATTTCAGATCCCGGTTTTTTGCTCACTTCAGCCTGTGCGGAAAGGAATATTCAGGTCATCACACTTCCCGGCGCTACAGCGCTCATTCCTGCACTGGTAAACTCGGGACTGCCTATGGATAAATTTGTGTTTGAAGGTTTTCTACCTCATAAAAAAGGCAGGCAAACACGCTGGAAAACGCTGGCAGAAGAAAACCGTACCATGGTATTTTATGAATCTCCACACCGGATTCTGCGTTTTCTTGATGAGAGCATTAAGTTTATGGGGCCCGGGCGGAAGATTTCAATGAGCCGGGAGATCAGCAAACTGTATGAGGAGACTGTCAGAGGGACTGCGCCGGAGCTGTTGTTACATTTTCAGGAAAAGCCCCCCAAAGGAGAATTTGTTGTCGTTATAGAAGGAAAAAGATGAACCTTCCGGAAGGATTTATAGAGGAAATGGAACGTATATTGCCCTCGGAGGTAATAGAAAACTATCTTGACGCCACGCGCAGGTCAATGCCAAAGTCTATTCGGATCAACCCGGCTAAGGCTCAGTTTAAAACAGATCTCCCAAAAGTACCCTGGGCTGAACATGGCTATTATCTTACGCATGAAACCAATTTCGCACTTGACCCGCTGTGGCATTGTGGCGCATATTATGTACAGGAGGCCAGCTCAATGATTCTGGAGGCTGTCTTCAGACAACTGCCGCTGCCTGAGAAGACCAGAGCACTTGACCTGAGTGCAGCACCAGGTGGAAAGTCCACGCACCTGATCTCACTTTTACCAGATGATGCTTGGTTGGTAAGCAATGAAATTGACAATCAGCGGTGTGCCATACTGGCTGAAAACATGGCCAAATGGGGATATCCGAATGTTTCGGTTACACAGGCCGATCCGGCTACAATAGGTAAGTACATGTCTGGGGTATTTGATGTGATCCTGGTAGATGCACCATGTTCTGGCGAGGGAATGTTCCGGAAAGATAATCCGGCTATTGAGCACTGGAATAATCAGCTGGTAGAAAAATGTGAAACCAGACAGAAAAATATACTGGAAAATATATGGCCGGCGCTCAGGGAAGGGGGTTATTTGATATACTCTACCTGTACTTTCAACCAGCACGAAAATGAAGATGTGGTCTGTTCTTACCCTGATTTTGAACTGGGTGAATTTGTTGAGATTGATTTTCCTCCTTCATGGAATGTGTTACGCTCAGGTCCGGAGCCGGTCTACCGGCTTATCCCCGGGTTGGTAGAGGGAGAAGGGCTTACCATCACGGTACTGAAAAAAACGGAACGTCACAAACCAATAAAAATGGACGGAAAACGAGTTTCATGCCAAAAAGAAAAATGCCAGCAGGTGCTGAGATGGACCTCACTGCAGGGTTGGGAACTAGCCCAGGAGGGAAATAGTATTTTTCAGTACCATCCTGACCATATTGACCTGGTTCAGCAAATCGAAAAACATATTCCATATCGGTTTCAGGGTCTCTGGCTTGGATCCCAGAAGAAAAAAGACATTATCCCCTCAGAGCATCTGGCACTCAGCAATAAGGTGCACATGCTAAATCCACCACTTGATCTTGACCGGGAGGAAGCGTTGCAGTATTTACGGCGGCAAACATTTGACCTTGAAGGGCCTGAGGGTCTGCATATTGTAGCCTTCAAGCGGCATAATCTGGGATGGATCAAGAAAATGCAACACAGGTTCAATAACTATTATCCCAATCCATGGCGTCTTCGCATGGAAATTCCCCAAAACCTCATGCCAATGCCCTTTGAACTGTTGTAGTAATTGAGTAATATCACTATTTTAAACGCAAAATCATGAAACCAACCTTAATTTCCCTTGTAGCTCTTTGGCTGCTTTTCTCATGTAATGTAAATGAAAAATCAGAAATGGCTCCTCCCGTAGCTGAAAAAATACCTTTTGAAATTGAAGCTCACGGTGATGTACGTGTGGATAATTATTACTGGATGCGTGATCGTGAAAGTCCCAAAGTCATTGAATACCTCGAGGCAGAAAACCGCTATACTGATGCTTTGCTGGCATCTACAGAGGATCTCCAGCAGGAACTCTACGATGAGATGGTGGCCAGAATTGTGGACGAAGAAACCACTGTACCCTATGAAGAAAATGGATATTGGTATTATACCCGTTACCTCGCGGATAAAGACTATCCAATTTACTGCAGAAAGAAAGCAAGTCTGGATGCTGAAGAGGAGGTATATATGGATGTAAACGAGATGGCAGCGGGGTATTCTTATTATGATATATCCTCACCGTTGATTAGCCCCGATGGTAATATAATGGCCTACGGTGTGGATACCGTCAGCCGGAGGAAATACACAATGTATTTTAAAAATCTGTCAACAGGTGAAATTTACGGGGAGGCAATCGGCAATACCAACGGTTTTGGGGCCTGGGCAGATGACAACAAGACGTTTTTTTACACAGAAAAGGATCCGAACACCCTACGCTCATACCTCGTGAAAAAGCATAAGCTGGGCCAGGATAATACGGAAGATCAGGTAATATTTACTGAAGCAGACGAAACATTCTCCTGCTACGTATACCGCTCTTTTTCTGAAAAATATATCATGATCAGATCAAGTGTCACACTGGCAGATGAGTATCATTTCTTAGCTGCGGATAATCCGGACGGAGAATTCCGGGTATTAAATCCCAGAGAATCAGGTCTTGAATACAGTGTATCTGAGAGTGGGGATTATTTTTACATTCTGACGAATTATGAAGGAGCCACTAACTTCAAGGTAATGCGTGCACCGGTAGATAAGCCGGGTAAAGAAAACTGGGAAACTTTTATAGCACATAGTCCGGATATACAGATTACAAGTATGTCGGCTTACAAAGATTTTCTGGCCGTAGAAGAACGATCCGGAGGTACAAGCTCAATCAGGATTTATAATTACGACCTAAGCAAGGCGGAATATCTTAAGTTCGAAGAAGAAGCCTATAGCCTCAACCTGATCGGTGGAGCTAACTATGACGGCTCAACTGTACGATACGCCTATAGCTCCATGACTACACCTGGTTCTACTTTTGCATTTAATGTAGACACAGGAGAGCGGGAGCTTCAGAAGCAGGAAGAGATAAAGGGAGGCTTTGACCCGGCAGCCTATACGACTAAGAGACTTTGGGCCACTGCCCGCGATGGGAAGAAGGTACCTGTATCGCTGGTTTACCGAAATGATCTCAAAAAAGATGAGCCGATGCCTTTGTTATTATATGGATATGGGTCTTATGGTTCTACCATAAACCCTGGTTTTTCTATGACAAGGATGACGCTGGTAGACCGTGGTTTTATCTATGCCATCGCACATATCCGGGGCAGCCAGATGATGGGTAGAGAATGGTATGAGGACGGTAAAATGTTCAATAAGATGAATACGTTTACCGACTTTATTGATTGTGGTGAGTTCCTGATTGAAGAAGGCTATACAACATCCGGTCAGATGTATGCACAAGGCGGAAGTGCAGGTGGTTTATTGATGGGAGCCGTGATTAATCTGGCGCCAGATATGTTTAACGGTATTATAGCCGCTGTGCCGTTTGTCGATGTGGTGACGACAATGCTGGATGAGACCATTCCGTTGACGACATTTGAATATGACGAATGGGGTAACCCTAACATTCAGGAGCAATATGAGTATATCAAAAGTTATTCACCCTATGACAATGTGATGGAGAAGAATTATCCCAATATGCTGGTCACTACCGGGCTACATGACAGCCAGGTCCAGTATTGGGAACCCGCAAAATGGGTAGCAAAACTGCGTGATATGAAGACAGATGAAAATCTGTTGTTACTCCATACAAATATGGAAGCGGGACATGGTGGTGCCAGCGGCCGACTGGAACGATATAAGGAAATCGCACGTAACTATGCCTTCCTGCTTCACGTAGAAGATTTAAAGAAATGATAATACAAATTTGATTTTGTAAAAAAAGACACCTACTTTTGTGACCCTATTTGAGGAGACCATAAGAAACTAAAAATATATCGCGGGGTGGAGCAGTTGGTAGCTCGTCGGGCTCATAACCCGAAGG
>CAZEQJ010000041.1:0-24870 GCA_964514385.1 uncultured Cytophagales bacterium
GTACCATCAAAGTCGTTCTGATAGGGTTTAGGTCCGTATACCGGAAGCCCCTGTCGCGTAAATATGGTAATTTCACATTCCGGATAGGTTTCAATATTCTCTATTTCCCAGTACTCCTGAAGCGTAGATGAGTATAGCTTCTGAGGAACGACATTAAGATTATCGATTACCTCAACAGTTACAGAGTCAGAGTCGAAGCATCCGTTTTCATCGATGGCCATTACCTGAAATGATGTGGTATTAAAAGGACGGGCAACAGGGTTTGCAGATAATGAATCATCAAGAAGCTCACCCGGTGACCACGAAAACGCTACGCCTCCACCTGTTGTTAGGAGACTTGATATTTCTTCAAATTCGATCACATTGGGACTCGCAATTGCATCAATTTCAAACTCCGGATAATTCTCCACTGTAAACTCACCATAGACAACACAGCCCGTTGGGTTTATGGCCTCTACATCGTAAATACCTTCTTCATCGATAAAACTCGATAATCCCTCATCTCCGTTACTCCACCTGACATTGCTCAGGGAGGCATCGACACGAAACTCACTGCCATCACCGATACAGAATATAAAACCCTCATCGCTTTGTACCGTTATGTTCGGTGCTTCAACAATGAAAATGCTTCCTGTAATCTCTGAATTGCAGTTTTCAAGTACCGGGTAAGACACCTCAAGTGTGAAATTTCGCAAACCTGCCTCATCGAAGGAATAGACCACTGAATCACCAAACAATTCGAACCCATCAAAGCCCCATCTTCTATCTACCTGCAGCTGGTTATTTACCCTGCTTGTATCCAGAAAGATAACCGGCTGTTCAAGGCAAAACGTGTCCAGACTTGAATAACCAGGCTGAGGGGGCAATACAACGGAAAGGTTGTATGGGTCGCTTATATCTGTACATCCGGCAATATTTTCGAGAACTACACGGTACTCTCCCCTTCGCTGCGTTGTAATAATGGTTGAAGTGGGAGGGATCACTGAATCATTGCGGATCCAGTTGTAGGTAAATCCGGGAAATTCACCCACTGAAAGTGTTACTTCTGTACCCTGACACACTACAGGGTCATTGTTGCTACGTATGGTGATATTGGGAAGGTTTATGGACTCCGCCCGTACGGGAGTCGGCTGACTCTGACAATCACCTTTGATCACTTCCATCAGGTACTGACCTGAATTAATGGCATCAAAATTCGGGATTTCCAGTACAGGTGATTGAATGGTATCCCTGAAATTGGCCGGACCATTCCATACATAAAATACGTCATTACCTTCAATAGTATCGGCAAAGATGCGCATGGTGTCGCCTATACAGACCGGGTCGGGCGGTGTAATTCCCGGTGCTGACGGAATATCACCTTCTATTATAATCTGCGAAAAAACGCCTGATGGCTCCTCGCAGCCGTCATTGGTGATGGCTACCACCTGATAAAATCCTCCCTGCGTAACATCTACGAACGGCTCACCCGTTTCTTTTACGTTCGTCTCAAAGGTACCATCCCGATCGCTGTCCAGCAGCCAGCGATAGGCCAGTCCTTCACCTTCCGTAGCACGAAGCTGAAAGGGTAAACCCTGGCAGATGGTAACCTCACCCTGAGGGAATATTTCGGGTTGGAGGCAGTTTTGATTCAGAATAACGCTAAGGCTGTTTGGTGCCGTTGGGAGGTCCGTGATGCCAATGTAATTGATGTCTGGTCTACCATCGCCATCAACATCGGTGATCAATACGTTTCTGGACTTGCTGTTTGCATTGATGGTATACCTGTCGAAGTTTAGAGACCCGGTGCTTGAGTTTGAGGATTGATTGATAAGGGCAGTCATGGTACGTGATGCATCAATCGAACCCACCAGAAGATCTGTTTTTCCGTCTCCGTTAAGGTCACCGGCAGAAAGGCCCCATGGTAGTGGTGCTGACCGGAAGGTAGCTTCCGATCGGAATGCAAAATTCCCATTTTCTGATTGGTTTACAAGTATGGCGATTTCCCTTCCCTGGGGAGCAGTGAGTCGGGTGGCTGCTATATCCTCTTTCCCGTCTCCATTAAAATCCCCTGAGATCAGGTTAACGATTGTATTTTCTACGTTGAATAGTATGGGGTCACCAAAACTTATATTATCGGCCGCTCCCAGATTGGGGAAAACCACAATATCGCGGAAGAGGTATGGTGCCGTAGCAATATCAAGGAATCCATCGTTATTGAAGTCCCGTAGAAGTAGAGGGCCTGAGTTTTGAATGCCGCTTGTTCTAAGCCTTTCCGTATTTCCGAAACTTACATTGCCGGGTGTACTGGTATTTTCCAAAATAATGAGTTCAGAATTTGTAGTAGCCTGATTGGAAAATATCAGGTCCGGTTTACCGTCATTACTTACATCAAAAGTCCGTATTTTTCTAAAACGTGCATTGGGTACTGAGAAAGGGTTAAGGACTTCAAAGGAAATGCCGGTTGCTGTGGAGGTATTTCGGAAGACATAAAAAATATTACCTGCAGAGCCATCATCAGAGCTTCTTGTGAAGATAATATCAATCATGCCATCTCCGTCAATATCCTCGCAGGTATTGGATATGGTATTATTGCTGATGTTGATAGTAATTCTGTTAAAGCTTGCCTGCCCCGGTGTGCTCGTATTTCTGAATATAGATACCGAATTATTGGTGTTATCAGATGCTGCAATATCTACTTTGCCATCGCCATTAAAATCGCAGGCACATAGATCGTATAATTTTCCTGCTCCGGTAAAGCTTAGCGGTATAGATAAGCGGTCGGTACTGAATGAACTCCCTCCGAAAGAAACCTGAAAAGGGTTAGGTGAATATGCCGATTCACCTGTGGCTGTATCAAATACTCGTATATACTCATAAGTAGCACCAGCCGGTACAAATACCTCGATTAAGTTGGCAGAATTGTACCGTACTTCACCTTTTACTCCGCCAAAATATACTTCCATGCCTCCCGGACTTGGATTAAAACTACTACCTGCAATGATAATAAGCTCATTAATGGTCGCCGAACCTTTACTCACAGTAGAGATAAAAGGGACCTGGGCACTTGCTTCGTGTATTGCAAATGCCAGAATAACCGGGATTAATAGCTTTAACTTCATACAGATATTGATATTATTATAAAATTAATCAAAATTATTCAATAATCAATACCCAGGCCTTATCAAATGTGCCTCTCTTACGTTGTCGGTCGCGCTCTTTTCTGGCGGCATCTGGATTGGGTGAATTGTACAGATATACATAATAATATCCTTTGTCGGAATTGTATCCATATTTTGTGAAATAGCCTTTTTCAAAAAGCTCGTCGCTATAGTTTTCGGCATTCTGCTGTGATGAAAAAGCACCTACTATAACGTATGCCCCAATATCGAGTTCAAGATAATGGGATCCTTTTCTAGCACTAACGGTGGTTGCATCTGCCGAGGTAACGGGGGGTGCGGTATCTGCTGTTGGCATGTTCACAGGGTTTGAGTCATTCTTTTGTACTGTGGTTTGCACCGATTCTGTGTAGGTTGGGTCAATTTTCACGAAGTCATCATCGGCATAACCTTTTACGGTCTCGTTTTCGTTTACAACTTCCTCCTCAACCACTGTTTGTTTTTCTGTTTGAATCTGGTTACGCACAATTTCAGCCTCACGTCTTTTTCTTTCCTGCTCAAGGCGTTCCTGTTCCTGGCGCATACGCTCCATGCGGGCCTGCTCTTCTCTTTCCCTGGCAAGCCTTTCCCTTTCCTGTCGCTCCCGCTCAAGCTGCTCTTGCCTCAGTCTTTCTGCCTCTTGTTCCTGTTGTCTTAATTGGTCAGCCTGTTGTTGCTGCTCAAGCTGCTGCTGCCGCAGCCTTTCTGCTTCAGCTTGCTGACGTTCTCTTTCCTGCCGCTCAGCTTCAAGCCGTTGTGCTTCCAACCTTGCTTCTTCCTGTCTTTTGCGTTCCGCTTCAAGTTGCCGTTGCCGTTCTGCTTCAGCCTGCGCCTGTTCAAGTGCCAATGCCTCGGCACGTGCAATGGAGTCACGCCGTTCTTGTTGTAAGCGCAACTGTTCTTCCCTTGCCCTTGCTGCTGCTTCCGCACGTTTTTGAATATAGTCGGAGACCTGCTGCTTTTCTGTTTTTTGAGGATTGTCACCGAAGCTGATGGCAAAATGCACCTCATGTGTCGTATTGCTGAACCCTCCAAGCGAGGCACTGGCCGCATCGAAAGCGTAATTTACCCGAATCACGGAATATGAGAATCCTACATTTCCGATAAATCCGCCCGAGGTACGATAACCGCCTCCGACAGTGACAATATCACGGAGGCCGATATTCAGCATCCCGGTTACAACAGGGGACAGGTTTTGCAATGGTTGATAAAACAGTACATTAGGTTCAAACGAAACCATCGTTTTGTTCCGTTCCTTAATGGCATAGCGGTAGGCTGCATATACCATATAGTTATCCAGTGGTGAAACCTGCAGGTTATTAAAATTTTCAAGATCTACGAGGTTGGTTTCAAATATATTGGGAAGAGAGGCTCCTACCTGAAGGCCCTTCAATTTTAGCCACATGCCGACACGTCCATCTATAGATAAATTGTTTTGAGGGAGGTTTGCTATGGCCGGATTGGATGGATCTACCTCCGAAAGGTCAAATGTGTTGTTGAGTACACCCCCAGACATACCCAGGCTCACAAATGTTTCCTCACCCAGTTTCATCCCATAACCAAGAGTTAACTGACCATTATTGCTGGCTACGATGCCGAGCTGGTCACGATAGGCCAGGATGCCCAGGCGAAGGCCAAATTTCAAGGGAGTATGAAACGTGAAGGTGGCGGTGGCGGGGCCATCAACAATACCTAACCACTGCTGACGGTAGTTAACAGCAAATACTGGGCCTCCTTCATTACCTGCATATCCCGGGTTGTAGAGAAAGGGATTAGCATAATATGTGCTGTACACAGGTAATTCTTGCGCGCTGAGGAGTCCACATGTAAGAAATGTGACCAAGAAAACAACTTTTATGCGCATATTTAGCAAATTACCAGTGCTTAATGATGGTTACCTTTTGTTATGAACACATACAAAGTTATCAAATAATATGTAAGGTTCATCGTTCTAACGGTGAATCGTAGTGACTATTTTGTTTAAAAATTGTAATTTTGACATAACAAATAATATTCAACCAATATTTCAGGTGCGCAAAACTGTTCATTTTCTACTTCTGTTTTTGTTTTCATTCACGGGTGTTTTTGCTCAGTTGAATATTGGTTTACGTTCTGCGGCGCAAATCAACAGAACTGATTTTGACATCCGTGTTAGTAGCGACAGCCTCCGGCAGGGCGCGGCTTTAGGCTTCACCGCAGGGCCTGTGGTGGAATACCGAATGACAGATCAGTTTCACGGGCGAACGGAATTGAATTTTTCATTTCGTCGTAGAAAAATATACGATGACCGGTTTTTGGCAGTCAACGAGTCTGTCAATGGATTTATTGAGATGCCCTTACTGGTGGGCTATACCTGGGGCAGTAATCCGGTGTACTACTATATTCAGGCTGGCCCTATTTTAAGCTATTGGTTATACGGTCGGGGTGATTTTTTTTCCGATGAACTGGTTGAGGAAGAAATCCCGGAATATCCTTATAAAACAGCCTTCACCGGGCAGGGTGTAGACCCGGATGTAGAAGTACAGCCGCGTGTGTTGTATGCCGCAGAGCCCAACAGACTTCATTATGGTTTGTCGTTTAATTTCGGGGCAAGGTTTGATCTTTACAATGATCAGCAACTGGGTGTGGAACTCCGTGTAGACCTGAATCAGACAAATATTGGTAAGGGCGTAGCACGTCCGGCAGACCTGACCACCTTTGCAGAGCATCTGAATACTTCCTATCAGTCCTTCCAGATTGCGTTTCTTTATTATCTTGATCTGCGAACATCTGAATTTAATAAAGGAAGGTCAAATGCTAATTTTTAACAACCCGGCTTGATTTAGGTTGTGTTGCCGTATGCTCAAAATTGCGTGGACACCTGAATACTGCCATCCGCTTCCGGAAGGACATCGCTTTCCAATGGAGAAATACCAGCTATTGCCGGAGCAGCTTCTTTTCGAAGGTACCATAAGACAGGAAAATCTTTTTGCCCCTTCGGATGACAGCAGAGAGCAGGTGCTTGCAGTTCATGATGCGGGATACGTGGCAAAGCTGGAAAACCTGCAGCTCTCACGACAGGAAGAAAGGAAAACCGGGTTTCCATTATCGAGAAAGCTGGTCGAAAGGGAATATATCATTACCAGGGGCACTATCGATGCAATTGGCTACGCGTTGAAATATGGAATTGCCATGAATGTGGCCGGAGGTACACATCACGCCTACCGCGACAGGGGAGAGGGGTTTTGCCTTTTCAATGATCAGGCCATTGGCAGCAGATATCTTCTTGACAATGGACTTGTCCGGAAGGTGCTGATTATTGATCTGGATGTTCATCAGGGTAATGGTACAGCCAGTATATTTGAAAATGAACCCGCTGTCTTTACATTCAGCATGCATGGTGAACGGAATTACCCCCTGAAAAAAGAGAAATCAGACCTTGATGTACCACTCGAAGATGGGATCTCTGATCAGAAATACCTGAGTCTTCTTCGAAAACATCTTGATTTTCTTTTTGAAAATATCGAACCGGATTTTGTCTTTTTTCAGTCCGGTGTGGATGTATTACATACGGATAAACTCGGCAGGCTTGGGCTGACCATTCAGGGATGCCGGCAGCGTGATCAGGAGGTACTGAAAAGATGTTATGAAGCAAGGATACCAGTCGTTGTAAGCATGGGCGGCGGATACTCAAGCAGAATTGCAGATATTATTGAGGCACATGCAAATACTTACCGTTTAGCGCAGGATATCTTCTTTTAAGGTAAATTACTTATATCTTTGCGACCCGAAAGATAAAATCTAATTCATGAAGCAGATATCCCTTATTATCAATGTCGTACTGGCTCTTGCCATCGGAGTACTGTATTTCCTTCATTTTAATCAGCCTAAGGCTCCTGAGTCCGTGGTGCAATCCCTTGATTCCATCCGCTCCATGCCGGAAAAACTGGATGGTATTGCCTACATCAATGTAGACTCAGTACTGGCAAAATACGATTATTACACTGAACTCAACGAAGCATTTGAACAGAAAGCCAACCGGCTACAGGGTGAGTATAACCAGCGTCTGCAGCGCCTTCAAAACGAATTTACTACCTTTCAGCAAACGGCATCCACCATGTCGCGTGCACAGCAGCAGGTGAAATATGAAGAACTTCAGCAGAAAGAGCAAAATCTCCTTCAGTATCAACAATCCCTTGGTCAGCAGCTGGCTGTCGAAGAAGCATCCCTCATCGACACCTTATACGTGAAAGTATCCGGATTCCTTGAAAATTATGGCCGCGACAATGGACTTTCCATCATTCTGACCTATACTCGGGGCAGTGGTGTGTGGTATGCCGACAACAGTTTTGATATCACCCGCGAAGTTATTGAAGGCTTAAATGCGGCATACAGAGAAGAGGAAGCTATTACAGAAGATTAATACGTTATGCCAACCTATGATCATGAAGCCATCGAAAGGAAATGGCAGAAATTTTGGGAAGAAAACAATACCTATCGGGTAGTTGAGGACAGAGATAAACCAAAATACTACGTGCTGGATATGTTTCCGTATCCATCCGGAGCGGGGCTTCATGTAGGGCATCCCCTCGGCTATATTGCTACTGACATAATAGCCAGGTTCAAACGATTGAAAGGTTTTAATGTGCTCCATCCTATGGGTTTTGATTCTTTTGGTCTGCCAGCGGAACAATATGCCATACAGACAGGGCAACATCCGGCTGTCACTACCGAAGAAAATATAAAGCGGTATAAGGAGCAATTGCGGAATCTCGGATTCAGTTATGACTGGTCGAGAGAAGTGCGGACAAGTGATCCGGCTTATTACAAGTGGACACAATGGATATTCAAGCAGCTTTTTAACGCCTGGTATAATCATGAAACGGACAAGGCAGAGCCAATTGAAACCTTAATTTCCAGGTTTGAAAAACATGGAAACCATCAGGTTTACGCGGCTTGTGATGAGGATACACCAGCATTTACGGCTGCGGATTGGTCGGCAATGTCCGAAAAGGAAAAAGAGTCCATGTTGTTGAAGTATAGACTCACCTACATTGCAGAGTCTACGGTGAACTGGTGTCCGGCTCTGGGGACGGTTTTATCAAATGATGAGGTTAAAGATGGTTTTTCGGAGCGGGGAGGCCACCCTGTAATAAAAAAGAAAATGCCACAGTGGTCGATGCGTATCACAGCATACGCTGAGCGCCTGCTTAGTGGACTTGATAAAATTGACTGGCCTGAGTCGATCAAGGATATGCAGCGCAACTGGATAGGAAAATCTGTTGGGGCGGAGTTATCCTTTAAAGTTGACGGCCACGCCCTTACAATTGATGTATTTACCACACGAATCGACACCATTTATGGTGTAACATTCCTCACACTTGCACCGGAGAGTGATCTCATCACGCAGATCACAACTTCAGAAAACAAAGAAATTGTTACAAATTACGTCAATGAGGCGGTAAACAGGTCAGAGCGTGAGCGGATGAGCGATGTCAGGCATGTGACAGGCGTATTTACAGGCGCTTATGCCACCAATCCATTCAATCAGGAAAAGGTACCCATATGGGTTGCCGATTATGTGCTGGCAGGATATGGAACGGGTGCGGTTATGGCAGTCCCTTCAGGCGACCAGCGCGACTATGATTTTGCGACTCAATTTAACCTGCCGATCATCCCGGTCTATGATATCATGGATATCGAATCTGCAGCTGACCCTACAAAGGAAGGTCGTATGATCAATTCAGGTATCCTGAATGGCCTCACATACAAAGAAGCAACAGAAAAGGCAATTGCCTTTTTAAAGGAAAATGGGATCGGACGTGAAAAGATCAACTATCGCATTCGGGATGCTATCTTTGGAAGACAGCGTTACTGGGGCGAACCATTTCCTGTCTATTATGATGAAAACCAAATTCCCAGGCTTGTGGAAGATGACAGTCTGCCGGTAGAGCTGCCTCCGGTAGACAAGTTTTTACCTACGGAAGATGGCGATCCACCACTTGGCCGTGCCGAGAACTGGAAATATAGCGGTCAGTACTCGTATGAGCTAACGACCATGCCGGGTTGGGCCGGTTCATCCTGGTACTTTTTCAGATATATGGATCCTCATAATTCAGATGCCTTTGCCGGAAAGCGGGCGCTGAATTACTGGCAAGCAGTAGATTTTTACATGGGAGGCTCAGAGCACGCTACCGGTCATCTGCTGTATTCACGCTTCTGGACAAAGTTTCTTTTTGATTTGGGCTACATAGAAGTGGATGAATATGCCAGTAAGCTGGTAAATCAGGGCATGATTCAGGGGCGATCCAGTTTTGCCTATCGTGTCAATGGCGAAAACAAATATGTTTCCAGTGGACTGAAGTCGGATTACGACACCACTCCCATACATGTAGATATTGCACTGGTAAAAGATGATGTGCTCGACATTGAAGCTTTCAGAAAATTCAGGCCAGACAGTAAAGATGCTGAATTCATCCTTGAAGATGGCAGATACATCTGCGGTCATGAAGTGGAGAAGATGTCGAAGTCGAAGTTTAATGTGGTAAACCCGGATGACCTGATCCAGAAATATGGAGCTGATACACTAAGGATGTATGAGATGTTTCTGGGACCCATAGAAACTTCCAAACCCTGGAATACCAACGGCATTGAAGGGGTGTATAAGTTTATCCGAAAATTCTGGTCACTCTTTTTTCAGGGCGACACCTTCGCTGTTTCGAATGAAGATCCTGCTCGCGATGAGCTCAAGGTACTTCATCAGGTAATCAAAAAAATAGAAGAGGATGTAGATCAGCTTTCATTAAATACATCAGTGAGCACCTTTATGATTGCCGTAAACGAGCTTTCGGCACTCAAATGCAATAAACGGCAGATTCTGGAGCCGATGATCATTTGCCTTGCTCCCTTTGCCCCGCATACTGCTGAAGAGCTATGGCAGCAGCTCGGGCATAACCATACCGTATTCGACGCTGAATACCCGGAGTTTAATCCACAATACCTGGAAGAGGATAGTTTTGAATACCCGGTATCTGTGAATGGAAAGGTCCGTACAAAGCTTGTTTTCCCCGTGGACGCAACAAAGGAGGCAATTGAATCTGAAGTCCTGAAAAATGAAGTCATAGCGAAATGGCTGGATGGAAAACCACCGAAGAAGTTTATCCTCGTACCGAAGCGGATCATCAATGTGGTGGTATAGTCAGAGATTAAGTTTGCGAAAAAGCTCATCCCTGCTGACTTCTTTCACCTGACCGATTCCGATATCAAGCTGTAGCTGTTCGATGGCAACCCGGATAAGCCGTAACACAGGGTATCCCACGGCAGCGCACATTTTCCTTACCTGCCTGTTTTTTCCTTCAGTGATGGATATTTCTATCCATGATGTCGGTATATTTTTACGGTAGCGGATAGGTGGATCACGCTCTTCAACATCGGGCATGATTTCGGACACCCGGGCTCCTGCCGTACGAAAGGGTTTACCTTTTATATTTAGCATTAGGGGATGCTGTAATTCATACAGAGCTTCTTTACCTATCATGCCCTCAAGTTGTGCCCAGTAGGTTCGATGGTGTTTGTTTTTGGGGTGCAGCAGTCTGCTGTTGACGGTCTTGTCACTCGTAAGTATTAGCAATCCTTCACTGTCCGTATCGAGGCGCCCCACCGGATATACGTCCTTTGGGAAATGGTGCAGATCAGCCAGAGATTTATGCCCTCCTTCATGGGTGAATTGCGATAGATAGCCATATGGCTTATGTAGGATAAAATAGCGGGACATTTCAGGTAAAATGCGTTTTTAATATCCGGTAAACGAGGTGAACCGGTAGTCCCATCACGTTAAAATAAGAACCTTCCATTGAAGCTATTCCCATCATGCCCAACCAGTCCTGCGCGCCATAGGCTCCGGCTTTGTCAAAGGGTTGATAATGGTGTACGTAGTACTGTGCCTCCTCTTCAATGAATGGAGTGAAAACCACTTTGGTACGGTCACTAAAGGAGGCCTGGTAATCAGCATCTGCGATATACACACCCGTGATAACGGTATGTGTTTTCCCTGACAGGTCCATCAGCATGGCTACGGCATCTTCAGTGCTAGCAGGCTTGTTCAGGATTTTACCATCAATAAATACGGTGGTATCAGCAGCAAGCACAATATGATCGTTCCAGTATTGCTTCATCGCCTGGCCCTTGAAACGTGCAAGATATTCTGCCTCATCCTCCGGCTTCACATAATCGGGGACCACTTCCTTCACGCCGGATGGTTTGACCTTAAAGTCAAGATCCAGCTTTTCGAGCAGCTCCTTTCTTCTGGGTGATCCCGAAGCCAGCAAAAGTGGTTTTCTAAGCTTTATCATATCCAAATACCAGTCCGCCGATAACTTTTGGGTAAAAATAGGTACTTTTCTGAGGCAAGGTATGTCCGCTGTAGCAAACATCTTCCACAACAGAGATAGGTATGCCCTGGGTGATAATTCCCAGTTGTTCCTTGCCATTTTCAATACGCCTTACAATTTCTGTGAAATTTCTTTCAAACGAGATATGCGGGGAGTTTCGCTGATGTTTACCCGGTATACCCAGCCCTTTTTCAATTATATAATAATGGAGTGCTGTCACGGGCACCTGCTTGACAATTTCCGGAAAATGCCAGGGTATGAGCTTCTCAAGTCCGGGTTTTAGCTGAACCTTAACCGACTCGTTTTTGGTAATAATGCCAAAGGCATAAGGTTTCCCCAGGATGATTTCCGGAATATCCGTGACGTTATCGACTTCCCTGAATGTAAAATATGGCTCAATACGCTGAAAAAAGGTAGACAGGTCGAAATCATTAAGGCTGTGAATTACACGGTGAGTAGGTAAAATGCGAAGGCCCTGGTTTCGTGTATTGGTGAAATACATCATATGATAATGAGATCCGCCCTGCTTTTTTTTAAGCAGGAGGGAGGCTTCATAGCGATGATGGCCATCGGCGAGTATTATTTGCTTGTCGGCCATTGTCCGGCGTATCAGTTCTACATCTTTCGGGTGGGTGATGGGAGCCAGCATTTCCTTCACACCCTGATAATCTTCAATTTCATACAAAGGCTCAGTCATTGCCCGGTCGAGGGTTTCTTCAATTTCTGATCCAGGATCATTGTAAAGGCCATGTGTGGGCGAGGTATGAAGGTTGGTTTTTTCCAGGATGTTCAGACGATCCTCTACTGCTCCCGGGATAGTATTTTCATGTCGCAACAAAACCTGTTCCTCCCAGTCGTATACCCGGATCATGCCAATAAATCCTTTGCGTGTGTAGGTTATTGGGTCACCGGGAAGGTTAAACTCCTGAAAATAAGCATAATAGGCGGGCTTTTCTTCCTCTACCAGTATACCTTCCTTCAACCACTCTTCCAGTTTTTTTAATGCCAGGCTGCCCGGATCCTCTCCCTTTGGTGTGGATAAATGAATACTGTTATGCGGATGCAGATAAAGGTGTTCACGTTGTTTAGCTGTAATAACATCAAAAAGCGGGGCTGTCAAGTGTTCAATATCCGAAGCAAGCTTTGCGTTATATCTAAGACCTTTAAAAGGTAGTACCTCAGCCATAAATTTTTAGAATTTGATCACGAAAGTGCAAGAAATGTACGGAAATGAAAACAACCTGCTTTAAATACTTATTTCTATTCTAATTAAATACGTTTTGCTTTTGTAAAAAGCATCGTATTTTTGTGGCTTATAATTTAAATCAAAGACTGTATGGATTTATTCAATCGCTTGTATCAGGAGGCAGGTCCATTAGGTAGTGTGAATTACAAGGATGAGTATTTCATGTTCCCCATTCTGGAAGGTGAAATTGCACCCCGAATGAAGTTTAATGGGAAAGAAGTATTAAACTGGAGTTTAAATAATTACCTGGGATTGGCAAACCATCCCGAAGTGAGAAAAGCAGATGCCGAGGCTGCTGAGCAATATGGCCTGGCGTATCCGATGGGAGCCCGAATGATGTCGGGTAATACCAACGAACATAAGGCACTGGAGCAGGAACTGGCTGATTTTATCAAAAAGCCGTCCGTTATGCTGCTCAACTACGGCTATCAGGGTGTATTATCCCTGATCGATGCATTGGTATCACGTAAAGACGTAATTGTATACGATGCAGAGTCACATGCCTGTATTGTAGATGGTGTTCGGCTTCACATGGGCAAGCGATTTGTTTTCCCTCACAACGACATTGAAAATCTGGAAAGACAACTGGTAAGGGCTACCCGGATAACGGAAGAGACTGGTGGAGGCATACTGGTAATTACAGAGGGCGTTTTTGGTATGTCCGGTAAGCTGGGTAAGCTGAAGGAGATAGCAGCACTCAAGGAAAAATATAATTTCAGATTGCTTGTCGATGATGCCCATGGTTTTGGTACAATGGGCCCTACCGGAGCAGGTAGCGGTGAGCATCTCGATGTAATGGATGATATTGATGTTTACTTTTCTACTTTTGCCAAGTCAATGGCGGGTATTGGCGCTTTTGTTGCATCCGAAGAGCCGATTATTAAGTTCTTGCGCTTCAATATCCGATCCCAGATTTATGCCAAATCGCTTCCGATAGCACTTGTGATTGGTATGCGCAAACGTCTTCAGCTTCTCCGTAACGAGACCGCGCTGAAGGATAATCTGTGGAAAATTGTAAATGCCATCCAGAAAGGATTGAAGGACAATGGTTTTGAGATAGGGGATACCCAATCACCTGTAACACCGGTATATCTTAACGGTACGCCATTAGAAGCAGCAGGCCTCATGATGGATCTTAGAGAAAACTATAATATTTTCTGTAGCGGCGTCATCTATCCGGTTGTGCCAAAAGGTACGATTATCCTGCGTATCATCCCTACGGCGGTGCATACGCTGGATGATGTAGAACAAACTATCAGTGCATTTAAGGCTATTAAGCATAAATTAGTGAGCAAAAAGTATCAAAATGAGGGCCTTGCGGCTGCTATGGAGTAAAAAAAACGATACATTTTATAAAAAATGTGGCTTATTGTGCCAAAATGGCTATATTGAGCTTCAATTTTAAGTGTATGTTACACTAACCTTTAAACCATAATTACAGATGAAAAGATTTGATGAACTAAGAAAACTTGTAGAAGAATTAGAATCCGACTTCGAAAAATTCTATGACAAAGGCAACCAGGCAGCAGGTACCAGAGTTAGAAAGGGCATGCAGGAACTGAAAAACCTTGCTCAGGATATCAGAGTAGAGGTTCAGGATCTCAAAAACCAAGGTTAATCCAAGCCTGACTAAAATACTTTAAAAGCCTCCATTGGAGGCTTTTTTTATAGCATCAGTTTTTTGATTTCATTTTTGAGATTGTCAGAAGCGGCAGCATGTGGTGGCCGTACATTCTCGTGGCATATACCCATTGCTGACAGTACCACCTTCACTCCGACAGGACTTCCTCCCTCGTACATAAGTCCGTTAATATCCGCTATAGCATATTGTGATTCCCTTGCAAGGTTAAGATTTCCTGTAGCAACGCCATCAATGATGTTTCTGAATATTTCAGGATATGGGTTCGCCAGCACTGATATTACACCGGTGCCCCCCACAGCCAGAATAGGGAGGGTAAGCAGGTCATCTCCTGATATCAGCTCAAACTCGGCCGGTTTATGTTTGGTTATTCGGATACATTGACTAAGATCACCGGATGCTTCCTTTATAGCCCTGATATTAGGGTGCTGCGCAAGCTTTACTGTAGTTTTCCATGTCATGTTGCTGCCGGTGCGCCCCGGTACATTATACAAGATTACAGGTACGGGAGAAGCATCTGCCACAGCTTCAAAATGACCGATGATACCAGCCTGGCTCGGCTTTACATAGTATGGACTTACGGAAAGTATACCATCCACGCCTTCAAAGTCTGTGCGTTGAATTTCTTCTATTACTTTTTGTGTATTGTTGCCTCCTATGCCCAGTACAAGCTTCTTTTTTCGATCATTATGTTTTTTTACAAACGAAACTATCGCATTCTTCTCTTCCGGGGTAAGCACCGCTGCTTCACCTGTAGTACCTGCTATCACAAACATATCTGCCTTTTCATCGTGGATGAGTAACCGATGAAGCGCATCATAATCTACATTACCTTCTTCATTGAAAGGGGTGATCAATGCTACACCTACGCCACTAAACTGCCCGTTCATAATTATGCATCATTTTTTTATATCTGTAAATTTCTTCTGTTATCTCGCGCCAGTCATTATTTTTTGTTTGTATCGTGACATGGAACAAATCATTTTTTTCATCAGTATGATTGATACCAAAACGGCACAAAGCCTTACTTGAAGCCAGCACATATTCGGTAAAAGGATAAAAACTATTATCCAGATAAAAAAGGTAAGAGAAATCCTTTCCTATGAAATTTTCTACGTTACCTGAAAGTATTTTTCCCCAATTGCTAAAATCAGTTTCTTCATAAAAGTCAAACGGGATAGAGGTTGTGCGGTCACCTTTGATAGCAAAACACAGCATGGTTACCTCCATTCCATCATTTTTAAAAATGTCTTTGAGTTTCAAGATATGTTCAAAGTTTTGCTTTTGGTTGGAAGTGCATAATATGCCAACCTCTCCTTTTTCGGGCAATGGCCTGGGCGGAATAGATTTCTTTTTGTGCTGCCTGATCAGCCGGTTCGTTTTCAGGGTAAGGATCTTTTTCTTGAACATCAGTTGATCATTTGATTAAACTCACTCTCGCTGATAATGGACACACCCAGTTTTTCAGCCTTTTCTCTTTTTGCAGGCCCCATATTTTCTCCGGCTACAAGATAATCTGTTTTTCCGCTTATGGATGATGCCACTTTTCCTCCGTACTGCTCAATCACTGTCTTAATTTCATCACGGCCATAGCCCTCAAACACACCCGATACAACAAATGTCTTACCTTCAAGCTGATGGCCTAATGTTTCCGTAAGTGGTGCATCATAGGTAAAAGAAAGGCCTGCAGCTTTCAGCTTTTCGATCAGGTGAATATTGGGTGCCTGCCGAAAATATAAATACAGACTTTCTGCAATTTTACTTCCGATTTCAGGTGCTTCGATCAGCTCTTCTTCAGAAGCGTTCATGAGCCGATCTATCGATTGGAAATATTCTGCCAGTTTTTGTGCTGTTGTCGTCCCGATAAATCGGATACCAAGCGCAAATAATACCCGATCAAAAGGCTGCTTTCTGGATAATTCTATGCCTTTCAATATGTTTTGAACAGATTTTTCTTTAAACCCTTCAATTTGGATGAGGTCATCGTGGCGCAGTTCATAAATGTCACTCAGATTACGAATCAACGATTTTTCCATCAATTTATGAATCGTTTTCGGTCCCAGCGACTCTATATCCATGGCTCCGCGACTCACAAAATGCTCAATTTTGCCTGTAATCTGTGGCGGGCAACTTGCCTCGTTAGGGCAATAATATGCGGCTTCACCTTCATACCGTATCAGTGCTGTACCGCACTCAGGACAGTGACGGATAAACGCGATCTTTTTAGCTCCTTTTCTCCGGTTTTCTGTCTGTACTGACAACACTTTGGGGATAATCTCGCCTGCTTTTTCTACGATCACGGTATCATGTTCGTGCAGATCAAGCCTTTCGATTTCATCTGCATTATGAAGTGTAGCTCTTTTGACGGTCGTTCCGGCCAGCTGCACAGGTTTTAAATTGGCAACAGGAGTTACGGCACCTGTTCTTCCAACCTGGAAATCAACGGAAATGAGCTCAGTGGGCTTTTTTTCTGCCGGATATTTATAGGCGATGGCCCAACGGGGACTTTTTGCGGTAGCACCAAGCTGCTCCTGAAGCCCGATATCATTTACCTTTACCACCACACCGTCTGTGTTGAGAGGTAAACCGAGCCGTTTACTTTCCCATTTACGGATGTAGCTTAGTATATCCTCTATATTTTTACATATTTCTGCCGTTTGTGGCACATTGAAACCCCATTTTCTAAGGAGTGAAAGACGCTCGTAATGGCTTTTAATTTTGAAATCACCCTCAACATAAAGCGCATACATATAGCAGTCCAATTTACGTCTGGCTACAACACCTGAATCCTGCATTTTCAGTGTTCCTGATGCGGCGTTACGCGGATTGGCCAACAGGGGGATAGTGCGCTTCCCGGCAGCGGCAAGGCTTTCATTTCTTTGTTCAATTTCAGCATTTATCCTTTCGAAAGACTCCAATGGCATAAAAGCCTCGCCTCTTACTTCAAAATATGCAGGTACATCATCGCCTTCCACGGAAAGCGGTATTGACCGTATAGTCTTGATATTTGGGGTGATATCATCTCCCTGAAATCCGTCTCCACGCGTTACTCCACGTACGAGAATCCCATTTTCGTAATGCAGACTAATGGCGACACCATCAAATTTCAGCTCTGCTGCATAATGAGTGGCTCCGGCATTTTTCTCCACCCGCTTGATGAAGTCAGTAATATCTTCATCATTATATGAATTGGACAGGCTAAGCATGGGAAAGCGGTGGGCTACTGTAGGAAAATCCTTGCTTATGGTGCCCCCAACACGCTGGGTAGGGGAATCCTGCTGCCGAAATTGAGGGTATTCTTCCTCAAGCTGAAATAGCTCTTCCAGCAATTTATCGAATGCATAATCAGAAATCTCTGTTCTGCTTTCACTGTAATACAACCGGTTGTGGTAATTAACCTGTCGGGTTAGTTCCTTTATTCGTATTTCCGCTTCCTCAGGGGTCATTTTTATCATTGGCTCAGCCGTCAAAGTTAATCCAATTACGGCTTATGCCAAAGTTGAAAATAAGAATAGGTGTGGTGACAGCTATTACCGGTGGCCCATGTGCTATTGCATAGCGCAGAAGTTATTGTTTTGAATGTTTCGGGTATGACTCCGATTGCGTTGGCGGTGTTGGCGGGCTTCCGGCTGTCCCTGTTCGTCATCAAAATTACGGTCAATATTTCGTCTCCTTTGCTCAATCCTCTCCATCTGTTGTCTTCGTTCACGGCGTTGACGTTCAAGACGCTCCAGCAACAACCTTCTGAAATCTTCTTCAGCTTTGCGCAACTCAAGTACCTGTTGCACTGTCAGTACATCGAGAAGTTTTTTTGTGTATTCTTCTTCCAGGGCCACCTCTGTCTGTTTGTATTCAAGCTCCTTCTGTATGGCCTGCTGTTTATCTTTTTCTGTCGAAGAATTATTGACAGACCTGCGTACAGCGTCACGTTCTTCAAAGATCGCTTTACGCTTTTCCGAATATTCATTGTATAACGGCCAGAACTTTTCGGCCTGGGCAGGGGTGAGGTTAAGCCTCTCGGTGATTAAACCGATGCGTACACTTTCAATTTTTTCTCTGGCCTGGTCATTCATACCTCCCTGTGCATAGAGAGCCGCAGACGGAATTATCAGCATAAAAAAGTAAATCAGGTGTCTCATCATTATTGTATTAAATATTCGTATTCATTATTCAATTCGTCCAGGTCAATTTCATCCAGCAGGACTTCCCTTCCTTCATCGCTGTCCCACGAATCAAGATAGTCCATCACAAGGTATTCGGAGATACCTTCATCCTGCAAGTAGGCTATGATGGCTTCATCGGGTACCTGGGCCAGTATTTTATCATAGTCCGCAGCATCTGAAGGCCAGAGAAAGAATGCCAGTAACACCATAAATGCAGGCGCCAGAGACCACCTGAGCCACACTATCCAGGGCTTAGGCTTATTTTTTTCCGGCAATCTGGACATTATGTTCCGGGGCAACTCATCCAGATATCCTTCCGGGATGGTATATGGCTCTCTTTTTTCTATGTTGTCCAGTCTATACTTCATAATATTTATTGGAGTACAATTCAATGTAAAGGTTTAATCGCCATTCAGGTATTTTTCTATTTTTTTCACAGCATGATGGTAATTGGCTTTTAGTCCGCCTATTGATGTTCCCATGATGCCGGATATTTCTTCATAGGAGAGGTCGTCATAATATTTAAGGTTAAATATCGCCTGTTGTTTCTCAGGAAGCGATTTTACTGCTTTTTGCAACTTGTGTATTACTTCCTCACCGTCTGGTGTTGCAGAAGTAGAAAGGTTAAGGTTTGTTACGCTTTCAAGTGAAACCGATATTTTAGACTTATTTTTTTTCAGTTGCCGGAGACATTCATTTACTGTTATCCGGTAAATCCAGGTAAATAGCGAGGCATCACCACGGAAGTGGTCAATTTTTTGCCAGATAATAATAAATACCTCCTGAAGGATATCATTGGCCAGCTCATGATCCACTACCATACGGCGGATCGTAAGATAGAGGCGCTCCTGGTATTTTTTCACCAACAGATGAAATCCATACCTGTGGGAGTCTTCATGCCTGATCTTTTCCAGAATTTCGCTGTCCTTCAAAATTGTCGATGTCATCCTTTGATATAATAGAGATTCAAAATGCTGACAGGTTTAATCTAAGGCAAAAAAAATCGCAATCCGGGAAATCCTTGTAAAAAGTTCACTATTTTAGAGGTAACCTATACCAACTGGATATGATTTTTGAACCTGCAAGCACCATTCTTTTTATCGGCATCATGGCATTTTCAGTCCTGCTTGCCACATTGATCAACTATTACCATAAATTCACTAAAAAGCCGGTAGCATCCACATTTCCGGATGATATTTACCATAAAATAAAACCTACTCTCGACGCTTTTGAAGAACGCAGACGACGCCTGAAGTTTCTGTCCAACCTGATTAATTATATTATCTTCATTGGTGTAGGTTACCTTTGTTATCGTGCGCTGGCATTTACAATTTATGATTTTCTTATTCTTCCGGCACTTTTACTGCTTCCGTTGCTTCTGATCATCAAGTTTCAGTTTTTCAGATTGAAGAAATTCACGAAGGAGTATAAAACAGAGGTGATGCAACTGTTTGTAAAGCTTACACATGAATCGTTTGAGCTTAATCCTACAGGTTATATTGCCGTATCGGAGCTGGAAAAATCAGGACTTTATGCATTTCCTGAGTATATTAAAACAAGCAATGTGAGTGGGGAAGACCATATTCAGGGGAATATTGAGGGCATTAAGGTTCAGGTGAGTGACCTTGAGGTATTTAAGGGGGAGCAAAAGGAGGTAGGGCTCGTCTTTTCGGGTAATTTTATGATTGCCGAGTTCCCGGACGACATTTTCAGGGGAGAGACATACGTAATACCTGACTTCGAAGGGTCAGGGCTTATGAAAGAGGTGTTGCATACGGTATCAAACAAGAAGACATTCAAAGTGCCTGGTGAAAGGGTGGATTTCAGGTATCCGGATTTCGAGAAAGTATATGATGTAGTGAGCACAAATGCTGAAGAGGCAAAATATCTGATAGATAAACCCATGATGGAGTTTCTGCTGCAGCTGGATCGCAGCATTCACGACAAGGTGCTTGTAGCACTTTCAATGAAGGGGCGCTACATATACATGGGGGTTTTGTTCAATTACCTGAAGCTCGAACCCAGTCTTCACCATCCGGTCAACACACCATTTATTCTGGAAAGGATTTACCTTTATATGAATTTACTAATCGCTATGGTGCGTCATGTCAA
Source organism: uncultured Cytophagales bacterium (assembly GCA_964514385.1). Taxonomy (GTDB): domain Bacteria; phylum Bacteroidota; class Bacteroidia; order Cytophagales; family Cyclobacteriaceae; genus CAZEQJ01. The sequence goes on from CAZEQJ010000041.1 coordinate 20,667, forward strand.
GAAGACTGTAGACCTTAAATCTCCCTGAGCGTATCAAACAACCCGTGGAATTGTCCCTTTTTCTTCAGGATCATGAGCGGAAAATCATTGTCCATCTGAATGAGTTTTTCAGTTTTGCTTCCGATCAGAAATGACGTGGCGCCGGTTCTTCCTTTAGCTCCTACAAGTATCCAGTCAACTTTATGTTCTTTGGCAGCTTCGTGGATATGAAACACCTTGTTATCGTTTTTGTCCAGCGTATAGATTCGGGTGATCTTTATGCCATTTGTATTTATTTTTTTCATGAAGCGGGAGAAGCTTTTCTCGGCATGTGTTCTAACCACCTCGGCGAACTCCTCAAAGCTTTTTCCGGTGTAGTGGTAGCCGTTTGGTACTTCATATACATGCTGCGCAATGATTTCGGCATCGAACCGGGCAGCCAGGCGTATTGCTTCCTTAAGTGCAATCTCAGAGTATTCAGAAAAGTCTACGCCCACCAGTATTTTTTTAAAGTTAGGCTTCGTTTTTTCGGGGATAATCAGGATTGAACATGCGGAGCGACGTGCCAGCTTTTGAGCCATTAAACCACTGTTTTCCTGATTTTCCCGTCTGCCCAGCAAGATATAATCGATATCTTTCTGCTTAAGCTCCGCCAGGTAGGCTTTTGCGATTGCTCCTTTTTTGATAGAGCATGAAAATTTCACATTTTCTTTGCGGAGAAGATGCTCATCAATGAGCTTTTTCATCTTCGCTTCTCTTTCTTTCAATGCATTTTTGATGAGATCGGGAAACTCCTTCAACACTTCGTCTGGGACGTCTACATTCCGGATGACGTTAATAAAGTGGATTTCATCAATCTGACTTTTGGGATGATTCAGAAAATAATTGAGATGCTCTATGATATTCACATCCAGATCGGTCATATCTAGGCCAACCAGTATCTTTTCCTTCTTCATGTATTTGTCCTTTTTTCAGCTCTCCTAAAGGTCACGCTAAACGTATCACATCTTTGATATGCAGCAAAGTATCTGATAGCCATTATTGCATAGTTCATGTTAGCTGAAATTGTTTATGATGTCTGCTAAGTATTCTATTTGTTCTTTCGAGTGCACAGGGAAGTTGGCAATGCGAATATGATCGTTTTTAAATTTTCCATAACCTTGTCCTAGTATCATTCCCTTTTCAGCAACAAACCGTATCAGGTCGTTGCTGCCATCTCTGGTCTCTGCAATAAGTACAGTTTTGGACCTGATGTTACCGTCAGATACGAAAGGGCGTAATAAAGGATGCTCTTCAAACAGAATATTCAGGATTGCTGCTTTTTGCTTGGTTTCACGTCTGATTGCATCTATGCCACGCGTAAGCATATCTTCTGTAACCTTACCCAGCAGATAGATGAGCAGCACTGGGGGCGTTTCGGGAGTCTGATATTTTTCAGCCATGGAGGCCAGCGTCGGAAGTGCATGATAAGAGCCAATAATATGACCTTCAGACTGATTATCTGCAGCCCGCTCGATACATCTGTCGTTTACTACCCAAACACCAAGTCCTGCCGGCAGCCCCATTCCTTTTTGTACAGAAAAATAAACCGTATCCACATACTCCCATGGAATTTCAACATCAGGTACGGAGGATACGACATCCAGGCTTATTATAGCATCCGGATAGAGTTCACGGATTTTTTGTAACTCAGCAAGGGGATAGGATACACCCGTGGAGGTCTCATTATGTGTAACCGCCACCATTTCAACGCCTTCGGGTGGGCTTCCGGGCAGCAGGGGTATTTCTCCCTCCACAGAACTAAGCAGCGTGGTTTTCTTACCGTATGATTTGGCTATTTCATAAAACTTCTCTGAAAAGGCACCATTCACGAGGTGCATGGAGTGGGTCCTGACCAGGTTTTGGATAATGCGCTCCCACACTTCTGTGGCTGAACCTGTGAAAAGAATAGTGTAATCCTTGGGTATTGCCATCAATGCCCGGAGCTGATCTGTAGTGTTTTTGAAAATATCTTTAAACTGAGTGCTGCGATGAGATATCGAGCCAATATGCTGATGCATAGCAAGACGCATGTGGTCCTGTACCGTATGAAACAATTGAGATGGCCCTGGTGTCAGAAAGATTTGTTTCATTTTTTTTATTCAGATTTAACCCCTTACTTTTGAATCCGAAAGGTAATCAATACCGTTGACAAAGATATTACCCTGAGGGCTCCGGACTGTTTTTTAAACCTAACATTTATTAAAAACCGAGTGAAGTCCTCTGTTAAAACCGGGCCTCATCCCGACATATCGGGACCTCGTTCAATCAGGATAACAGTGGAGGGTTGCGACAGCTGGACAGCTCAAAACGTGTTCTTAGGAGGTTTAATAAAACCTCCGGGCTCCAGGGTTATTTTTCCATCTCCTTTCTGATCAGCGCACTTGCTCCCAGAATGGCTGCACTGCGCTCCATCAGGCCGCTGATTTCAATGGAGACCTTGCCTCGAAAGACTTCCATTACCTTATCATCATAATATTTTTTTATCGGAGCTAGTAACATATTGCCTGCATTCATCAGTCCACCGAATATATAAATCGCCTCAGGGCTTGAGAAAGCAACAAAGTCTGCCAATGCATGGCCCAGAATGCGTGCTGTGATATCGAATGCCTGCAATGCTATAGGATCATCTTTCAACGCAGCCTCATATATATCCCGTGCACTCAGGTCATGGTAGTTAAATGTACGCAGCTGACTATCCTCTATCGAGTCGGCCAGCAGCTCAAAAACTGTTCGTTTGATGCCAGTGGCTGAAGAATAGACCTCAAGGCAACCGCGATGGCCTGTGCCACAAACACGTCCACCGGGCACAACTTCCATATGCCCGAGCTCACCGGCAAACCCATCATGGCCGTAAAGTAATTTGCCATCTATGACGACACCTGCCCCGACGCCGGTGCCAAGTGTAATCATGATGAAGTGCTTTTTGTCTTTGGCCTTACCGTAAACCATCTCACCCAGCGCAGCCGCATTGGCATCATTAGTGATCGCCACCGGTACGTTGAAAGCATCTTCGCACAGGGAACGAACAGCAACAACACCTTTTCCCCATTTCAGATTAGGGGCATGAGATATGGTGCCTTCATAGTAATTGGCGTTAGGCGCACCAATACCTACGCCGGTCAGCTTGTGATCTGTAAAGTGGGAAAGCTTTTCCCTTATTTCAGCAAAAAAGTCATTAAAAAAGGCATGGGCCTCGGTATGCTCGGTGGTACTAAAGCGGTCTTCCATCAGTATGGTGCCGTCCTCAGCCACAGCGCCATATTTGGCTGAAGTGCCTCCAATATCAATTCCAAGAGTGAATGTTGTCATGATTAAAAAATATTAGTTCAAATATTGAGCTAAACGATCTGCTACCGTCTGTCCTATACTCAGGCTTGAAGTAGCAGCAGGAGAGGGGGCATTACATACGTTTATGGCAATATCATTTTCATAGATCACAAAATCATCAATAAGGCCTCCCTCCGGATTGCAAGCCTGGGCCCGTACACCTGCCGGCGCCGGATCCAGATCATCTGCCTGTATTTCAGGGATCAGCTCCTGCAGTGACTTTACAAAGGCGGCTTTAGACCATGACCTTTTCATCTCACCCAGTCCTGTACGCCAGTATTTGGCAGCTACCTTGAGAAATCCCGGGTAAGTTACCGACTGTAGAAATTCTCCTGCATGAAAGTCAGTTTTACGGTAACCTTCTTTACGGAATGCCAGCACAGCGTTTGGCCCTGCTTCAATATCTCCATTGATCATACGCGTAAAATGCACTCCCAGGAATGGGAATTCAGGATCCGGGACAGGGTATATCAGATGTTTGACTAAATGCTTCGCGCTTTCTTTAAGCTTAAAGTACTCGCCTCTGAAGGGAATAATCCGGATCGATACATCTACGCCTGTCATTTTTGCTATTTTATCAGAATACAATCCTGCACAATTGATGACGAGGTCTGTTTCAAAGGTCCCGTTATTTGTTTCAATGCAGACCTTTCCTTTATGTTTCCGGATATTATCTACTTTGGTATTGGTTTTTAATTCTGCACCCTGCGCCTGTATGATCTCTGCCAGCTTAAGACAGACCTGACGATAATCAATAATACCGGTATATGACACTCTAATCGCCCTTACACCCCTTACATGGGGTTCGATCTCTTTCATTTCTTCTGCAGAGATCATACGAATATCGGTAAGCCCG
>CAZEQJ010000042.1:0-23383 GCA_964514385.1 uncultured Cytophagales bacterium
ACGGCTTCTTCTACCAGATCGGTGAGCTCCTCAATGATGAAGGAACCCTGCAGCGGGTTTTCATTTTTGGCAAGGCCCAGTTCCTTGTTGATGATAAGCTGTATGGCCATGGCACGACGAACCGATTCCTCCGTAGGAGTGGTGATAGCTTCGTCGTAGGCATTGGTATGCAGGCTGTTGCAGTTGTCATAGATGGCATACAGTGCCTGCAGGGTGGTCCTTATGTCATTAAAGCTGATTTCCTGTGCGTGCAACGACCGGCCGCTGGTCTGGATATGATATTTTAGTTTCTGGCTACGCTCATTGCCTCCATATAAATACCGGATGGCTTTGGCCCAGATACGGCGTGCTACCCGGCCGATCACAGCATATTCGGGGTCAATACCGTTGCTGAAGAAGAAGCTGAGGTTCGGGGCAAAGGCATCAATGTCGAGTCCGCGATTCAGGTAATACTCCACATAGGTGAAGCCATTGGACAGCGTAAAGGCAAGCTGGGTGATCGGGTTTGCCCCTGCCTCTGCAATGTGATACCCGCTGATCGATACGGAATAGAAATTACGAATATTGTTTTGCACGAAATAGGACTGCATATCTCCCATCAGGCGGAGTGAAAATTCTGTTGAGAAAATGCAGGTATTCTGTGCCTGGTCTTCTTTCAGGATATCGGCCTGCACGGTACCACGTACATGTGCCAGCGTAGATGCCTTGATGCGGTCGTAAACCTCCTTATCGAGCACCTGATCTGCGCTGACCCCCAGCAGCATCAGGCCAAGTCCGTTATTATGCTCTGAGCGCTCGGCCTTAAATGCCACGTGATCTACTCCTCTCGATTTCAGAATGTCTTTCAGTCTGGATTTCACCTCATTTTCCAGTCCGTTATCAATAATATATTTCTCACATTGCTGGTCGATGGCAGCATTCATGAAAAAAGCTGTAATAGCCGCTGCCGGGCCGTTGATGGTCATGGAGACCGAGGTTAATGGATTGCACAGGTCAAAACCGGAATATAGTTTCTTCGCATCATCCAGACAGCATACCGACACGCCGGAGTTTCCGATTTTACCATAAATATCAGGTCGTGTATCCGGGTTCATGCCATATAGGGTCACCGAATCGAAGGCGGTAGAAAGTCGTTTGGCATCGCTGTCTTTGCTGAGGTAGTGGAACCTCCTGTTTGTGCGCTCCGGGCCACCTTCACCGGCAAACATCCGTGTCGGGTCTTCACCGGCACGCTTGAATGGAAATACACCCGATGTGTAGGGAAATTCGCCGGGAACATTTTCTTTTCTCAGCCACCGGTACCGGTCACCCCATGATGTGTATTTTGGCAGGGCCACCTTTGGAATCATATTGCCGGATAGGCTTTTGGTGCATGTTTCCACCTCAATGGTCTTTTCGCGAACCTGGTAGCGGAATACAGGTTCGGTATATTTTTTCACCATGTCTTCCCAGTGGTTGAGCCCTTCCCAGTCCATGGGGGTCAGCTCCTTTTCCAGTCCGGCTTTCACTTCGGTTATTGCGGTGATGTCACCAACAAGCGCCTCCGCCACATTCAGACTCTGAATTTTATCGATGACCGCGGCTTTCCTGTTTGTTTCCTCATCGTAGCTACGTGAGTTTTCAGCGATCTCTGCCAGGTAGCGTACCCGGTTGCCGGGAATGACACTCATCGGCTTTTTATCGTGCGAAGACACTACTGTGGGCAGGTCGGTGCCAGCTCTTTCATTGATCACCTGCATCAGCGCTTCAAAGAGACGGTCTACACCGGGATCATTGAAATGCGAAGCCATAGTGGCATATATCGGCATGGATTCCACATCTTTATCCCATGCCTGGCGGTTGCGCTGCATTTGCTTCTTTACATCACGCAGCGCATCGAGCGCCCCTTTTTTATCCGATTTGTTTAATGCCACAATATCAGCAAAGTCGAGCATATCGATCTTTTCGAGCTGTGAAGCAGCACCATATTCCGGCGTCATCACATATAAGGATGCGTCGGCGAGTTCCGTCACCTGCGAGTCTGACTGGCCGATACCGGAAGTTTCAAGGAAGATAAGATCAAAACCGGTTTTTTTCAGAACCTCTATCATATCCGTCATGCGGTGGGTAATGGAAATGTTGGAGGCGCGGGTAGCAAAGGAGCGCATATATACACGGTCATGATAGATGGCATTCATGCGTATGCGGTCACCAAGGAGAGCACCACCGGATTTTTTTCGGGTAGGGTCTACCGAAAGTATGGCCAGCCGCTTATCGGTATTGTGTATAAAACGACGTACCAGTTCGTCCACCAGCGATGATTTTCCGGCACCACCCGTGCCGGTTATGCCCAGTACAGGAGCATGTTTCGCTTCTATATTTATATCCGGCACGAAGGTGTTGTCGTGAATATGCGTCAGTATGCGTGGAAGGCGCTCATGTAGTTCATCTCCATCATCGATAGCCTTTTCCTCCATGCATAGCTCATAATCCGCTTTTTCCAGCAGGTCGTTGATCATGCCCTGAAGACCCATTTTACGCCCATCATCCGGTGAGTATAGGCGCGTGATGCCATATTCATGCAGCTCATCCAGTTCTTCCGGAAGTATTGTGCCACCGCCGCCGCCAAACACACGGATATGGCCATAGCCGCGCTCGTGTAGCAGATCATGGATATATTTGAAATACTCAATATGGCCACCCTGGTACGAGGTAATGGCTAAAGCATGAGCATCTTCCTGTATCGCTGCCGTTACAATTTCATTTACAGAGCGGTTGTGACCAAGATGGATCACCTCAGCGCCGCTGCTTTGCAGTATTCGCCGCATGAGATTGATAGCCGCATCATGGCCATCAAAGAGCGAGGCAGCTGTAACGATACGTACAGGATTTTTTAACCGATATGGCGTTTGATCTTGCATAGACATACTTTCCGTTTCGAGTCGCGAAGATAACCAATTTCAATGTAAACTAACGACTGTTAGGTAAAGAAGACGATGAGGAGACGGGCGCGTCCCTGACAACAAGGTGTGTCAGGGTCGAGCTGTTCAGGGCTCCACTTCGTTTCGGTCCCCAACAATGTTGGGGACGCCTGACGGCCCCTTCCCATCCCTCGCGCACCTGAGGTATTGATTAATTATCCGTTCAGATTCGTGAGGACATGAACCGGAAAGACCACGAACCAAAACCACGAACCGGAAATTAGCTATCAGCTAAACATTTCCACCAAGACCGATTTTACCTGCGATGCTTCAGATGATGTTAAGCGTCCGAGGCTTTTTATGATCCGTTTTTTATCTATCGTTCGCAGTTGATCCAGGACAATAGACCCTGGTTCGTTATTAAAATGACAATTTACTCTTGTCGGGTAGTTCTTCTGTGTATGAGTAAGCGGGGCGATGATCAACGTGTTGATATGATGATTCATTTCATCGGGCGATATGATGACACACGGTCTGGTTTTTCGTATTTCACTGCCTATCGTTGGATCCAGATTGACCAACACCACGTCAAATTGGTTCATTCATCAAAATTTTCATCTTCAAATACATCAGGCATCAATAAATCATCATCCTGTTGACGGTTCATCTCCTGAAATGCTTCTGCCCAACCTTTTCGTGGGTTATTCTTTGAAGGTTTAATGATGATATGATCTTTTTCGAGTATGATCTCTACTTCATTCTCAAACTTATAGGCATCCAGTATAGACTTTCGCAAGCGTATACCTTTTGAGTTGCCAATGGTGATGATGTTTGCTTTCATATAATTACAATGTAATTACACTAACGCAATTGTGCAATTGTATGTTGATTTATTTTTGAAAACTGAAATGATTACGGAATGAATTGTTACGTAACTTTTTGAACGAATTGTTACGTATTTTTTTGTCGTTTCGGTTCGTGAGGACACAAACCGGAACCGTAACCGGCATCATGAACTGATCCGATACCGCATGATATGAATCGGACCTATCTATCACCTCGGGTGCATGAGGGATAGAGGCGGCACCGTGTAGAGCCGAAAGCCCGACCCTGACACGTAGTGGTCAGGGGCATGCCCAATTACAACGTATCCAGTGCTTCTTCGATTACCTGATAGGTATAATCCAGCTCCTTCATGGTGATAGTATAGGGTGGAAGCACGTATACGACATTGCCCAACGGACGCAGCAGTATGCCGTGCTCAATAAAAAATGGATAAAGCCGGTGTCGTATTTCGTTGGTGTAGCTGGTTTCCTGATCGGTTTGCCACTCAATAGCCATCATGGTGCCCAGGCTCCGGGCGCTTTTTACTTTAGCATGACCGGAAAATCGCTTTACTGCCTTTTTATGGCTTTTGCTGATCTGCTTAATTGCCTGCTGACAATTTTTTCGGGTGAGCAATTGCAGGGAGGCATTGGCGGCGGCACAGCTCAGCGGGTTGGCGGTATAGGAATGTCCATGGAAAAACGTTTTATGTATATCACGATCACGGAAGGGCGCTACTGTTTTTTCCTTCACCACCGTCGCACCAAGCGGAAGATAACCACCGGTAATGCCCTTGCTGAGGCAGAGAATATCGGGTACATGGTTCAGCTGATGAAAGGCAAAGTACGTACCCAGCCGCCCGAAGCCTGTAAAAACTTCATCTGCAATGGTGATAATGCCTTTTTCGGTTATCTGGTCCAGCACTTTATTCATATGCGCCGGGCTACACATGCGCATACCGGCCGAGCCCTGTACCAGCGGCTCAAAAATAAAGGCAGCATAATCGTTTTCACGGAGCAACGTACGCAAACGGCCCAGGCTGGCCCCGGCATTTTCATCATCCGGAAAGGGGATGAAGTCGACATCGAAAAGGTGTTCGTGAAAGGGTGTCGTGAAATCACCCCGCTCCCCAACGGCCATGGCACCAAATGTGTCACCGTGATAGGCGCCTTCAAAGGCCAGTATTTTTTTGCGGGGCGTGCCCTGGTTATGCCACCATTGCAGGGCCATCTTAATGGCTACTTCTGTGGAAGTGGGGCCATTGTCCGAGTAAAAGACTTTATCATACGCTGGATCGGTAATTTTAAGCAGGCTTTCGGCCAATTTTACTGCCGGCTCATGTGTGAACCCTGCAAAGATAATATGCTCCAGTTTCCGTGATTGCTTTGCCACAGCCTTTGATATTTTCGGGTGCGCATGGCCATGCAGGTTTACCCACCACGATGAGATGGCATCCAGGATTTTACGCCCATCCTCCAGATACAGATAATTGCCCGTTGCTTTAACCACAGCATACTCAGGCAGACCTCCGATCAGTTGGGTGAACGGATGCCATACAGCCGCTGCATCTCTTTCTTTAATGGATTTCATGCTTCAGTTTTTCAGCCAGCTCAAGAACGGTCTCTTCATGTACTGTTTCCAGTTGTGAAACATGGAAAAGCTCTCTGAAATTCATTCGTCTGCGAATGGCATCCTGACTCCCGGCATTGATTTCACCACTCCATATTATGCCTTCAACCTCCAGGTCCGATTGTTTTAGATATTCCAGCGACAATAAGGTATGATTGATGCTGCCGAGGTAGAAGTTTACTACTACGATCACCGGCAGTTTCAGCCGCCGGATTAAGGCTGTCATATCATATGTGTCATTCAACGGAACCAGCAGTCCGCCTGCTCCTTCGGCAATCAGCAGATTTTGGGTTTGTGGCGGCTGTATACGATCGAGGTCGATGGTGATTCCCTGCCTTTTTGCAGAGTCGTGCGGTGACGCCGGGTAGTCCAGCAGGTAGGCTTCCGGATGTACGACGGCCTTGGAGTTAAGGCGCCTGATGGTATCCGTATCGGTAGGTTTACCCGACTGCACGGGCTTCCAGTAGTCGGCCTGATATAAATGTGTCAGGACGGCGCTCACAACTGTTTTGCCGGAGTCGGTACCGATAGCCGTTATAAAATATCCTCTGTTATTCTTCATGCAGCAAAGATATAAGTCCTTCAATTTCTCCAAATGTGTTGAAGGCATGCAGGCATATGCGGAGGCGCTCGGTTCCCGCAGGAACGGTGGGAGAGAGGATGGGTTTTACACCATATCCCGCCTGCTGCAGCTTTATTGCCTTTTGTTTTAATGTGGCAATATCATCGAAAATATATTTTTTGATCGGTGCCACCGAAGCGTCACCCGCGCATGCATTGTAATGCCGGATCCTCGCAAAGAGCTGGTCTATAATTTCCGGATGCTGCTGCAGATAACGGAACGACTCACGTATGGCGATCAGGGCATGGGCGGGTAATGCAGTAGTATATATAAATGGACGTGAATAGTTCACGAGAAAACCAATAACCAGGCGGGTGCCTGCTATTACTGCGCCGTGGCAGCCCATCGCCTTACCAAAGGTGTAGATGATTGCATCGCATTGCGATTCAAAGCCAAGTTCTGCAGCATATCCTCTCCCCCGGCCGTATATCCCTGTGCTGTGGGCCTCGTCGACCAGCAGATGAAAGCCGTATTTATTTTTAAGTGCTATCAGCCCGGCAAGGGGGGCGAAATCACCATCCATGCTGTACAGCGACTCGACTACTACGAATATCCGATGGTCCGGGTATTTTTGGAGTTTCTTTTCGAGGTCAGGCAGGTGGTTATGTAAAAAGGGAAAGGATTTTGCCTGGGAAAGGCGTATACCGTCTTTGATGCAGGCGTGTGACAGCTGATCGTACAACACAATACTATGGCGGTCGGGGAGTGTAGCAAGGAGGGCAAGATTTGCCATATAACCACTGGAAAAAAGCAGTGTATTTTCCTGTCCAAAGTATGTGGCCAGTTCCTTTTCGGTTTCTTCGGCCAGCACGGAGTTTCCACCAAGCAACCGTGATCCACCTGACCCGGTTATCGCCTTACCTGATGCAGCCGCGATGCGACCACGAAGCTCCTCTTCTTTACTCAGCCCGAGGTAGTCATTTGATAAAAAATCATGGGCATAGCGGTCGGTGGTCAGGCTGCGATATGCATTTTTAGCCTTGCGCTGATCGATTTTTTGTGTCAGGTAGTCTTGTAGTGATGATTTCATGGTCAAATATTTGAAATAATGTGGAAGTGGTTGATTTTCTGGTCTGAAATTTGCCCTTTTCTGATTGGATGATAAAGAAATCTTCAAATAATCCAATGAAATTATAGTTAATTACAATATATTCGTATTTAGATAGTTATTTTGTTTGAACACATCAAAAAGCAAACGTTATGAAGAATGTATGGATTTTATTGATTGCAGGGGTGATAACCGCCAATGCGCAGTTTTTTACCATCGGTCCGAAGCTGGGCGTGGCATCATCGGAAATAGAGCTGAGTGAGCAGATCAGCAATCCGGATTTTGCAACAGCGGTAGATGCTATCAACAGCGGAGCGCGTTCGCTGGGTTATCATGCCGGGTTATTTGCCCGCGTTACCGTGGCAGGTTTTTATGTGCAGCCGGAGCTACTTTTTACCTCCACATCCGGTACCCTTGATATTACGCAGGCGGGAATGGAAGATGTACTTAACCTGACGTACAACCGTGTTGATGTACCGGTGATGTTGGGTAAGACCTTTGTAAAGGTCTTCAGGGTTAATTTTGGTCCTTCATTTCAGATACCGCTGAGTTCAGATGTGGACTATTCCAATCTCAGCCAGATCAATCTGGATCAGGCAAATCAGGAAGGTATATCGAACACATTTGATAATGCCTACAATTCGGCCACCATCGGCTGGCAGGCGGGTGTTGGACTTGATCTGTGGAAGCTTACGGTTGACCTGAAATATGAGGGCGGCTTTGGTGCTATAGCTGATAATATTGGGAGCTTCCCTACGGACCAGCGTGCCAACCAGTGGATATTATCTGCCGGTATTAAGTTATTCTGATTCAAACATGCCTGTTGCGGAGCGAAGCTCCGCAACATTACCACTAAAACTGAAATATCCTCACGATATTGAACCCAAACCGTATATCGCCCTGAAAAAAACTACGGTTGTTTTCCTTGATAAAAGCGTACTCATTCATCGACAGGGAATTGCCAAAAAACAGCTGAAACTGATGGGCAATATTATTGAAGTTGACGCCCACAGCAAACGAATCAAACTGATCTTCAATCTTCTCTTGCTGCCAGTAGTATTCACCCGATAGGTAGATCGTACGTGTTAGTTTGATTTCTCCTCCAACGCCGAGGGCGAATGCACTGTTCGGGTCTGCCTCAGCAGCAACCAGATTGCGGTGTATATAGGTAGGGGAGACCTGAATATTGATTTTCTTATAAAACTGTCTGGATAAAATAAGCTGGGTGGTATATGACATTTTATGCGCATAAATATCATAAGCAGCAACAATCTCCGGCAGGTCAGCTGTTTTTATAAAACCACCGGCAAAGATTGTTGCGGTAAGTGGCATTGCATTACTACCCCGCGACTGCCTTAACAGCTGATATTTGACAAAACCGTCGTAAACTTTGTCGAGCCGGCTTCTGCCGACACCAACTGACAATTTTTCGGTAATGCCGTATTGCAGACCCAGGCGTATATTGGCATAATCGTCAAGGCCCCAAAGGCTGGATACACCACCATTCAGAAAACCAAAACGGTGACCAATGTCAAATGAAAGGTTATTTTTATGTAATACCTCAGCAGAATGGCCATTGATGACCCGCTGTGAAGAATATACCGTTCGCACGCGGGCGATCTCCTCCTGGCCCAGCAGCAGAATCGGAAGTAAGGCTAAACTAATTATCAGGCGCACCATCTCGATACCATTTTTCGATTATGTAAATTTCTGTTTCACTTAATGGATTATTTTTCGTCAACGGTGGCATCGGAGAGACTTCATTGTTTATCCGTACCACTATTCTTTCTACCCATACATTTATGCTCTGATAGTTTGTGAGGTTGGGTGGCATATCACCATTATGACACCCCGGGGTAGCACAATTATTTTCCAGCAGTGGCATCACATGTGATGCAAAACTGACCGCCTGGGTGGTATCGAAGCCAGCTGAGACTGTATCCACGGCTTCGATATATTCACGGTTCAGTTCGTATAAAGTATCCACTGCATCATAATAGCAGCTGCTGAGCATAAGCAATGTGACTATAATTAAGGCTGTGATGTATTTCATGGTCAGTTGTTTTGCATTCCCTGTTCTACCCATAATTTCAGTATCTCAATCTCCTCGTCGGTAAGCGGCTCATCCGGATATGGTGGCATCATCTGTACCTCGGACATTGAAATTATACCTGCAATCGCTGATTTAATGCCATTATAGTTGTCATAATCATCATGACAAGCCACACATTTTGCTTCAATCAGCGGATATACCTGACCACTGAAGCTCACTTGTTCTATCGTGGTCTGGTAGGTAGCTCGTATCTTAACGGACGACTCCGGCATCACCACTTAGGAGGTCTGGGTGGTAGTATCCAGTACATGATCGACATCGCCGGTCCAGCTCACAAATTCTATTCCCTCGATAGGATCATTGGCGATTATAGCTACAGTATCAAAAGCGAAATACTGACCACTGCCCTGGCCCTGTTCTACGGTAAGGCTATATTTTATCCCCAGGTTATAAAGGTTGATTTTACCAGAGGAAATCAGCGTATCCAGTGCTTCGAAATAAAACCGGTATTCCAGTTCATGATCACCGATATCCAGTGTAATGATGCTATCAAGCCTGTTGTTTTCCAGAATGCCATGTGCAACACCATCCAGAAGGCGCTCGATGATAAGTGAAGAGTCTTGCTCAAGCTTTGCGATGCTCAGGTTGAGCACAAGGGGCAGTGATATGGTATCTGAAGAATGGTCAGACAGTATGGTGACGGTGAGTTCAGGTGTAGGAACAGGAGCTAATTCATTCCCTTCCGGTACGTTGAGCGGTTCGGTGGTTTCACATTCCACGAATAGAAACCAGAATAGGGGTAGCAGACAAAGCAGGCGTTTCATGATAATCAATGCTGACGACACCCGAAAATGACAGTTTTACCGATCAATACGCAGCATTTTTTTCAACCACCTGAATGACATTAATCAGATGTAACTGATTGATATTCAGATTATTAAATTAATATTAGGCTCATGTTAATCCAAAGTAAATTCTTTTGGTAGTTTTTTCATTTGCGACACATTGGCCTGACGTAAATCAGGATTTTATGTGGACATCGACCTGAGGGAATGGGATGGTCACCTTGTTTTCCCGGAATTTTCTGTCGATGGTATAGCGGATTTCGCTCTTGATGCGTTCTATTCGGAATACATTATCAGAGAAAAACAGTAGCCTGAAGTCGAGTGATGAATTGCCAAAATCACGGAAATGTACCAGTATCTTGCTATGGTCACCTACTTCAGGATGTTCCGCAGCACTTTCTTTCAATAAGCGGGTTACGAGCTGCGTATCGCTGCCATAGGCCACCCCTACATAGATGCTAAAGCGTGTATTATTGGACTGGTGGCTCCAGTTGATAAGCTTATTCGATGTTACATACGAATTGGGTATGATGACGCTTATCTCATCTCGTGTCAGTGCGGTCGAGGTACGTAATCCGATGCTTTGTATCATTACTACTTCACCGTCTATTTCCATCACATCTCCGATTTTTGTGGAGCCCTCGGTCAGTAATATGATGCCGGATATGAAGTCATTGAAGGTTTGTTGCAGCCCAAGGCCGACGCCCACCAGCAATGCGGCACTACCAGCTAGTAGCAGCGTCACCCGAAGACCTACCGCCTCCAGCATCAATGCTATGGCAATCACCCAGAGGATATATCGGGTGATCTGGTAAAGAGCATATATATTCCCTTCGTTTAATTTTTTAAAGCGTGCCTTCAGCGCTTTCTTAATCACCCAGATAATAAACTTGGTGCTGACAAATATGAGAAGTATGGTAAGAATGGAATACACCCGGAGCTCAATTTTGCCGAGTGTAATGATTTCATATTCAAGAAAGCTGCTCGTGGCTTGCCATAAACTGTTTAATGTAAAATTTGATGCTGGTTCCTTCATTTAGTTGGGATTGTATGTTTATCTCTCCCCCTAATTTATGAATTGCTTCGCGTACTATATATAAACCAAGGCCTGAACCTGTTTCACGGTCGGTGGCGCGGTAAAACATCTGAAAAATTTTCTCGAGGTGTTCCTGTCCGATGCCGATGCCGTTGTCTGCCACTGTAAAATTTATTCTTCCTTTTTCACGGGTGGCTGAAATTGTGATTTTAGTCAACTCTCGGCGAGGATGTGAGTATTTTATGGCATTTGAGAGCAGGTTGGAAAAGATCATTTCAATGCGTTGCGGATCGGATATGAAGCTGAAATCCTTGTCGTACTCCTTGATGACCTGCAGGTTCAGTTTGTCTTTGTAAAATTGCAGGTCATCCAGCGCATCTTCTATGAGGTCATCCAGCAGGATGGTTTTTTTAATTACTTCGGTCCGGTTATTTTTGGAGTAGTTGTTGATCTCCTTGATGGTATCGTCCATTTTTACGATACTTTTTAAAATCAGGTCAAAATATTTTTTATCTGTTTCGGAACGGTCATCGGTATTCATAAGACGGATGAGGCCCATGATACTGGTGATAGGTGCCCGAAGGTTATGAGAAGTGCGGTATACAAAATGATCCAGTTCTTCATTTATCTTATTCAATTCTTCGTTTTTATCACGAAGTACGATTTCATTGGTCTTTATATCTGTGATATCAATAAGTATGCCCAGGAGGCTTTCGGTTTTCCTCTCCAGGTTGATCACTTTCCTTGTCGAAAGGTTTATATATTTTAGTACCCCACGACGCGTATTCATCCGCAACGTGATATCATAAAACTCTCCCAGGCCGAGGGAGGAGGCTTCGATGAGGTCGTTGAAGGCATTCTTATCCTCATCTGCTATCATGGCACGCCAGTCGTTTAGCTTGAAGTCTTTTCGTTTTTCAATATTCAGTATCTGGGCAAACTGTTCGTTTATTTTTAGTGTACGCGACGGAAACTCAACCTCCCATGTGCCAAGGTTCCCACCTGCTAATAGCATTTCGGTTTGCTTCTGGAGCATCTCCTGGGTGGCGTTAAGCTCTTCCATATTCTGAAGAAGCTCCTCTTCATTTGCCATCAGTTGCTTGTTTTTATATTCAATTTCAGCGTTTTTTCTTTTCAACAGACGGTGATCACGCGACCGGCTGACAAGGGCAAGACCCGTAACGACCAGTACCAACAGGGACAGTGATGTCATGATGATCAGGAAATTTCGTCTTCGCTGCTCTCCCCTGATCTTTTCATTGGCCAGCTCCTGTGACTGGTTCATCGCTGACAGCCGGATGCTGTCAGTTCGTATCTGCTCCTGGTATGCATTGAGGCGAAGCAACTGATTTGTACGCTCTTTTTCCAGCAGGTCAAGCTCGAAAAGCTTGTTTTCGGCATTGATCCTCTCTTCTCGTTCTTTTCTGGCTTCATTTTCCAGACGCTGACGGTCAAGTTCGAGCTGATTTAGCGCCAGCTGCTGGGTGGCATACCCTTCTTCACGCCGGGCTCTTTCAGCTTCGAGCTGGTATTGCTGTATCTGGAGTCTGTTTCTGATTTCGTTTTGAATTCTGGAAGAGAGCGATCGCTCCAGTGTCAGCAGGTTATTCTGTCTGCTTCTTTGTGTATCACCAATATCCTCTTGGCGCAACTGACTGACATAGCGCAATGTTTCTATCCGTTTGTCAAGCGCATTGGCTTCAGCGAGTTTATTTTGAGCTTCGTAGATAGATTTTTTCACCTCAAGACACTGGCGCTCCAGATCAGTAAGCCCCAGATTTGTTGCAGAGGCGATGGCCTGGTTAATGAAAACCAGGGCTAACCGGTAGTTTTCCTTTCTTAACTCGAGGATGGAGCTGAATTGCTGGTGCCTGATTCTCAACGTATCGTTATCGCCAATATAGCTCCGGGCAATGTCAAGCACTTCACCCGCTACCTCGAAATTTTGTTGCAGCATGTAATTGGTGCTTCGGATAAGTTGAGCACGGAATTTATTTTCTTTTGATGTTACCATTGGTAGCACCTTTTCTGCAATCCGGTTACTGCTCTGAGGATCACCACCATTTTGTAGCGTTTTTGCCCAAAGCAATAATATTCTGGCTGCTTTCTCATCCCTGCCCGATGCAGTATAAAGAGATGTCAACTTATCAATTTGCTGCTGTGTTGTCGCGTCAAAATAGGGTGGCATGTCATGAATGACCTGATGATAAAGAGCTTTCTCATATATTGGGCCGTTTGCCGGAGCAACAGCAATGAGGCTACTGAAGATGGAGTCTGCCCTATTATGGTCACCTGTTTTATATAGGCATTGTGCCAGCTTTAAGCGAATTTCATTGGTCTTTGACGGGGAACTCCGGTACTGAATAGACTGATAATATGAAATAGCCTGGGTGTATAATCCCTGATCCTGAAGCAGCTGCCCTATTTGAAAGCCTGCATGGACACGTAACGTATCCAAATGCTGCGATTCATTGCTCTCGCTCATATTAAATACCCAGAGAAGATGCTCAAGGGCAAAATTTACATTTCGCTTGCTTAGAAACCAGACACCCGCGAGGTATCGCAGTTGCGCTTCAACCCAGGGTAAGCTATAACGCTCACTGGCATAAGAGGCATCTTCCAGAAAATGATTGATCGCTGTCTGGGCTTCATTTACTTCCATTTTATCGAAAGTGGTCATCAGTAGCTCCGCCTGTGACCGGTAGGACTGCGCCAAACCTGTTACAGTAAGTCCAAGAAAAGCGGCCATATGCAGGAGAACATTTCTCATATACTGGCGCTGATCGTTAGATAGAATGATCTCCCCTGGCGTACAGGAAGGGTATTGATATTAAGTCTGGCAACTTCAGGCATATAAAAATCAGCATTCCAAAGGTTGATCACGCTGCCTGAAACTGAAATCACGGTGTTGAAATCCAATCCGAAGATTTCATTCAGGTTACCTGTGGCCTGCAATGTACCCCAAAGTACAGGCTTGCTGGGTGGGTTGACATTCAAAACCGAAGGGTTAAACACGGCCACATTACCAAAGTCGTTATAATAGCTGTGGAGCAGACCAATATTTCCCCGCCCACTGGAATAACGAACCCCAACTTTCGCCATAATGCAGGGGAGCAGGTTTCCTTCATCCAGTGTATCGCCAATATTTATGAAATTCCAGCTAAAGGACTGGTCAACTGACCAGTTGTTCCATCTCAGGTCATTTTCCAGCTCAACTCCCTGTATTGTAGTTTTGCCCTGATTCTGGTATTGAAGTACCGTTCTGTTATCCAGTAAGGCCGGACGGCGTACGATAGCATCATTCTCAATACTTCTGAAGTATGTAAGCTGGGTCACCAGATGTTTAAAACTACCGATCAGCTGGATATCCAGGGTGTTGATCGTTTCCGGTAACAAATTTTCATTGCCAATGACGGTCGGAGGGATTTGTATGTCTGTTTCAGCCGGGAAGGGTGTACGGAAAGCATTGGCGTAAAGCACTTTGGCATTGAAGCGATCGTTGAGCCTGCCGATCACACCCAGCCTTGGGGTAAAACTGACAGGGAAAATACTGCCTCCTTTTATCTGTAATCCGGCAATGGTTTTAATGTATGAATTTATTTCCCAGTTGTTTTGTGCATAAGCTGTGTATAGTGTTTGGAAATAATCATTGTTGATGATTCTGGAAGTGTCGCTGATGGTATTTATACCAAGGAAAAGAGTGGCTGTTGCTCCAAAGATCATATCTGACCTGTCACTGATCTCCAGAATATTGGTCTGCTCCAGCATCAGCCCTTCTGCGTTGGTCTGGTATTGTCCGATCGGGAGAAAGGTCCTGTGGTTGATGTGGTTGTAATTAAAATGGACGCTGGATGAAAGCCGGTTGCTGAATTTATGCTGATATCCCATATCATAAAAAATCCGGAAGGCTTCATTTCTTCGTTCCCTGAGCGGAAGAAGGCCATTCGTTTGGGCCGGTGCATGGCCAACGATTCCCTGATCGGAATAGGCAAACATGGCGTTGCTGTAGAAATTATTGTATTTGATATTGAAACTGACACCGATGTTATCTTCTGACATTCGCATGCTGATAGGCTGGAGGTCTTCACCGATCATCTCCAAAGGCCATCCATCTTCATTAAAAACCTTGATGCCTATGTTGCCAAACATTTCGCCCTGGTTAAGCGCACCAAAGGCATCGATACCGAAGCCGCCAAAGCTACCTGTTGTGATCTTATTTGATCCTTTTACTTCACTAAACTCGGTAACGATGTTGATGACACCGGAATAAGCATTTGTGCCATAAATAACGCTGCCTGGCCCACGTATGACTTCGATTTTTTCGATGATACTCACTGGAAATCCGAGAAGTACCGGAAAATCCATCCCGCCCCAGTACGGCTCACGCACGGGCCTGCCGTTTATCAGGATAAGGCATCGGTTGTTATTCTGAATGGGCAGCGACCCACGTACGGATACGATATTTTGGGGATTGGAGTAAGTGCCAAACACAAAGGTATTCGTTACCTGCTCCAGCACTTCCATCAGACTGAGATGAGCGTATGATTCGATTTCCTCCCGCTCAATAATCGTGATGATGCCGGGAGCTTCATATACATTTTCAACGATACGTGAGGCAACAGAAGTTGCAAGTATGGAGGCTGACTCCTCTTTTTCGCGAAGCAGGGGCTCAATATCAGGATATATATCCTCGGTTTGAGCAAGGACACTCAATGATATGGATAGGATGATATAGAGCAGTGACCTTCTCACATGATGCTTTTTTCATCATAAAAATATAAATGTTACCTATCTATACCATATCCGAAGCGGAAATAAAGGTACGGATGTAATATTTTCATATTAATCCCGTGAACGGTAAAGAATAATGCTGAGTATAGCCACTATCAGATATAATGGAGCGAATATAAAGCGTAATACAGGGGTGCCGGCAAGCAGGTTGCCCACCGCAGTAAGTGTAAAATAGAAAATCATCAAAACCAGACCTGCCTGTAATAAAGCAGGACGGAATTGCCAATTTAGCCACCCAGTACGCACCATGGCAATGGTGAGCATGAAAGAAACCGCTACTATTGACACCATTTCCATTTGTACCATTTGAGCGCCGGATGCTATCTTCTCACCCCAGATCAGCTGGTAAGGTAAAGCTCCTGATATCACCAATATATGAAACAGGAGCAGGGAGAACAGCAGTATCGAAAGCACTGCACCATATCGCTGTGAATTTGTCATCACTGTTCCAAAGCTGACAATTGGTCTTTGAAAGCTTTGCGCGGTACTATATTAAGTGTTTGCATCATTTGTTTATCTGAGACAAAGTCAGGGTTAGGTGTTGTAAGCAGCTTGTCACCGGCAAAAATACTGTTTGCTCCGGCAAGGAAGCATAGCGCCTGCTCCTCCACGTTCATTCGTACCCTGCCTGCTGAAAGACGAACCATTGCTTTAGGCATGATGATGCGGGCTGTGGCGATCATACGTACCATTTCCCAAACCGATACACGCTCCTGATCCTCCAGTGGTGTTCCCTCCACGGGTACGAGTGCATTGACAGGTACTGACTCGGGGTGTGAGGGTAAGGTGGCCAGTGTATGCAGCATTCCAATACGATCATCAACATCTTCACCGAGTCCGATGATACCTCCGGAACAGACCGATATATCTGCCTTTCTGACGTTATCCAGCGTATTTAACCTGTCGTTATAATTGCGTGTGGTGATGATATTCTCATAATGTTCTTCCGATGTGTCGAGATTATGGTTATACGCGTACAATCCGGCTTCCTTTAATTTTTCAGCCTGCTCATGTGTGAGCATACCAAGGGTACAGCAAACCTCCAGCCCAAGGCTGTTTACTGCTTTCACCATATCGAGCACTTTATCAAAGTCACGGTTATCACGTACCTCACGCCATGCAGCTCCCATACAAAAACGGGTGCTTCCCTCTTCACGGGCCTCAATAGCCTTCCCTACAACAGTTTCCACATCGAGTAGTTTATGCACCGTTACGTCTGTATGGTAGCGCGCTGCCTGAGGGCAGTAGGCACAATCTTCCGGACATCCGCCGGTTTTCACAGAAAGCAACGTACATACCTGTACTTCCTGAGGATCGTGAAACTGCCGGTGTACCGTAGCTGCCCGGTATATCAGGTCAAGCACCGGGGCATCGTATATTTCACGGATTTCCTCTCTGGTCCAGTTATTTCGTATCATTACTGAATAGTTAGATTAAACATTCTCGCCTGAAGTCCTTCATATTCTTTGAGACTCTTGAGTTTCTCGTAAGCAGTATAGTAAGACCCCAGTTCATTTTTTATCCACCGCGCTTTGGCACTGGTTTCGAGCGACTCTATCAACTGTTCCAGCACAGTTTTCTGATCGGGATAAAAGCGAACTTTATACTCTTCCAGACCTGCCTTTTCTGCAGCAATGGCGAGGGCGTCTTCATACGTGCCCAGTACATCTACCAGGCCGATCTCTTTTGCTTTTTCGCCGGACCACACCCTGCCGCTGGCAATTTCAAGCACCTGTTCTTTTGTCATGTTTCGTCCTGCAGCTACTTTTGAGATAAAGCTGTCATAACCCTTCTCAACACCACGTTGCATAAAAGTTTTTTGCGCTTCACTCATCGGGTGGGTGAGGGTGAGCAGGTCTGCATGCGGTGCAGTGGTGACACGGTCGGTAGTAACTCCCAATTTGTCATCGAGAAATTCCTCTGCATTAAACAGTACACCAAATATTCCTATTGAGCCTGTAATGGTATTGGGCATGGCTACAATCGTATCGCAGATCATGGAGATATAATAGCCTCCGGATGCTGCAACGTCAGACATGGATGCCACAACAGGCTTTACCTTCTTTAGTTCTGTCAGCTCATGCCAGATGAGGTCAGATGCCAGCACAGACCCTCCCGGTGAGTTCACTCGCAATACAACAGCCTTTACATTGTCGTCTTTGCGCACTTTACGGATGGCTTTCACAAAACGGTCAGATCCAATGCTGTTGTTATCGCCCTCGCCGGATACAATATTACCAGTTGCTACAATCACGGCTACACGATCACGGGTAGTGGACACGGCAGAACGCACCTTCTTGTAGTCACCATAGCTGATTTTATTGTACTCTCCGACTTTTTCCTTTATGATAGCTTCGATTTCATCCTCATAAATCACATCTGTGATGAGGCCCAGGTCGCGCGCTTCTGATGTATAGCTTAATTTCAATTCTTCTGCTATCTCCTTTAAGTCTTCTACAGCTACATTGCGGTCAGCCGAGATCTCCCTGAGGTTGTTGATGTAAATGGTATCCAGTAGTTGCTGCATCTGCAGTCGTGAGGCTTCAGACATATCTGTGCGGATAAACGGCTCAATAGCGCTTTTAAATTCACCTACCCTGAATATTAAAGGCTCTACACCCAGTTTTTCCAATGTTTTACTGAAGAAAGCGACTTCTGCCACCAGCCCGTTAAACTCCATTACCCCTTCTTCAGGTGCGTAAATTTCATCTGCAACTGAAGCCAGATAGTAGGCTCCTTCTGTCAATATCTCACCATAGGCGACTATAAATTTCCCCGACTCCTTAAATGACTGAAGTTCCTGACGTATTTCAGAAAGGGAGGAGTAGCCGGCAGCAAGGAAGTTCATTTTAAGATAAATTCCCTTTATTTTTTCATCATCCCTAGCCTTCCGAATCGTCTCTTTGAGGTCGATAAGACTGATGAGGTTTTCGGTCTGAAAGCCAAAGGCATCCAGCCCTGCAAACGGGTCATCCATGGTGCGCTCCACAATGACACCCTGCATACTTAATGTAAGCACACTGTTTTCTTTAACCGTCACCTTTTCTTCTTTGGAAAGAGCATTGCCAAGGGAAACGAAAAAGAAAAACGACAAAACTGAAAATAGAATAAGGCCTGTGAGAGTGGCCAGTACATAGCTTAGAAACCTCATATGAATAAAAGACTAATTTCTCCCAATATTAAGAACTTACTTTTAATATTGTAAGCTACGCACTGCAAAGTTGCCATATATGAACGGGATATATTTACTATTGGGTACTAACCTGGGTGACAGATTACACAACCTGAAGCTGGCAGCACAACACCTTGAAGATCGCAAAATTCATATCATGAGGAATTCTGCTGTATACGAATCGCCCTCATGGGGGAAGGAAGGGTTGCCCGATTACCTGAATCAGATCGTTATGGTGCAGACAGGCTATACGCCGGGGCAACTTTTACACGAAATATTGGCTGTAGAAGAGGAAATGGGCAGAGTAAGAAGTTTCAAAAACGCCTCGCGCATTATCGACATCGATATTTTATATTACTATGATAAGATAATAAATGAAGCCGGGTTGGTCGTGCCCCATCCCCGGCTTCATATGCGTCGGTTTACGTTGGTGCCGCTTGATGAGCTTGCCCCTCATGAAAAACATCCTTTATTGTATTTGACCACCCGACAGCTTCTGGATCAATGCGAAGATGAGGGGGATGTCAGGAAATTCCAGCCACCTCCATATCACGGTTGATCTTTTTTATCAAACCCTGTAATACTTTTCCAGGGCCGATTTCCGTGAATAATGATGCACCGTCCGCGATCATTTGCTCAACGGTCTGCGTCCACCGTACCGGTGAAGTCAGCTGAGACACCAGGTTTTCTCTTATCTCATCTGGGTCGGTAGCGGCTCTTGCTGTAACGTTCTGATAAACAGGGCAAACGGGCGTGCTGAATGGAGTGTCATGAATGGCTTTTGCAAGCTCTTCACGGGCAGGGTCCATCGCAAAGGAATGAAAGCCACCGCTTACGGGAAGGATCAGCGCTCTTTTAGCTCCTGCTTCTTTAAGTTTTTCAACGGCCTCTTCCACCGCCGTTGTCTTTCCGGAAATAACAAGCTGTCCCGGGCAATTATAATTGGCAGGTGCTACTCCCTCTATCCCTGCAGTGATCTCTTCTACCTGCTCATCGCTAAGTCCGAGAATGGCGGCCATGGTTGAATCGCTTAGTTCACATGCTTTTTGCATGGCCTCAGCCCGTTTAGATACCAGCGGTAAAGCATCTTCAAAAGTTAATGTTTTGTTGGCAACTAACGCCGAAAACTCACCTAGCGAATGGCCGGCCACCATATCAGGCGTTTCTTCTGTCAGCAGGGTGGCAGCAACGCTGTGGATAAAAATAGCCGGCTGTGTGACACGGGTTTGTTTTAGCTCCTCGTCCGTGCCGCTGAACATAATCGATAGTATATCAAAGCCCAGAATCTCATTGGCGCGGTCCATCAGCTTTTTTGCCTCTTGATTCGAATCATAAAGTGGCTTGGCCATCCCGGAAAACTGTGATCCCTGGCCAGGAAAAACAAATGCTTTCATATTGTCAGTTTTTAAGATCGCAAAACTAATAATTATTCTATAAACCTCGACTTTTCTTCAGGGGAGGGCATACGGCAGGTGTTTCTTTTGCCAAACCAGCGAAACCGGCGCCTCGCTATCCGGTCATACAGCCAGTCACGTATAATAGATGGAATCAGTAATCCTGCTCTGAGCCATTGGAAATACCAGGGCAGAAACCGGATGATATACAGAACCGCAGTACTTTTGACAAACACCTTGCCGTGATGCAACACCACTACGGAGTCTACGTGTTGCAGTGATGGATAATCATTTTTTAATCTTCCACCAGCCTCAGACTGGAGTGAAGCAAAATGTAACTTACCGGCACGGTCTGTTTTGATCAGAAAATCAACCCAGAAATTGCAGAGATTGCAATAGCCATCAAAAAATATTAAGGGATAATTCAATAGAGGAGATGTATCCATCCTTTGATTTCTTGTCGTCGCAAAGAAGGGTCGAGCACATCAAAAGTAACATCGGCAGCATAATAATAATATCCGCTTTCCAGCATAAAACCGCTATTGTTTCTTCCATCCCAATTAATATAAATACCATCTTCGCTGTCATTTGCAGATTGGTATGTGTATACGAGATCTCCCCATCGGTTATACACCTTAAAATTTACCGTTCGTACAAAACGGGGACACCTGTCCAGATCAAATGTATTTTCCGCTCCGGCACCAAAAACCTCCGTATAGTTGAAATATGGCCTGAAAATATCGTTATCTCCGTCACCGTTAGGTGTAAATAAGTTAGGAAGCTCGTAGTTGGGACAATTATCATTACATACCGGGTCAGAAAGCGCACTTTCATTACCGGAACGGTCGACTGCAGATATTCTGTAACAGCCTTTAAAAGATGGCAGATTATCATGAACGAAAATGGTATCCCTTACTTCTGCCAGAAATACATAATCGGTGCCATTGGCTGCATAATACAAGTTATAAAAACGTATATCATCCTGGCATTCGGGTTCGGTCAGGTCAGACCATTGCACGGTGTTCTGATAATCTGAATACAGGCATTCTCGGCCTTCCAGAATCGTTTCACAATCTTCCAGTATAGCTGACAGCACAGGCGCACATGGCGGAATGGTATCATTAGGCTGTGCACACGAAATCTGTGAATCATTGATCAATGGCTCCGGAATACTGTCATTGCCATAACTGCCATACGTAGTCACGAAGTAACAATAGGTGATGTCTTCTGATAACGGGTCTCCATCTTCGCCATCTGTATATTCAAATGCGCCATTTACTACATTCACCGAGTCGTACAGTACCAGCTGTGAGGGGTTGCCATTTATGATGTTGTCCCGGTAAATATAGTGATAGGGAAACCTCTCATTATTGTTACCCCACGGTGTTTCAGCATCCCAGCTCAGATTTATTGCACCAAACAATGCCTCAGGATCAAGGAATACCGAACCTGCCACAGCACTCGTATCGATGATATTCATGTTTTCATCATATGCTATCACCTTGTAGCTATAGGATATGGAGCGTGTATCCAGACCCTGGTCGATATAAAATGTATCTGAAACTGGTGCTGCATTTATTTTTTGAAAAGCCTCCGATTCTTCAGGTGCGCGCATAATATCATACGTATAGGGGCCGCTTACGGCAGATGTGTCGACGTAAAAGGGTGGAAGCCATCTTATTTCTATCTCACCGTCTGTGTCGTCTGTTTGGTTTACAGTGACATTTGTGATCAGGGCAGGATCATCCTCCAATATCATACAGGCCTCCTCAGAAGGCAGGCTGGTACCACCACGTGTAGGAGGGTAAATGGCGACAAGACGGTAGCAATAGTTGACAGCCGGAGCTATGCCATCACCTCCGTTATCATCCTCGAATACATTGACAGAAGCTGGTACTGTACCAACCAGCTCGTAGCCGCCACCTTCCGGTATACCTACATCACAGTTTGTCGGAGTAAAATCATATTCATCTACACGACGCCATATTTGTATCTGCGAGGCATTCTGACATGCATAAAGGTCCCAGGTCACTTCAATACTTCTTTCTGAAGGAAGAGGGGTGAGTTGTACATTTTCAGGTGCCGGCCCTACCACGGTTATATTCCATGTCTCTGTAGTGGTAAGGTTGGGTCTGCCGTCGTCGGTAGCCTTAAAATTTGCCTGATAGGGCTCGTTTCTGACCAGGGCGCATGCTGTTTGCCAGCTGAAATTTAAAAGCGTGGGAGAGGGGAAATATTCGGGTGGGTCAGGAGAAAATGTGGCGGAAAGGCTTCCAAGCTCAAACGGCCCGCCAAAGGGTGTGATGATCACCTGGTCACCATCCGGATCGGAAGCACGGATTTCTCCCTCCAGTTCATCTCCGGCTACAACACACGTATCCATTGGTATTTCAAGTTCAGGACGTTCATTGTCACTTTCTTCCACGATGATCTGCATGTCACGGGTAATGCAGCTGAGGTTAACCAGCTGTCCATTTATTTCACGGTATTCACATACTTTAAACGCTACATTGTATTCACATTCAATACCCGGAGCATCCCAAACTACTGTTCCGTCTTCCGTCAGCTCAAAGAAAGCAGGGTTGAGTCCGTCTTCAGTAAAAAAGGGGCCTGCAAGGGAATCGTTATGAATGTCGGGCCGCTGATATCCGTCAACTGAAAGGCCTACATCTTTTTTGGGTATAGTCAGCTCATAGGTAATGATATCACCATCTTCATCTGTGGCACCGGGATTATGCGTAAACCTGACACCGGTATTACCAATCTCAACAGGTGGGTTAAGCAGCACCGGAGTTGAATTGCAACCTATTATATTTATTGTAGTTTCTACGTAGAATGGCGTATTGACCGAGTTGATCATGTTACAGACGTTGGCGTTGCGGTTAAACTCTCTGAAGGATATGGTATAGGACCCCGGAGAGCTGTAGACATGCCGGAACCGAAACTCAGTGATTTCTACCTGGTCATTCAGTCTTCTTTTAACGTCAAAGCGGGTGGACTGCAATTCGAGGCGTTCCCCATCTCCAAACAGGATTTCACCTTCAACAAACTGCACACTTGATTCTGTA
>CAZEQJ010000043.1:0-23290 GCA_964514385.1 uncultured Cytophagales bacterium
TATGAAAAATTAAAACAAGCTTTGGAGGAGCTGAAAAATCAGTAATTTAAAAGATACTAAGCTTATAATACCTGATTACTGCCAGCTGAATTCATCAGGCAATATATTTTTCACGGGCTATAAATAAGAGCTCTGCTGTATTCGATGCATTTAGCTTTCTAAGCATGTTTTTTCTATGGGTATTCACCGTATGAGCAGATATTTTCAATGTTTTTGCTATATCATTGGATGTAAAGCCCTTATCGAGCAGGACCAGAATTTCATTTTCACGGTTAGATAATGTCGATTTATCTGAAGAAGGCTCCGGATCAAAAGGATCTATACCCATAAAAGAACGACGACCGTTTAAACCGAATATCGACAAATGATTGCCTGACCGGTTGGTGATGTGGCCTACATCAGTATGTACGTTGATCGCCACCTTCAACGCTCCGTTTTCATCTACATCCAACGGAATACTCTGGTGTTGAATATGCTTATATTCTCCTGTCCGGTCTTTGATGCGGATGGTATACGAATATTTATAATGTACTATTTCCGCTGGTGTCATTGTTTCATAAAATTTCTTCATGAATTGTTCGGCCACGGAGTAAAATATCCGGTCATCCGGATGAAGGCTGGAAACCACGTAATTGAATGTGAATGCTTTTCGCTCCTTTCCATGAAATTGCAACGCCTTCTGGTCCGCGTACAGCATAAGAATATCCGGAGAATGACGATAGTCGATAAGGTAGTAGTATTGCTCTCCCAACAGATGAACGTCGGATATCTGATATCTTGTTGCGGGAATATTCCAGCAGGAAATGTTGTTGTCAGCCTGTGAACCGGTATTGAATTTATTTATCACATCCATCATCCGTTTGAAACTTTAGGTATCCCCGGATTATCTTCTTCAATGCCGGAATAGTCGGATTTAATTCCATTGGAACTGGCATATTTCCATCCTCGAAAAATCCACCCAAACATCCTGACTCCTATATAATATACCTGAGCCCATAAAAAATCAGCTTTTAGCAGCATTTCCAGAAATATAAGATCTGCCTCCTTACGCGTTACGGGCGCACAACGTTTGTATTGATAAAGGACATCATGTACCATGGAGGCGTAATAGGTACGGGGCTTATAGTCGCCCGGGCCAAAACGATACGTATTACCATCGAAAATACCCCAGGTGATATGTAAAAAATTCCATTTGGGTGTACATCCATCCCAGGCGTATCCACGGTCGAAAGATCCGAGTACCTTTATCTCCCCATCCGGTTTGATCTCTAACCAGTCTGATGTAAAGCTTCTGCCGATCAGAAATGTTGACCTGTAGCTGAAATCGCTGTGGTGAACAAACCGCCAAACCCTGGATGGTCCTTGTCTGATGCATGTTTCCTTTTCCATAATATATCCCGTTGAAATACCTTCTCCGGGCGGAGAAGGTATTGTTTATTCATACGTGTTAGATTATTTCTTCAGCTCAACCGGTTCGAGTTTCAGGCTCTCCAGCATTTTGATGATATTAGTCCGCTGAGCATCCCTTCGGCTATGTGCTTCATTCAGCAGACCGATAACCGTATCACCAATCGAGATTAATACACCGGCAACAGCTGTTACCTCTGTGAGACCTTTTTGTTGATTGGACATCAGGATGTCATAGGCGTTGTAAATCTTTTTGAGCTCATCGCTATTTTGCACCCACTGATATTGGTTTTTCTCCCTGAAGTCTCCGAGTGCAGCTTTGGGCTTCATCAGTATAAGCTGAGTGATGTAGGCATTGATAAATCCATTGTACTCTGCTACCAGATATTGGTACTGTTCAATAAATTGCTGGTCCTTCTTTGCCAGCACCATTGTTTTTTTAGCCTCTGCCTGAAAGGCTGTTAAATACGTAATCAAATCATCCTCATAGGTAACCGGGTTTAATTCAATTTGTGCATTTACATTGATGAAAGCTAATAACATTGCCATTATAGCTGTGATAAGGTGTCGCATAACAGTATTTTATTTTGATGACTGGAATGAAATTAAGGAATGGATATCATTAGACAGGGTGCAAACCAGTATTCGGCAGCTTTGAATTAGATTATGGTGAAAATTTTATACATATAGAATCAGCGATTCAATGGGATGTCAGCTGCTTTATGGTCAGTTGCCTGAAAATAAAATCCGGCAGTGAAAATGATGTAGGTGAAAACATTTACCAGATTATGGACATACCATAACTGGTCTGCCAGGGAGGTTTCGCGTATTGTAGCAATAAAAAATGTACCAAAAGCATATAGCAGCACGCCTGATAAATGCCAGAAGCGAGGCGATTGCATTACACTTTCCCTGCTTTCCACTATCTTTAATAAGGTGAATGCAGCCAAAAACGCACATATCACACGGTAAAACATATGAAAAAGTCCCAGATCTGCCGCCCAAAAACGGTCTGTGAATATAGTTTCGGCAAGTAGCCACATAGGGAGCACCAGAAACATACCGATGCGGCTTATGTTATGTACATTACCTCTACCTGAGAAATACATAATCAGCCAAAAAAAGAAAATACCTTCAATCACGGGATAAAAACTATACAACCTGACGGACCACCTGCCGATATCCGCCCTTTCCGGCATGAGATAAGAAAGCCAGCTTAGGGTGTCCACAGAAAATCCAAACACCAGAAAGAATAAAAAAAGCCAAAGGTATACTTCAGCTTTTTTGAACAAGGCCCATACACAAAATGAGACCGGTATAAGAATCGAGAAAGTAGAAAAAACAGCCAGGGCATATTTATAATCCATGCCCAAAAATAACAGTTTTTTTATCCTCCGATCTTTGGCGGCCATGATGTTTGAAGGATGATTTCTTCATCCTGAACGTTATTTTGTGATCTGTCCGGAATAATGTTAGTTCCATCTTCCTTAGCAGCGATCAGAATAATCCGGATTTTGTTTACCGTAGCGTTAGGATCAAATCCAAAATAATAACGAAAATACTTGATTCCCGGCTGATCAAAAAACTGATCCACTTCGTTGCCTGTTGTTTTATTTTCGAAAATGCCGAAAGGATATTCATTATACTTTTGACCTTGAGCGTTTGCCGGGCCGTCTGTCATAAAAGTTGAGAGTAATCCCACGACAGAGTCGCCATCATCTTGTCGGTTTCCTCTGGGTATGACTACACTTTGCATTGGACTACTGTAAAGCGGTGGGTTTTGAAGTAAATCCAGAGTAGAAATTTGACTGTCCGTATCGTCTAATGTATCAAATGGCCACGCCAGAAAAGGGAAATCAGGGTACTGTCTACGTTCATTGAGGATGATGCCATCATTTATTTCAAAAGCAAGTGTAAATTCCGGTGATTCTATATGCTGATCCTTCTTTTTCCAGCAACTCCAGGCTGCTAACCCTTCGTATAATTCATCAACCTCTTTATGTTTTTGATTTGGCAGTTGACTATGCATTTCCTTCCATATCTGCATGTGTTTAAAAATCAAATCTGTGTGTACAGTTCCGCCGATTACAGAAGGAACAACAGGGTTTTCTATATGAATCAGTTGATTACGGTATGCGCTGATATACTCAACGGCATCTTCCAGGCTAATTTTGAATGTTGACATAAGTTTTGGTTTAATTTATATTATTTAATCAGGGTAAGTGAGTCTGTATAAACACCCTCAGCCCCCAGTATTCTACTTAAATGAAAAGAGGATGAGGCGGGAGACGATATGCTGATGGTAAAGGCAGTACCGATATTTCCCACTACCTTCCAGGATAATACGTATTCTTTTTTTCCATCCAGGCTCAGGGAAATTTTGCCACTATTTGTGATAATCACTTTGTTGTTGAGGCGCAATTCCATTTGCCCATCTTCTATAAAAGTACTGGCAGTTAATTCCATGTGTTCAAATAAAAACTGCCTGTAATTTCCACAATCTGTGTATGCAACCGGGAAATCCATTAACGCCCGGTCAGTATGGGTTTGAATTCGGGTAATTTTCAGCTGATTATGGTTTATGATACCTGAAAAGGTTTAAAAAATACTCCTTCCTTCGCCGTGATACCGGTATTTCCGAGCCGTCCTTCATACGGATCACTCCACCTTCCCCTCTTTCGTACTCTACGATATGGTTGAGGTTGATCAGACTGCGATTGTGCACACGGCAAAATGAATAGGGTTCCAGCATGGTCTCGCAGGATTTCAAGGTCTTTGAAACTATCAACTGACGGCTTCCCTCCAGGTAGAAGGTTGTGTAGGTGTTGTCCGACTCGCAGTGGATGATCTCGTTAGGGTGAACGAATGAATATCCTTTCAATGTCGGAAGTGCTATTTTCACTTCCCTTTCGTTATCCTGGTTCCGGTAGTTTGAAAGCAGTAGCTTTATATGTGCAGCCGTATATTCTTCCCTCCTTTTATTCTGAATTTTGGTAATAGCTTCGCTCAACTCTTCCGGGTCTACAGGCTTTAACAGGTAATCCAACGCTGAAATCCGAAATGCCTGTATAGCATATTTTTCATGTGAAGAAGTGAAAATGATATCAGAATCCAGCGAGTGCAGCTGCTCCAGAATATCAAAAGCAGTGCCTCCTTTTATCATAACATCCATAAATATCAGGTCGGCCTGATGCTGACGAATCAAGGATAATCCTTTTGAAACAGAATCAGCTGTGGCCACTATTTTAATAAAAGGGTATGCCTGCAATGCAGCTTCAAGAAGCTGTAATGATTTTGGTTCGTCTTCAATGATGATCACTTCCATATGCTGTTAATTGTCAATGGGTATAGGTAGTGTAACCGACATGCCCAGGTAATTACCCTCCGTGTCCTTTTTCTCATGAAGTGTCAGAAGGGATTCAGGGTCATACGAGCTATGTAGTTTTATGCGCTCACGCACCAGCGTCAGGCCAAATGACTTGTTTTTATTTACAGCCACCGGAGTGCCCTTTATGCCGTTGTCGTCTACGGTGCAATACAGCAGTCCCTGCCTATGGTGGAAATGTATATTGAGCTTGCCCTGTTTATCATTCCGGTTATTTAACCCATGCCAGATTGCATTTTCTATGAGTGGCTGAATGAGCAGCGGAGGAACATAAAGTTCTTCTTCATCAACGTCGTGGTCGCAAATGATCTCATAACTAAACTGATGCTCCATACGCATTTTTTCAAGCTCAATATATAGCCGTAATACGTGCAGGTCCTCCTTTAAACTGATAAATGAGGTAGACGAATATTCCAGTATAAGGCGTATCAGTCGTGAAAACTTAACGATATATGTTTCTGCCAGCTCGTTTTGTTTATGGTGAATCGCATACTGCACCGAATTGAGACAATTGAAAATAAAGTGAGGGTTTACCTGAGCCCGCAGCGCCCGCATTTCCATTTCAGCTTTTGCGAAGCGAAGCTCCAGTTCTCTTTCTCTGATTAAGGCTTCCCGCCTCATGCGATAAAACAGAAAAAAAATAAAAGCGAAGGAAACGGCAACGGGAATGACCACCAGAAATGTAATGAGCAGCAACTGGTTGTCCTGATGTCCTGAAGCCTGAACATCGTTCACCACCTCCTCCCGGGCAACTGCATTTTTTGCTGTAAGCATCACAGCAATGGTAAGCCAGGATCTGGAGATAAGGTCAGCCATTAAAACTATTTCCTATACCCTTCTCAGGTATAGTGTTGTTTTGTAATTACCCAAAAAATGAAGATAATGTATTCCGGGCATAAATTACAAACACAAGGCTGAATGAATAAATAATAAGCTATCGAAACCAACCCTTGAGCAGCTCATTCATGGTAAGGCGTAAAACAGCCTGATATGGGTTATAACCGGGAACCAATGCTTTCCCTCGGGCTATCCGGTGTATCTGGTAGTCGTAATAGCCTGCCTCTGCCATGTCTGCGATTTTTTTAAATTTAAAATTAAAGTCTATATCCTTAAGATTTCCGTTTTTATCCTCCAGAAAACCTTTCGGAAATTCCGGGTCAATAAGAAAGGGCCGAGCAAAACCGATCATATCGAGCTCTCCTTTTTCCAATACTTCCTCACAAAACGACAGTGTACGAAAACCACCGGTAATCATTAAAGGTATCCTGGTTTGAGCCCTGACCCTGCCGGCAAAGTCCATAAAATATGCCTCTCGCTGCCGGGTGGATTCGCGTACATAGCGGTCGGTAAGGAAGGTCACATTTTCATATGTACCTCCTGATATCTCAAGCAGATCAATGTTGAGCTTTTCCAGTTCACGGATCACAATAAGTGAGTCCTCTTCGTCAAAACCGCCACGCTGGAAGTCTGCACTATTGAGTTTCACCGAAATTGGATAACCATCGCCTAACTCAGCTCTTACCCGTCGTACAATATCAAATAGCAAACGTCCTCTGTTTAGGATATCGCCACCATAAGCATCTGTTCTGAGATTGGTGCGTGGTGATAAAAACTGACTCAGTAAATAACCATGTGCTGCATGTATCTGAACCCCGGTGAATCCGGCTTGTTTACAAAGCCGGGCTGTGTGCACAAACCGATCTTCAACATCCTTTATTTGGTCAGACGTCATCGCATTGGGTTTGGCAAACAACATAAGCCTTTTAAGTTGCACAGCTGAAGGTGCAATGGGCTTAAAGGTTGAAAATATGGATGACTGCCTGCCGCCATGGCTAATCTGTGCCCACAGATGTGTGCCATTTTGGGTGCCTGCTGTTACCATTTTATTCAGGGATTCCAACCCGGAATCATCCTCCAGAACGATATTGGCGGCAGCCTCTTTATATCTATGGTCCACGATGATATTACCGGAAATCAGTAATCCTGCACCATGGGACGCCCAGTGGCTGTAGAGGTACTGCAGTTCCGGTGTGGCATGCTGATATTTATCCGCAAGCCGTTCAGTCATCGCTGCCTTCGCAATTCGATTTTTAATTACCGCACCGCATGGTAAGATGAGCTTTTTTTGAATAGGGCTGGTCATGGTAGATGCTCTAAAATCAGCTGTAAATATCGGAGAGGATAATGATTAATTAAAGTACAATGTTTGAAGCGAAGGTCGGTTCAACTACCAGGCTATAGATGATGCGGTAATTACTGTATAATTTCATTACATAAACCATAAAAAAAGAGGATGACCTTTTGGATCACCCTCCTTTTTTTATAGTGTATTCAAAATTAATCGAAATGCAGTTCGATATAATTTCTTGAGATGTTGCCATCTGCATCTTCGACTCTTACGATCAGGTATAAATGCTCACCTGCTTCAAGCTCATCAATTTCACTCTGTGGAACAATAATACTTGAATTAGCAAGAAGATCCTGCAATAATACTTCAGATTGTCCTTCTACTTCAAATTCCTGCTCGAACAATTCACCGTCAAGGATACGGTGGTCGTGGTCATGGTCGTGATCGTGGTCGTCGCTATGACCCTCGTCCATGTGACCTACCATAATCTTTACATGATCGAGTGTACCCGCTTCATCATGAACATCACCGTAAACCATTATAGGCTCACCGGCTACGCCATCATATTCATCTACATCCATTCCGTTAGCATCGGTAAAATGAATATGTGCCATTTCTTCGTTATGAAGCCATATTTCTACCTCTTGTGTACTGCCATCAGCGAATGTAGTCGAATTGCCTGCTGCATCGATTGCCTCAACAATAAAATGATAGGGTCCGGCTATTGCTTCAGCTGGTACAGGTATATCGACATGCACATCATCTGTACGACCTGTCAGGTCGAAGCTCTGATTGTAAGAAAATGCCGATAATACCCTTCCGTGCGTATGACCATCGAAGTTGTTGTGAATATTTATATTGTATGTAGCTAATGCTACATCATCTTCAAACAACGCTTCAAAATGTATGTCACCACCCGCATCAAAAGCTTCTCCAAACACAGGATCCATTAATGTAATGGTAGGTGCTGTCACATCTACTTCGTTTTCCTCTTCGCATGCGAAAAAGAATAAACTAAGGACCGTTAAACTTAAAATTGTTTTTTTCATGTCTTATTAATTATTTGCAATATCGTTGCAAGTATAAGCAATAGGTTACTTAATTGCAAAAGGTATATGGAATGAAATGGAAATATTCCTGCCCTGCTCCGGTAGGTTTATCCAACGGTACCTGCTCATGTGGTTGAAATAGCGTGCATCAAGCATATTTTCACCTGATACTACCAGATTAATATCCTGGCCTTTTATAGTAAAGTCTGAGGATATGCTGAACCCAAGAAGTTCATATCCCGGCGTTGCACGTTCATTTCTATCGACCCTGTTTTGGTCAGCTGCATAGGTGAAATTTATCCCTGATGTGATTTTAGGCCAGTTTCCCGGAAGTTTAAATTCGTAGGACAGTTCGGTAAAAACCGATAGCGGGGGCGTAAAAGGAAGCGGTAAAAAGGTCTCAAGGTTATAATTATATACATACTCAAATGCTGTCATAAAATGGAGTTCTTCCAAGGGATGATATTCGAATGAAAGTTCCCCGCCAGCAAAAAAGGCATCGTGCTGCCGGTATTGATATACCTGCCCTCCCTCCGGAAATGCCAAAGGATCAAGAGAAGAAGAAAACCGGGCTGTCGGCGCGAGATAGATAAAGCCATCAAAATAGGATATAAAGGGCGTTAAAACTAAGCCCAGTTTTGGCGCCTGAAAACTCAGGGTCATATCTGCCTGATAACCGCGTTCTGAAGTAAGTGTGCTGTCGCCTTTTTCATGCCGGAAAGTGCCATGGTGTACACCATTCATGGACAGTTCCGGTGCGGTGGGAACCTTAAAGCTGCTGCCCAGGTTCAGCTTGGCATTGAATCGGCTGTCAGGATACACAGATATGCCGGCAGCACCTGAAACGTTATTGAAATAATTGCTGATATCATTGTTCCGCATATAATACCGGCCGATAGTGGTTTCGTTTATATAAACCGGCTCATCAAACCGGGTTATGTTTCGGTTGGCGAAGTCATACCTGATACCGCCATTAACGGTCAGGAGATTATTCCAGCTTAGTTCTTCATAAACAAATGCCCCTACCGAAACTGTATTAAACTCGGGTAGCAGAAACTCAAACCCTTCACGCTCATTGACCTGATGCTGTCCCTGAAGCCCAATGATACGTGTATGATCTTTTGATGAATGCATATAATAACGGGCATTTAAAGAGGTGGT
Organism: uncultured Cytophagales bacterium; assembly: GCA_964514385.1. Classification (GTDB taxonomy): domain Bacteria; phylum Bacteroidota; class Bacteroidia; order Cytophagales; family Cyclobacteriaceae; genus CAZEQJ01. The sequence continues at coordinate 9,131 of CAZEQJ010000043.1, forward strand.
GCGAAGGCTTAATCCATGTGCCAGCGTTCCTTCAGGCCGAGGCCCCTTACCATGTGCATGCGGAAGGCTCTCTTCCCTGCGCAGGTTATGCTGATAGCCAATATCAAATTCCAGCCATTGCTTTCCAAAAAGTATGTTGGTGTTAGCAATCACCTTAAAATGGTTGATACGCTGCCGTGGAAGGTCAATATTTCGGGAGCTACCATCCGGAGTAAGCTGATACGATCGCGGGATACCTATGGCGCCTACAAATAAGCCCGCCTGCTGGTTGAAATTGCTAACGGTAAGTGTAGAATAGCCCCAATCCTTTTTAACGCCCACCATACCTGTAAAACTTCGTTCAGATCCCGCTGTATTTTTGAGTCGTTCGTCATAGATTGGCAGCACAAAAGAGTTATATACAAATGACTCTGCCGGCACCCGGTAGTCACCAAAGTCCTGCGTACTAAAACGCACCCTGTATACCAGATCCTGACTGTTGCCTTCCAGCATGGTGGAAGTACCTATCGTATGATTATTTGATTTATACAATGCCTGAACTTCGCCGCTAAGCGGATGATCTACCGGAAGTGGTGGCGGCGATACGTTGATCACACCACCAAGGCCGTCCGAACCATACATAAGGGAGTTGGGCCCTTTGATGACTTCTATACGTCCGGGCTCAAACATATCAATTTCAAGTCCATGGTCGGTGCCCCACTGCTGACCCTCCTGTTTCACGCCTTTGTCATTCACGATGACCCTGTTGTAGCTCAATCCTCGTATGACAGGCTTGGAGATCCCGACACCGGTATTGATGGCTGATACGCCCGGTATGCGTTCGATGGTATTGATCAGCGAGTTTTTCCTGTTTCTGCGGAGATATTCTTTGTCGATAATTTCTACGGCAAGTGAATTTTCCCGTGGCCCGGTTTTATAATGATTATTTTCCACGACGACTTCCTGCAGTTCGATGGAGGTTGCTGTCAGCGGGATGTCTACAGTATCAGCCTGTCCATTCACCTCTACCCGGATCGCAACAGACTTATAGCCCATATAGTTAACATGAAGATGGTATGAAGCAGGCCTCAACTTTTTAAAAAAGAAGTAGCCGTCAATATCGGTTACGGTTCCATAACCCAACTCATGTATTTTCACGGTAGCCCCCGGAAGAGGCTCGCCTGATGAGTCATCATAAATTTTGCCATAGAGTCGGCCTTGTGCTGATGCTGTGATGCTGAGCAGCAGAGAAATGTTGATAATCAGAAATCGCATATCAGCTATTGCACTTTTCGCATGTACCGTTTACAATTATGTCAACTTCTGATAATGTGTAGTTGGCCGGAAGATGACATGTGGGAAGCTCAACAGTCTCCTCCAGACATTCAAGTGTACCACAGTCATTACATTTAAAATGAAGATGATTAAAATGTGGAGTAGTTGCCTTGTATGAACTCAGTGATAATCCGTATGATGCAGATCCCCTGTCATTGGGTATCTGATGAATCAATGCATTATCCCGGAATGAATTTAAGGTCCGGAAGAGGGTCACCCGATCATATTTTGTAAGATCATCTTCAAGATCTTTTAATGTGACAGCGTGTTTTTTTGTCATGAAGATGGAGAGTACGTCTATGCGGCAATCAGTTACCCTGAGTTTATGCTCTTTCAGGATATGTTTAAGCTCACTAAATCGTATTCTCTCTTCTTTCACTTTTTTGGATTTCATTCGATTGCAAAAGTAGGGTATTTGCAATCCAATTGCAAAGAAATTGGACGTAAGTAGTCAGATAAAACGCTACCGGAATTCAACTTCAAGCATAAAAAATCCCACTCCTTCCGAAGTGGGATTTTCAATAAAGTCAGAAACTTAGCTTTTATATTAATTCATAGCTATCTTGATCTCATCGGTATCAATATGCATTTGAATTGCTTCCCTGATCTTTTGTCTGGCTGCCTCGCTGTCGTAGCTGCCAGCTGTAAGCTCATCGCCCAGACCGAATAATCTGAACATTAAAACTTCGTCGCCGGCACGCATCTTCAGCTTTAACGTTTTCTTGGTGGCAAACACCTCGTCCCACACAGCTCGTACATCTGCCCAGTAGTCCTCATTTTTATCCCACCACGCTTGTGCCACCTGGCACTCGCTGTCTTCAATTTTTCTGTATTCGTTCCAGCCTTTCTCCTCTGCAATCAGCTCGTCGCCTTGACTGTTGCGCTTTATTTTCAGGTTGTCCTGCTCATGTACCCAGCCATAATCGGTAAGCTCATGCCGGTTGGTGCGAACCATCACATTGTAATCGTTACGCTTTGTCTTTTCGCGTCTTGGGAGCGGCGAATCAACAGTAGATTCCCAGTAATGTCTGCCATCGACGTGTATCCAGGTAGCACTACCTTCATACCGGGGGCTGTCATCTACCTGAAATACCTTTTGTGTCCATTGTCCGTCAACGCGGGCACCATCCAGTTCCTGATAGTTCCATGAATCTCTTACATCATACGCATAGAGTTCCGTATTTTCATAGATCCAGTCTTCCCTCCAGTGCTTTACGATCATGGAATCGTTTACGATCAGCAGATGCTGTATCATGATCTTATCATCATCCTGAACGACAGGGAATATCCACTCTTTACCGTAAGCCCGGTAGTTGTCGCGGAATTCATAAGCGGTGTCTGGAGAGAAAGTTTCAGCAAAATCAAACGTGATATCATAGCATCCGCACATGGATAGTATGGCGTCAACGTCCTGCTGCTTTTTGGTTTGCTGAGCGAAAGCAGCACTGAAAGTGAATGCGCTAAGCAGAAATATTAAAGTAGTTTTCATATTAAGTTTAAGTTAACCGGAATGATAAATATACAAATCTTTCAATTATTTATATTTAGTCTAAATTAAAATTGCGTTACCCCTTCATTAGGCTGATAAGAAAATATGAAGGTATAATACCTGGATTCATCAGTGAATGCATTCGGCTCGGCAGGGGCATCTTTGTAATACGACAGTATCTCCACCTTGGCATATTTACCATCTCTCGTACGAATTACGATCACTTTACCGGCAATCGGAGTGACAGTGAAAGTGGAAGAATTGTAGTTATACCACCCTTCACCGCTGCCCGAAGGTATGGCAAGACCTTCAGGGGAATCCTGAACGAAAAGGTCTTCCTCTATATTTTGTACTTCTCCAAATGTATTGTCCACGATATAAGCTGCTGCATTGCCTGTCCTCTCCGGCTCATCTGTTGTGCCCTGTGATGTGCCACCATTGACGATTATGGTCGTCCCCCTGAAAGCAATATCCCAGTCATTTGCATCACTGGTCGTATCCTGTGTGGCAAAATCAAATTTTGTAAACGCACCGCTAATCGGCTCTCCCTGGCCTCCCTGCTGTGGGGCATGGAGATTACTGAATGTTTCACTTACAACCTCCTCCAGTTCAATCGTTGGCTCCTCTTCCGTACAGGTGTACATAGTGAGACTAAGGGCTATAATTGCTGCTGAAAATTTAATCGAATTCATGGTTTTAGAATGTAAAGTTTAGTTTTCCGTAAATAATTCTACCTGGTATATTACTGATGTTGCCCGGATCGGTAAACCCAAACAGGTTATCGATGCCAAACCCACCTGTAATTTTTTTGTATGTCTTGTTGACAGCAAAATCCCAGATCATAAAGCCGTCGACAAACTGATCATAGTTGTCGAGGTATGTATTATTGTTTGAATCGAAGAGGCCGTATTTGCTGCGGTAGGTACCTCTGATGTTGGCATCAAGTCCCAGGGCAGGAACTTCATAAAACAATTTCATATTGCCCATATGACGCGACCGGTTGAGTAACCCGAAGTAGTCGTCATTGCTCAGGCGGATGCTGGGACCAGAATTGAACCGAGCAAATACATTACCTTCATCGAAGGCGTTGACGGCCTCCATATCCCTGGCATATAGCAACTGGTATCCTCCTGAAATGGTCAGGTTGTCAATAATGACCCACTTCGCATTTATTTCCAGCCCCTCATTGAGCACCTCGTTAATGTTGTAGTAACTGAAGACATTCTGGCCGTTTGTCTTTCTTGCAATCACCCGGATGTCAATCAGATTATTGATGCTGTTTCTGAAATAATTTGCACTTAGTTCTACATTCTCAAAGGGCCTGTAATCAATCCCGGCATTGATATTTACGGAGCTTTCGGCATCCAACCGCTGATTGAACTCCGACAGCGGCACGCCGATATTTACCAGTTCGCCTTCAGCCTCCATCTGCGGAATCCGAGTTGATACTGCATTGTATCCGAGCACGGTATAACCCACGGTGCTATTGGAAAAATCGAAGTACAGCTGCCTGAAGTCCGGTGCCTTATACCCGTACCCCACCGATACTTTTATGGCCAGTTTATCATTGATCTCATAGCGAACAGCAGCCTTGGGACTCAACTGCGATGCATATACATTATGGCTGTCAAATCTCGCTCCCAGCACCACATTCATCCTGTCTAATATCTGTCCGTCGTATTGCAGATATACATAGGGTGCGATAAATTCAGGTGTTTGAAAAAAATCTGCCCGGATCAATGTTTCATTTGTAACTCCTACCCCGGCAATGAAGACATTGTTCCGGTTGGCTGTGTATGTGGTCCGCACTTCCGGACGTATAAAATACTGATTGAAATCACTTTCGCTGAATCGGCTGCCATCCTGATTATTGAGGAATTCTCCTGCACGATATTGTGTGGCATAAAATTCAATGTAGCTGTCCCATTTATCATTATATATATGGTTCAGGTTTACATGGGTATTCCACTCGTTGATGGTACTTTCTCCGGTCAGCTCCTCGGAGGCTACATTATCCTGCTGCTGGTAATAATACCGGCCGCTTACCGTAATGTTGGTACTTTTGGAAAAGCGATAGCTGACCTTTGGGTTGAATGTATAATTCACAAAAGGTTCTACCGTGCTGGCCTCCGTAGAGTCGATCAGATCAAATCCGTTACTGCTGTTTCGGTTGATGAAAAATGAAGTGGCCAGTCTGTCCTTCTTAAAATCCAGGTTACCTGACAGGTCATGCGAGTTAAAACTTCCGCCCCTATAGTTGATGCTGCCATGAAACCCATTGGCAGGTGTCTCTGTGATGATATTGATGATACCACCCAGGGCTTCATTTCCATATAAACTGGAGGAAGCACCTTTCACGATCTCAATCTGCTTGATATTGCCGACGGAAATCCGGTTGAGATCAAGTGTACCGGCAGACCGCCCTATCAGGGGCACGCCATCGATCATGATCAGGATATACTGGCTGTCAAAGCCCTGTATCTGTACGCCCTCTCCTCCTCCGAAATCAGGGATGGTAATAAGTCCGGTTTGCTCATTGAGAATATCCGACAGCCGGATGGAATTGATGGACTCAAGCTCCTTTTTTGTGATCACCTGCGCGTTGTGGGGTACTGACGAAAGTTGACGGGTGTTACGTGTAGCAGAGATAATCACCTCATCCAGGTCCATGGTGGCAAGTGTATCGGCATAGGCATACGAAAACAGGTCGTCCGTCTGTGCTGAACAAATACTGAATACAAATACATTTAATAAAATGGCTACCCTGAACTTTATCATAGAATTACTAAATATCGAATACAATTCTATTTAGAATCATTCTAAACAGCTGCAAAGATGGGCCGGGTCTTGTATTATTTCAATCGCTAGTACTAGTGGTTTTTTTTTCACTAGAACTAGTGATTTTTCACAGGGATGCCCGATTCTGTTGTAGATATCGGTGAGGGGACGGATATTTGTTATTTAGATTGATTCTAATTAACGAAACCAGATCATGAAGTCACGATATATCATCTTTTCCATACTCCTGAGCGTAGGTTCTTATTATGCCATGGCGCAGGAAAATATGCTCCTGGATCGTTCTTTCTGGAAATCACAGCCGGATATCAGGGAGATTGAAAACAAAATAAATGAAGGTCATTCGCCTACCGCGATGACTGAATTCAGCTTTGACGCTACTGTTTATGCGATTTTGGAAAATAATCCGACAGAAACCATTAAATATCTACTTACCCAGGGTAACGATATTGATAAAATCACACACGACGGCAGAACCTATCTGATGTGGGCATCCTACAAAGGTAACCTGGAGTTGATGAAATACCTGGTAACCGCCGGTGCACGTCAGGATGTAATCGACCAGCATGGCTACTCGCTCCTGATGTTTCCGGCATCGACGGGCCAGTCGAATATCGCCATGTATGATTATATGATCAATGAACTGGGCATCGACATTCAAAACGAAAGGGACAGGTCGGGACGGAATGCCCTGCTTGCCTACGCCGCCAGCCTGCAGGATTTTGAAGTTGTTGACTATATGATCTCCAAAGGCCTCGACATCAACAGTACGGACGACGATGGAAACGGCATATTCCATTATGCTGCTCTCACCGGTGAGGCATCCATTATGGAAACACTTGCTGATACCTATGGCGTTAACACTGCTGCAAATACGGCGACCAATGAAAATGCCATCATTTTCGCTTCCAGAAAATCAACGCGGAGCGGCGTTACCACACCCCTCTCTTTTTATCAGTTTCTTGCCGGCGAATACGACCTCGATCCGGCTATTACACCCGATAATGGCGTAACAGCACTTCACAATATAGCTTCACGGTCAAAGGACATCGAAACTTTCCGTTGGTTTATTGAACAGGGTGTTGATCCGAATGCAGTGGACAATCAGGGCAACAATGTGCTGGTAAATGCTGCTGGCAGGGCCACACCGGAAATAATGGATTACCTCACAGGGCTGACAACCGATATAAACCATCAGAATAAAGAAGGAATTTCCGCGCTCACACAGGCGGTAAGAAATAATACAACAGATGTTATCCGGCAGCTGCTGGCAAACGGTGCCGATGTGAAGGTAACCGACAGAAATGGTAATTCACTGGGATTTCATCTGGTCGACACCTACCGCGATGAAGATGATTTTAAATCCCGAGCTGATATCCTTATCGCAAGTGGACTGGATATGACGGTTATGGAGGCAGGCAAAACAACGCTTCTTCACCACGCAGTTAAAAAACAGGATACCGCTCTCCTGAAGCTCCTGCTATCCTATGGCATTGACATCAACACAGTAGACGAAAATAACGAAACGGCCTTACACAAAGCCGCCATGCAGGCGAAGGATGAACATATACTTCGATTTCTGGTAGAAGCAGGTGCAAAAACCGATATAGCAACTGCATTTGATGAATATCCATATGACCTGGCAAAAAGCAATGAACTATTAACAGATAAGGATATCACCTTTCTAAAGAACAGTACCCCATGAAAAAAAGTCTGATAGCTTTACTGATCGTTTCCGGACTGGCTTTCTCCTGGACAGAGAAGTCAATGGTGTCGGTTAAATGTATGATCCAGTTGACCAATTACGGTGGTGAGGCAGCCTATCTCACAGTGTCGCTGCTTGACGCAGAGGATAATTACGTACAGACATTATATGTCAGCGGATTTGAAGAGGAATGGTACCCGGACCTCACGTCATGGTATACATTCTATGACGATGACTGGGAATCTATAGACGGCATCACCGGCGCTTCTATCCAGAGTGGCAGCAGAAAAATAACCTCGCTGATGATACCTTCGGATAAGGTAGGCCCGGGATATAAGATCCGGTTTGAAACAGCAGTGGAAGACCAGCGATATTATCCGAAAGATGTGGAAATAAGCCTTGATGGCGGGATTACAAATAAAACCGTAGAAGGCTCCGGATATATCCGTCTGGTAAAAATGATCGCGGGCTAATTTCATGAAGATTTCCATCTGGAGGCTTATCCATCTCTGGCTCGCCATGGTTTCGGCGGTATTTCTGCTGATTGCCTCCGTTACAGGCGTAATCCTGGCAGCAGAGCCTGTCTATGAAGGGTCGTATGGGTATGACACCGAAAGTGAAGACCTCACCGTAGCTCAAATGATGGAAACCGTCAGGGCCAACTATTCGGATGTCATCAGCATTCAGAAAACGCACAACGCCTATTTTCAGATCAATGTATTTGGCGAAGACGGCGAGGAGTCTTTTTACATAGATCCACGTACGGGGGAAAGAGCCGGGGAGCTGTTCACCACTCCCGGGATATTTGATTTTGCCCGCACTTTGCACAGGTCCCTGTTTTTTAAAGAAACAGGCCGCTTTCTTGTGGGCATGACATCACTTGTGACGGTGCTGCTGGCCATTGCCGGCTTTTTTCTCGTCGTAAGAAAGCAGGGAGGGATTACCTTGTTTTTCAAAAAAGTGATCAAAGAAAGCTTTCATGAAGACTACCATACCCGGCTGGGCAAACTGTTTATCTGGCCTATCCTGGCGATCTGTGTTACCGGCACCATACTTTTTCTTGTTCGCTTTGATGTAATACATGACGGGCAGGAGAGCCACAGTTATGATTTTCCGGTTATCGAAGATGCTTCGGCTGATTTCAGCATATTCGAAAACACGACACTGGATCGATTCAGCGAGCTTGTATACCCGTTTACCGATATGGACGACGATTACTATGAGTTAAAGCTGACAGATGCTGAGCTACTGGTCAATCAAAAATATGGTATAATCCTGAGCCGGATCGATTATTCACAGGGACGGCTGCTGTCAGATTTTTCCTTCAGGTGGCATACCGGTGAAGGCCAGCCGTGGTGGGCCATACTGCTCGGCATAAGCTCATTGAGTATGCTGTTTTTCATGTATACCGGACTTAATATATACCTGCAGCGTAGCAGATCAAAATCAAAATGGCTAAACCCCTACCCCGCCGTTGAATGTGACATTGTAATTGCCGTTGGCTCTGAGACCGGCTTGACTGCCGCAAAAGCCGGTGTATTACAGCATGCACTGTTGAAAAAAGGAAAAACATCATTCATCACCTCGATGAACAATTTCAAACCCCACCCGGGGTTACGGCGGCTTATTGTCATGACCTCCACCTATGGCAAAGGCGATGCACCTACCAATGCCGGTCAGTTTATCAGGAAAATAAATGACCTCGGGGACGGAATTTCCTTTTCGTATGCTGTTGCAGGATTTGGATCCCGGGCTTACCCGGATTTCTGTGCCTATGCATTGGCGGTTGACAAGGCACTGGAAAATGTAGTAAATGCTGAAAAATGGTTGCCTGTGGCGACAATCGAGGAGTCAGCGCCGGATGAATACACCTCATGGCTGCAGGCAGTGGAAACAACACTTGGCGTTGCCCTCCACATTAAGCCCGCCGCAGAAAGGACCGTTACCACTCGGTTGTATGTCGATGAAATTCGATTCTCAGAAAATCCTGCGGACAATACCTTTCTGATCGCGCTGCGATCTCACAAGAAGCTGAAGACCACTTCCGGTGACCTGCTGGCGGTTACACCCGCGGACAACATCCCGCGATACTATTCCATGTCCGTGAGTAAAGACAGAAAGACGATATTGCTTAGTGTAAAGAAATATCCGGAAGGGGTCGTTTCCGGCCGGCTTGCGAAAATGAAAAAGTCAGAGGTTGTGGAGGTAACCCTCAAAGAAAATGCTCATTTTCATTTCCCGCAACAGGCATGTGAGGTAATGCTTATCGCCAATGGTACCGGCATAGGGCCTTTTCTGGGCATGATAGAAAGCAACACGGCAAAGGTGCCTGTCCGGCTGTTTTGGGGAGGGCGAGATGAGCGATCATTTGCCCTGTATAAGGACAGGATTGAGCAATGCATGGCAGCGGGCAGGCTGTTGTCGGTTCATACAGCCTATTCGAGAGTTGGCGATGCCTCTCAATACGTACAGGATCTCGTAAAAAACAGGCAGGACGAGGTAGGCAGGCTGTTGACAAGCGGCGGTGTGATCATGCTCTGCGGATCATTAAAGATGCAGCAGGGTGTAGAGCAGGTACTGGATGATACTGCCCGGCTTTCAGCAAATACATCGCTATCATATTACAAGGAAAAGGGGCAGATCAGGGCAGACTGTTACTGAGGCGATACAGAGAAGCGGAGATGGCCTGAATTTCATCAGAAACGCTTTATCTATTTGTACATGGCGTTAAGCCCTAGGATGCTTGTTTCTATAGAAATAGACAATATGGGTTACAAACGCATGGTGCTTTAGTCCTCGTTACAAACGAGGACTAGAGGAGTTTTGAGTTATATTCTTTTGCCGGTAGCGGAAAAGAAAAAAGCGAAGCTGTAAAACAGCTCCGCCTTTCCAATCCCGCAGTTAGCTTTTTTTAAAACTCGAAACCTGTCGTGAGTTTAAAGAAGGAATCATTCCCGTCTACAAAGTCTGTTCCGAATGAAAATCGGGCATACGGACCTCCGCCTGGTTTTGAAAATTGCAGATAAGGACCAAACCACTGATATACATCCGTTGCCTCCGTAACGTTTGACCCTCCCGTATTTATCAGATGCTCGAAATGTATACCTGAAGAAACTGCACCAGAAATTTTATAACCTAAATTCACCCAATAATGCAGATAAGATAAGGTGGTTCCGCCTGCAGGAGCTTCATCACGAACGGGCAAATAAAAACCGCCATAAATCTGACCTTCCAGTTTATCCTGATCGAGGCCTATGGTAATATTTGGCACAATACCATCACCAAGGACTGCCGGACCACCCGTACCGGATGAAAGAAGATTTCCGCCCAATATACCAACCTGTGGATTTATACTGATACCGCTTCCCGCATCAATGTTTACACCACCGCCAAACTCAGTCCAGTTGCCCCATGCACCACCGGTACCTCCTGACCACAGAATGCCATAGAAAGTAAAATCAACTGATTCACTCAACGCATAGCCACCCTGAAAGAAGGGATAAAACCCAAAAAACTGGTCGGAATTAAGACTTACGGCAAAGCTAAAGTCATCTGTCTCTTCCTGTGCCATAACCTCGTTGGTGAAGATGAAGGGTGTTAATAAAAAACCAAGGAGCAACCCCTTGAAACTGTAATTTTTAGATAGTTTCATTTGATTTACGTTTTAGTTCTACATACAATTTATAGGCCCTTAGACGGCCAAGGAAACGCATAGGACTAAAGAGCTGCAGCTTCGATCAGTTTATACATTTTACCCGTCAAAATTAATAATTTGGTCATTTAGGTAAAAATATTATAATATATTTAGAAAATATTTACATCTAATACACTAAATATGTGTTTTTATTATATATTTCATATTATTATTCTTTCATGTAATATTATTTTGTGATAATTAAAATTGCAGAATCTTTCATATGGATTTTGATATACAAAATATTATTGTATGTCAGTTGATCCCCGCATACCATACATTATGTTACTTTATGCGATTAGGTGGGGAATTATCTTTAGAATGAGTAGCGGCTTCCGTTCAGTTCGCGGATTTACGGTTAGCCGGTCAGATGTCGCAGTAAGGCTGTTGCCTTATGCCGGCAGCGCGGATGGTGGTACAGACGGGGCGGAAAGGTCTGCAGACCGTAGGGAAGATGATAATGACAAGGCGGAAAGTCATGTAGATGAGATGGGAGGTCTTCCGGACGATCGGGAAGGCAGCCAGGATAAAGCGGAAGACAGCTAAGACAAAGCGGAAGGTAGTCAGGACAAGGCGGATGGTGATCAGGACAAGGCGGAAGATGGTCAGGACGAGGCGGATGGTGATCAGGACGAGGAGGATGGTGGTCAGGACAAGAGGGAAGGTAATCAGGACGAGGAGGATGGTGGTCAGGACGAGGCGGATAGCGGTCAGGATAAGTAGGGTAGAATGATTTCTAAAAAAAAGTGATAATCCAAATCACAACGATTATTAACGAGGACTAGCAGAGGGTTTTATCACGATGCAACCATTTTCAATGATAGAGAAACCATTCGATATCATAAGGTAATCAACATAAACTCCGCTGCACGTATTCTTAGTCATTATGTATTGATAAAAAATGATAATGCAACCTGTCTAAATCATAATGAAAGGGATATAAACGGCAATGTAACGGATATAAATACTACTGTAACTGCTAAAAATAACGCTGCACGTTATATAAATGTCAATGTAACGTATCAGAACTATTCGGCAACGTTACATCATGACTTGGGGGCCTTACAATATGAGTTTAACCAGATTCAGGCGCAAAATTTTAACAAACATTATCATGGGTCATCCTCCCCCAGCCTCTTACCTCAGTCGGGACAGGCTCCCCGACATGCGTTCCTTAGTCGGGGCAAGTTCTCGCCCAGCAGGGCCTGTCTTTGATCTAATGTCTGGTGCATAAAAAAAGCAACTCCATAATTTGAAGTTGCTATCAGTGGGCCCTGCTGGGGTTGCAAACTCAGGACAGCTAGGGGAGCTAAAAGCACAGCGCAAAAGATGAAGAATCCAACACAACCTAATCTGTTAAATTTCATTGAGTGAATCTCTCTAAGGTTTCTTCAATGACCAAAAAAGTGCCTTCAGATAATCCAGCAAGTGCGAGTTCATATTTTCCATTATTTATGAGAATATTAGTTGGAAATGACAGGACAAAAGGGAAATTGTTTTTTAGTTCTTTATCCATTATTACAACAGGCCAAAGATGTTCATTTTTATCCAAATGCGCTTTGGTTTTTCGCTCATTGCTTTTTGAAATTGAAAGAAATAAAACTTCTTCATGGTACTTCTCATAAAGTTGATTTAGTTTAACTCTTTCCAGCTCACACGCGTAACAGCCAACAAACCAGAAATTCAAATATACCACCTTATCAATAAGGTCAGAATATTGATACGTGACACCATTTAGGTCCGTAAACGTCAAATCTGACATTTTTTGACCAATTATATTTTTTATGCTACTTCTTTCGAGAATTTCCTTTTTCCATTCTTCTTTTTCCTCATCTGTTGCTAATCTCCATTTCCTGCTTACGGTTTTAGCACTACTGTCAATTTCAACATATTCAACATGTGTACCTGATAACCAAGCTCTTCGACTATCAAAAGATGTGGAACCATTTAATTTATTACCAAGAGTATCATAGTAATACCAAGTACTTGTATCAAGATATTTCTTTTGCTCCGAGGTGATAGAGCTTGGATCCCATGACATAGTGTAAACTTGTGCATTACATTTCATTGAAGGGAGTAAAATCCCAAGTATTAAAGTTAATATGATGTATTTCATTTGATTCTGGTTATAGCTAACGGCCAAGTGCATGATACAAATCACAAACCGCTGATCTTATAATTGAGTATAGGAAATATTCTTTAAAACGAAAACGGTCATTGAAGCTCCCCTTTCGTCCTCGTTTGCAACGAGGACGGAACAGAATGTGCGTTTGTAACGCACTACGACAAAACGGTAACATCTACTAAGCCTTGTTCTCCATTATAATCCATTGCACTACTGTAACAATACTCTCTTGATTTGTTCACGATTTCAGCTTTCACTGGATTGTCGTGAATATACGCTATCGTATTCCAAACTTCCTTATCATGCATCCAAATTGCATGATTATCATCTTTCCAGATTTTATAGTTTTTAGCTCTTCCAACTCGTTTTGCCTCAAATGCAAATTGATTTAACATCCACTCCCGGCGGCTCTCATTGATTTCATTCATCCTTTTAATTATTGCCTTCGATGTGAATTTCTTGAAATCACGCAGCACGTCTGATAACCGGTGGGGTGCTGTTGCTCTACAAAGTAGATGCAGATGATTGGTCATTAGCACCCAAGCATATATTTGCAGCCCTTTTTCTTTAACACAATAATTTAATGAATCTGTAATTACATGCTTGTATTCTTTCCTGCTGAACAAATCAATCCAATATACAACCGTACAGGTTAAAAAATATAGATCATGCTGATGGCGGATAAGGTAACGATCGCCGGACATAGTGTTAAGTTGTTTGTTAAATATAGTAAATAATACGCGTTACAAACGCATGATTTATTTCATCCTCGTTACCGCTGCGCTCAAACGAGGACGAGATGGGGACGAGATGGGGTTGCTTTCAGTGGGCCCTGCTGGGCTTCCCGACATTCCTTCGTCAGTCGGGACAGGCTCACCGACATGCGTTCCTTAGTCGGGGCAAGTTCTCGCCCAGCAGGGCCTGTCTTTGATCTAATTTCTAGTGCATAAAAAAAGCAACTCCATAATTTGAAGTTGCTTTCAGTGGGCCCTGCTGGGCTCGAACCAGCGGCCACCTGATTATGAGTCAGGTGCTCT
>CAZEQJ010000044.1:0-22298 GCA_964514385.1 uncultured Cytophagales bacterium
ATTTAATTATTTATAATTTAATCGTATTAGCAAAGATGAAGCAACCCTTCCATTGTCAGTCCCCAACAATATTGGGGAGGAAAGGATGATAGGATGACTTGATTACAATTATTCTGAGTCTACGATTTCAATAACTGATCTTTAATTAATCTCTTTAAATTCTTATTTTTAACACATGACCACGCGCACAAAATATCAGGTATTTCGCATCAGAGTCTCCGGAAGCTGGATGACTCTGATTGCTCAAAATTTTTACCTGAGGCATAAACCCTCAGGTAGGTCTTTTAGTTGGAGGTTGAATTTTCCGCTCAATGGAATCTACAACTTGATCGAACTTAACGGTCAATTTGGCATCTCCATATTTTCTCATACCGAATAAAAACAAAAATGAAATTAGATTCCCTAATGGAGATGACTGAAAATCCACCTCATTTTTAAGAACAATCAATGAAGATGATAGAATCAATTCCTGTGGAAAATAATCCAGTACTAATAAAATATAAGCTGAAGTAAGAGTAGCCTGATAAAAATAAAATTTTTTAAAATATAATTTGTTTTTTTTTAATCTTCTATTTAAGTTTAAACAAAATGCTACACATATGAAAAAAATATTTTCTGTTATTATTCTTTTAATCGGCATGTTTTCATTGCCAAGCTCAACTAATTCTCAAAGTTTAGAGGATGGTGGAGGTGTTACCTGCTATGCTACATATTCTTCTTGTAGTTGGTTTAGATGTATCGATATTTATCGCTGTATACCACATCAGCCATGTGAATCTGTAAGTGCGAAATATGATTATATGGACAGTTCTACTTGTCCATAATTATACCTTATTCATCCATAAAAATTTTTAAGAAAAAAAATTAATTATGAAAAGTTTATTTATTTCAATAATAGTGGTTATCTCAATGATTTTACCTAATTTATCAAACTCCCAGAGCCTTGAGGGCGGAGGTGAAATTACTTGTTATTCATCTGTTGAAAGTTGTAAATGGTTTAGATGCACAAACGTTTATAGATGTGTTCCAAATGATGACTGCATATCTGTAAGCGCAAAAAATTGGCTTGATCCCTATTCATGCCCATGATTTTAATTTATAGGGAGGGTGTAAGTATAGCTCTCCTTAATTACTCCCTTTAGAATAATGAAAATTATCTTAATCATATTAACAATAGCTCTTATTATTTTATCCTGTGGTAATGAAGAGAAAAAAGTAGTGAAGAATCAATTGGTAGATACACTTTTTTACGAATCCTTTTATACAGAGGAGATGCTTTATTTACCAACTTCTAGTCTCATCAATAAAAATAAATTGTATATCTATGATCAAATTGATTCACCGATAATTAAAGTTTATGATTTTCCAAAAATTAAATACTCTACTAGTTTCGGTAGAACAGGAAGAGGTCCAGAGGATTTAATGTTGACCACATCGAATGAATTTTTTCACATAGAAAATAAGTTATACATACCTAGTAATAATTCTGTAAAAATATTCGAGGAAGAGGAATATATAGATACTTGGCTACTGCCTTCAAAAGATACTCCTTTAAATAAATTGACCCCAATAAACAATCGTTATTATGCATCAGAAAATATATCCTCTGATGTATATCAGGAATTTGAGTTTTTTATGATCGACTCTAAAACAGGTAGTATTTCTAATTATTTCAGTATTATCCCTAATTATGAAGAAGATTTAGATTTCAAGACAAGAAGAATTTTGTCGAGCAAACTTACCACTAGCAGCCCAAAAAGAGGTTTAATGGCAATATTTTATATTTTCCATAATAATTGGAAGATTTATGACGTGAGTGGAAACGAAATTTTTAATTCCATAGAAGGCGAAATTAAAAATAACTTCCATCCTTACGATCCAAGTGAGAATCTAGTTTACTTTATGGATTGTTATTCAAATAGTGATGAAATTTATACTATTTCATTATTTAAGACTGAAAAAGATATTGAAAGTTTTTTTTATCCAAGTTTAAAAATATTCGATTGGAGCGGTGAATTAAAAAATGAATTTATCTTAGACACTTGTATAACTCATATTAGTGTTGATGAAGAAGGTGAATATTTAGTTGGTACTCATGTTAACAATTCAAATACTATATACAGATGGCAACTTCAATAATTTACTTAGTTTATACTTTTATGTTAATAAGTATTGATTCACAATTAATATATGAAAATAGTTATTTATACGTAGAATTTGGAGATAACTGGCAATCATTAAACGGCGATTTAAATACTGAATATTTTATCAATTCTTCTGGTGTTAAGACATCCAATTTATACTTTAAATATTCTGATGAAAAGAATACGCAAACTTGTACAATAATCTTATATGATTTATCAAATACTACAAGTAGTGACATCATCAAATCTTCCAAGTTGTTTAGAAATGGTATTGCAGAAACAATCAATTCAAGAGATATATATTTAGACCAAAGAGTTTTAAAAAATAATCAAGGTATAGAAGAAAGATTATTTATTAAAACATATACTTGGATAGACGAAAAAACAAAAATTCAAGTGGTTGTATCATTTAATCACACCGAAAACATTAGCGTGTCAAGATATAATTATGACACCCTTTTACATGAGACTATTTTAAGGTCATTAACTATAAAGAAACCATTCAACTAAATTTTGTTATTTTTTTTGAAAAATTTTTACAAGATTCTCTTCTTCAGAGTCGTTTTTCTCTAGTTCCCGTTTGCAACGAGGACTAAATTAGCCAAGTGTTTGTAACGCCTATCCCTTACAGTCTCCTGAAGCTGGATGACTCTTATTGCTCAAATAATGTCTGAATCCAGATTTACAGGATGATAGGATGACAGGATTACCAACCATCCTCAAATCAATTCACCCTGCAAATCCTGATTCAGACAGAAATGATATTTCCTATTTAATTATTTATAATTTAATCGTATTAGCAAAGATGACGCAACCTTCCATTGTCAGTCCCCAACAATATTGGGGAGGGAAGGATGATGGATGACTTGATTACAATTATAATTTTTGAATAGAATTTTCGGCTTACAAAAAACAGATCGGACTCCCTAAAAAGCATGTTCAACAAAAACTCAAATATATACGTATAAATATGCAATAGTAGTACGTATTTACTTATCTTTAAAATATGGATTCAAAACTAACATTGAAGCTTAATGCAGATGTAATTGCGAAAGCAAAGAGATATGCCAAAGAAAATAACAGTAGTCTTTCGCGAATGATAGAAGCTTATCTTCTCCAATTAACAAATAATAAGCCTACAGAAGAAATCAAGATATCCCCATTTGTAAAAAGCCTTCAGTCGGGTGTTCAAATTCCAAATGAGTTATCGGACAAAGATATCTACCGAAAATACCTGAAAGAAAAATATAAATGAAAAAGAGAGTGTTTTTGGATACAAATGTTATGCTGGACATTCTTGGTGAAAGGGAGATCTTTTATGACGATGCAGCCCGTATTCTCTCCTTATCGGATGAAAAAAAATTAACTGCCTTTACCTCAGTAATGTCATATCCAACAATCTATTATTTATTATCAAAATACGAAAAAGAATCGATTGTGCGCTCTAAATTAGTTGGATTTAAGAGCATTACAGAAACATGTGAGCTTACAAATTCAATTCTTGAACACAGTTTAATGTCTTCATTCAAGGATGTTGAAGATGCGATTCAATATTACTCTGCTCTTGATACAAACTGTGATGTTTTAATCACACGAAATGAAAAGGACTTTAAGAATGCTGTTATCCCCATACAAAGTCCCAAAGCCTTTTTATCCAGCCTGAAAAATTAAATAGTGTTAATAGATCCCTGAGCCCAGCCCGTCCGCCGCCTGGTGGAAAGGGTCGGGAGACTTGAAAAATAGCAACAATTTCAGGTCACAAGGCATCATTAACTTTCCGTTCAGGTTTTGTAAGCCTTGGAGCAAACGCAGATAATGTTTTATCTTTAAACTAGGATAAATAACTTACGGGAGGAATTCTTTACGATGGTTGCCGATTATAAACTCGAAGGTAACCCTATGGTCCCCATCACCAAACTCAAATAACATGAAAATTCAATTAACATTAGCATCCCTTTTTTACATCCTGATGACTTCTTGTTCACCTGAAAAAGGGGAATCTGAAAATCAACTGATGATCCTCGATATTGAAGGGGAATACCCAACGGTTTCTTATCAACTATCTGATTTCATGACTGACCCCAGAGTGATAACGCTGGAGACCAATGACAGCATTCCGGTCGGCTCAATGCGTGCGTTACCCTATGTCGGTGAAAATATCATACTTACGTTCGATCAGCAAAAAATTATGCTATTTGATGCGGAAGGTAATTTCATCCGGCAGGTTGCCAATGCAGGGAAAGGACCAGGTGAATTTCAGTATTTCAGTTCCTATTCCGTGAATGAAGATGAGACCGAGCTGTATGTACCGGCATCAACCGGTATCTTAGTCTACAACCTGCAGCAAAAGGGATTTGAAAAAATTAAACTACCTTTTTACCTGGAGTCATTTTATTTAGCTGATAATCACTTTATCGTTCCTAAACTATCCAGAGATTCGATTCAACTTTTTTACGTAGACCGAATAAGTCATGAGGTGGTAGACAACCAATTCATCACGCCATATGAAATTGTTGAAGGCTCAACCTTTAACGGCCTGAGTTCTGATAAATTTATCAGTGACGGTAGTTTTCTATTTTTTCAATCCGGTATGGTGGATACCATTTACAAATATAAAAATGAAACCTTTTCACCTTCGTTTGCAGTCATACCAGACTACACCGTAATGCAGGGTAAGCCATCTGAAGGATATACTTACAGCATACTTACAGGATTTAATAACAAGTTGTGGGTCTATGCCAATGGTTTTAAATATGAAGTAGAAGAAAATGGCAGCCGAATTGGCAATAATGGCAATCGGAAGGTTTTTGAATTGAATACCGAATCCAGTGAGATTGTTGAGATTACTGAAATCACAAACGATTTGCTGGATGACTCCCCACTGGACGCCTACCGCATTCAGGTGAATAATGGGATGGTTTATGTGCACTATTCTCCGGTCGACTGGCTTGAAAAAACGGTTGATATGGAGACTGATATAGATCTTCCTGCTGTTGATTTAGAGGATAATCCGGTTTTTTTGGTGGGGAGGTTGAAGTAAAAAAGATACTAATATAGTAAACTATGAAAACACTAATCTGTCTCTTCTTTTCCTCATTTTTTCTTTTTTCATGTGCAAAAAAAGAAACAAAAACGGATGCATTACCTGTTCTTGATCTCAATACATTATCTGAGGACTCCGTCATTGTCAATTTATCATCCTTGATCGATGATTTTTATGTAATACCGCTGGAAACCTCCGAAAAATCGTTATTCAGTTATGTCAATTATTTCAATATCTGCGGTGACTATATACTGGCGGGTACACAGGAGTTTCCAGGCCCTGCCCGGTTATACCGTTTTGATTGGGAAGGTAATTTTATCAATGAGATAGGTCATCCCGGCAATGGTCCTGGTGAGCATACCGGTTATGCACAAACACTCTGCAACTGTTATCCTGAAGAGGACAGGGTTGAGGTGAAATGGTTCGGTGATATTCAACTATTTAATTTTGAAGGCAAACACCTTGGAAATCTGAAAACACCAGAAGACGTATACAACCTGTACCGGTTTTCAGATTCTGTGTGGTTTAGCAGTGGCAGCCTGGCAGCATACCCGTTTCGCCCTATGGATTCGCTTGCACTGGTGTTTTTTGATCAGGATGGAGCAATCCTGAATGATATAAAAAGACAGAACTATCCATCCGGTAAAAAGGCGTTTTCACCAATTAGTTTTGGCTCTTCTATATAGATGTACGACGGTCGCTGGCAATTTTACTCCGATACCATGGATACGCTTTATACCGTATCACAGGATAAACTTGAACCTCGTATTGTGTTTAAGCATACAAACAAGCATATGCCCTATAACCAGCTGATAGACAACCCTGACGAGCTTATAGGTGATTATACGTTATCTGTAGCAGGAGAATTTGGGGACTATTTCCTGTTTACCAGACGTATCCTGACCAAACTGGAGGTAAATCAGTTTGAGGGCCGATGGGGTGGGAGTCATCGATTCGATGATAAACTGATTCATGTTTCCAAAGACCAATTCAAGCCGACCCAAATTGCTATAAACGATGATATATTCCATATATTCAGTGAGGTTATTCCCCAGGCGATGAACTGGGATGGTAACAGTTTGTGGTTTGCGCTTCACCCACCTGTAATTCGGGAGCTGCTGGAGAGCCTTGAGTTAGATATAGAGCACAAAAGGGCTGCTGACTGGTTGAAGCAATTCAGGGAAATGCCGGATGATGCCAATCCGGTTATCTTTGTTTTTAAACTCAAGGATGAGTTTGAAATCTAAATTAAAGAAGATCACTACAGTCATTTAGGACCTCGGAATGGGAAGGGTCGATTAACATGATAGATTTTGCATCAGAGTCTCCGGAAGCTGGATGATCCTGATTGCTCAAATGGCAGATCCCAGCCAAAGGGGTAAAAGTTACGTAACTATTTGAGTAAGAAGTTACGTATAACTTTTCTTCTGACATAACAGTATTCGAGTAGAGAGTTGACGAGAAGAGTTCATTTCGAGATTTCGCATCATTGTCTCCTGAAACAGGATGACTCTGATTGCTCAAATAATGTCTGAATCCAGATTCACAGTATGATAGGATGACAGGATTACCAACTATCCTCAAATCAATTCATCCTGCAAATCCTGATTCAGACAGAAAAGATATTTCCTATATCCTATTTAATTATTTATAATTTAATCGTATTAGCAAAGATGAAGCAACCCTTCCATTGGCAGCATCAGGATTCACAGGATGACTTGATTACAATTATAATTTTTGAATAGATTTTTTGGCTAGCTAGTCGCCGCTTCCGATCCGGTGAAACCGACGGGAGCTTTCGTCTGCGAAGCAGGTTATTACGAATATGAGTTCAGCTATCAGATTATTCGATAGAATGCATTACCATCCCTATAAATTCACCTATTTTCGAAGGCTCCAGCCAACGCGTCACCACCACCAGTTTGTGGTCAGGGTCAATCACAATAAAATTACCACCAAATCCTGCTGCATAATAGATATTTTCATTTTCTACCTGATCCCATTTTCTTGAGCCACGGTTTAGCCACCACATATAGCCATAACTTTCCATAGCTTCAGAAGGCGTTGTAGCTGATACAATCCAATCCTCTGAAATAATCTGCTGTCCATTCCAGTTCCCCTTGTTAAGAAACAGCAACCCAAACCGGGCATGGTCATATGTATTGATAAATATACCTCCTCCAGAGTGACCTCCACCGGTCACTGTTTTCATTTTCAATCCATCTACAGTTGTCCATGCATGATCATAACCAAACCAGCGCCACGTAGCGGATGCGCCAATGGGATCCATTACTTTATCCTTCAGCACCATGGGCAATGGTCTCCGCCATACCTGCAGCAGGGAGTACGCCAGCACATTTACCCGCACATCATTGTATTCCATTATTGTGCCTGGCTCTACGGGAACCGCAAAACGCCAGTCGTCTACACCACCTGTACGGGGTGGCCTGTCGGCCCAGTCATGTAACCCTAAAAAGGTGCCCTGCCATGCCGATGACTGATTTAACAGATGGTGCCATGTTATTTTTTGGTTATGTGCACCATCAAATGTACCATCCCATACATACCGATGTACCGGATCATGTACATCTAAAATCATTTTTTCATCTACAGCGAGACCAGCTACCGTCGATAAATAACTCTTGGTAACACTAAAGGTCATGTCCACACGGGATGGATCACCCCATTCCCCGATGATGTATCCCTCTTTAAGGATGAGTCCTGCCGGCCCACCACGCTCCTTCGTAGGGCCCAGAATATCATGGTAAGGTTCTTGCGAAAAGCCCTCCAGAATGGCAACTTTTAAATCCCTTGAACCTGAATACTCGTTTTCCAATGCAAACTGAATGGCTTCCTCCAGCTTTCTCTCATCTATGTTAAAGGATTCAGGTGTTTTTCTTTCCCAATCGCCTCTTCCCGGAAAATAGGACTGGGCCTTCAGATGAAAGTTGACAATAAAAAAGTAACATAAAATCAGAACGTGTTTCATTGGAATATTTTTTTGTGATAATAAACAAAAATGCCTTACCATTCAGGTAAGGCATGCATTTTATATTGATTTTTATGCTGTTAAAAACGGTTTGGACTAAAATCTTCCTCCCGGAAGAGTGGAGCATCAATCCTGAAATCATAAAGTGTCGTTCTTCTCAGGTCGTAATAGGCATTCCAGTAATCGCTTAGTGCCCTGATATATGCCCTGCGAGCAGCATCCTTGTTCTCTAGAGCATTATTAAGTTCTATAATACTGATTTTACCTATCCTAAAGCGACCGTATGCAATGTCATAACCTTGTTGCGCTAGGTCTGAAGTAAGTAGCGCCAGCTCGATCTGGTCACGGAGGCCATTGAAACGCCTCACCTGCGTCAGCACTTCCTGTTCAAAGTTCGTGCGGTTCTGATCCACCTGATATTTGGTCAACTGAGCTGAAGCCTCTGCGGTTTTTAACCTTGATTTTCTACGACCCCAGTCCAGAATAGGCACATTTACTGAAACACCCACACGTTGGTTATTGGAAGGGTCTGAATACAGATTACTAAACTGATCGGCACTGTTGGTAAGTCCAAGATCAAGATTGAGGTTGGCATTAAGACCGGCATCACCGCGAGCTTGTGCGACCTGAGCCTCTGCCTGAATTTCATCCAGACGGTAACTAAGATACTCAGAGTTATTATTTTTGGCATATTCAAGCGCGAGCTGCTCATTTACCAGTATTTCCGGTATTTCATCCGGGAGAATCAGTTCGATATCCTCGCTGTCTCCAAGTCCCAGATAACTTTTAAGACGCTGAAGGGCGTCGAGTGCATTAAGGCGTGCGTCAGAAAGGTTTCTCTCGGCTGTACGAAGGTTTAGTTCGAGGTTTATCAGCTCGTTTTCAGCTATTCTTCCAAGTTTATAGCGGCCTTCGGCAATTTTATATATGGTGTCATTATTCGCAAAGTTATTTCTTTCGATGTTCAGATTTACCTGCTGTATCAGCAGGTTAAAAAATAATTGGGTAACCCTACCGGCTATTTCCTCCTGATCCTGAACGTACTGTAGTTTGGAGATTTCGTAATCCAGCGGATATATCTTCCGTTGCCAGGCAAGCCTGTTATACTGAAACAGGGGCTGCTGAATACGGATGAAAAATGGGTCTGCATTGAATTGTGTGCTTCCGTCTATGAAATTGTTAAACATCTCTGAAGTAGTACGCATGGAAATACGCGTACCTGTAAGTCCGATATCCTGCTGTATTGCCAGACCCAGATTTGTTCTGTTCTGATTCAGTTCACGGTATTCCAGTGACCCATCGGGCTGTGTGATACCTGTAAATGACCTGTTAAGTCCTACGGGATCTCCGTAGAGGGTGAATTCCGGGAAATAATCCGACCGGTCACGTCGAAATCTCCAATAGGCATTTTCTCTTCTTGTTTCTGCAATAAGGGCTTCAATTGAATTTTCCTGAGCGATTTCGATAGCTTCTTCCAGTGAAAGCTGCCGCTGTCCGGTCACGAAAAGAGGGAAAATAAAAAGTAAAAGCGCAATTTTATTCATTTTATTCATGTCTTAGTGATGAAATAGGGTCCATTAGCGCGGCCTTACGTGCCGGTAATATACCAAATACCAGTCCAATAGAGGCAGCAACAGAGAAAGAAATAACGATTGATCCTATAGAAACTATAGTTGGAATATCTACAATGGCTTGTATCAGTTTGGAAATACTGATACCGAGCACTACGCCCAATAAGCCTCCGGAAACGGAAATGATGATCGCTTCCAGCACAAATTGCATGATAATATCTTTTCGGCTGGCACCAATGGCCATGCGTATTCCGATTTCCTTTATCCGTTCCAGCACAGATGCAAGCATGATATTCATGATGCCAATACCACCTACGAGCAGCGAAATGCCCGCAATGATTCCCAGTACCATATTAAAAATCTCTTTGGTTCGCTGCTGTTGCTTTAATAACAGCTCCGGAACAGTGATCTGATAATCGACCACGTCATTATGACGTCGGCGCAGGAATCGGTTGAGTACTTCAGCGGTACTGGCCAATTGTTCACTTTCTTCTACCTGGATGGTAAGTCTGTCAATCTGATGGTAATTTTTGGAAACCACCGGCTGCTCAGCCTGGGTATCTTCAAACTCATTGAAACGGATACGGTCAGCAGACAAATTTACCCTGGCGCGATTGACATAGCGTATCAGCATGGTTTGGATAGGGGTATAAATGTCCATATTGTAGTTACGTATTCCCAGGTTCTCCATGCTTTGATCGGTAATGGCTTTTGGCTCAAGTACTCCAATCACCTGCAGCCAGGCCGAACCTACTTTGATCTTTTTACCAATAGGATCAACTTTGCTGAAAAATTTACCTGCTGCGCTTGAGCCCAGAATACATACCGGAAGACCGTTTTCAAGCTGTGTCCCGGTGAAATGATTTCCGGCATAGAGTTCAAAATCAGAGATATCAAAATAGGAGGGCTTCACGCCTATAAGTTTTGTGGAGCGGCGCAATCCATTTATAATCACCTGTGTCTCAAGCACAATCTCTGGGCTGGTATCTACTACATTTGGAAGTAGTGCACGTATATCCTGTTCAGTTTCAAGCGTAAGTCCTGGTGAGAATTTATTTTCATTTTTCTCATCTTCGACCGACTTTACCTGCTCCTCAACCTGCTCTACAACGGGCTCAATCACAATATTATGTACACCCACCAGCTTAATCTGGTCGAGGATTTCCTTCTCGGCACCACTACCGATTGCCATCATCGCGATAACGGCGGCTACCCCGAAGATGATACCTAATGCTGTCAGTAGTGACCGTAACTTATTGGACTGGACAGCCTCTAACGCAATCTGAAGATTTCGTGTGAATATTTCCCTAC
This sequence comes from uncultured Cytophagales bacterium, assembly GCA_964514385.1. Taxonomy (GTDB): domain Bacteria; phylum Bacteroidota; class Bacteroidia; order Cytophagales; family Cyclobacteriaceae; genus CAZEQJ01. Next base: position 11,059 of record CAZEQJ010000044.1, read on the forward strand.
GCTTCATTGTGCAGCAGCCAAATTTTTAGGTTTTTCCCCTAAAAGCTCTACGGTGAGGTCTTCTGTACCTTCAGGTATGTTGAGAAGCACCTCATCATTTTCCCGGATACCATTTTCAATGATAATATCATTGGCGTTGTAGGCGCCGGTAATCACTTGTTTTTTACGATAGCCAAGATTAGCTTTTGTTATGACATAATTGAGGGTATCCCCCTGACTGTGTACTGCTTCTAAAGGTACATAGACAACATCTTCAAACTCCTCTACCTTAATAATATTGCTTGTGGTCATGGCAGGACGTAGAGTAGTGTCATTTTCGTTAATCTCTATCCGTACTTCAAACACTTTGGAGTCCGAATTTTGTTTGGTTTGCCCAACATTTGCAACCTCGATGACCCTACCGGTGAGGTCTTTGTCCGGAAAGGCATCAAGCCCTATTTCAACTTCCTGTCCACGGCCAATTTTACGGATATCCACTTCGTTTACATATGTCTTTGAGATCATGGTTGAAAGATCAGGCAGTGTTGCAATCATGGGATCCCAGGGGCTTATCTGGCTTCCTTCTTTTGTAACCTCATTGTTACGGCGGTAATAAATTACCATACCATTTTCTGGTGCCAGTATAGTAAATTCCTTTTCCAATTCAGCCAGAAAATTAAATTCCTGCAATCTTTCGGCATAACGTGCCTGCTGTTCCCGCATTTGTGCTCTTGCTTTTGTTAGTTGAAGCTGATAGGCTTCTTTTGCCTGAGTGAGATCCCGTATTGCTTTTTGATAATTCATTTTATTCTTCTGAATGGTGGCCTGCGGCTCATATTCCGATTGCTCGAGGGTAAGCCGGGCTTCTTCTACGGCAAACTCCAGATTGATCAGTCGGTCACGTTCATTTCGCAAGGTCAATGCAGTATCCACCCGGGCTTGCTCGAGGTCAGCTTCCGCCTGCTCCAATTCTGTTTCTTCATTGGCCATACGTTCAGCCAGCGGACTTTTATCCAGTTGCGCTACGAACTGCCCCTTTTGCACTACCGTACCTTCCGGTACCATACGCTGGATGGTGACACGGTTGATCCTTGCATTACGGAGCCTGTAAGGAGCCTGAATTTCGACAAATGACTTGGCCTCAAGCTCTCCTGTGGTGGTCACATCTATTACAAAGTCACCACGCTTGGCTTTCACGGCAATGTTGACATCTTCTGTGGTAGCAGATCTTGAATAGTATACGATGGCAGCTACCACCACTACTACAATACCTATTGCCCAGTATATTCTTTGTTTCATCGGTCTTGGATTTGTTTTAATTCAGTATTTTTCATTTCAAATAATGCAGGCGGTATAACTCCGATTTCCAGCGGCTTCGGATATATATCAAGGGATTTTTGACGGACGGAAATGCCTGATATATCGTTTAGTGCTATACTCAGCAAACTCTCATTTATATCACCCAAAGGGAGTTTATTCAGGTTATTATCCAGGTTTACTATATCCGGGGCAAAACCATTTCCAAAATCAGCAGTGCCATCCCGGTTAAAATAAAAGAGCACAATGGGCTGCATACCATATGTAATACGCTCATCATCAGGTTCTGAAAGGGTTATGGAGCCTACATTTTTACCGTTGGTGGTATCGCCTATAAGAAAAACCGGCATGTAAGGTTTCAACCCGTTGATCAGCAGTTCGCTGGCCGAGGCTGTACGCGAGGAGGTGAGTACATATAATTCGCTTACCTGGCCGTTCAGGCTTTCTGGCAGATCTTCAAAATAATCGGTGACAAAATCTTCGCCCAGACTGGGATCATTCAGTATCAGTTCCTGCACCTCATCATTAAACTGTGTACGTGTAAATATATCAGAACCGGTAACATTGCTGGCAATCAGGCTCCCGAGTGTAATGGCATTGGAGATAGATCCTCCCGGATTATATCTGAGGTCAAGCACAAGGTCGGTAACACCTTTTGCCTTGAAATCTGCAAATACCGATAACAGTTCGTTTCGGTAAAGCTGTGGATTATCCTCTATGCCGTTGATAAATCTGTTAAGAACGAGGTACCCTACATTTCGGCCTTCCAATGAATATACTGTGTCGAGGTGGATTGGATTTTCATTGTATACAACCGGTGTGATGGTTTTTGTGGATGTCACCGTGAGTGATGCGGGTGATCCGAAACCTAATTCTGCTGTCTGGTTGAGTGCACCCGCAAGAGATGGGAAATTCGTAATGTTAATTTCCTGGCCGTTGATTTCAACAATGATATCCCCGCGCCTGATACCGGCTTCTGCTGCAGGTGAGGAGGGTTTAACGTATGCTATTTGCAGTATCACCTGATCACTTGTCTGGCTTACACGATATGGGATGAATTCGAACCCCGGATCAAGTGAAATGCCCTGAAGATTATTTTGTAATTCCTGTGCTGATTCAGATATGAAGGAGAAGCGATCACCAAGGTCGAGCTGGCTTGAAAAATAGAGGGTTGGGTCCAGTGTTTGGTCGATGTCAGGGTTGATGGCGGTCTGATAAAGATACCAGAAATCCATTTCTTCCAGAATCCACGCGTTTATGTATTCATTATCCGAAATGGGTGGATCAACAGGTTCTTTTTCACATGAACCCAATAGCATCCCCAGAGAAATAAAAACAATAATCGTGTAGCGCATACAATTAATAACGAAATTAGACGGTTGTGTTTTCGTTATTAATTGAATTTTATCAGAACGGACTTATATCCTGATGAGCAGTAATTATTAAGCTTAGTAATTAAAAGATAGTGTTTCTATGCCAATATTGTTAACGATCCGACCATTTATTTGAAAATCGTTAACATAGGCACGGGCCTCAATTTTTGTGCGCTGTTCAGTAGGGAGCACATGAATTTCCATCAGCTCCTCAATCGACATGTTTATCAGCTCGTCATCACTTGGCGTTTCATTATTAAAAGCCACATCCATGTTCACAAGCTCCTCAAACGGCAGTTGAATAAGCTCTTCCATTGACTGTGCAGGCGTACTTTGGTTAGATTGTGCATTAACATTGATCAACCCTACTGCTGCTACCATTCCTAATGTTAAAATAAATCGTTTCATTGTTCCTGAATTTTTATCTCTTTTTTTATATGTTCAAATATACGCGGCCATCGTGGCAGGGATGCTTCAAGAAATTGTATGGTATTACATATGTTTGACAGTGCCTACATCTTTTCTGATGCAGGAAAAAAAACCGCTGAATAGCTAAAAAAAGGATTTCAGTGCGCTGAATGTCCCGTGGTTTCGGTGAAAATAATCATATTATTTCTGAATTTAGTATAATCCTTACATCTAGGCTATCCTGAAACCTATGACGAGTATGTCATCCGTTTGCTCATTTTCACCTTTCCAGGACTGAAATTCTGTACCTAATCTGGATTTCTGATCTGCTACAGTCATGTATTGTATTTCGCCAAGTAATGATTTAAAGCGCCTTACTTTATATTTTGTCGTATCGCTATGGTCAAACTGGTCACTAAAACCGTCAGGGAAGATATACACCATACTTTGTGGATCTGGTTCAAAGGTCTTTGATACGAACTTCTGTTCACGGTTTAGCAATGCATCACCTATCGAAATGCGATTTCCTTTTATTTCGGTCATCTTTTCGCGGCTGCAGATCACCATCGGACGCCGGGCACCACAATATTCCAGCAGTCTCTTATTTTTATAAATCTTCACAATAGAGACGTCCATTCCATGCACGACACCATTTTCGGGGTTTTGGGATATATTTTCTTTTAAGGAGATGTTGAGATTTTCTAGTATATCTGCGGGATCTGTATACCCCATTGTATTAACGATCCTGTCGATAAGGCTATTCGCAATTACAGTCATAAAGGCACCGGCTACTCCATGACCTGTGCAATCTACCAGGACCAGGATGTCGAAATCATTTCTCCTCGTATACCAATAGAAGTCACCACTGACAATATCTTTTGGCCTGTAAAACACAAAGGAATCGCTTAGTTTTTTTTCAAGGTTTACCGAATCGATCATCGACTCCTGAATGCTTCTGGCATATTCGATGCTTTCTATGGTTTCCTTGTTTTTATGTTCGATTACATTCTTCTGTCGTTCAATTTCCAGGCTTCTAAGCTCAAGAAGTTTGCGGGCCTGCTTATTCTGACTGTACCGGAGATAAATCAATAATGTTAACGCAGCAAGTGTGATAGCAGCCAGCAGTATCGTCAGTATGACCGACTGGTTATATTTTATCTGCAGGCTTTGATTTTGATCTTTGGTTTTCAGCAACTCTATTTCCTTCTCTTTTTGCTCGAGTTCGTATAGTGCTTCCAATTCTGCCATTCTCTGACTTGCCTGAATATTGAAAAGTGAGTCTTTTAATTTAGTGGTAAGGTCAAGATAGAAATAAGCATTCGTCAATGAATTTGCACGGAAATAAACGGTGGCCAGGGCCTGATATACGTCCTGTAGGAGGGGCTTGTCGTCCATTTCCTGCGCCAACTCCAGGGCCTTCAGCTGCCAGTACAGGGCTGTTTCGTAGTCTTTTTGCTCGCGGTAAACTACCCCCATGTTGAGCCATATTTTAGCTAAAGCCTGATTGTCATTGATGCTGATGGCACGACCTTCGGCTGTGCGGTAGCTGTTTAGTGCTTTATTGTATTCCTTTTGTTCGACATATATGTTTCCAATGTTCAGAAACAGGTCGGGGTAGGGGAAGTCTTCCAGTTCTTCCATTATCTTCATCGCCTCAAAATACATGTATAGCGCGCTGTCATACTGGTCCTGATTTGCAAAAACATTACCTATTGAAGTGTTGATCTGCACCAGACGCTCATTATTTTTCAGTTCATAAAAAATAGCACGGGCCTGCCGAAAGAATACAAGTGCTCTTTGGTAATCATTTTTGATGGTATAAAGGTTGGCAATGTTACTGCGTGTATTCGCAATCCCTTCCCTGTTGTCCAGATTTTGATGAATTTTCAGGGCGGCAAGGTACTGGGACAAGGCGTCGTCAATTTTACCTCTGTTTTTATATATTACACCCATATTGTTTAGCGCGTTTGCTTTTGCCTTTTCGTTACCCAGCATATCGGCATATTTGAGTGCCTGCATAGCGTACCAGTAAGCGGTATCCGGCCTAAGGCTTAGGTTTTCCTTAAACAATTCATTGAAATAGTCAGCACTATCGCGACGGTCGGGTTGCTCTTTGTTGAGCTGGCCAAACAGCGGGATGTAAATAAAAACCAGAATCCATAATTTTGAATACATGCTTAAAAATAGCTAATTAATTCCATGAAAAAACCGGCTCCAAAGGTTTTGATAGCACCAAATGCCTTTAAGGGATCATGGTCATCCTTAGAATTATGTCAGATGATAGCAAATGCATTTTCAGGTAAGGCAGCGATTGAGATCGATAATATGCCCATTGCCGATGGCGGTGATGGGATATTGAAAATAGTAATGTCTAAACTTGGCCTGGTACCTGTGCAGGCTGATACTGTTGATCCGCTGCGACGCCCTATGACCGCTACTTATGGTATTAATCCTGATAGGTCTCTAGCATTTATCGAACTCGCTGAGGCGTCCGGGTTACATCTTTTGCATGAGCAGGAGTATAATACGCTGGCCGCCGATACCTATGGCACCGGTATTCTGGTGAAAAATGCCGTTGACCAGGGGGTTAAAACCGTTTATATCGGACTCGGAGGAAGTGCTACCCTAGATATTGGTCTCGGTATCGGTCAGGCGTTAGGCTTGGTAAATGGAGATATCTTCGGGGAATTCTCTTTAAAATCAGGTTTTTTCTCCGATGACATCAGGGTAATCGGTTTGTGTGATGTGACCAATCCTCTGACAGGGAGAAATGGTGCCGCACGGATATACGGCCAACAGAAGGGATTGAAGTCAACTGATTTACCCCGGGTCGAAAAATGGATCAGCACCGTGAAAGCAGATATGGAGGCAGTGTATGGGCGTATGCATAAAGATCATAAATATACCGGCGCTGCTGGTGGAGCAGCATTTGGGTTGCGTCAGATGCTGAACGCCCGGTTGGTTTCAGGTAGTAATTGGATATTGAGTCAGCTGGAGGCCGATGACCGTATCCGCAATTGTGACTGGGTGATCACAGGTGAAGGCAGACTGGACGAACAAACCCTTAGCGATAAGGGGCCATGGACATTGATTAAAAAGGCCAAAAAGTATAATAAAAAAGTATGCTTTATTACCGGAAGTGTCCATTTGCCTCAACTGCCTCCCGAAATAGATCAGATCTTAGCTCCAGGCTCCGGTTGGGTCGATCAAAAGAGTATGGATATTTTAATCAATCAATTTCTTGATAATATTTCCGGATCACATTGATGGCGGGCTTGCCTTGTGGTGAAAAAGTATCCTCCAAAGGTTCATTTGACATATAATCCGGGAAATATTTCCAAAGAAAGCCTCCTGCTATATAGGGTTCATTCCAGAAAACGGAAAAGAAGGCGTGAAAGGCATTTTCCTGTGCCTGCGCATTGAAGACCTTATTATTTTGACGCCAGTGACCATTTAGATTATGGTCAACGCTTTCAAAGCCAAATTCGGTAAACAGGATTGGCTTTCCCTGATTTTCAGAAAACGCTTTCAGTGCATTACTCAGTGAACCAAATGCCTCAGCAGCTTCCGCGATGGTCGGTGTTTTCGCTTCAAGTACCGGAAAATAAGCATCAATGCCGACAAAATCGAGATGGTTCCAGAATACCACATGCTCATAATTATCCCAATTGGCGGCATAGGTAATTTTGCCGCCATATTGTTTTCTGACGGCCTTTATCAGATCGATAAAAAACTCAGGTCTTTGTCGCACTGCAAGACGCATCTCAGTGCCAATACAGAAAACCTCAGCATCATATGTTTCAGCCAGCCTGGCCATTGAAAGCACGTATTGTTTATATTTCTTTTCCCAGACCTTCCATTCCTGATCATTATTCAGTTCAAATTCACCGGCCCACCCCTGACCCCGAACCCAGATGTGAGGTTTAATCATAATCGAAAATCCTTTTTGCCTGGCCAGGGAAATCGTATGTACCAGTCCTTCTTCCCTTTCGCTTATCCATTGCCTATCGATATTGAAATATAGGCTGGTATCACCCGGACTAAAGGCATACGGGATAATGGCAATGGCGTTGGCTGAGGTCTGAGCTACCATCACATCAAACATTTCCTGTGAATAAAGGCTTCTGCCGCCGGAAAGTGACAAGCCATTGAACTTGTCAACCTGATCAGAAAGGTACTGACATGCGGGACTGATCAGCAGGCAAAGTACAATTGCTATTTTCTCCATTTGAAAAACAGGATCAACAGTACAGGCATGAGTGTAAGGTCAGATATCACAGCGAGCAGCAGCGTTACACTGACCAGCAGCCCGGTGAAGACAGTTCCCGAAAAATTACTGAGCATAAGCGTCAGGAATCCTCCCGATAATATGATGGTGGTAACAATTAATGCCTTACCTGTCGACAGATATGTCCTCTTGAGGGCATAGACAAAAGACTTGCCTTTGCCCAGCTCTATTCTCAGTTTTGAAGTGAAATGTATAGTATCATCCACGGCAATACCAAAGGCTATGGTAAAAATGATGCTGGTAGCCAGCTGCAACGGTATATTCCCAAATCCCATAATTCCTGCTACCAGCACAAGAGGGATCATGTTGGGAATGAGTACGATCAATATCATGCGAAGTGATTTGAACATGATAGCGGTGATGATGGCAATTACGAGAAATGCGATCGATAGGCTGGATATCATGCCTCGGGTGAGGTATAGATTGTTATTGTCAAGCAAAAGTGAAGTGCCGGTAAGTGTAGCTTTTAACGGGATGCCTTGGGTAACCTCATCGATATACAGAAACAAGGTGTCGTTTTTTTGCAGGGCTTTGTAGCTTCCCATATCCGGCATTTTACCCGTAACCCTGGCCCAATGGCCGTCAGGTGATACCACTGATGTCCATGCTTTCGACTCCGACAGGAAGGATGCGTATTTTTTTATGGTGGGAATTTCAGAAGGAGAAGGTATCTGATAATACGAGGGTTGTCCGCCATGTGTAGCCTGATTAATGACTTTGGCAGCCGTGGCAGGAGAAAAGAGATTACCTGCGCCATAAAGCTGGCGGATCTTATTTTCAATAGAGTCTACTGCAAGTAAAATGGAATGGTCAAAAAACGATACCGTATCAGTTTCCAGCTCAAGCGCCATCTCTATAGGCCTGCTGCCGCCGAAATTGGCATCAAAAAATAAAAAGTCACGTTTCAGCGGGTCATTTTTAGGTAATCCTTCGACAAGATAGGTGTTTATTTTTACCTGCGAAATGCCGATTCCCGCCAGCACCAGCAGTATGATGGTACCCGCCAGGATTATTAATTTGTGGTTTATCACCCAGACAAAACTCCTGCTGAGCAGGTTCTGCCACCGCCGACGTGCAAGGTCATTCAGCGCCACCTTTGGCTTTGGCTGAAACAATAAGGTAGCCGGAAGGAAGGTGAAGGCAACAATGTAGGCAAAAAATACCCCTAACCCGGTGTAGATTCCAAATTCCCGGATGGGTATGATTCGCGCAGTGATCAGGGTGAAAAAGCCTACGGCAGTAGTAAGCGACGTCAAAAATGTCGCCAGTCCGATCTCTCGTACTGTTGTCCAGAGCGCTGCTATTTTATTCCTGCCGTTACGTAATTCTTCCAGGTATTTCGATAAAATATGAACCACATCCGACATGCCCACCACGAAAAGGATGGTAGGCAGCAATACCATCAGGATATCGATTTTTTTACCCACCATACCCATAAAACCAAACGTCCAGAGCATGGCCATCAGAACAACAATCAGCGGGATGATTATGCCCCACCATGTTCGGTAAAAGACCCAAAGCAGTATGATGACAAGCACAACGGAGGCAGAGATAAACACCAGCAACTCATACTTGGTTTTATTAATATACACCTGTTGCGCATTTGCTTTGCCTGCAATGTGGATATCATCGAAATTATAATCTGACAGTATCGTGTTCAGCGCATACATCAGGGAGTCTGCACCAGCTTTTTTGATGTAATCGGTATGTTTTATCAAGATGGCCATGGCGTCATGATCTTCAGACACCAGATTTTTGTAGGCGATGGGGCTGGAGGAGATCCTGTTTTTATTTGCCGCATACATATCAGGTTTATCTGTATTGATATAGGGCACCTGTATGGGTCCAAGAGGGGAAATGATAGGTACTCCCAGGTTTAACACCGAGGTTACCCGTTCGACCTGCGGGATGGTATCGAGTCGTTTTGTGAATTCAGATATCTGTGATAGAAATATCGAGTCATAGATGGCCGGTCTGTGTTCGATAGCCACCAGCAGGTAGTCAATATCGGAAGGGAAGTTCTCGGTGAATTTTTCATAAAACTCCAGGTCAGGATCACCTACAGGAAAAAAACTATCAACATCGTAGTTGAATTCTATGCGGGTAGCAAAAAAAGCGAAAATAAGCGTCACAAATGATACTCCTAACAACAGCCACCTTCCCGTTCGCTTGTGCATAAATTTATTTATTTTATCAGATCAGATTATGTAACTTTGATCTACTGAAATTGTGAGCGCCAAAAGTAAATATTTATGAAGCAATATCATGATCTGATGCAGCACATTCTGGACAATGGTGTAGAAAAGTCTGACCGTACGGGTACTGGCACCATTAGTGTTTTTGGACATCAGATGCGCTTTGACCTGACCGAAGGGTTTCCGCTTGTCACTACAAAAAAACTGCATTTACGTTCGATCATTCATGAATTGCTTTGGTTTCTGAAAGGGGACACGAATATTCGTTACCTTCGGGAAAACAAGGTAACCATCTGGGATGAATGGGCTGATGAAAATGGAGATTTGGGTCCTGTTTATGGCTATCAGTGGCGTAGCTGGCCTACTCCGGATGGGGGTCACATTGATCAGATTACGAATATTGTAGAGCAAATAAAGAAAAACCCTGATTCGAGAAGGCTGATGGTTAGTGCCTGGAACGTGGCCGATATACAGAATATGGCGCTTCCCCCTTGTCATGCGTTTTTCCAGTTTTATGTTGCGGAAGGAAGGTTAAGCTGCCAGCTTTACCAACGTAGTGCTGATGTATTCCTTGGTGTACCTTTTAATATAGCATCTTATGCACTGCTCACATTGATGGTTGCGCAGGTGTGTGAGCTGGAGCCGGGAGAATTTATTCATACGTTTGGTGACGCTCATTTATATACGAACCACATTGAGCAGGCCAGGCTACAGCTTTCACGTGAATGCAGGCCTCTGCCACAGATGCATATCAACCCGGATATACGCGACATTTTTGGTTTTACCTTTGAGGATTTTGAACTGGTGAACTACAACCCTCATCCACACATCAAGGCGGAGGTAGCGGTTTAAAATGGAAGTAACTCCGTTATGTGAGGATACGGCCGGTAGCTGTTGACACCCCATTGCCTGACATGGTGGATGCCGAGGGCGTTGGTGAGAAAAATATGATCTGCCTCCTGCACTTCTTCAGGCGTTGCTTTCACTTTCTCCGGACGGTTATGGTGTTTGGCAAGTTGTTTCAATATATGCTTTCGCATTACCCCTTCTTTACATCCGGTCTGAATATGGGGTGTATAGTAGGTATCATCTTTAATCCAGAATATATTAGAAAAAAGACCTTCTGCCACATGACCGTTATTGTTGAGCAGCACGATATCGTCCAGCTGCCTTTCCCGCATCTCACGCCCGGCAACAATGTAAGTGAGAGCATTTGATGTTTTAAACCGGCTAAACGGATGATAATTCACTACTGCCCGTTCACTTATGGCAATTTTCCTTTCAGTAATCGCAGGCTCATAGGGCTCCACAGAAATCATATGGTGAATACGGTCATCCTGTGGTGTGTAGTACCCACCTTCTGTGCGCCATGCATAGTATTTTACTCGATAGCTGGCATGATCTAAACTGTTTTCCTTAATCAGCTGTGATGCCTTTTCAATCCAGTAGCCTGCAAAAGCACTGTAATCTGTCTGAAGTCCCAGGGCAAACATACCGCGCTGTAAACGGTGTTCATGGTATCGTGCAAGCGGAATACTGCCATCTTTGAAAAACATGGTTTCGAACAACCCGTCACCATATTGAAAACCACGATCATCCGGAGAAAGAATAAGGCTGTCAGCAGGCTGACCGTCTTTTATAAATATCATATGTAATGCTTCAAAAAGCCAACTTTAAAAA
>CAZEQJ010000045.1:0-12836 GCA_964514385.1 uncultured Cytophagales bacterium
GGGAGCGGCACGCAATTTGTATAATCAAAGGTATCTGCCAGTGCCTGATACATCAGCCCTATTTCCATTTCCTTTACCTCTACATCCAGCTGATAGGTTTGTTTTAATCCTTGCCATCCATCCTGCCGGTTGATAAATTCATAGGGTATACCTGCAGTGAGCTTCGTGCTTTTTGGTGTAAACGGACTGAAATAACTCAGCGCAAGTAACAGCATTAAGAATATAAGGCCGATAAATACAGGATAGAAGTATTTGTTGACCAGATTTTCCACCCCGCTCAACGCCCTGTCGGTCACTAATGCCAGTAAAGCTGCTGGTATGGCCCCGATAAGAATGAGATCAGGATTGTTTAATGAAACGCCCTGGAATATCAGCTCACCTAAGCCACCTGCCGCAATAAGCGCACAAAGTGTAGCAATACCAATATTGATAATCGCAGAAGTACGTATGCCTGCAAATATAAAGGGCATGGCCAACGGCAACATCACCTTTGTCAGTTTCTGCCGTCTGTCAAGTCCCATCGCGTCAGCTGCCAACTGCACCGAAGGGTCTACACCACTCATTCCTGAATAGGTGTTTCGGACAATAGGCAACAGCCCGTAAAGTGTCAGTGCAATGATGGAAGGAAGAACGCCTATACCTACCAAGGGAAGTAATATTCCCAGTAATGCAATACTTGGAATCGTCTGGATGACATTTACAACTCCCATCACCGGCCGCCGGAAATTTCTGTAGTAATAAGATAGCAGGCCGAGAGGCAACCCTATAAAAACTGAAATCAGAAGCGACAGCGAGGTGATCTGAACATGTTCGATTGTTTTATCCAGTACCACAGGCAACTGATCGTAGAAATAGTATAACCAATCCCTCATCAGTTCCAGTATTTGTTGATCAGATCAATAACCTCTTCCCGTTTGTGTTCACGCAGCTTTTTTGTGATCATACTGTACAGGCTTTCATCCCCCTGATCAACAGCCATGAGCTCCAGTTGAAAGCGGTTTTCACGAATGAATAGCTCTGCCTGGGGTGCTTTCATAAGTTCACGTTTATTGCCACTGAAGGTGATTTTCCCATCCTCAAAAATCATGAGATTGTCCCCAAGGTAAACGGCTTCGCTGATGTCGTGGGTCACCATCACTGTCGTCGTTTCTACCAGCTCCTCCAGGTGTTTAAAATCGTGCATAATGCTGCTCTTGGTAATGGTGTCAAGCGCACCGAATGGCTCATCCATGAGCAGGATTTCCGGCTTAGGTGCGAAGGCTCTGGCTATGCTTACCCGTTGCCGCTGCCCACCACTTAATGAGGACGGATAACGGTACATCAAGTCCAGCGGAAGCTTGAGCATCTCCATCAGCTCTTTTACACGAAAACTGATCGCTGAATTACTCCATTTGAGCAGGCGAGGTACAGTTGCTATATTATCGAATACGGTATAATGGGGGAATAAACCATCACCCTGCATCACATACCCCATTTTTTTGCGAAGCTCGTTTGCCGGAAGTGCATTGAGTTCATCGACGCCAAAAGTTATTTCACCGCTTTCAGGCTTCAGCATTTTATTGATAAGCTGCAGAATGGTGGTTTTTCCGGCTCCTGATTTACCCAGGATAATATGTGTATCAGTTCGCTTCAGGTCAAAACTGACCTGATCGATGATTTTCTGCTTGCCTCTGTAAAATTCTACGTTTTGAAATGTGATCACACCTGAAGATAGCAGACTTATTCTTCAGATGAAAAAATATAGGATTTGTTAAACAAATCATTGATGGCAGGATCGTCTGTGGAAAAGTCATACGCGTTAAAGAGAAACACATATCTGTTTTCAGCACCCTCCCGGAATGTGGTGACCACAAGCCCTACCTTCACCACTTGATTATCTCTGTCTTTTAGCTCTACATTGAGGATTTTAGAAAATTCATTTTTAGCAAAATGATCATCCGACGAAAGCCTGTTGATTACGTTTTCGAATGGTACATTGATAATCTTCGATACCGGCGTATTAAAAATGATGTCACCATACCGCAGCTTGTCTTTGGCGTATGCATTAGCATACAATATCTCCTCTTTGCCATCGGTAATGATGACACCTTCGTATACTTTATTTACGATGTTTTCATATAGGCCCAGGTGATATTCCAATCGTTTTACCAGCTGATTAGACTCATGCTGATTTCTGGCCATTTCCTCCTGCGTCGCCTGCAATTCCTCCATGTTTTGACGCATTTCCTCTTCCGATGCCCTGAGTTCCTCAGTCATTTGCTGCGTCTCCTCAAGCAGCTTTGTGGTTGTATCCTGCATTTTTATAGAAGAAACACTACGGGCAAGTCTTTCAGCAATCATCTCAATCCACTCGATCTTGTGAGAATCAATTGATTTCAGCGAGGCTAGCTCAATAATGCCCTCTACCCTCTCATCACTATTCAGTGGAATAATCAGAAGGGACTGTGGAAGATCGCGTCCAAGTCCGCTGGTAATTTCGATATAACTTTCAGGTATTTCTGTGAGATAAGCTGTTTCTTGCTCGCGCCATACCTGGCCTACCAGGCCTTCTCCCAGCATCACGGTATCCTTACGCATTTTCTTTTTACCGTAGGCGTAACAAGTAATCATTTTCATAATATGCTGGTCTGTGCGTGCCTTTTCTTCCAACACATACATAGCTCCCTGGTTTAGATCGGCATATTTAATGATGAACTGTAGTACACCTTCCATTATTTCATCCAGCGATGATTTCTTACGAAGTACTTCATTGAACTGTACCAGCCCCTGTGATATCCAGTTTCGGATGTCGTCCTTCGCCTTATTATCTTCAAGCTCTGTATTTTTGCGCTTCATCTCCGTCATCTGATCCATCACGTGCTGGAGCAATTGCCTGAAATTATTGGCCAGATTACCAATTTCGCTATTCAATTTACCAAGAACATTCAATTCCCTGATATGATCTTCGGATGCATCTTCATTGGTGATACGCTGTGTAAGATGATCCAGCTGACGGATGGGTCTGGATATTGACCTTGATAACATAATAGTGAACAGAATTGCTGCTACTACCATTGAAATCACGGAAGAAGCGAGTACATACACGGCCTGGCGTGTCAATTTACTCACCGCCTCGTCCATTTTACCCTTAAGAAAAGAAATACGGGGCGTAATACCTGTTGAAATCATCTTCAACTCGCCGCGTAATCCTAAGTCGGCCGTAAACCCGATGCTTCGGTCCAGGTCAACCACCTTATTGAACTGGTTTTCATAGGCGTCGATTACCAATGATGCTTTTCGGGCATAATCAGCCGTATATGACTGAGGGTTTGACTCCAGAAAATACTTAAATTCGTCTGTGAGCTCATGTAACAATTCTACGTACCGCGTGTCGAGCCTGAGAAAATAGTCTTTTTCTCTCCTTCTCAATTGAAAGGCATAAAGCTGCTCGTCTTTCGAGCTGAGTTCCTGCAGGTCATGGACATAATCACGCATATCTCCTACCAGGCCATGGTCTTTAAAGCCGCGTTTATAATAGGCATCCTGAAGGCTTTTATATTTAAAAGTATAGGAAACCAGGGCATTTTTAAGGTTGAGCAATTCAGTCTCAAGACCCAGTGCAGCCACTGCTTTGTTTGACACTATTATATCAAGGTCACGCTGTAACGAGTTGAGCTGACTTTCTATCGATTGTGTGAGTTCCGATTCATTATCTTCCAGAAAATCGACTTCTTTTCTCCCTTCAAGCAGGAATTCATTAATAAGCTCTTCTGCTTTATTTATTGCAGCGTCTATTTCTGTGATGTCAATTTTTGTTTCATAGTAGGTAGAGGAGGTGGTCATCATGCGGTAAGAAAAAAAACCGCCAACAGTGGATACCAGTATTAATATAGCAAAGGATATTCTAAGCCTGAAGCCGATAGTATTTTTCCCCATGTCCAACCCGTTAATAAAAATGCAAAACTATAAAAAAAGGACAGAAGAATATTCTCCTGCCCTTCAACGAATCATTAAGAAATTGTAAAATATTATGTTATGCCGGCTCTTCCTTGAGTTTTCTTCGGAGAATCTTACCGACATTTGATTTTGGCAATTCATCCCTGAACTCAATATACCGGGGGCGCTTATAGTTAGTGAGATTCTCCTTGCAGTGCTCGAAAATCTCTTCTTCGGTCAGGGAATTATCCTTTTTGACAATAAATACTTTTACAGCCTCAGTGGAGCTTGCATCAGGGACGCCTACTGCTCCTACCTCGAGTACCTTGGGATGCTCTGCTATCACACCTTCGACTTCATTAGGGTATACATTGAAGCCTGACACATTGATCATTTCTTTCTTGCGGTCCACTATACGCAGAAAGCCATCCTCGTCAATTGAAGCCATGTCTCCGGTAAGCAGCCAGCCATCCTGGATTGCTCTTCCATCTCCTTCGTAATTCCAGTACCCTTTCATCACCTGTGGTCCTTTGACACATAGCTCGCCCGGTGTATTAAATCCTACATCTTTGCCATCCTCTCCTATCACCTTAATATCTGTACTGGGCAGTGGCATACCAATGGTACCAAGCCTTTCGGATCCATCAATAGGGTTGCAACTTACTACGGGTGATGCTTCGGTAAGTCCGTACCCTTCACAAAGATCATTTCCTGTCACCTTTTTCCAGCGGTCAGACACAGCCCTTTGTACGGCCATGGCACCACCGACAGCCACCTTAAGATGGCTAAAATCAAGCTTATGAAAATCCTCGTGGTTGAGCAGTCCATTGAAAAGCGTGTTAACGCCAGTCATGACTGTAAATTTATGCTTACCCAATTCCTTTATAAATGCCTTCATGTCTCGCGGATTGGTGATCAGGATATTTCTCGCACCGATTTTAAGCATTCCGAGACAGTTTACCGTCAAAGCAAATATATGGTATAATGGCAGTGGTGTAATGACTATTTCCTGACGCGGCCGTAGACGGGGTTTCATCCATTCGCTAATCTGCTCCATGTTTGCCACAATATTCTGATGAGTCAGAATCGCTCCTTTCGACACACCTGTTGTACCACCGGTATACTGGAAAAAGGCTGTGTCATCCGGTGTGATATCCACCGGCTTGAATGTATCCGGTTGCAGTGACTTATGAATAGCCCGGAATTTCATTGCCTTTGGCAGGCTATACTTCGGCACCATTTTCTTTATATTCTTCACTACAAAATTGACAATTCCGGATTTGAGTCCGCCCAGCATGTCGCCGATTTCGGTAATTACTACATGCTCGATCGCGGTGTTACCCATGATCTTCTCCAGATTATGGGCAAAATTAGCCAGGATCACCACTGCTTTTGCACCAGAATCTTTAAACTGATGCTCCATTTCTCTGGCTGTGTAGAGTGGATTGGTATTCACCACCACCAGACCTGCTCTGAGGGCTCCAAACATCACCACAGGGTATTGCAACAGGTTGGGCATCTGAATTGCAATGCGATCGCCTTTTTGTAGCTGTAGCTTTTGTTGGAAAAAGGCTGCCCAGCCTTTACTCAGCTCGTCGATCTCGTGAAAAGTCAGAGTCTTGCCCATATTTTCAAAAGCAACGTCGTTACGATAGTTGTCAAAACAATAGGTGAGCAAGGTAGGTATTGACGGGTACTCAGAAATATCAATATCATGTGCTACCCCTTCCGGATAGAATTTCTGCCATGGTCTTTCCATATATTTTAATACGTTATGTTAATTTTTTGCTAAACAATATCAAATATACAGAAAAACAAATATGTATTTTTTAAAAAAAAGCTATATTTAGCGAGAACTTTTTAAAAAAAGCCCAAAGGGAAAGAAAAAAGCTGTAGGGGAAGGATTCGAACCTTCACGAAGAGGTTAGTTGCTCGCCGCAATTTATCCCTTGCTCTTCACCCTCGAGACGGGAGGGCATGTCTGCCAGTTTCAACACCCTACAGTGTGTGTATTGAGATTGTAAATTTATAAAAAATTAATTATTTATTTAAAATATTTTTACGATTAAGATTATATTTTTACATTTGATTCAAGAAACACATATAGTACTTTCTATTTTAATAATCATATCAGTTCAAAATGAGTAAGAATTACGAAATCGATAACATCGATCTGAAAATCCTGGCGCTACTGACGGAAGATGCTAAAATGCCGTACACTGAGGTGGCAAAAAAGGTCTTTGTTTCTGGCGGCACTGTTCACGTAAGGATGCGTAAACTGGAGGAAATGGGGGTTGTAAAAGGCACCACCTTGAGCATGGACTACAGTAAGCTTGGTTATGATATATCTGCCTTTATGGGCATTTACCTAGAAAAGGGTTCCCTCTATGACGATGTTATCAAGCGTCTGCGATCGATTCCTGAGATTGTAAAAATCCATTATACGACCGGAATGTACAATATATTTATCAAGTTACACTGCAAGGATACACGGCATCTTCGTGACGTATTACATGATAAAATCCAGAAGGTGGAAGGTATAGAGCGAACAGAAACACTGATCTCGCTGGAAGAAAGTCTGAACCGGCACATTGTTTTTAGTGAAGATGTTTAATAGATTTGTATACAAACAATCAAGCCACCTTCGGGTGGTTTTTTTGTAAACAATAACCTATTTAGAACGTTTCTAAACAAGATCGATTCATTATATTTGCATAAATTTTTGATATGAGTGAACAGGACGCAATATTAAACGAAATCACAGGACGTGAATATAAATACGGCTGGGAGACCAAAATTGAGTCTGATTCAGCGCCAAAAGGTCTGAATGAAGATATTATAAGGTTTATCTCTGCCAAAAAAGAAGAGCCGGAGTGGATGCTCGAATGGCGCCTTAAAGCTTATCGCACCTGGCTTGACATGAAAGAGCCGAGATGGCCTAATGTGAAGTATCCGGAAATCAATTATCAGGATATCATATATTACAGCGCCCCTAAACAAAAAGTTAAGCCAAAAAGCCTGGATGAAGTAGATCCTGAGTTGCTGGAAACTTTCGAGAAGCTTGGTATCAGTCTTAATGAACAGAAAAGACTTACAGGTGTAGCGGTAGATGCTGTAATGGACAGCGTATCCGTCGCCACCACTTTCAAGGAAAAACTTGGTGAACTTGGCATCATTTTCTGCTCTTTCAGCGAGGCTGTTCATAATCATCCGGAACTGGTGAAAAAATACATCGGTAGTGTGGTGCCGGCAAACGATAATTATTTTGCTGCCCTCAATTCGGCCGTATTCAGTGACGGATCATTCTGTTATATACCAAAAGGCGTGCGTTGCCCGATGGAGCTGTCTACCTATTTCAGAATTAATGCTGCCAATACTGGTCAATTTGAACGGACCCTTATCGTTGCTGATGAAGATTCATATGTGAGCTACCTCGAGGGCTGCACCGCTCCTATGCGTGATGAAAATCAACTCCATGCTGCTGTAGTGGAAATATATGCACATAAAGATGCAGAAGTAAAATATTCTACAGTTCAGAACTGGTATCCGGGGGACAAAAATGGTAAAGGCGGTATTTACAACTTCGTAACCAAGCGGGGCTTGTGTTTTGGTGATAACTCCAAAATATCATGGACACAGGTAGAAACAGGTTCTGCCGTCACATGGAAATACCCCAGCTGCGTTTTAAAAGGAGATAATTCCATCGGTGAATTTTACAGTGTAGCTGTGACCAATAATATGCAACAGGCCGATACAGGTACCAAAATGGTTCACATTGGCAAAAACACAAAGAGCCGCATTGTATCAAAAGGTGTATCTGCAGGTAAAAGCCAAAATAGCTATCGTGGTCTTGTTGAAATCATGAAGCGGGCCGAAAACGCACGGAATTTCTCACAGTGCGACTCACTACTCATGGGTGATAAATGTGGAGCACACACTTTCCCTTATATTGAGGTGAAAAATCCTTCTGCTCAGGTGGAGCACGAGGCTACCACTTCTAAAATCGGTGAGGATCAGCTGTTTTACTGCAACCAACGTGGAATTGATACAGAACAGGCTGTAGCACTTATTGTAAACGGATACGCCAAAGAAGTGCTTAACCAGCTGCCTATGGAATTTGCAGTAGAGGCGCAGAAATTACTTGCAATAACACTTGAAGGAAGCGTAGGATAATTAATCGAACGTAAAAATGCTTGAAATAAAGAATCTGGAAGCCTCAATAGAAGGCAAGAAAATACTCAAAGGTATCAATCTGTCAGTGAAACCAGGCGAAGTACATGCCATCATGGGTCCGAATGGCTCTGGCAAAAGCACCCTGGCCTCAGTACTTGCAGGCAGGGAAGAATATGAAGTAGAGAATGGAAGTGTAGAGTTTCTAGGCGAAAACCTACTGGAAATGGCACCTGAAGAACGTGCCTGGGCAGGCATATTCCTTGCCTTTCAATACCCCGTAGAAATACCGGGCGTGAGTTCTACCAACTTTCTGAAAACGGCGATAAATCAGATCCGAGAAAACCGTGGGCTTGAGCCACTGGATGCCGTCTCTTTTCTGAAGATGACCAAAGAGAAAATGAAGCTTGTAGATATCAATAAGGAGCTGCTAAGCCGGCCCCTAAATGAGGGTTTTTCAGGTGGTGAAAAAAAGAGAAATGAAATATTTCAAATGGCCATGCTGGAGCCTAAGCTGGCTATACTGGATGAAACCGACTCCGGACTTGATATCGACGCACTACGGATTGTTGCTAATGGCGTAAATAAGCTCAAGTCACCTGAAAATGCAACAATAGTGGTGACCCATTACCAGCGGTTGCTCGATTATATCGTTCCTGATTACGTTCATGTGCTGTATAACGGCCAAATCGTAAAATCAGGAGGCAAGGAACTTGCACTTGAACTGGAAGAGAAAGGATACGACTGGATAAAAGAAACAGTAGCGGTATAATATGCTTAAGGAACAATTCTCAACCTGGGCAGCTGAAAAAGGGTTTACAGCTGATGTAGACACCTATATCGCAGCGCTGCCGGATAAAAAAGCAGAAGAGTACAAGTATTTTCCCATACTCAGCCGTTTAGACAGTTTGCTTGGTGAAAAAATCGCAACTGACAATCAGGGCGGGCGAGCCGATTTGCCATTTGGCATTGAAGGGAAAAATATTTTGCACATTCATAACGGAGCTGTTGTCACAGCTTCAGTGGACAAATCTGCCATCCAAATTGAAGATAATGTCTCACAATCTAACGGGACAGACCCCTTCAAACAATTAAGTGAGCACTTCCCTACCCTGCAATATACTTACAGAGTAGAAAAGGAAACAGACCCCATATGGCTCATTTTTACCAATGATGGTGGTGCCGATAATCTGATACAACCTGCCATTCATTTCCATGTGGCTGAAAACAGGGAAGCAGAGATTATCGAACTACACCAGTCAGATGATCAGGCTAGGTTTTTTGCCAATGTAGCGGTTGACATTCACTGCGATAAGGCATCAAGAGTGAAGTACTATAAAATTTCGCTTGACGGCGATCAGGCATTACATGTCGGGTCTACAAGCCTTTATCAAAAGAAAGATTCGGTGACACATTGCTTCAACTTCGGCTTCAGTGGCGATATGATCCGGAATAACCTGAATATTTCACTGGAAGATGAGCATACAGAAGCGAACATGCATGGCCTTTCTCTTCTAAATGGCAAAACCCGTATCGATAATCATACTGTGGTAGATCATAAAAAGCCCAACTGCCTGAGTAATGAGTATTACAAGGGCATTTTTGGTGATAAATCAACCGGCGTGTTTAACGGGAAAATATTCGTGCGACAGGATGCACAAAAAACAAATGCTTATCAGTCGAACAGGAACTTATTGTTGTCAGATTCTGCTACTATAAATACAAAGCCTCAGCTCGAAATCTGGGCAGATGATGTAAAATGTTCTCACGGTGCCACCACAGGGCAACTGGAAGAAGACCATCTCTTCTACCTACAGTCGCGTGGTATCTCTCGCAATGACGCTAGAAAAATGCTTATTGAAGCTTTTGCAAGGGAGATTGTAGAGAAAGTAGCCAATGAAAAGGTGCTGGAGATTTTACAGACAGGCCTTGACAAAAAACTTTCCTGATATGACAATTACTACCTCCTCCGTATTCGATGTAGATATGATCAGAGAACAGTTTCCCGTCCTTCACCAGGAGGTAAACGGGAAACCTTTGATATATTTTGATAATGCTGCCACTACACAGAAACCTAAATCTGTTATTGAAGCGTTATCAGGCTATTATTTTGAAGATAATGCCAATATTCACCGCGGCATTCATACCCTGGCTGAAAGGGCTACAAAAGCTTTTGAAAAGACCCGTGAAACAGCAAGGGCATTTCTGAATGCAGCCTTAAATGAGGAGGTGATTTTCACGCGGGGCACTACGGAAGGCATTAACCTGGTAGCCCACTCTTTCGGGGAGAGTATTAAAGCAGGCGAAGAGATCATGATTTCTGCTATGGAGCATCATTCCAATATTGTACCCTGGCAAATGTTATGTGAGCGTAAAGGTGCAATACTGAAGGTGATCCCGGTAGATGATAGTGGTGTACTGGATATGGAGGCCTTTGAGGGTATGCTTTCTGAAAAGACAAAACTGGTGAGCATAGTCTACGCTTCGAATACACTTGGTACAGTTAACCCTGTAAAAAATATAATTGATAAAGCTCATGCTGTTGGAGCAAAAGTGCTGGTAGATGGTGCACAGGCAGTTTCACATCTGGAAGTGGATGTACAGCAGCTGAATTGCGATTTCTTCGTTTTTAGTGCGCATAAACTGTATGGCCCCACCGGTATCGGATTTCTGTATGGTAAAAAGAAAATACTCGATCAGATGCCACCCTACATGGGCGGCGGTGAAATGATCAGTGAAGTAGATTTCGAAAAGACAACCTACAATGAAATACCCTACAAATTCGAAGCCGGCACACCAAATATAGCCGATGGTGTGGCGCAGCAGGCGTCCTTCGATTTCATCAATGCTGTCGGAAAGACTTCCGTTCAGAAACATGAAAACGAACTTCTTGCCTATACAGCTGAAGAGTTGTCAAAGATTGAAAAGGTCAGGCTCATTGGAACTGCTGATGAAAAAATCGGCGTCCAGTCCTTCGTAGTTGAAGGGTGGCATCATTTTGATCTGGGCATGCTGCTCGATGCAAAAGGTATTGCGGTAAGAACTGGTCATCACTGTACACAGCCGCTGATGAAGCAGTACGGTATTGAAGGAACAGTAAGAGCCTCTTTTGGCGTTTACAATACCATCAAAGAAGTAGAAGTATTTATTGAGTCACTAAAAAAGATCATCGGGTGAGTAGTACCATCAACGAAATACAGAACGAGATAATTGAAGAGTTTGAGTTTCTTGACGGTGACAAGGAAGCCATCATCCAGTATATCATGGAGTTGGGCAATAAGCTGCCTCCACTTGAAGACGATTGGAAGACCGATGACCATATAGTAAAAGGTTGCCAATCCAAAGTGTGGTTGAAATCTGATCTGGATGATGATACTATTCAATTAAAAGCCGACAGCAATACAGCCATTACGAAAGGACTTGTAAGTCTGTTGGTCCGTGTACTGTCAGGACAAAAAACCTCCGATGTGGTAGATGCAGATCTTTATTTTGTTGATAAAATCGGTATGGGGCAGGTTATTGGAAGCCAGCGCTCAAACGGATTTGCAGCAATGATCAAACAGATCAAACTATTTGCACTGGTTTATCAAAAACAATTGACAAATGAGTGAAACAAACGATAATCTGAAAGATAAGGTAGTCCAGGCGCTCAAGAAAGTTTATGACCCTGAGATACCTGTAGATATTTATGAGCTGGGCCTGATTTATGAAATACAGGTGTTTCCGGTAAATAATGTATATATACTGATGACATTGACCTCACCCTCCTGCCCTGCTGCAGAGGATATTCCTATGGATGCAGAGCAGAAGGTAAAAGCTATTGAAGGTGTAAATGATGTGAAAATTGAATTGACCTTTGATCCGCCTTACTCGCAGGAAATGATGTCGGAAGAAGCTAAACTAGAATTAGGTTTTTTATAATTTAACAACAAACATTATGATGTACCCTGAAGAACTCGTAACCCCGATGCGTGAGGAGCTCACCACGGCAGGTTTCACTGAATTCAAAACAGCAGAAGAAGTAGAAAATCATATTAAGAATCATAAAGGTACCACATTGGTTGTCATCAACTCAGTGTGCGGATGTGCAGCAGGTACAGCAAGACCTGGTGTTAAGGCAGCAGTATCAAATTCGGAGAAAAAGCCGAATTTCCTGGCTACCGTATTTGCCGGCATGGATATGGAAGCAGTTGCGAAGACAAGAGAGCTGACAGCTCCTTATCCGCCAAGCTCTCCCAGTATTGCCTTATTCAAAGATGGGGAGTTGGTACACTTTGTAGAGCGGCACCATATTGAAGGTCGTCCGGCTGAGATCATCGCCTCCCATCTGGAAGGTGTGTTTGAAGAATATTGCTAATAAGTAGCCAACCGTCGCAAGGCGGTTGGCATTACTCCCATTCCTTATTTTTGTTATATCTGATTTTGCCTGCTGACACTTCCAGCGGGCTTTTTACATTATTGTGGTATAACGATCCTGTGCCCAACCCCTGTGGAATAATTCCTTTGTATTGAGCTGCCAGCTGCGATATCGCATTTAGTCCAATGTTCGACTCCAGTGCAGAGGTTAGCCACCATCCGATGTTTCGTTGCTGTGCTTGGTCGATCCATTCCTGCGCAGCAGCTAACCCCCCAACTAGTGTAGGCTTAATTACCAGATATGCTGGCGTTAACTCGTCCAGTAGTCTTCCCGGATTTTCCACGGCAATCAGCTCCTCATCCAGGGCCACAGGTACCGGCGACAGCTTACATAA
>CAZEQJ010000045.1:12846-21857 GCA_964514385.1 uncultured Cytophagales bacterium
CTGCATTAACCTGCTATTTCCGGGTTTCACCGGCTGTTCTATCGAATGTAAATCATAAATGGATAACTGCTCCAGCTTACTAAAAACGTTGGACTTATCGAAGGCACCATTAGCGTCAACTCGCAATGTAATCTTGTCACCATAACTTGAGCGTGCTATTTCGAGCAACTTCAGTTCCTTTTCGAAATCTATACCCCCAACCTTTATTTTTATGGTAGTAAAGCCGGCTGCCACTTTCTCGTGAAGACGTTTCTCCATCTCCTGAAAATCGCCCATCCATACCAGGCCATTTATGGGAATATCGTAATCCCCATGAAAAAAGCCATTATCGAAAATCAATTTTCGCCCTCCGTTATTTAAATCAGCTAATGCAGTCTCTATCGCAAACCTGATTGATGGCAGTTTATGAAGTTTTTTTTCAATAAAAGTAGACACCTCCGGCAGGGTTAAGCCGGTGAGGAGGTCAAGTGTCATATTAAGTTTTTCTTCAAACCCGCGCCCATATTCCGGGCTTAATCCTGACAACGGTGCTGCCTCACCAATACCTGTTACCTGCGGGCTATTGTCTTTGCGGATAGTAATGAAATAAGTGTCATGATAAGTCATAACCCCACGGCTGGTGCCGGCAGCGAAAGTGAATTTTAATCTTCTTTTTGAATATGAAAGGGAAATTGTTTCGGCTCTTGTATTTTTGTGCATGGATTTCACTTTGGATGATTTCAACTACCAGCTCCCACAGGAAAGGATTGCAAAATACCCTTTAACTGTCAGAGATGAGTCAAAGTTACTGCATTATCATCAAGGTCATATTTCGCACTATCAGTTTTATGATCTTCCGGCAATCCTGCCCGAGAACAGCACGCTGGTATTCAATGACACCAAGGTCATTCCTGCCCGGTTGTTTTTTAAAAAACCTTCCGGCGCTATAATCGAAATATTCCTGCTTGAGCCCGTTTTACCCCATAAAGAGATAACCCAGGCAATGGAGGTGAAAGAGAATTGCAGCTGGAAATGCATGATTGGAAATCTCAAAAAATGGAAAACCGGCATATTGTCACTGGATTATAACAATACCCATATCGAAGCTGAACTCGTTGACAGGGAAAATGCGGTGGTAAGCCTGAAATGGGATAATGATATGACCTTTTCTGAGCTGATATCCATAATGGGGCAGATACCCTTACCCCCTTATCTTAACCGTGAAACAGAAAAAGAAGACCAGGAGCGATACCAAACCATTTACAGCCGATATAACGGTGCTATTGCTGCGCCAACTGCCGGACTTCATTTCACCGACCGTGTCATGACGAGGCTGCAGGATTCGAATATTCGTCAGACATACATAACGCTTCATGTTGGTGCCGGCACTTTTCAGCCTGTCAAAAGTGACGTTATCCGTGAGCACATAATGCATCGTGAGGAAATACATATTTCAAAAAAAGCATTAGAGGAACTAAGGCAGGCCAGCAACATTATACCGGTTGGTACCACGGGAATGAGAACACTCGAAAGTATTTACTTGTATGCAGTTAAACTGCAAAGCAAAAAAGAAGAGGCGTTTTATGTGGAACAGCATCAGGAAGCATCCGCTTTATCACGCCTTGAAGCATTTGATGTGTTGATTAATTTTATGGAGAAGCGGAAATTATCCGGACTATCAGGTCAGACGCAGCTTATGATCACGCCGGGCTATCAATTTAAAATGTGCGATGGACTGGTTACAAATTTTCACCTGCCAAAAAGCACACTTATCATGCTGATCGCCGCTTTTGTAGGACAAGATTGGAGCACGATCTACCAGTCGGCTCTGGATAGTGACTATCGTTTTCTAAGTTATGGTGACTCTTCATTGTTGATTCCTAAATAAAATGCTATTTTGTGAGCTGTAATTTATTTACACATATCATCATGCATAATTCGGTAGGCCGGAAAAACAAAGGGTTCATGGCTGTATTCACAAATAAAATCAACTTTTACCCCTACCATAGCGTCATGAAGCTTATTGCGCCTCTTTACATGCTGCTTTTTCTTATGGCGGCCTTCCATTCCAATGCCCAAAGTCAGCGTGGAGGAGCTATAGAAATAAAGCTTGAGGGTGACCGATACATCACACAGGACCGAACAATCAACATCTCCGTGCTGCCTACGCGCACTAACCCTGCCATCATAAGTGAAATGAAAGTTGGCCTTGCTGATGATTACGAAAACCTGAAATGGGAGCCTTACCAGCGAAGTATGACCCTTGAGCTACCCGATGAGGATGGAATATATGAAATCAAAGCCTCTTTGAAAGATGTCCCGGGCAATGTATCCCCTGTTGAGATTACCCGTGTTAAGCTGGACCGCACTCCACCGGAGGTAAAAAAGTTTGAAATTAACAACGAGCAACTGGTCACCAACAATAATAATCTTAGGGTGAGACTTTTCATCGAAGCTGAAGATGCCTTTCAGATGCAACTTAGCAATCAGCCGGCATTTTCCGGTAGCTGGATAGAATACGAACCGGAACGTTACTGGACACTGGGGTCACGAAATGAGGGATTTCAAATGGTATATGCCCGGTTCAAAGATCGTATCGGCAACGTGTCCAGCATGGTCGTAGATACGATTATCCTTGACCTCACTCCACCACAGAACTGTAAGGTTGAAATAAATGAAGATGACAGGTTCACGAACGAAAGGAAAGTGAAGCTACGGATTTACGGAGATGATGCCACACTGGTGCGTGTAGTATCTTCGGCTAAGGCCGAGATATTGAGCTATCGCAACGATGAAGGCAAGGATTACATGTCGCTGGACTGGGAACTCGACACACTGGACGGCAATAAAATTATAAAAGCATATTTCAGGGATGCGGCAGGTAATGTGACCATCCAACCCGTCACCAGCTCCATCATTCTCGATACTCAGGGCCCAAGTGCGCCTTTCCTGAAAATCAATAATGGAAATAAATATTCAACCGACCCTGACGGAATAGTAAAAGTGGCTGTAGGTACACGTGTTAATCCATCCACCATCAGAATGGCCATTTCCACTGATGAAAACTTTGAAGATGTTTCGTATACGGAATATGAACCTGTGATAAATGAGTTTAAGCTTGATGCTCAGGAGGATGGGGAAAAAGTCATATTTGCCAAATTTATTGATGAGGCCGGAAATGAATCGGTCGTAAGCATGGCTACTGTGATTTTGGATCGAAAGCCACCTATTGCAAAAAGCATTACAATAAATTCGGACTCTACCTATGCCTCTAAATCAAGGCTAATGATACAAATGGAAGCTGAAGATGCTGTCGCCTATCAGGTAAGTAATGAAGCCTCTTTTACCAACGCCTCCCCTTTGGCACCGTACGCTACCACTTTGGATACTATTGATGTAGGCAATGCAGAAGGTAAATTCACACTTTATGTAAGGTTCAGAGATGAAGCTGGCAATTTTTCTGATCCCATTTTTGATGATATCATTATTGACCGCGAGCCTCCGCGTGGTGGTGTGGTGATCAATAACAACGAAAAATTTCTTACGAGAAAAGACAGAAAGGCTACATTATATCTTCGCTATGATGATGACGCCAGCTTTATGCAGGTAGTTGACTATCCTGATTTCAGCAAAAACCCCTGGCTGGAAGTGAAAGATTCAGTTGAATGGACTTTCAGTGATGAAGATGGCCCCAAAAAGGTATTTGTGCGGTTCAAGGATGCTGCCGGCAACATATCAAGAGTGTACTCCAGCGGGGTATATCTTGACAGGAACGGGCCGCAGAATCCAAGTGTCGTAATCAATGAAAATGCGCCATATGCTACCAATCCCGAAAGAAAACTATATGCACAGGTAAAAGCTGATGATGCACGCTTTGTCCAGGTTAGCACGAACAGGGAAATGGAGTCTGCCTGGTTGCCATACAGACCGATCATACCTGTTGATATGCCGGAAACGGAAGGTCAGATTACAGTTTACGCCCGTTTCAAAGATGAGGCCGGCAATATATCCGAAGCAGTCTTCGATGATATTATTATCGACTTTACTCCCCCGCAGATCACCTTCTTTACCATCGATAACGACAGTGCATTTATTAATGATACCACCAGACAAGTGACATTAAGTATTCGTGCTGATGACGCAAAAATGATGTTTATTTCCAATCAGATCATCACAAAAAGCGATACGTCTATCATCTGGGAACCTTATGCTGAATCACGTAAATGGGTACTTGAAAAAGGTGAAGGCACAAAACGAGTATTTATAATCACAAAAGATGAAGCCGGTAACATTTCCAACCTTGCACAGGACGACATAATTCTCGACCTTACGCCACCACAAGCTTTTCAATTGTCAATTAATAACAATGACCGGTTTACCAACAACCTGAATAAGCAGGTACAACTTGATATTATTGCTGATGCCGACGCACTTTCTGTTATGCTGTCCAATTCCAAAAATTTCAAAAACGCTTCCTGGCTTCCTATAACAAAAACCATACAGGATTGGGATCTGGATGGCGAAGATGGCAAAAAAACCATTTATGCAAAGTTCAGAGACCGGGCCGGTAATGAATCCAAACTGGCAGAAGCCTCCATTATACTGGACCGGACACCACCGGAGGTGGAATCGTTTACTATTAACTCAGACTCCTTGTTTTCAAGGAACAAAAACCATATCGTCAGACTTAGTCACGAAGTAGAAGAGGCCGCCTTTATGATGATTAGTGAAAATAATTTCTTTCCTGAGGCCGAGTGGGTGCCGTTTAAGACCTCGCATCCGTATAAGCTAAGCGACGGTCAAGGTGAAAAAGATATTTTTGTACAATACCGTGATGCTGCCGGCAACATTTCTGATATCGTGAGTGACCAGATCATACTGGATTACACACCACCCGAAGTAGTCAAATTTCAGATAAACGATGGTGCTGAATGGACGAATGATCAGGAGAAGAAAGTTACTGTAACCTGTTTCGTAGAAGGTGCATATGAAATGATGGTCACTTCTAAAACCGACTTCAACGGAGTTTCATGGGAGGCCTTCACACCTACTATTGAGGATTTTATACTTGAAGGTGATGACGGGCCAAAAAAGGTTACCGCTGTTTTCAGAGATGAAGCGGGTAATATAAGCAGGCCCGTTTCAGCGGTAATTAAATTAAAACGAGAGTTTTAAAGAGGGGGATTTTGCACCCCCTCATATGCTATTCATCATCAGAATCCGCATCTGCATTTTCGTTATCTTCACGTAAAGCCTTGAACTCAGCCATATATTCATCAACCTTGGCTTTTAGCTCAGGATCTGTTTTCATGGCCTTTCTTATTTTATTGTAGGCTTTTACTGTTACTTCTTCTTTGATGAGATCGATTTTAAGCTGTCGAATAGATTCAATTCGCTCCTCAGTAAACTTCACAATATCCTCATATGCTGTGATCTGCTCCGCAGTAGCACCGATTTCAACCAACTTCACTGAATCAGGATAAGCTTGCTTGATATCATTGTACATGCCTTTCAACACCTCAGAAGCGTTGATATTTTCTGAAATCACAGTTTCCTGCACCTCCTTGTAATACGCCACTGTATCTTCCATCCAGGCGAACAACCTGATCTCCTCTTCTGTAATCTCCTCTTCCTCTTCCTGTGCTGATGCGTTGAATGATATGACAAGGGTCAGCATTAAACTTAAATAAAAAAAGATTGATTTATTCATGATGTTTAGATTTGGTTTTATACGAATTGGCAAATATGTTAATCATTACACTAACTTTCAACCAAATTGTTTGTTGTAACTCTTAAAAATCTCAGTGGAAATCTTCATTTCGAACCCGTTTTCGCCGGATTCTATATCAGGATGGTTCATTATCATTATATGTGCTTTTTTGATAGGTATGGCCAAAGCCGGGATAGCCGGTACAGGCATGATCGTAATACCTTTGCTGGCGCAGTTGTATGGTGGAAAAGCTTCGTCCGGATTTTTGTTGCCCATTCTTATCATTGCTGATATTGCCGCTGTAATATACTACAACCGGCATGCTCGCTGGGACCATATTTTCAGGTTGATGCCCTGGACGGTAACCGGAGTAATAGCCGGCACATGGGTAGGTGATGCCATATCTGATCAGGTCTTCACCCTGCTTTTAACAATTTTCGTCATTGGTGGCGTACTGATCATGCTCTGGCGGGATAGTAAAAAGGAAGTAAAAGTACCCAGTCACTGGTCGGTGGCTGCCATTTTAGGTTTTCTGGGCGGATTTACTACTATGGTAGGGAACGCAGCAGGCCCTGTTCTAGCACTTTACCTGTTATCGATGAAGCTACCAAAAAACAATTTTATCGGTACTGCAGCATGGTTTTTCTTTATAATAAATGTAATAAAGGTACCTTTTCATGTGTTTGTGTGGCATACCATTAGTACGGACTCCTTTGTAATAAACCTTTCGCTGGCACCCGCTATCATTGGCGGCATTTTTTTGGGAATATGGATTGTGAAGTTTATTTCCAATACCTGGTATCGCTATTTTATTATGGCCACTTTGGTGCTATCCATAGTATTTCTGTTCGTTTAAAACTTAACCAGCAGCCCCAGCCCAAGGATAGTGCTGGCCTGAATTTCATCTATCTGATCGATATCGTAGATGGATATTGTGGAAATGTTGATGGAGATGTACTTGGTTACCTCAGCTGTGACGGCTACGTCCAGGCGATGATCGATTGATTCTATCTGATCCAGTTCCTCATAGTTAGCAAACAACTGATAACGAATCTTCACGTTCAGGTTATCGTTTACATCTTCCTGGTAATCAGCGATAAGCTGAAAAGCGTACCACTCATACCTGACCTGAGATCCTATATCAACACCGTAGTTTTCAGGCACATTCCGGTATATTGTTGTGTCCAGCACAAACGTAAGACGTGGTGCAAATGGAGATAATGAAAGCGTGAATGATTCGTTGGGGTCGTAACTGAAACCAAGTGATCCGGTAAGGAAAGCCGGTGCCATAAAGGCAGAAATCAACTGTGGCTCGGCATTATCCGGAAAGCGAAAACCGTTATCGAACTGGGTGAGGAACTGCAGATTGGCACTCATGTCCCAGTGCTCATTCATACTGTACCCCAGCTTGTTATTGAAAAAGATCTTATCCTGGGTTTTTCTAAGCTCAACATTTCCATTATTCTGACGCTGAATACCATAAAGCAATTCCAGCGTACTAGTAAACCTGTAATTACCCTTCCTGTAGCTCGCTTTAGAATTCAGAAATGAGGATAGGGATATGGCATCCGTACCCCCACCTGTCCAGTTATCTGAAAAGTCAGAGAAGTTAAAGTTGGCGCCAAACTGATTGGAAAAAGTCCAGTAAGTTGTATCCTTTTCAGTTTCCTGAGGTTGATCCTGTGCCAGCAGCGGTCCGGCTACCAAAAATAACAGGAGGAGTATGTTAAATCTGATCATGACCAAAAATAAAAAAAGGCCATAAATATTGATGGCCTTCTTCCTGTTTTTTAAAATTCTATCGGCTTGCCCTGGTAAAAGTCGAGTATTTTCAACCTGACGATATAATCGTATTTTGATCGTACCAGATTAGCCTGTGCCGCCCGCAGGTCACTGTTTACCTGATTATAGGAAAATACATCTGCAGCACCCAGCTGATACTGTGTCCGCAACATTCGAAAGTTTTCCTCCAATGCCGTCAGTTGTTTCTTATTCGATTCATATGTTTTGCTGGCTACCTTTGCATCAAGATACGCCTGCTCTATTTCCTGCCGCAGGGTGTTTTTTACGTTTTCGGATGTCAGTTTTGCATTGTCCATGGAGAGTAACGCCTGATTTATGCTCGCTTTTGTGTTGTACCGGTTGTAGATAGGGATATTCAGGTTAAGAAACAGACCCTGATTTCGGTTAAAGTCCAGCTGATTGAAGTAGGTATTGGAAATAGTTTCTGCCGGTACTGAAAAAGATGTGATCACATCCTCACCTGAAGCCGTCTGACCAATTACCCTTGTTTGTTGGATATTTTCTGTACCCTGACGGGGAAGAGTGGACGGAGCCACACTGGAATAGGCGGTGGAAATACTGCCTGAAAGAGATAACGATGGCAACAAAGCACCTTTCGCAATTTCATAATTGTATTCAGAGGCCTCCTCATTTAATGTTATTCTTTTTATCTCCGGCATTACCGTAAGGGCTACCTGATAGATCTCATCCGGTGATAGTGCGTACATAAATACTTCCGGCTCGTCCAGCTCGGGTATTACGATAGAAAAATCGTCACTCACAGGAATCTGCAGGGCCTGCTGCAACTGAAGCTTACTTATTTCAAGCGCATTCTCGGCATTTACGAGGTTTAGCTCATCTGTAGCCAGCTGCGACTCGATATTGAGTTCATTTATTTTGGGCAGCACACCTGATTTTACCTGGGCGCGCGTCTGCTCAAGCAGTGACTGAGTAGCTTCCAGGTTTACCTTTGATGCCTCCAGCAACTCCTGATTAAATAAGATCTGTGTGTATAACAGCACTATATTGAGTGCTACATCATTTTTCACTTCGTCCAGCGCATATGTACTCAGGTCAACCAACAACTCGTTGCGTTGTATCGTGTTGTAGGTCTGCATTCCGTTGAATAAATTGACGCTCGTACTGACATTAAAGTTATTGGAAGTCACCGGATCTTCCACGAACTGGTTGGTAAAAGGATCAATGGAACGCCCCTGATTAAACCGGAATCCGGTCGAAAAATTGAGGTTAGGATACCGCTGATGCTTGGAGCGGGTCAGATCGTTCTGGCTGTTCAATACCTCTATCCTCGACTGACGTACGCTGATGTTATTTTTGAGAGCATATTCAATACAGTCCTGCAGAGAATATTCAGTCTTTTGCGCAGTAACATGCAGGCTGATAATAAAACCAGCCAAAAGCAATAGTTTACATTTATTCATTCTAATTTTGAGTTTAGACCTCGGCAAAGATAGTATTTTTGCAGATAGAAAAATTAGCCTTTATTTTTTCGAACAATTAAAGGTTTCAACGGTAGTAC
>CAZEQJ010000046.1:0-21845 GCA_964514385.1 uncultured Cytophagales bacterium
AATGTTGTCGCCAGATCAACCATGGCCGTGAGACTGTTAATGAAATTCATCAAAATAACGTACGCCCCTGCACCCAGTATCAATATAGTAACCAAATAAAGCCTTTTGGTATACGTTGGATTACCTGACATTACTTCAATGCTGTGTGCCACTGACCTTCCATAACCGTCAATCAATGTGATTGAAGTACTAAACATGGTAGTAAATGCCGCAATAGCAATAATGATATAACTCCATTGCCCAATCACTGAAGTATACATATTCACAATTTGTGACGCAAAGTCTGCCGATGAGTTGGATAAGACTTCTGAACTTGGAAAGATGATTTTTGCTCCCATTACCAGAAAACAAACAGCCAAAACTCCTGATATAAGATACCCGATATTGAAATCCAGCAATGACTGCTTTAAGGAAGGATAATAACCTGAAGTGCGTATTTTCTCTTCCATCCATAAACTGCTCCAGGTAGACAGGTCAATAGCTGTAGGCATCCAACCCATTAAGGCAATGAGAAATAGTATCCCGGTAGATGAATATGGTACAGGTTTATCCATGACTGCTACCATATCACCATCCTGAAAAAGAACAGAAAAAAAGGTAAAAAGGGTAGAAATCAGCAAAACAGAGGCAACTACCTTTAACAGGTTATCAAGGATGGAAAACTGCCCAAGCGCCAATATCAATATCGTTACCGTCAGCGAAACTGCAATCCAGATATTGATGGGAATATTTGCATTTAACAGGTTAGCCATCAGTCCTGCCGTAACAAAGGTAACGGCTGCTGTCACAATAAACATGGATACAAATGTCAGCAGGATATACAGGTACATTGCCCATTTTCCAATTTCATTATAGCCGTGCAGGATATTTTTTCCTGAAATATTGGTATATCGGACAGTGAATTCAAAAAACGGGTATTTAAACAGATTTGCCAGAATTACAGCCCATAAAAATGCCAACCCATAATCGGCACCTGCTCTGGTGGATTGTACAAGATGGGATACACCAATACATGTACTGGCAAATAATATCCCCGGCCCAAACACTTTTAATAAATGTTGCATTATATAAAATGAAACTAACTTCCTGTTTTGTTTTAACCCTTTCAAAGATTTACTCGTATGTAAAGGGTGTCATTTTCAAAATTAGGTCAAAAATAATTGAAGCATGAATAAGAGACAGTATTACCTGGGTTTGATATTCGCATCCGTATTGGGAGGAGCCATTAGTCTAGGAGGGTTCCAGTTATTAAACGATACCAAATCGACCACAATCGATAATCAGACCGAATCGATGAATACCCGATTTACGAACTTCATTGATTCGTCAGATTATGTGGTGCCGAAAGGTTTGAATTTTGTGCATGCCGCGGAAATCGCTACTCCTACAGTTGTACACATAAGAAGTGAAATACGACGATCCGAAAGTCAGGGCGGTTCCCCATGGGATGATTTTTTCAGAGAATTCTGGGGTGAAGAGTATCAGCCCAGACGACCGCGGCCGGGAGAGGCATCCGGTTCCGGCGTTATCATATCTGCAGACGGTTACATTGTGACCAATAACCATGTAGTGGAAAATGCAGAAAAAATCGAGATCGTGCTTGCAGATAACCATGAATACGATGCCGAATTGATAGGAACGGACCCTACCACTGATATCGCTTTACTGAAAATTGAGGCTACCGGATTACCTTATCTTGAGTTTGGAAATTCTGATAAAGTAAAGGTAGGCGAATGGGTGATAGCCGTTGGCAATCCGTTTAATCTTACGTCTACAGTCACTGCCGGCATCGTTAGCGCTAAAGCAAGAAGTATTGATATTCTGCGACGAAGGACCAATCTTAGCGTGGAATCCTTTATCCAGACAGATGCCGCAGTAAACCCGGGAAATAGCGGTGGTGCTCTGGTAAACCTTAATGGAGAGCTGGTAGGAATAAATACTGCTATCGCAACGCCAACCGGCACATTCGCGGGTTATAGTTTTGCTGTGCCTTCGGCGCTCGTGATCAAGGTAGTATCTGACCTGAAGGAGTTTGGGGTAGTACAGCGTGCGTTGCTTGGGGTAAATATTGCAGAAGTAACACAGGATCTGGCGGAAGATAACGGACTGGATGAGATAAAAGGAATCTATGTAGTAGCTGTGCAGCCTAACTCTGCGGCAGAAGATGCCGGCCTTAAAGATGGGGATATCATCATCTCTATTAATGATGTAAAAGTGGAAAATATAGCTGAGCTTCAGGAACAGGTAGCGCGCTACCGCCCGGGTGACAAAGTAAATGTGGTATACGTACGTGACGGTGATTATTATGAAACCAAAACAACCCTGAAAAACAGCAGCAAAACCACCGAAGTGGTGAAAAAAGAAGTGGTGATTGAAGGGGCCACCTTTAAGCCAGTGGATTCAGAAACCATGAAAAAGCTTGAGCTGAACTATGGTATACAGATCGACGAGTTGAGTAGTGGTAAATTCAAGGATGCCGGTATGAAAGAAGGCTTTATTGTGACAAAGGTGGGTGAACGCCCTATACGTACCATCAGCGATTTTCAAAATACCTTAAGTTATATCCGAGAAAATGGAGAAGGTGGTGTATTGATCGAAGGTTATTACCCTGATGGTGAAAAAGCTTACTATGGTTTAGGACTGGATTAATGTTGTCTTAACCGGATATATGTAATAGATTAAGCCCTTCAAACCTGAAGGGCTTTTTTTATGAACAAAAATCAACTACTCGATAATCTTGGCATAACTGCAATGGATGTATCCGGAGCGACAGGTGGGCATTTTTTTGATCCACAGCCTGAAAAAATTGAAACTTTTACCCCTATTGATGGCAGTTATTTATCCACTTTATCCGAAACTTCAGCAGAAGACTACGATGAAATTGTCCAAAAATCACAGGAAGCATTTTTGCTTTGGCGACAGGTACCGGCACCGCAAAGAGGTGATATGGTACGTGTATTTGGCAATAAACTAAGGCATCATAAAGACGCACTGGGCAGGTTGGTGTCATTGGAAATGGGTAAATCGTTGCAGGAGGGCCTGGGTGAAGTTCAGGAAATGATAGACATTTGCGATTTTGCCGTGGGGCTATCACGACAGCTTTACGGGCTGACCATGCACTCCGAGAGGCCAAATCATCGTATGTATGAACAATATCACCCGCTTGGGCCTGTTGGCATAATATCAGCATTCAACTTCCCTGTGGCAGTGTGGGCCTGGAATGCCATGATAGCCTGGGTATGCGGGGATACGGTCATCTGGAAGCCCTCAGAAAAGGTACCACTTTGCGCACTCGCTGTACAAAAAATCGGCGCGGAGGTGATCCATGAAACAGGATCACCGGAGGGCATTATGAACCTGGTATTCGGAGGTCGGGCGTTAGGTAATAAAATGGCTAAAGATGATCGGATTCCACTTATATCAGCTACCGGATCCATCCCTATGGGTAAATCTGTCGCAGAAACTGTAGGAAAAAGACTTGGAAAAACGTTGCTGGAACTCGGTGGCAATAATGCCGTGATTATTACACCTACCGCAGACCTTAAACTTGTAATTCCGGGCGTTGTGTTTGGTGCTATTGGTACCTGCGGCCAGCGGTGCACAAGCACACGCAGGCTGATTATTCATGAGTCGATTTATGATACAGTTTGCGAAAAACTACAACATGCCTATCACCAGCTGAAAATTGGTTCTCCTCTTGATGAAAATAGCCATGTAGGCCCATTAATTGATCAATCAGCTGTAGATGCATACCTGCATGCGATTCAAATTCTGAATGAAAATGGCGCAAAACCATTGGTGGAGGGTGGTATCCTGGACCGTGAGGGGTATTATGTCAAACCCTGTATTTATGAGGCGGATCCTACATGGGAAATTGTGCAGCACGAAACATTCGCCCCTATTCTCTATGTAACAAAATACAAAGAAATTGAGGAAGCAATCGCAATACAGAATGGCGTGGTGCAAGGATTGAGTTCTGCCATCATGACACAAAATATACGTGAGTCCGAACTGTTTTTAAGTGCATCAGGGTCTGATTGTGGTATCGCAAATGTAAACATAGGCACCTCTGGGGCAGAAATAGGAGGTGCATTTGGGGGTGAAAAGGAAACTGGCGGTGGAAGAGAATCCGGGTCAGATGCATGGAAAGCCTACATGCGAAGACAAACCAATACCATTAATTATGGAACTGAGTTGCCACTCGCTCAGGGAATCCGGTTTGAACTGTAGAAAATACGGTTGTAATATTTAGTAGAAGTTTACAATTACAATTCCACCGGAATTACTTTTATTTACACAATAAAACTGAAAAGCGCCTAATGAGTACCAACAAGAAGAAATATCATTCGGTAATGCTTATCGATGATAACGAGATCGATAATCTCATCAACCAAAAAATGATCGAGGCTACCACGCTATCCAAATATGTTTACATCCATACAGGAGCCAGGAGCGCCATTGAATTTTTAAAAAATATCGAACAACTGGAGGAAAACGGATCGGATATTCTTCCTGAATACATTTTTCTTGATATCGATATGCCGCTGATGGATGGGTTTCAGTTTTTGGAGGAGTTTGAAAAGCTTTCCGCCGCCACAAAGGACAAAAGCAAAATCATAATGCTTACTTCATCCATCAACCCGCAGGATATGAACAAATCGAAAAAATATCCTTTCGTGAAGAAGTATATCAACAAGCCCTTGTCAAACGAAAACCTGGAAGAATTATAAATAGGAGCTCATCTTCCCGATGAGTTCCTCAGAGAAGCTGACCAGCAAGGTTGGGTGAAAAAGCCCGTCATTAGGATTAGGCAGCTTTTCTACTATTGATTTTATTTTCGGATGTTTGTCTCGCTTATTCTCGCTTACGGCAATTTTCAGGGCCTTGACAAACATGAACACGTTTTCACAATTCTCCTTGCCCATCAAACGTATATTGCGCTGTATACTGTTGACCAGCTGATTAAACAGATCATACTCCTTCATCATGCAATAATGCATGGCGAGAAGGGTTTTCACCTCAAGCTGAGCGAGCTGATATTTTTTGAAACTTATTTTATTCAATAAATCATTTAACCAGGTAGCAGCACGCTGGTAGTCCTCAGCATAAAAGGCCGACAATGATCGATAAGTATAGTATACGATCATGTTTTTAGGATCCATACTGTCATCATCCAGGTCGACGAACAGGGCTTTATTTTCTTCATCCAACGTGTCGACATTCTGAAAGCGAATGGCACGTTCCAGCTTAGCAATCAAAAACGTGGACGGAAAACAGTACACAGCATAGTTGGTGAAAAGCGACTCGCTGGAGTCATTAATCTCTTCGTAATATGATTCTGCCTTACGGTAAACTTTAAAATTGGTGTAGTAATGGAATTTGAGATACTCAAAAACCAGATTGAGATGGTAATAGATGGAATCCAGCTTATAGGTTTCAAATATTTTGCTGACGTTGCTGAAAATATCTTCAAGTGGCTCCTCATCTATCTGACTATGAACCTCAGAATCAGCTTCGACAAACAGCCGGTGAAAGATCAGCACACAATCATAATAGACATATAATCGATGGGACTCATGGTTCTTGCTGATGCTGTGCAGCTCCTTTACCAAAAGGGAAAGTTCAAGTTTACCCAACTTATTTCCGCTGAGAAAATATTCACCAAATTTACTGAAATATTCACCCATCATTATTTCCGCTTTATCTAATGAAAGCATGTAGGCTACATGACGGTTGTAGAGCTGGGAATAATTGAAATAGTCAGGCGTATCAAGGTGAAGCTTTTTAAGCGATTTATACACAATGGTCAGCTCGTTGGAAAGATCATAATCGAGCAGCTCCTTCTCCATCTTTTTTAAGGTCGCTACGGCAAGTGTTTTCTTCTTTGTAAAGACAATCTCATTGATGTTGGCTACTTTTTTAAGAATATCTGCCCGCGGGCTTTCCATCTGCTCGAGAAGGTACTCCTCAATTTTCTGATTCAGACGGGAGCGAAGTGTGTAGTAAGCATTCGGATTTACATCCAGCTCACCCATAATTTTTTCATCTGACACTTGCTTTTCACGCATAGCCTTAAGAAGAAAGGCCGACTTCTCTGCATTGCTTTCGACAAGAGACTTATAAATGCTTTCTACGTCCTGTTCAGATAGTTGCTTAATTACATTTTTTAGTTTCGCCATGGATTAAACGTAATTTAGTTAAGTTGCTGGTAGAATAGTCTCAATAAATGTTCCTAAAAATAGGTTTTTATTTTGAATCCTATAATTTTTGCCTCCGAATAATACTAAATATCCCTGAATATATGCGAAAATATAATGTTTTTGGTCTCGGCAACGCTCTTGTAGATATTGTGATGGAGGTAGACGACAGCTTCTTGTCTGATAACCAGGTGGAAAAGGGTATCATGACGCTGGTTGATGAAAAACGCCAGTTTGACCTGCTAAGCAAAGTTACGGTAGATGAAGAGATGATGGCCTGCGGCGGTAGTGCAGCAAATACGATCATTGCCGTCAGCCAGCTGGGGGGATCGTCGTTTTACAGCTTCAAAGTGGCCGATGATTTTCACGGTAAGATATATATGGATGACCTTGAAAATGGTGGCGTAGACTTCAACGCCACACGCGCTATCGCCGCTGATGAAGATATCACCGGCAAATGTCTGGTGATGGTTTCACCTGACGCACAGCGGACCATGAATACATTTCTTGGTGTAACATCGCATTTATCGCCCGCAGAAATTGACGAAGAAGCATTAAAAGCAAGTGAATACCTCTACATGGAAGGTTATCTTGTGTCCTCCCCTGCAGCCAGGGAAGCCATGCTGAAAGCCATTGCCATAGCCCGTGACAATAATGTGAAGGTAGCTTTTACTTTTTCTGATCCAAGCATGGCGCAGTATTTCAGGGAAGGCTTGCATGAAGTAATGGATCATAAACCTGACCTGCTATTCTGCAATGAACATGAGGCCATGCTTTTTACTGAATCTGAAACCCTCGAGTCAGCAGTTGAAATATTGCGTAAACAAACCGATCTGCTGGTGATCACCCGAGGAAGTGATGGTTCAGTGATCATTAGCGGAGAGAACAAAATTGAAATCGATCCCGTTAAAACAAAAGCTGTAGACACAAACGGTGCAGGTGATATGTACGCCGGCGCATTTCTTTATGCAGTCACTAACGGTTTTGGCCTGGAAAAAGCCGGACATCTGGCCTCTGCCTGCGCAGCGGCTGTAGTATCGCAATACGGGCCCAGACTGAAAGAACATCGATTACGGGAAATTGCTGAAACTATTTTAAAAACTAACTAAAACTATTCCTTATGAAAAAAATCGCCATCTTCATTCTGCTGTGGAGCACGCTTCTCGCCGGCACGGATGACCCCATCAAATTTGTTGAATATGACCTTGATAACGGATTGCACGTAATCCTGCATCAGGATAACAGTACCCCTATTGTAGCCGTGTCGGTATTGTATCATGTCGGCTCAAAAAACGAACCCGAAGGACGCACCGGCTTTGCTCATTTCTTTGAACACCTGATGTTTGAAGGCAGTGAAAACATCGGACGTGGTGAATACATGAAGATTATTCAGGGCGCAGGTGGTACGTTAAATGCAAATACCTCCCATGATCGTACCTTTTACTACCAGATATTGCCAAGCAACCAGCTGGAACTGGGGCTTTATATGGAAAGTGAGCGTATGTTACATGCCAAGATTGATTCTACCGGTATAGCCACCCAAAAGGAAGTGGTAAAAGAAGAAAAGAGGACCCGCATCGACAACCAGCCATATGCTAGTTTTCAGGAAAAAATGTTTGCAGCAGCCTATGCAGGTACTAATTACGAATGGACTCCAATCGGTTCATTTGCCGATATTGACGCTGCTACCGAGCAGGATTTTGAAGACTTTTATAGTACCTTTTATGTTCCGAATAATGCGACCTTGTCCATAGCAGGTGATTTTGACATCGACCAGGCCAAAGAATGGATAGAGGCGTATTTTTCAGAAATACCGCGAGGTACTAAAGATATTCCAAGACCTGATTTTGAAGTACCCACATTGAGTGAAGAAGTAAGAGAAGAGGTATTTGACAACATCCAGTTACCCGGTGTATTTCAGGGATACCTGACACCTGCGCAGGGCACTGACGATTATTACGCCATGAATGTTCTGTCCACGGTGCTTTCAGGCGGACCCAGCGCTCGTTTCCAGAAAGAGATAGTCGATGAGCAGGAGAAGGCGCTTGTAACGCTTGCGGCACCTTTTGCGCTTGAGGCAGGCGGATTATTTATTGTGGCAGGCATTACCTCAGCAGGTACCACTTCCGAAGCGCTTGAAGAAGCCATGAATGCCGAAGTAGAAAAGGTTAAAAATGAGCTTATTCCGGAACGCGAATTTGAAAAAGTATTGAATCAGATCGAAAGTGATTTCGTAACCAGTAACAGTTCTATGGCTGGAATTGCGGAAACACTGGCCAACTATCATGTGTATTTTGGTGATGCAAACCTGATCAACACTGAAATTGAGCGTTACAGAAAAGTCACCCGTGAAGATCTGATGCGTGTTGCCAAAAAGTACCTCAATGAAGACAACCGTGTCACCTTATATTATCTTCCAAAGTCTATGCAATCACAACCTGCTGATTCACCTGTTGAAACTGATAACTAATACGACATTATGAAATATTTACCTCTAATCCTTATAACCCTAGCCAGCTCTCTGGCATTTGGTCAGATCGACCGGTCATCATTACCCAAGCCGGGACCTGCGCCTGAAATAAAAATTGGCGAGCCTTACAAGTTTAAGCTCAAAAATGGCCTTCAGGTATTTGTTGTTGAAAATGATAAGCTACCCCAGGTAACCTATTCACTCATTCTTGACAGAGATCCTATTGTAGAAGGCGATAAGGCTGGCTATGTGAGCATTGCCGGTCAGATGCTTCGCAGAGGCACGACATCAAAAACTAAAGAAGAGCTGGATGAGGCCATAGATTTTCTGGGCGCTTCGGTCAATACCAGCTCCACCGGCATCAGTGCGAGCGGCCTAAGTAAATACAATGAAGAGCTGCTTCAGCTGATGACTGATATTTTGTTCAACCCCTCATTTCCAGAAGAGGAGCTTGAAAAAATAAAAAAGCAAACCATTTCCGGTATTCAGGCAAGCAAGGATAATCCTTCTGCCATTGCTTCTCTGGTGCGGGCAGCTGTTTTATATGGCAAAGATCACCCTTCCGGCGAATCGGAAACAGAGCAAACCATAAGTAATATTGGCCTCGATGATGTAAAACAATATTACAACACTTACTTCAAACCCAATATTGCTTACCTGGCAGTTGTGGGTAATGTCGATGCAAAAGCTACTGAAGCGTTGGTAAAACAGTATTTTGGAGATTGGGAAAAAGGCAAAGTGCCATCGTTCGATTATGAAACCCCTGCAAAGCCGGATCAAACAACAATAGCATTAGTAGACCGGCCACAATCGGTTCAGTCCAATATCATCATCTCAAATCTTGCAGAAATAAAAACAGGAGATGACGATGTGGTCCCTGCAACGGTAATGAATCGTATACTGGGAGGCGGCTCCGCATCCCGGTTGTTTATGAACCTGCGAGAGGATAAAGGCTATACATATGGTGCCTATTCCTCCCTTAACCCAAGCTTCGACCTTATCGGGTCATTTACTGCAAATGCTGAAGTGAGAAATGAGGTGACCGACAGCGCGATTTATCAATTCCTGTACGAATTTAATCAAATCAGAAGTGAGCTCGTGACAGATGAGGAACTGGCCGATGCTAAAAATTTCCTCGCAGGCTCGTTTGGACGCCAGCTGGAATCACCGGCTACGGTAGCTCAATTTGCACTGAATACAGCCATTTATGGCCTGCCAGAAGATTATTACGCAACCTATCTTCAGAAAATTGAGGCTGTCACCAAGGATGATGTTCAGAAAATGGCCTTAAAATATATTCAGCCAAAAAATGCTTACATCACCATAGTCGGCAAGAAAGATGATATCTATGACGGCTTGAAGCAATATGGTAAAGTAGAATTATATGACATCAACGGAGATCCCGAAAAGGCATTTGATGCATCCAGCGTAGACGTCACAGCTGATATGGTCATTGACAACTATATCAAGGCCATTGGTGGTCGCGAAAAGCTCGCTGCGGTAGAGTCCATGACCATGGAAGTAGAAGTAGCTGTACGAGGCATGACCATCAACCAAAGCCTGAAAAAAGACGAAGACAAATTCTATTCTTCTACCGCAATGGGCACCAATGTGATCAGCAAGATGGTCTATAATGAGGGACAAGGATACATGGTGATGCAAGGCAACCGAAATGACCTTACAGAAGCGCAGATGGCAGATATGAAAATATCATCACTTGCTTTTCCTGAGATTTACTACGATGAAATCAATGTAACTCTGGAGCTGGATGGTATTAAAAAAGTTGGCGATGAGGAAGCTTACCGGGTAAAGGTAACCTACCCAAGCGGCACAAGTGTTACTGAATTTTTCAGTACCACTTCAGGACTCAAGCTCAAAACTGAAGGTCCACAGAATACAGAATATAGTGATTACCGTGAAGTGGAAGGTATTCTTATACCATTTTCACAAAAGATTGGGTCACCAATGGGCTCCCTTGATGCTACCATTAAGGAAGTGAAATTTAATGTCGAAATACCGGAAACAACGTTTGCTGTAGAGTAAAAAACTGTTGATTCATCGAAAAAGCCCTTTAACCAAAGGGCTTTTTTTTATATTTAAGTCATGAATATCGAAGCATCTACTCCGGAAGAGTATATTCAGCAAATACCTAAGGAGCGTAAAATCGCCTTTCAGAAGCTTCGGCAAATATTGCTGGATAACCTGCCGGCTGGTTTTGAAGAAGTCATGTCCTACGGTATGATTGGCTACGTGGTACCAAAGTCCTTATATCCTGCCGGGTATCATGTCAATAATGAATTGCCTTTGCCATTCATCAACCTTGGATCGCAGAAAAACTTCATTGCCCTCTATCATAATGGTATGTACAGTGACCCCGAGCTACTTGAGTGGTTTACTACAGAATACCCAAACTACAGCTCAAATAAACTGGATATGGGGAAAAGCTGTATCAGGTTTAAAAATCCTCAAAAAATACCGTATGAATTAATTGCCGAGCTGGCCAGGAAAATCACTCCTATGCAATGGGTAACTCTCTATGAAGAAAGTCTTAAATAGAGAAATTAATAACGAAACTGACCCTTTTTCTGATTATTCTTAATCCGCTCTTCTACTTCCTTACGCACTCTTACGTTCCCCCTGTTATGCTTTGGGTCGTAGGGGCAATTTTTACATCCGCTGCCACAGCAATAACCTCTTTCAAGTAGAAATGCTTCAGGTAAAGGCTCAAACATACCGTAAAAATAGCCTGACAGGGACTTACTTCCTAATCCAGTCGTTCTTCCATGATAAGCTCCTGTGGTTTATGGGTGATCACCACCTT
The DNA here is from genome assembly GCA_964514385.1 of uncultured Cytophagales bacterium. GTDB lineage: Bacteria > Bacteroidota > Bacteroidia > Cytophagales > Cyclobacteriaceae > CAZEQJ01. The sequence continues at coordinate 11,489 of CAZEQJ010000046.1, forward strand.
TTTTCCTGTCATGAGCTCCAGGGTAGGCACCAGAAAAGTCTGTGCATTCTTTTTCGTTTCAGTCAGTATACCGGACGCCAGGGCTATTTTTCTTATTTCACCCTCCGCATAACGGTAAGTTTCTTCTATGAATTTTTCCCGGTTGTCGAAATATCCCGTTTTGAGATCATAAAGCCGGGTATTTTGGAGGTCAAGCTTAAAATAGCATAGCTCAGGTGGGGGGAGAGCAAGAAATAAAGTATCCGCTGTAACGTATATATCCTCTTCCAGCAACAGCCTGAGATCAATACATCCTACCGCCTCACCTTTGGCAATTAATACCGCTCTGCTATCGGATCCAAGCGGAACAATATAGGGTTTGATTTTTTCATACTCCACCACTTCCTTAAACTGATATTTGACAAGTTCAAGCTTGCCCAATGCTGACACCTCCTCAAGAATTACGGTACTGGTGATTACTTCCTTATCTTCCATTATGATGGAAGGTAAAAATGAAAACTGACTGTTAACGCGATATAAAATAAACAATACCAGCAATATGCCTGCAAAAATGATGATGATACGGATTGTTCTCATACACTAAAAATAACAGGTCTGCCGTCAGCAAACAACCTGTTCTCACAAGCTGTTCTTCGGTTGTGAAGGAAATTAACGTTGTTTGGTTTAAACGCGATCTGCGGCTACAGGATCATGGGCCACTTCAGGCCGCCATAGAGGATGAAAAGCCGGCTCTGTTGGTATACCTGTTTGAGCCCCTGATATTGGAATCGCCAGAAAGTGATGTAAGGCACTGGCGTTTCGTATATCAGTCTATTCAGGATATGAATGCCCGCTTAGCTGCATATAGTCTACAAATAAACTATTATCATCTTGACGCATCTGACTTTTTTTCAGGGTTGACCAATCATTTTAAAATAGTAAATATTTTCAGCCATCAGGAAATTGGCCTGAGGCCATCTTACAACCGAGACCTGATGATGAAAAAATTCTGTGAAGAACGCGGCATCCACTGGGTTGAGTTTCCTTATGGTGGCATACAACGCGGGCTCAGGGAAAGGGGCGATTGGCGTAAGCGATGGTATAAAACAATGGAAGAGCCTGTAAAAAAGCCTCTTTTGGAAAAGCTTGTGTCGGTAAACCCATTGCCTGACAAACTGAGATTAAATGAAAAACCACTTCCGGGGGAAATCTTCATTACCCACGAAAGCTTTCAACGTGGGGGTGAAACCCAGGCTCATAAATACCTCAGAAGCTTTCTTTCAAAGAGGTGCGCTGAATACAATACTCATATCAGCAAGCCGGAAGCCTCACGCAAAAGCTGCAGCCGCATAAGCCCCTATCTGGCATGGGGCAACTTATCTATACGCCAGGTATATCAGGCTATGAAAAATGCAAAAAAAGAGTCGGCGCATAAATGGCATCTCAACGCCTTTGCCTCCAGACTGCGCTGGCATGACCACTTCATTCAAAAATTAGAATCTGAGGTCCGATATGGTACTGAAAATATAAACAGGGGCTTTGACCTTATACGTAAGGAATGGAGCGAGGACTTGTATCTGGCATGGGAGAAGGGACAAACAGGATATCCGCTGGTAGATGCATGTATGAGATGTGTGGCCGCAACGGGATACCTGAATTTCAGGATGAGGTCCATGATAGTTTCATTTCTTACGCATCACTTATGGCTCGACTGGAAGCGTGGAGCAAAACATCTGGCGCGGCAGTTTCTTGATTATGAGCCCGGGATACATTATCCTCAATTTCAGATGCAGGCAGGCACTACCGGTATCAATACAGTACGTGTTTATAACCCGGTAAAACAGGCCGCTGAACATGATCCGGAGGCAGTATTTATAAGAAAATGGGTACCCGAACTGTCACGTTTGCCTGCAAACTTTGCGCGTGAACCCTGGACCATGACTCAGCTTGACCAGCAATATTATAAGTTTGATTATGGCAGCGATTACCCCTTTAGGATTGTAGATATAAGCATCACCAGTAAAAAGGCTACCCGGGACCTGTATGCCATACGAAAGGAGGAAATAACGAAATCGGAGAGCAAGCGCATTTTAAAAAAACATACTGAGGCTAACCGAATGCCCTGACAATGAAAAACCGAAAAAAATCTGACTTCCCATCCAAGATATGCCCTGTTTGCAATCGACCATTTACATGGCGTAAAAAATGGGAGAAGAACTGGGTAAATGTCAAATATTGCTCTGAAAGATGCCGTAATGATGCTAGGAAATCGCCTGGAAAGCCTTTGGGAGGTTTTCTATGATGTCTGATGCAATAAGTCCGTGATATGATTTTTCCTTGGCAGCAAAATCACCGGCCAGACCATGGATATATACCCCGGCCAGTGCAGCATCTGCCGGTGATAGCTTCTGACCCAGAAATGAAGTTATGATACCTGTAAGTACATCCCCACTGCCGGCAGTAGCCATTCCCGGATTACCGGTACTATTAAAATAAATATTACCATCAGGCACAATTATGGCTGTATTAGCAGTCTTAAGCACGATGATAACCGCATATTCCTCACAAAACGCCCGGGCCATTTTTAATGCATCAAATCCATCATCAAAGTCGCCCACGAGGCGGCGGAACTCTCCCGGATGTGGTGTGAGTATTGATTGTGGAGGCAGCATTGACAACATATCCCGGTTTCCTGCGAGGATATTGATAGCATCAGCATCCACTACGACAGGTGACTTGGTTTTATCAAGCATGAGCTTGAAGTAACTAATTGTATCACTGTTCTGCCCCATACCGGGTCCAATGCCGAGTACGTCAAAGTCCCTGATATCGGGAGGTGTGGTAAGCCATTTATGATTGCTATCTGCAATGGTCATGGCCTCTACCAGATGTTGGTTTACGGCTAATTCAACTCCGCCGGGGATATTTACAGTAACCAGACCGGCTCCAGACCTCAGGCAGGCCCTGGCAGAAAGAGCAATAGCGCCTCCTTTTCCTGACGATCCGCCTGCAAGTAATACTTTCCCGAAATCTCCCTTATGAGAGAACTTTCTCCTCGGCTTAATCAGCCTGCGAATATCCCGGGCTTCAACATAATGATACGGACTTTGTGCCTGTGCTAAAAAATCTTTGTCAAGCCTGATATCCAGCACTATCAGCCGCCCGATATAATCGCCACCTTCAGGAGTAAAAAAAGATAGCTTAGGCACCTGAAAAGTCATGGTGAAGTCAGCCTTTACGGCAAGCGGTATATCCAGGCTATCCGGAATCACGCCGGAGGGCACATCAATCGACACTACAGCAGCATCTGATTGATTTATTCTTATGACTACCTCCTTAAAAAGGCCTTCCAAAGGCCTGTTGAGCCCATACCCAAATAGTGCGTCGATAATATATGAGCCCGGAGCTATATCCGGAATATCCTCAACTTTTGCAATACGCCGAACCTCAGTGCTTTTTTCGAGCCGTTCAAGGTTAATCATAGTATCTTCTGACACCCGATCGCCGGAAAGCACAAGACATGGAGTCACCTGATATTTATTCTGTGCGAGCATACGTGCCACAGCAAGACCGTCTCCCCCATTATTACCAGGGCCGCAAAAGAGATAGACTTTATGGCGGGGAGAGAAGTTTTCCATAAACCAATCTGCCAGCACCCTTGAGGCACGTTCCATCAGGTCGATGGATCGAATCGGCTCTGTTGCGATAGTAACTTTATCCAGTTCGCGTATCTGTGACGCAGTAAGAATCTTCATATTCAGCGATCTACTTCTCCAAGTACAATATCAAAAGATCCGAGGATAGCTACAAGGTCTGCTATCATTACACCTTTGGTTAGTGCCTGCAAGGCAGAAAGGTTACAAAAACTAGGACCTCGTGCCTTAACACGGTAGGGGATATCTGATTTGCCATCAGCAACGAAAAAATACCCAAGTTCACCTTTGGGATTTTCAGCTGACACATAAAACTCCTGTGCTGACGGTCTGATCTTTTTAGGCACCTTTTCCCTTGGATCAAACTCGCGTGTTCGCTTATGCTCATTTAACAGCCTGTCTGCGCATTGCCTGATTAAGTGAAGTGACTGATGGCATTCCTGCACTCTTACCCAGTTTCTGTCCCAGCAGTCACCCTGTGTGCCATGAAGCCCCTGACCTACCGGTATCTCAAATTCAAGTTCAGGATAAACTGAGTATCCGTCTACCTTACGCAGGTCAAATGCCAGTCCGCTACCCCGTAGCATGGGGCCGGTAACACCGTAATTTATGGCTGTTTCCATGGGCAGTACCCCCACATTTGCCGTTCGCTCAATAAAGATTTTATTTGTGAAAACGAGGTTTTCAAGCTCTTTTAATTTTTTCTCAAAATAGTTACAGAACTCCAGACATTTCTGCTCAAAGCCCGGAGGAACATCGTAAAATAATCCTCCAACCCAGATATAATTATAGAGCATTCGGGCTCCCGATGCCCATTCAAGCATTCGCAAAATATGCTCTCTATCCCTTAATATCCAGAAAAATCCGGTAACAGCCCCAATATCCATACCATATGTACCGATAGCCACAAGGTGACTGGCGATACGGTTGAGTTCTGCAACTAATACGCGGATGTATTCAACACGTTTAGGTATTTCTTTTTCAATTCCGAGCATACGCTCGATGCCCATAGCATACGCGTGCTCCGAATTCATAGCCCCAAGGTAGTCCATCCGGTCAACAAAGGGTATGGTCTGATTATAAGGCATGGACTCGGCGTGCTTTTCAAAGCAACGGTGAAGGTAGCCAAGATGTGGCACCACATCCTTTACAATTTCACCATCCGTGACCACTTCAAGACGAAGCACACCATGAGTAGACGGGTGCTGAGGGCCGATATTGATGAGCATTTCCTCACTTTTGAGATTTTCTACATCATAGGTCATTTCCTCAGACCGTGTAAGGTGATCGGGCGAGTATTTATATTGTATGTTCCGGCTCATCCCCTTCGTATTTTATAGTCATTCCGTGATATTTCTCATCCTCTTCGTAATCTTTACGCAGGGGAAAACCTTTCCAGTCGGACGGCAGCAGTATTCTCCTCATATCGGGATGATCCAGAAAATTTACACCAAAAAGATCGAAAGTTTCCCGCTCATGCCAGTTGGCTGCCTGCCACACCGATACCAATGAAGGCACCTGGGGCGATTGCCGGTCTGCCCGAACCTTGAGCGCTATGCTATGTCCTTTAGGTATTGAATAGAGGTGATAAACAACTTCAATAATATTCTCCTGAGGATAGTCTACTCCGCTTACAGAGCGCAACAGATCAAAGTAAAAATCTTCGTGATCCCGAAGCTCCAGGCATACAGGCCGCAGATTATTCAGCTCAACCAGCCATGAAGGAGGGGTTGTGTTTGGAACAACGGTAAGTTTATCTCCAAAATGCTTATTTAGCAGCTCCTGCACCATTTTTCTTTTTCATTATCTTTTCGAGCGCTGTAGGAAATACTATCCGCTCATTGCGTATTTTCTCCTGAAGTTTAAGAAATCCCCCGATAAGAGCTTCCGGTCGTGGCGGACATCCGGGCACATAAATGTCGACAGGAATAATTCGATCTACTCCTTTCACCACATGGTAACCATGTTGCCAGTATGGCCCGCCACAGTTGGCACATGAACCCATGCTAATAACGTATCGTGGCTCAGCCATCTGCTCATACAATCGTCTTACCCTGTCCGCCATTTTAAACGTAACTGTACCCGCTACGATCATCACGTCTGACTGACGGGGAGAAGCACGGGGGATGATACCAAAACGGTCAAGGTCGTAGGGCGTGCCGATTGTCTCCATATATTCAATGGCGCAGCACGCCAAACCAAATGCCATTGGCCACATTGACGATGAGCGTGCCCAGTTCACAAGGTCATCAAGCCTCGAAACTATGATGCCGCCATCTCCGGTTTTAGGCCTTGAGGTATTTTCCATAGGCTTCTTTAGGTATTTTAGTATTGGTACCTGGAATAGTAACTTTGGGTTTTTCCCAGTTGAGGTACCCCTTATTCCATGCATAAACCAATCCCAGGGTTAGGATAAAAATAAATACGAGCATCTCTGCCAAAGCAATCCAGCTCCACATTCCCTGTGTGGCAGCCTGTAGCTCTTCACTATTGTAAATCAAGACCCAAGGAAATATGAATACTATCTCTATATCAAACAATATAAATATCAAAGCCACAATATAAAATCTGATATTTATTTGCGCCCAGGCTTCCCCGACCGCATTCTCACCACATTCGTACAGTTCGTTTTTTTCAATATTAGGTCTGTTGGGGCGCAGAATATACCCGATAAAGAGTGTTACTACCAGAAAAGCCAGACTTCCGACGGCAAATAACAGTACGGTTCCGAATCCAGAGATCATTTTAAAATTTCAGAGGGTCAAAATGTTTGAAATGGCCATTCATTTTCACTTTTCTCTTCACCGCCTCTATCCTGCGCACTGTAGGCAGACTGTTTTCAAGATGTTGAATAATAAAAGCCATACGCAGCTCCTCCTGTTCAAGTTGTAAAAACTGGTATTCCTGTTCCAGTGTGAAGCCTACCTTATGAGCAATATCGTAAGCCGAAGTATCATCTGCAAGAGCAATGGTGGCATTCAGCTGAAGTGCAGAGAAGAATTCAGTGCAAAGCCGGAGAAAACGGCTCTTTGTCTCTTCACTAAATGTCATATCCTGGTTGATAAAAGCAGCCTCACCTGTAGCATATAAAACATCCTTGCCCGGATTATTGTAATCGACCACACGAAATACATCCTGTCCTCTGGTTTTTATGTCCATACGCCCATCAGGGTATGTTTTTTCTATGGAAAGAATGTTTACGGTAGTGCCATATTCCATTTCATTCTCAACAAATGAGGGAATGCCAAAGGCCATATTCTGCTCAATGCAGTCATGAATCAGCTGCTTATAGCGCTCTTCAAAAATATGGAGGTTTAGTTCCTCCCCGGGGTATACTACAATATTCAGCGGAAATAATGGAATCACCATGTTGCAACTATATGTCTATAGTAAACAACGAGAAAAGAATATAGTTCGGGCACTTTCGTGCCCGATTAATTACATATTTTTTATGATTTCTTCGCCAAACTCTGAGCACTTCAATAATGTAGCACCCTCCATGAGACGTTCGAAGTCGTAGGTTACTCTTTTGGACGATATCGCTGCCTCCAGACCGTTGTAGATCAGGTCAGCTGCTTCTGTCCATCGGAAATAATCAAACATCATGGCACCTGACAGGATGACCGAACCCGGATTTACCTTGTCCTGTCCAGCATATTTTGGCGCAGTGCCATGCGTAGCCTCAAAAATGGCATGTCCCGTCTGATAGTTGATGTTGGCCCCCGGGGCAATACCTATACCACCTACTATGGCAGCAAGGGCATCTGAAACATAATCGCCGTTCAGGTTGAGTGTAGCAATGACATCATATTCCGAAGGGCGGAGCAGAATCTGCTGAAGAAAGGCATCTGCAATAACATCTTTGATGATGATGCTATGACCGTCTTTTTCAATTACCTGCCATGGGCCACCTTCGTAATCTGTTGCTCCAAACTCTCTTTTTGCCAGGTTGTAACCCCAGTCACGGAAAGCACCTTCTGTAAACTTCATAATGTTGCCCTTATGCACCAGCGTCACTGATTTACGCTTATACAGGAAAGCGTGATCTATGGCAGATCTTACCAGCCGCTCTGTTCCTTCGATGGATACCGGCTTGATACCGTAACCTGCAGTTTTAGGAAATCTTACCTTTTTATATTTCGATGGAAACGCATTAGACAACAGCTCACCAAATTTCTGATTATCTTCTGTTCCCTGCTGAAACTCTATCCCCGCATAGATATCTTCCGTGTTTTCGCGGAATATCACCATATCTGTGGTGCTGGGATCTTTAACCGGTGAGGGTGTGCCTTTGAACCACCGTACCGGTCTTACACAGGCATATAGGTCAAGCTCCTGACGCAATGCCACATTAAGGGATCGTATTCCTCCCCCTACTGGTGTTGTCAGCGGCCCTTTTATGCCCACCAGATATTCCCTGAAAGTATCGAGTGTCTCTGTGGGCAACCATTCGCCATTGTTATTGTAGGCTTTTTCTCCTGCCAGCACTTCCTTCCATTCGATTTTTTTGCTGCCTCCATAAGCTTTTTCAACAGCCGCGTCGAATACCTTTCTGGCTGCGGGCCAGATATCTACGCCTGTGCCATCTCCTTCTATGAAGGGAACAACCGGATGATCCGGAACATTAAGTTTTCCATTTTCAATGGTTATTTTCTCGCTCATATATATTTTAATCGTTTTAGTAGCTCTCTTTATCAGATGGAAAATCGTTTGACTTTACATCCCTGATATAGTTTTGCACGGCCTCGTGCATAATGTCTGATAACTGGGCATATACCCGTAAAAAACGCGGTTGAAATTCTTTATTGATCCCCAGCATATCATGAGATACGAGCACCTGCCCGTCAACGTGAGGACCCGCTCCGATACCTATGACTGGTATGGATACACTCTCTGCAACTTTTTTGGCAAGGTCTGCCGGAATTTTTTCCAGCACCAGGGCAAAAGCACCTGCCTCTTCAAGGGCTTTTGCATCTTCGAGTAATTTCTTTGCTTCGCTATCTTCCTTTGCTCTGACAGCATACGTGCCAAACTGGTATATGGATTGTGGAGTAAGCCCCAGATGCCCCATTACAGGTATACCCGATGAAATAATCCGACGTGCCGACTCCAAAATTTCCTGCCCCCCCTCAATCTTGACTGCATGTGCTCCCGATTCTTTCATTATCCGAATGGCAGAACGAAGTGCCTCACTGCTGTTTCCCTGATAATGGCCAAAGGGTATGTCGACAACAACAAATGCCTTTTTCACTGCCCTTATCACCGAACTGGCGTGATAAATCATCTGGTCAAGCGTAATAGGAAGGGTGGTTTCATGTCCTGCCATAACATTTGACGCCGAGTCCCCAACCAAAATAATATCGACACCGGCCTGATCAATGATCCTCGCCATGGAAAAGTCATAAGCCGTCAGCATGGCTATTTTCTCTCCATTATCCTTCATCTCACGAAGGCGTTGTGATGTAACCGGCTTATCCTCTTTTTTTGCTGTCGACATTATTTTAAAATTACTCTCGCATCATCCTCAAAAACAACTTCAATGTGCTCATCAAAGGTTGTGGCCAGCTCAAGGCCTGTAAATGTAGCTGATACAGGAAAAAGTTTATGGCTACGATTGACAAGAACGGCAGATTCCAGTTTTCTAGGGTGCGCCTTAAGAATGGGTATAAGGGCATACATAAGCGTCTTACCCGTGTTAAGCACATCATCAACCACGACTACTGATTTACCCTTTATATCCTCTGGCTTAGCGTCCAGCTTTATATCAGAGTGTTGTGCATTTGGCTTGTCAATATCAAGACGAAACAACCGGGGATTAATCCCCAGAATATCACCTGTCAGCTTAGCCAGCCTTTCAGCAATCAGATACCCCCTGTCCCATATGCCAATTAGGATGAGCTCTTTTTCATCGTAGTTATCCTCTGCTATTTCGTAAGCTACTCGCTTTACTTTATTTTTTATAGTGTAATCGTCTAGAATGAGTTTTCCTTCAGACATAATCAATCCACGGGTATGGCTTTGCTGTCTTTAAATGTAGATAGAATGACCATAGATTGCATATTGTCAACCACTTTAATTTCACTAATCTGCTCGAGCATCAGCTTTTGATAGGAGGCGATATCTTTTGCAACAATCTTGAGGATGAAATCTCCGGTACCTGTAATATGGTGACATTCCACTACTTCTTCAATATCATTGATGTGTTTCATGAATTCATCAATATTTTCTTTGTTGTGTCCTACCAGAGACACAAGCACGAAGGTACTTACCCCAAGACCCAGCTTATCCGGATCCAGAACAGCATGATAGCTTTTAATCATACCATTAAGCTCCAGTTTCTTTACACGCTCCAGAGTTGGAGCAGGTGAGAGGCCAACCTCTTTTGAAAGTTGCGCATTGGTAATCCTGCCATTTCGTTGTAAAATGTAGAGGATTTTTCGGTCAATTTGGTCGAGTTTGAAAGAATGCATAATTATGTAAGCAAAATTAAATTTGAAATTCGTACAAATTTCAAAACTTTAGTCTGAATATCCTATAAAAATTTTCTGTCATTAACGGTCTCTTCGCAATGATCTGATTACCTCAGCCCATGCAAAAGGGTTTAAAAGTGGGTTATAGAATTGTGGCGTTACACCACGTGTACTATTGGCCTGCCTCAGGCTCATATAATAATTGTAATTTTCTGTCCCACTCAACGGTATTCCATTCCGCATGCTGGCCATGAT
>CAZEQJ010000047.1:0-21794 GCA_964514385.1 uncultured Cytophagales bacterium
CATTATTGTGGTAGCAGCTGATGATGCCGTGGTGCCTCAGACTAAGGAAGCTATAAACCATGCTCAGGTTGCAGGCGTACCGATTGTGATTGCGATCAACAAAGTGGATAAACCCAATGCTAATCCGGACAAAATCCGGGAAGAACTTAGTGGCATCAATATACTGGTAGAAGAGTGGGGTGGAAAATATCAAAGCCAGGAAGTATCAGCAAAGACCGGAGCCGGTATTGAAGATCTGCTGGAAAAGGTATTGCTTGAAGCCGAAATTTTAGAGTTGAAGGCAGATCCGCTCAAGCCCGCTACAGGCACTGTCATAGAAGCTGAGCTTGACCGTGGAAGGGGTTATGTCACTACAGTAATGGTGCAGGCTGGTGAACTAAAAGTTGGAGACGTTGTGCTGGCCGGTCACTTGTATGGCAAGGTCAAAGCAATGTTCGATCATAGAGGCCAGCGGCTTAAAAAAGCAGGTCCTGCTACACCCGTACAGCTATTGGGGCTTGATGGCGCGCCACAGGCCGGCGACAAGTTCAATGTCATGGAAAACGAGAGGGAGGCCCGTGAGATTGCAACCAAAAGAGAGCAATTGTTCAGAGAGCAATCCATGCGTACCAAAAAGCATATTACTCTCGATGAGATTGGCAGAAGATTGGCTATTGGGTCGTTTAAGGAATTGAATGTAATCATTAAAGGAGATGTGGATGGATCTGTTGAAGCTATCTCGGATTCATTGCTCAAACTGTCCACAGATGAAGTACAGGTGAACATCATACACAAGGCGGTAGGCCAGATTTCCGAATCAGATGTATTGCTTGCTTCCGCATCCGATGCAATCATTATTGGCTTCCAGGTGCGACCGTCAGGTAGTGCACGTAAGCTGGCTGAAACCGAAGAGATCGAGATACGGTCATACAGCATTATTTACGATGTGATAAATGATGTGAAAGATGCCATGGAAGGCATGTTGGCTCCTAAGGAAGAAGAGGTAATTACCGGAAATATTGAAGTGCGTGAGGTATTTAAGATATCCAAGGTGGGTACAGTAGCGGGTTGCTACGTGACCGAAGGGATAGTTAAGCGGAACAATCAGGTCAGACTGATCCGTGATGGTATTGTTGTCTACACCGGAGATATTGCGCAGTTGAAACGATTTAAGGACGATGTAAATGAGGTAAAATCGGGTTACGAATGTGGCCTTAGCATTAAAAACTTCAATGACATCAAGGAGGGGGATAACATCGAAGGATTTGAGATCAAGGAAGTTAAAAGAACCCTTTAAGTCTTACAAAAAAAACTCTACTATTTCAATAGTAGGAGACCCGATTATCTTTCCGATATTCGAATCATGAGGAAGGATGAGTTTGTGAAGTTAACACTACGGGAAAAGATACGGTTGCTGTATGAGCAGGGCAGTTTTGTTGTCAACATCCGGTATTATGGCTACAAGATAAACCTCTACTTATTAGGGACTTTTTACGTTGAGGTTTTTTACCATCACAAGCGGGATGTGATTGAAAAAATTGAAATCATGGAAGACCGGCATTCCCGTATGAAATTTTACTCCGACCAGATCCGGCTTCCACTTGAATTACTTAACTAGATTTTCTGAGAATCTCGTATAGTGTCTCCTGATCCAGGCAGGAGCTATATTTTGTATGATCTATCCCTTTTTCAAGCAAAAAATGAGTCACAAGTGTCTTTATTATGGTGACTAAATCCTCTTTCACCCATGGTTTTTCGATGTAATTGTCTATTTCCGCCCTATTTATAGCCTGAATGGTATCTTCATGCGTAGCCAGACCGGTCAATAGTATTTTGCGTGTATGTGCAAACCTGACATCTTCGTTGATGCTTTCCAGAAGCTCAACGCCCGACATATGGGGCATAACATGATCTGAAATCACCAAAGCGACATAATCCCCGGCAGCATCTATTTCTTCGCACAATGCGAACGCTTCCTTTCCTGATTCACATAGATCTATATTCAATGGAGGTGATAATTCATCCAGCTGGCTCGCGATTGTATTCAGCACCTCCGGCTGATCGTCAACACAAATAATGTAAACCTTATCCATAATTTTTTTTCAATGGTATTTCAAAAATAAAACTGGTATTACCGGGCTCGCTTTCCACCTTCACTTTTCCATCATAGGATTCAATAATTTTCTGAACTATTGACAAACCAAGACCTAATCCAAAGTTTAATCCTTCTTTTTTGGTGGTAAAATTGGGTTGGAATATTTTCTCCATGATTTTTTCATTTATTCCTGGCCCGTTATCTGTGATTTTCACAAATATGAACTCATCATCTGCCTCACTTGATATGATGATTTTTGGTTTTTCTGTATGATGGTTTTTTAGTGCTTCACATGCATTTTTGATTACATTTATCCAGACCTGTTGCATTTCACCCTTGGAGGCTTTGACGGGTGGTAGCGGATTGAGTTGAAGATCTATTGCTATGCCTTTCTTATCCTTTGTAAGAAGTGCCAATGCATCGTGAATGGTATCATTCAGGTCGTCAATACGCAGTCTGTCACTACTATTTTTGCCAAGCTGCTTAATTGACTGCAGCACATGCACGCTTTGTTGACTGGCAATTTCCATATCATGAAGCGATGAGCAGATAAGCCATAGTTGATAGATACGATCAAGCTCCTGCTCATTTCTGCGGTTTTTGCGGGATATTTCTCCCGGAGTGAGACCAGTCATCGCTATTTTTCGACTCATGGAAGGTGAAATGCCGTATTTTTCCCATTCTTTACGCAATATTCTTGATTCACGCGTACTAAGGGGCTTTGAAGGATTAAAACAGGTCAGCTTGCCTAGCTCATTATCTTTGAATATTTCCTGAAAAGCGTTTTTGATAATAGACGTTTTGCCGCTAAGGGTGCCAACGGCATTGTTAAGTTCATGTGCCAATCCCGCTGATAGTTGCCCTAATGTCACCATTTTTTCTGTGCGTATTAGGCGTTTTAGGGTCACTTGCCTGTCAATACTCAACTGGTGTGAAAGTTTCTGCCGGATATTCAGTTCATGAATAAGTATGGGAATTAGCTTGTATTTTGTTTCTTCGGATTCAGTTTCAAAATAGAGGAGCTCGCAGTCTTCTTTTGCCTTTATGGAGGAGTAAGCACCTTCACCCGAAAAGAAGCTGTAAACACCAAGAAACATGCCTTCTGAAGCTATATAATGCTCAATATGAACATTATTTTCATCCCGAAACAGGCTGGCAAGGCGACCTTTTCTGATATAGAATAATCGTTTATTTTCATCATTCCTGTACATCAGGTATTCTTTTTCCCTGAGCACGATTTTGTTTTCCTCAGGGAAATAATTTGCTATTAATGCCTGTATTACGTCCTCCTGACTCATGGAAAAAAGCTTAGGATATTCAGGATGTACATTAAACTAAAAATGGCAACCAGACCGATGATAGCGGCAATCACACCGGTTCTGGACATATCACGCGTAGAAATTATGCCAGTACCGTGAGCAAGCGCATTAGGTGGTGTGCTGATGGGCAGGCTCATTCCCAGTGATGAGGCGAGGCCAACACAAAGAATAAGCATCATCGCTCCACCTAAAGGAGCAAGTGATGATATCGAGGTTCCTAAAGCTGCTGCTATAGGCAGGAGCAAGTTTGCTGTGGCTGTATTTGACATAAAATTGGCCATAATTACTGCAAGGATAGCAGAAAATCCAATGACGATAAGAGGTGAAAACTCACCTAAAGGGATGCTATTGATCAGATTTTTGGCAAGCCCGGTAGCTTCCATGGCGTACCCGAGGGCAATTCCACCCGATACCAGCCACAACACATCCCAGCTTACCTTCTTCAGGTCTTCTTTGTTTATTATACCGGTGGCGAGGAAAACACTTACCGGCACCATCGCCACAATGTATGAGTTCATCCCATGGATAAAGTCGGTTAGCCAGAGAAGGATAGTAGCAACAAAGGTTACATAAACGATGATAGCGCGGCGGTTTTTGAGAAACTCACCAGAGATTGATAATGAAATTTTAGGTGTACTCACCGGAAAAAACCGGAGAAGCAGCCACCAGACAATTAACAGCAATACAATGACGAGAGGCACTCCAAATGTCATCCATTCACCAAATGACACTGCATTTTCACCAGTCAGATATTTTAGGGCCACTGCATTGGGAGGTGTTCCGATAGGGGTACCCATGCCTCCAATGTTTGCCGCAAAAGGTATTGAAAGAGCAATAGCAGTTTTACCCCGGTCATTTTGGTCGAATGTTGCCAATACCGGCATCAGAATTGAAAGCATCATGGCCGTAGTCGCAGTATTACTCATAAACATGCTGAAAAGCGCTGTAATAAGCATAAGCCCGAGAATGATCATCTTTGGGTTGGTGCCAAATGGCCTGAGCATAATCCGGGCGAGGTTGATATCAAGTCTGAATTTTGTCGCTGCAATGGCAAGGAAAAAACCACCTACAAAAAGCAGAATGATGGGAGAGGCGAAGGCACTGAAAATATCTGCATACGGCAGCATTTCGTCCGGGTTGGCTGTTCTTGCCCAGATAAGTGACCTATCAGATAAGAATACAAGTTCTAGTGTAATGACTAGTATGGAGGTGGCGAAAATGGGTATAGGTTCAAGTATCCACGATAATGCAGCAATCAGAAAAATAACCAGTACCCTCAGCTGCGCAACTGTAAAGCTATCAATAGGGAATGATTCGATAGGGATAAGAAATAGACCAAGAGGCAAAATAAAGCTTACCAGGAATCTTACGTAGTGTTTCACAAGTGAAAAGTTAATTTCCCGCTAAGCTATACATATGGAATTGCCGACAAAATAACATTTATCATGACCCCGTATTTTTCAGATCATGACGCTGCTGCTTATAAGGGCTAATGGTGTACTTCCTTTATATGCCGGACTACCTGCGATCTCAGATCACAAACCTTTAGTCTGAAGTAATTTTGTTGATAAAAGTAATCAGCTGTTCCTCTATACCGGCCGGGTCAATCCAGATCTGGCGGCTGTAAATAGAATGAAATGGCCAGTTATTTTCCTCAAAAATACGCGGTTTATACAAGTGATGATCCAGTATTGTGGGCGACTGGTAATAAAAATTATCATCGGTGATGATAAGACCCAGCACTTTATCTTTCTGTTTTACCGCAAGGTCCGATGAAGGGAAATCACGGATTAAAGCATAAGGGTAGTACGTTTTGATATCCTTGCATAAGTTATGGATCTTTTCACTAAGGTACCAGTCTCGCCGCTGCTCCTCTTTTTTAGGCAGAGATACCTTATATAATCCATCTGATACTTCACGGGCATATTGCAGATACTCTTTTAATAACTTTGGCCCATCATTTCGCGCATTTTCTACTTTTAGCTCCTCCGGCTGCAGGGATGTCATCACTATTACGCGGTCGCGCGCCCGTGTGATCGCCACATTGAGGCGGTTTTCGCCTCCTTTTTGGTTCAGACTTCCAAAATGGGCATTTATGTTGCCCTTTGTATCCCTGCCGTATGTGACAGATAGTATCAGAATATCACATTCATCACCCTGTACGTTTTCAATATTTTTGACAAAGTATTTTTCCGGCATTCGCGCTCCGCTAGCCAATGCTTCATCGATAAGATCGATAATCAGGCCTTGCTGATGAATGTTTGTGGTAACCACCCCTATCTCCACCCCCGGATTTTCATCTGCAATACTGAGCAATGTGTTTAATACCTCCTCTGCTTCCGGCCTGTTGCTGTTATTTTCCCAGACACCAGAAATGAGATTGTAGGTTATAGAAGGATCATTTTGGTTAAAAAATTCACGGTCCGGAAGCATTTCAAGTTTGCTGCCGTAAAAATGGCGGTTGCTAAAGTCGATCAAATCAAAGTTTTTACTTCTGTAATGACCTCTAAGTGGTATCTGTGTCAGATAATGACGGCATAGGTCAAGCAGCGACTCGACCTCCAGGGCATAGTCCTCTTCATCCTCGTCTTCCCATCGTACCCGGTATAAATCATTTGGAGTAAGTTGTTTGTCATCACCAGCTACAACTAGTTGTGCACCCCGGTATAAAGATGGGAAACCTCTTTCAGCAAAGCATTGTGAAGCTTCATCAAAAATGACGAGGTCAAATTTTTGTTCTACAGAAAAAATAGCGCTTACGGCTTCAGGTGAGCAAAACCATGCCGGTATCAGATTATAGAGCTCCTCATCAAAGGTTTCAATTACCTTTCGGAGGGGCCAGATTTTTCTTTTTTTATTTACCTGATGCTGAAGCTCACGGTATGTAATGGGATTATTCAGCCGGTTAAAAACCATGTCTTTATAGGTTCTTTCACGCAGCTGCATATACAATATATCCAGTGTCAGCGAGTGTTTTTCATCGCTGTAGCGGCGGAGGTCATCTTCAAACTGTCGTAATTCGCCGTTGCTGGCTATGCGCAATACCGGATATTTTAACTCTATATGCGCAATCCATGCTAAACGTATGCTATTTTGAAAAATCTCAATTGCTTCGTTTGTATTAAAATCGCGGACTACCTCTTCCAATGCCTCCATGACCGTTCGGTCACTGGATGTCATGTCATGTGTAATCTCGTCAAACTTCACCATGGCATCAAAATCCCGTGTGAGAACATTTACCAGAGGCTCTACAATGTCAGGCTCTTCCATGATTTTTTTGATCATCAGCGGGCTAAGCCATTTTTGCCATGCCATTTGCATTTCTATTACCTCTTCTGCGCCGCTTTTCAGGGCTTTTAATCCTTCAAGAAACCTATTTGCATCGGAGCGGTCCAGCATTTCCTTGAGGTTTCTGACTCCTGTAATGAGTTGTTTGAGTTTAATGGCTTCTTCATAGTCTGTAAACCACTGTTGAATGCCTGCCAGAGAATCTGTTGGCCCGGGCACTTCATGTAACCATTCCTTAGCTCTTAATTTGGACAGATTATGCTCCAGGTTGAGTCGGTTATCAATTTTTTCACTGAGTTGGTGTACGCCCTTTCGGTTGAGTCGTAAGCCATTTGCTGACAGGGTTTCCTTTAAAAATGATTTATCGGACGTAAGTAGCCAACGGATCCAGCGCCACGGCGTGCGAAGACTCTCCATGGCCCAGTATAACACTTTCTGGATTTTACCAATATCGTCTGCTTTCAGTGTCACCTCCGGCCCATCGCCCTGATAACAGGAAAGCACAACGCGTTCCATATTGCTGAACCATAACCCCTCCTCTTCTTCGTCCAGCAGCTTCATCAGATAATCTGTACGATTCAACGCCTCCATCGAGCGAATGATCGACTCAAGCTCATCTTTATTTTGCACCATCTGGTACAACTGCTCAAATGTGATGGATACCCCTGCCTCATTTACGTTTTTTAAGGAACCATTCATGGAAGGGATAATGGATCGCAGGGTAGCCTGTATGTCGAATAGGTCGCTGGTAGTCAATCCATGGAATGATTTCCTTGACTTCCATGGGTAGTCATACTGCTGAAATTTTTTCAGGTAGGTGAAATATTTTGATATAAGGGATGAAAAATCCCGTATCTGATCACCGGTATAGTTGAAATATACTGTTTTGAGAGGTATAAAAGGCTTTTTAGGATCTGATGTCAGATATAATTCCTTTACAGAATATCCGCATTCAGCCGTATCAAAAAGCGCCTCTTTAAACTCATTCAATTTTTCAACAAGCTGATCCAGATTACGGCACACCTGAAGGAACTGACGTTCTGTATATACGGTATCCAGGTTATTATTGAGCTGACGGTATTCGGAAATGCGGTCAATCTGGTGACTAATCTTATTAAATATCGATTTTCGGTCGTCTTTAAAGTCATGTACCACGCCGATGAACGGATCAAGGTCAATTTTCCGGAGCCTTTTGGTAAGCACTTCAAGCGCTGCCTTTTTCTGACTTACGACGAGCACTTTTCTTCCCCTTGCCATAAAATCCGTCACCAGATTGGCGATTAGCTGGGTTTTACCTGTGCCCGGAGGGCCCTGAATAACAACAGAACGGCCTTTTCGCACTGTTTTTAGCGCATTTTCCTGATGAGTGTCAAGCGGGAACGCATTAAATATCTGTTCTTCCCGAATTCCGGAGGTATATTCCCTGAAAAAACCGGAACCCTCATCGTTATCAAAGGACTTTTCAGCAAAAAAGTGATCCATATCCTTTACCCTTACCTGCTCTATCATTTTCAGATAATCAGGCACCTGATAGGAGCCTGACTGCGGAAAAATGCCCAATACTGCTTCAGGAAAAAGCTTCAGATTGCCTTCATGATACAATTTATCAAACTCATCCTTCTTGTAATTTGTGAAAGGAACAAGGGTGTTGATAAAATTATCCTGATTAAAATTAAGTTCCAGAGAGCTGTCTTTAAAGGTCTGATAGAGCTGGGTACGGAACATGGTGCTGTCCGTATCAAAGTCTTCCAGGTTATTTTCAAAGAGGTCCTCATCGAGCTTTATTTTATTAAAATAGGAATAGGCCAGTATAAAGGACTTGTTAAAGGTGACATTGACATCATCACGGCGGTGAAGAACCCAGTTTTTTTTATGTTGCTCGAGCGAGATAGGAAAAAATATCAGAGGGCACCGGATCAAAGTGCCGTCACTCAGCTTCCCTTTTACCACAGGCCATCCTACATAAAGATCATGACTACCTCTTTCTTCAAAGATAAACTGGTCCATGCGCTGTAGCTTGCGTAGCCGCTGGCTGATACGCCCTGTATCTTTATCCCGGGCATCCTGCAAAGGGGATACATCAATCTGACGATCTCTTCTGATCAGCTTTTCAATGATATGGAAAGAGGGTTCGTTTAGTTGATAGTCAAGTTCATGGAGATCCATGGTCTGATCAGAAACATTTCGCAACAGCAGCAAGGAACGGTTGTTGCCGGATAAATTGGTGAGTTTCTTCAGATATGATTTAAGTATCGCCTGCATTAACGATACGAAATATACAAATCTATCTTTTCTATCAGTGCACTGTCGAGCACATTATGACGAAGCAGGCCTGATTTTGAAGGGATAAGTGCCGTATCACGATAATTTGCAAGTGATACAACCGCCTCATACTCCAGGTAGGGATGTCGCAGCATCTCCCTGAAAGATGCCTCTTTGAGGTTGATTTTGCTCAACAGAGAGGTGTCGGTACGCAGTAATGGATAAATCTTATCATATGTTTCAGCAGGCATGCCATATATTTCTTGGATTTGCTCGACTGCATAATAACCACCCAAAGCTTCGCGAAATTTAACAATACGGGAAGCGTAGACACTGCCAATACCGGGTAATGTCTTCAGCAACGTAGTGTCTGCAGTATTGAGCTCCACCACCTTAACCTCTCTGGGCTCGGTATTAGGTCGAGGTGATACTTCGGCGTCAATAGCTTTGGTGATAGGAGATGATTGAGCTGTCTGGTTTGTAACAATAGTATCAGATGTAAGCTTTTGGGCTAAACTAAAGAATTTAGATTGATCGATTTTCTCTACTTTGGGGTTGTATAGTGAGGAAACAAGCAATGGTAGCAGAAGTAATATGACACAAATCATAAGTAACGCTGAGTAACCTTTGGCCTGTCGCTGATCAATCTCAAAATAGTTACTTATCAGTTTTGTCAGTTTCGCAAACATGAAAATTGTGTTAGTTGTATAAAATTACAAAAAAACACGATTACAAAAAGAATTGAAGTTGTCACTACGATCATATAAATTTGCACTCCATTTATCATGGTAGAAACGTTTCATAGCATATCGTTAAATTATAAAACGGCACCTGTGTCGGTAAGGGAAGCTTTTGCTCTTACCTCCGGTGAATCTGCACAACTCCTTTCAAGGCTGAAGGAACTGTTTGGCATAAAAGAGGCTATGATTGTATCTACCTGCGTGCGAACCGAAATCTATTATCGCGCAATAGAGAATTACAACAGCCAGATCAGCGGCCTGATTGAACATCTTAAAGGGAAAAAGGGATTCCTCACGTATTCCAATCAGCTGGAAGGTCATGATGCCGTACATCATCTTTGGCGAATGGCATTGGGACTGGAGTCAAGTGTACTAGGAGACCTTCAGATTACCTCTCAGGTTAAAAATGCATATCAGCTTACTTCAGATCTTGATATGGCAGGGGCTTTTCTTCACCGCCTCATGCATGCTATATTTTTCACGAATAAACGCCTGGTACAGGAAACATCCTTTCGTGATGGAGCCGCAAGTGTTCCTTATGCTGCAGTAGATCTGATTAAAACACTTCTTCCAGCAGGGTTTAATCCAAGTGTACTGGTTATTGGTACGGGTAAAATGGGTGAAAATACAGCCCGCAACCTGCAGGCTATGGGTTTTAGTGATGTTACCATTACCAATCGTACTTACGATAAGGCAGTTTCTCTGGCTACCGAACTTGAGTTTAAAAGCATACGCTACAGCAATTTCAAAGAAAATATCAGCGATTTTGATGTGATCGTATCCGCTGTTTCTGTAAAGGAACCCATCCTATCGATTACAGACTTCCCTCATGATATATCGGATCATAGGTATTTGATCGATCTATCCGTGCCACGTGCGATACACGAAAATGTTGAAAATAACCCTGCTCTTTTACTCCATAACATTGATGAAATCCGTACCACCACCAGAAAAGCACTGGAGGAAAGGAAGAAAGCCATTTATGAAGTAGAAAAGATCATTGAGGAGTCTATCAGAGATTTTGAAGCCTGGTCGCGTGATATGGAATTTTCTCCTACTATCAACAAAATTAAAGACGCGCTTGAACACATCCGTCAGGATGAAATGGAACGCTATCTCAAACAATTACAACTTTCTGACGACGAAGCAGAAAAGATTGAGATCATCACAAAAAGTATGATTCAGAAAATCCTGAAGTTTCCCGTACTTCAACTTAAGGCCGCTTGCAGAAGAGGAGATGGTGAGCAACTGGCTGATGTACTCAATGACCTCTTTGATATTGAAAAAAGTAAAAAGAAAGTTTAGACTGCTCTTTTTTCTTCTGCTCTCCCCTTTTCTCCTCTTTTCCTGTCCATCCGTGGTAATTTTCGAAGAAAATGGTAACTACGGTCTGAAAAATGAAGAGGGTCAGGTGCTTATACCGCCAAAATTTGAAGCTCTCGGGTGGTCTGATGGTTCCTCCGTTGTCGAAAATGGAATATTGGGGTATCGTTTATATGGCAAGTGGGGATTGATTTCCATTTCCAATAAAAGGCTGACAGGCCCCCTGTATACCACCCTTGAGCCTGCAATACATGATTATTTTATAGCCTCTACCGAAAGGAGGTATGTAAATCTACTCAATTACGGGATTATTGACAGCAAAGGAAAGGTGCATGTGTCCTTTAGCTATTCCAATATCAGAATATGGGAAAATAAATACATCGTTACATCCTATGATGGTGTGCGTTTTCAGGATGAAATATTGCTTGGGGATGGTCGGCCTGCCGGGCTTGTTGCAGGAAAAATCATACCGTTTGCAGGAACAGCCGTAATAGAAAAAAACGGAGAATTCAGTGTTCGAAATTCTGATCTTGCGTTGATTGCGGATAGTCTGGATGGTTACAGGACATATTTACAGGAGTGCCTCCTGGTAAACCGTCGGAACAGGTACGGCTTGATCAGCGCACGAGGCGAAATGCTTCTGGATGTAAGCTATAAATTCATAAATGTAAGTAACTATCCTGTGGTGGAAGCGCATCCATGGGAGAATCTTTTCCTATACAACCATCAGTTGGAATGTATCGACACCCTTTCAGCGGCTGATTACGATAGGGGAATAGGAGGCATAAATAAGCAACCACGGCGTGTATTCAGGGATGGATATGTTGGATTATTTGACTATCAGGGTAACCCGATACTTCCAATAGTATATGATAGCATAGGTGCAAGCGTAAAGCAGGGATATATATGTAAATTTCGCGGAGCCTATGGCATTGTGATGGAAGATGGCAGTTGGTTTTTCCCACCTCAGCGGTTTCCGTTGAAAAAAGAAAGCTATCATTTTTTCTCTATACAACATCCGGCGGGAAATCAGCTACATGACATGGCAGGGAACCAACTGCTGACGTATGACGATACTTTGATCATCAGGGAGCCTTTACTTTTTTCTTCTATGGCAGACAGTACATGGCAGATACATTCAACTCTTGGGTTTCCCATTGTCAGCGAAGTTGACGCCTGGTGGGGAACGACAGATAAATATCTCATCAGAAAAGGTCGAAGTCTGGCCGTCGTTACTTCAAAAAATGGACTGCAGTCGTATCATCCGATGGATTCAGGTGTTGAGATTCATTCGGTTAACGATGAATACATTCTTTTTAGCCAAAACGGAAAATTTGGCATGTATGACTGGCAGTTCAGGATCCGTGCTGTAAACCGTTATGACAGCTTACGACTGTTTGAAGAGGGTATGGCAGCTTTTGTTCTCAGGGGAAAATGGGGGTATATTAATGAGCAGGAGAAAATTATGGTCCAGCCATTGTACGAAAATGCAGGATCATTCACGGATGCAACAGCAATCGTAAGATCAGGAGATGAATATGGCCTGATCCTGAAAAATGGCCGGATGGCTGTTCCCCTTAATAATGATATGATATCGCGGCAGGGCAAGTTTTATCTCATTGAGGATGAAGGGAAGTTTGGGCTTGCGAACACAAGTGGTGAGCGACTGGTATTTACAACATTTGACTATCTCGAACCAGCAGGCCCATATGCCATTTCAAAAAAAAGAGGTAAATACGGCATCATTGATATTTCCGGAGGCACATTAATCCCACATGATTTCAGAGACATTTCTTACCTGGATGGCATTGGGATATATATAATGAAAGAAGACGCCCATATGAGCGTCTTCCAGTTTACTGAATATTACCGTTGATTAATCATTATCTTTTTCAGGTCCCTTGTCTGATGAAGGCTTGGAAGAGCTGTCACCACCTGCGATATTTTCTCTCATATCGGTGTCTGCCTGGATGTTTTGCAGTCGGTAGTAATCCATAACTCCAAGATTGCCACTACGGAATGCCTCGGCTATAGCTTTCGGTACTTCAGCCTCTGCCATGATCACTTTGGCACGCGCTTCCTGCGACTTGGCTTTCATCTCTTGTTCGGTTGCTACGGCCATGGCTCTTCTTTCCTCAGCCTTAGCTTCTGCCACTTTAAGGTCAGCATTTGCCTGATCAATCTGTAGTTTCGCACCAATATTTGTCCCTACATCGACATCTGCAATGTCGATAGAAAGTATTTCGAATGCCGTTCCGGCATCCAGTCCCCTCTGCAGTACAAGCTTGGATATTTTATCAGGATTTTCGAGTACTTCTTTATGAGTTGCGGCAGAACCGATGGACGTAACGATACCTTCACCTACCCGGGCAAGAATAGTATCTTCTCCGGCACCACCAACAAGTTGCTGGATATTCGCCCTTACCGTAACACGGGCTTTAGCAATCAGCTGAATACCATCCTGTGCTACAGCGGCTACATTGGGAGTGTTGATCACCTTGGGGTTTACTGAGATTTGCACAGCTTCAAAAACATCTCTACCTGCAAGGTCAATAGCTGTAGCCTGTTTGAACTCAAGCTGGATATTCGCTTTATCAGCGGAAATCAAGGCTTTAATTACGGATGGCACATTACCACCGGCAAGATAATGCGTTTCAAGGTCTGTCGTATTTACCGTAAGTCCGGCCTTTGTGGCCGTGATAAGGCTTTCCACGATAATGCGTGGAGGTACTTTTCGAATACGCATAAATACTAATTCCAGCAATCCGACCCGCACATTAGAGAATATGGCTGTGATCCAGAGATTAACCGGAACGAAATAAAGAAAGGTGAAGATCAGAATGATCGCACCTACAATCAGTGCTACTAGTAAAATTCCTTCCATGTATTGTTAAGATTTAAATTCTTCTACAAATATTATATTATTTTTAATTCGGGTAATTACAACTTCCGTATCACTGGACAGAAAATCTCCATTAGTACGTACATTATAAAGATTCCCACCAAATTCAGCTTTTCCCTGTGGCCTCAGGCTGCTCACCGTTTTGCCCTTCTGCCCGGGTGCAAGCTCGAAATATTCCTGATTATTAACTTTACTGTCAATGGTACTTTTAAGCGAGTAACGGTTCCACGGTTTCGACCGCAGTGCCCAAAACAGCATACCAATACCCAAAAATAAAGTACCTCCTGCAGCTATTCCCCCCCACCGGGCCCCATATGCATTATAAGTAATAATAACAGCAGCAACTATCAGTATAAAACCGAAAATCCCAAAGACTGTCGTTCCGGGTATAAAAACCACTTCCAGAAGCAACAGCACGAGCCCAAGACTCAGCAATATGATAATAGCGGCTAGGTCCATCAGTAAGCTTTTGCAAATAATACCCTTTCACCCGAAGGGTTGCCCGAATATATACATTTTCCGGTTTCTTTTTTATTATTGAGTGGAATACATCGGATGGTTGCTTTTGTTTCTTCTTTTATCCGTGCTTCTGTCTCCGCTGTTCCATCCCAGTGGGCACTAATAAAACCACCTTTTGTTTCCAGTACTTCCCTGAATTCGTCATAGCTATCTACTTCGGTAATATGACTATCTCTGAAGGCTTTCGCCTTATTGAACAGGTTGGTCTGTATATCTTCCAGCTCATCTACTATGCGCTGGCCAAGATCAAGCGATATTTTCATTGATTTTTTTTCCAGGGTATCCCGGCGCGCTATCTCAATGGTTTCGTTTTCAAGATCCCTTGGCCCTATTGCGATGCGCAATGGAACGCCTTTAAGTTCATACTCCGCAAACTTCCAACCAGGCTTATGGGTATCCCTGTCGTCAAAACGGCTCATGATACCATGTGCTTTGAGCATTTTCTGGATCTGTACTACTTTATCAGAAATTTTTTCCAGCTCCTCCGCGTTTTTATAAATGGGCACAATAACTACCGGATAGGGAGCCAGTCGAGGTGGTATTACCAAACCGTTATCATCGCCATGTGCCATGATCAGCGCTCCCATCAGCCTTGTGCTCACTCCCCAGCTCGTTCCCCACACATAGTCTTCTTTACCCTCTTTCGTTGCGAAGCGGACATCGAAGGCTTTGGCGAAATTCTGCCCAAGAAAATGACTTGTGCCTGCCTGCAGGGCCTTTCCGTCCTGCATCAATGCTTCTATGCAATATGTGTTGTCCGCGCCTGCAAATCTTTCCGATTCTGTTTTTATACCTCGGATTACCGGAACGGCCATATACTCCTCAGCAAACGTTGAATAAATGTCCAGAATAGTCAGCGCCTCTTTTTCTGCTTCCTCCCTTGTGGCGTGAGCGGTATGCCCTTCCTGCCATAAAAATTCAGCTGTTCGTAGAAAAAGTCTTGTGCGCATCTCCCATCTCACTACATTGGCCCACTGATTAATCAGCAAAGGGAGATCACGGTATGACTGAATCCATCTTTTATACGAGTCCCAGATGACAGTTTCTGAGGTAGGGCGTACGATGAGTTCTTCTTCCAGCCGTGCTTCCGGATCCACTACTACCCCCTTATTATCTTCAGAGTTTTTTAGGCGATAATGTGTGACCACAGCACATTCCTTGGCAAAACCTGCTACATGCGAGGCTTCTTTGCTAAAGAAAGATTTAGGAATAAAAAGAGGAAAATAAGCATTTTCATGTCCGGTTGCCTTGAACATGTCATCCAGCTCACGCTCCATTTTTTCCCAAATGGCATAGCCATACGGTTTGATGACCATGGAGCCTCTTACCGCCGAATTTTCAGCCAGGTCGGCTTTCTTTACTACATCATTATACCAGGCAGAATAATCTTCAGCCATGGGCGTTACACCTTTCCCCATTTCAGATATTTTTTAAACGAAGCGCAAATTGCACCATTACCTTTTTTTTGTCAAACAAAACCAAGAGAATGAATGAATGAAATGGAACAATAGTGGCATAATAATTGCTTTATTACAGAAGAATACTTAATTGTATACTTTTTTATTTATATTCGTATATCAAGCAAGAAGGGGGCTATTATGAAAACATTAACAATAAACTTATCAATACTTGTTCTGCTTACATCATTTGCATACGCACAGGAGTATGATGACATGTATTTCACTAAAAAAGACAGGCAGGAAATACAGAAAAAGCAGCAACTCGAAAATGAGCGTAATCAGCAGCGAAATGAAATGCAGCGCAGACAGGAAGTAGCTGCACAGACTGATGCCAGAGCAGCCTATAATGAGGAGTTTTCCTGGGACACCAATCCTGACTTCATTCAGCGCTATGAAACCTATGTGGAAGAATCAGAAGAAAATACAGATTACTATGTAGAAGAGGAGGATCGTCCGATCACCCTTGACGGGGACGCTGTTCAGCAAAATGCTGATGTTCTGTCGCCATATAATTCAAACTTTTACAGAAACAGATCCATTAATTCATGGAATCGCTTCCGTGTTCAGTCGATGATGGGTATGAGTCCGTTTATGTTCAACAGCTTCAATGGATTCGGCATGTACGATCCCTTTTATGATCCATTCTTCTATGGTAATCGATTCATGGATCCTTGGAACAACCCTGCATTTATGTGGAATAGTTGGAATACCGGCGCATGGGGTGGGTTCTATGATCCGTTCTTCAGTCCTTTTAATTCATTTTATGGGTATGGATTTAATAATATGGCATTTATGCCTGGATTTAATTCGAACATGATGATGTGGTCAAATACATGGCGTCCAGGTTTCGGGTTTGGTTTTGGTGGTGGCTTCGGCGGTTCTTTCTGGAATCCTTATTTTGGATTTGGTAACAACATGATGATCGTCAGTGATAATGTAAATAATCGAAGAAATTACATTGAAGGACAAAGCCCTAATCGTAGTACCACTGTACCTGTAGCTTCTCAGGAAAGAAATGACAGAAGATATGCAAATCCTGACTCCTATAATTACAGAAGCAGTCGTAGTGCGGAAACATCACGCGAACCTGCAACCAGGAGGGCTTCAAGCACGAATTACAGAAGGGCTACGCCAACGCAGCGCAGTGCAACATATACACGACCTTCAAGTAGTTCAAGAACGACTTCCCGTTACAGCTCAGGTAGAGATTTCTCTAATGTGCAGCGAAGAGCTACCTCTACGCAGTATAGTAATACGAGAACAACTGGTTCGTCAAGCTATTACAGATCATCTTCTTCCACAGGAAGAAGCAGCAGCGGGTACGACAGGTCCTCGTACAATACACGTTCATCATCCTCTTCTTCTTATTCGAGAAGCAGTGGATCCAGCGGTAGTAGCAGAAGCAGCAGCAGCAGCGGAAGCAAGTCCTCTTCCAGCAGAAGTTCAAGAGGAAACAGATAATCTGAAATAGCCAAATCTTAACTTTAAAGAAATGAAAGCGCTCTTACAGTTCGTATTGGCATGGGTTTGTATTGCCCAAACTGTTTCGGCACAAACCTATCAGGATTTTGCACTCAGATACAATCCGGCGAGTTTTGGGGGTACATCCAGAATACAGGCTATGGGTGGAGCGCAGGTATCATTGGGTGGTGATCTCAGTTCCATCTCGGGTAATCCGGCGGGACTGGGATTTTACAACCGCTCAGATTTTGGGGTAACCGGAAGCCTTATAATTTCAGCCAATACCACTGAGTATAACGGTGACACAGATCGCGCAATCGGTAGCGGTTTAAGAATTCCCAATGTGGGACTTGTCATAAAGCTTGATGTTAATAATTCATCATCGCGATGGCGAACACATGCTTTGGGTTTTAGTGTTAACCAGCAAACTTCATTCAGAAACAGGGTAACTTATGAGTCTCGTGTGACCGACTCGTTGGGAGATTTTACAGCCTTTGCACTTCAGGAGGCAGAAAACCTACTGGGCCAGTCAAACAGTAATGATGTAGCAAGAGTGCTTGAAGGTAATCTTTCATTCCTTGCCTGGCAGACCTTTCTTATCAATGGAGTATTTGACAACAATGAAAATCTGGCAGGCTTTTCCAGCGAGGTCTTCGCACCTTCACAACCTTTTCCTACCAGACAGCGGGAAAGTATTAATGAACGTGGAGGACTGACCTCAACCAATATTTCGTGGGGAGGAAATTACAACGATGTGTTTTATATAGGAGCAGGTGCCTCATTATTATCGGTCAATCATACCATATCCAGAGAATTTACGGAAACATTTAATGATAATGTAATAGACAGGTTTCAACTGGATGAGGATCGGGATATGTCCGGATTTGGATTCAATGCACGTGCCGGTATCATCGTACGGCCGGTGCCATTTATTACTATTGGCGCTAATGCACAGACACCGACAATTTTATCATTACAGGACAGATCTGATTTCTTTGCGCGGGCGGACTATAATCAGTTTCCTGTTCAGGCACCGGACCCCGAACTTGTATTTGAATATGAAGAAAGTTACAGATTCGGTTATCAGATGATCATACCTGGCCGTATTGATGTTGGTTCTACCGTATTTATAGGAAAACAAGGTTTTGTAACGGGAGACGTAACCTATGTAAACCATTCGCTGGCTCAGCTTTCTTCCAATGAGTACTCCTTTAATGAAGAAAATGAGCAGATAGACAGCATTTATAACGCAGTACTAAATTATCGTATCGGGGGTGAGATGAGGCTTGGGTCATTTCGTCTACGTGCAGGCGGTGGAGTGCTGGCTAACCCGGTTGAGAATTCCTTACTGGAAGCTGAGAGGACATTTTATAGTTTAGGAGCCGGCATTCGCAAACCTAACTTTTATTTTGATGCTGCATTTACCAGTGTAGCACAGCAAAGTATGATCAATGCATTTCCCGGAGCACCTTTTGCTATGTCTGATGGCAGCATAAATACGCTTAATGTGACGTTTGGTGTGTTATTTTAAAAGGGGTAATATCATTTTGACAATGACGTCAGGATATTCATCACCTACATGAACCACATGTGAGGCCTGTAAATAGTTTTTTCGTCTTTCGTTCAGGGTATTAACCAGTGTTTCTTCAAGATCTTTAACCTGATCAAGAAGAGGGCGCTTGGCTTTTGATTTGAGTAGCCGGCTTGCCAGTATATTTACCTCTGTATCCAGATAGATGCTGATACCATTTGTATTCATGTAAGTGGCATTATCATGAAAACAGGGTGTACCACCTCCTGTGGCTAATACAATTCTGTCTTTATTTGAAAAGAGGCCTTGAAGATATTTTTTTTCGGCAGCTCTGAAATACTGCTCACCTTTTTCCGAAAAAATTTTATCGATAGAAGCTTTCTCTTCCTTTTCAATTACCTCATCGAGGTCATAAAAGTTATAATTTAGCTTGTCAGCTAATAAGGGACCTACTGTGCTTTTACCGCATGCGGGCATGCCCCAGAGAAATACTGCATTCATTGTGCTAGTCTTATTCTTGGATCCACAATTCCATATAATAATTCTGCAATCATACTGACTGCTATAAATATTACCGCGATTATGATTATTGCACCCATAATTACGGGAAAGTCCTGGTTTTGAATTGCTACAATCGTAATAAACCCGAGACCTTTTAAATCAAATATATATTCCACAAAAAAGGTTCCCGCAAGCAGTGAGCTAAACCATCCAGTAACGGTGGTTATAAGTGGGTTCACTGCATTGCGAATGGCATGGCCAAAGATTACCTGATATTGAGATAAACCCCTTGCTGAGGCCGCCCTGATGTATTGCTGCTGCATTATACTATGCATAGCTTCCCTGGTTACCCGAAATATCATGGCGTAGGGCCTGAGTGACAAGGACAATGAAGGCAGGATAATATTTTCAGGATGG
Source organism: uncultured Cytophagales bacterium (assembly GCA_964514385.1). Lineage (GTDB taxonomy): Bacteria > Bacteroidota > Bacteroidia > Cytophagales > Cyclobacteriaceae > CAZEQJ01. Next base: position 19,798 of record CAZEQJ010000047.1, read on the forward strand.
AACTCGCGTCCGCGCAATGGATGTATTTCCCAAAGCTGCCCGGTAATATTTAGGCCTGTGATATCACCCAGGTAAAATCCAAAAAACAGGGCCAGAAGAAGAGATGATATGAATGAGGGTACCGACATCCCTGCTATTGACAACATGACCATCATCTTGTCAAACCATTTGTCGTAATGAAGTGCTGATAGAATGCCAAAACCAGCACCAAAAAATGTAGCCAGTAAAATGGACACAGTTACCAGTACAAGAGTAGTGGTTATTGCGCGTCCGATGATGGCAGCAACCTCCTCACCCGATTGAAATGACTTTCCCAGATATGGCCGCTTTAAGCAAACAAAGCTCTTATGAAAGCTTAGCCGCAGTAATGGTTCATATTTTTTCAGGTTATCCTCAGTATTCCGGTGAGCCGAAAAGGGAGACAGGTCATTGTAAAAATCGATCAGCTGAAGTAACGGGGGTTTATGTAACCTATAGTGATCGATCACCTGGCTGCGCGACATAATATCGCTTCTTCTGCCGTCCAGGATTTTTTCTGCACTGCCCGGAAACCAAAAAAACAACGTATAAACAAGTGCAATGACCCCTATAATGGTCATCAGCCCTTCAATGATCCGCTTCCTTAAGAACCGGATCATTCCAGCATTGCTTGCACCTTATCCGGAGTGGGGATGTCATTGTGGTGCCATTTTCCCAGCACTGTTCCGTCTTTGAGCAGCACCATACCCGGGTTGGACCGGACTACCGCCTTAAGCAGGGTAGCATCACCAAAATAATACGACATAGAGTCAGAAATGGCATTGAACAGATTTTCCATCATGTCCGGGTTGGAGGATGTGATAATATAGGAATCTACTCCTGAGTTTCGGGCTACCTGCATCATATCCGCCATCTTGTTTTCGGGCGCCTTGGATGCATCCTGCAGGACTATTAGTAGCTTCTCACCGCTGAGGGAAGCCTCGGTAAAATCTTCATCTTCCTTCCAGAGGCTGTAGTCTGTGATCTTTGGTAAAGCGCTTTTATTTTTAAGTTTCATTTCCACAAAGGTCAGTGTTGTATCGTTCGTTGGGTATTCATCGTACGTTTTCATTTTCCCGTCTTTTTCCATTACATAGTCGTAATCCAGTGGAGCGGAAGGTTCCATACCTTCCCTGATATTTAAGCCTACAGCATAAGGCCGGAAATCAATATAGGGTAAATGTCGTATTGCATAGACAGCAAGGAATGCATTCACGATGATAGTAATCAGGATCACGATAGCGCCTGGAAGACCTGGGAACCATTCCCTTTGCGATTTTCGCTGAAAGAAAAGGTAGATAATCATGACCAGCAGAATAATATCTTTGATAAACGATTGCCAGGGGTTAAGGGGGATGGCATCACCAAAACAGCCGCAGTCAGTAACTTTATCAAAAGCTGCTGAGTAAAATGTAAGAAAAGTAAAAAATACAATGATCACCAGCAGCATAAGGTAGCTCCACCTTGGCTGATAGTTGATAATGATGGCTATACCGAGCACCACCTCGAGTACAACCAGAAATACGGCAAAAGGTAAGGCATATGGTACGAATAAATGGAAAAAACCTGCAAAATCGGCAGCGAACACTTCAAAATACTCTTCCAGTTTGATAGCAGTACCTATAGGGTCATTTACCTTAATAAGGCCGGAAAATATAAACAACCCTCCGACCAGAAACCGAAATATTTTAGTGATGATATTCATTCTATGTTAAGTTTAATCATACAAAAAACAGCATAATTTATCATGTCCATATAGTTAGCCTCTACCCCTTCTGAAACCTCCGTTTCACCATCGTTATCTTCTATTTGCTTGGTCCTGTATATTTTCATAAGAATAATATCGGTAATGGAGCTTATCCGCATCTTACGCCATGCCTCACCATAGTCATGGTTTTTGTTTTGTAGCAATGCCATAGTCTGGTCAGCATGCTTCTGATACAGACCCATAATTTCATTAACAGGTAGCTCTACCTTTT
>CAZEQJ010000048.1:0-21129 GCA_964514385.1 uncultured Cytophagales bacterium
AATGCATGAATAGTCCAGGCTCACCACCCGGTATGGAATCCCCTTTTCCTGTGCCTGAATCTCATTAAGCCCCACTCCGGCTACTTCGGGATTCAAGAACATGATGGTAGAAATATTCTGATAAATCAGCTTATGTTTTGGACTACCATAGATGCGTTCGATGGCATATCTGCCTTCCAGTTCGCCTACATTTACCAGTGAAATATCAGCAGTTACATCTCCGACAGCGTAGATATTGGATACAGAAGTCTGCGTGTCATTGTCAATGATGTTGCCCCGTTCATTTGCTGAAATGCTTACATTTTCCGACCATAGATTCTTTGTGTTGGCAACGCGACCCACAGACACCAGGGCTTTCTCTACGCGGCACGTCTGTTCTGCACCATCATCATATTTGAGCTTATATTCTACCTCACCGTTGTTTACTGTCATTGAAACGAGTTGACTGTTACGATGGATTATAACGCCATTGCGCTCAAGATTTCGTTCAATGACCCTCACAACGTCTTCGTCCTCAAATGGCAAAATTCGGTCGCCTTTATCTATTAAAAAAACTTTGGTGTGGCCTAGGTTAGAAAAAATGGTAGCATACTCACAGCCGATAACACCTGCCCCCAGCACAACCATTGATTTTGGGTAGTCCTGCAGGTTTTCAATACCATCAGAAGTAAGTATAGCCTTCTCATCTATCGGTATGGAAGGCAGCTTGCGCGGCGAGCTGCCAGTAGCAATAATGATATAGTCAGCGCTGATGTGTGTCTGATGACCATCGGGGTATGAAATTTCCACTTTATGATTCTCGATTATCTTTGCCCAGGCACGGAGTTGGTGAATATCAGACTTATTGTGATCATCCTGATGTTTTTCGAGGTGTTCCTGTAAAAAACCTATCCTTTCCTTTATGGCAGCATCAACTTCGCGTTTAATTTCAGAAAAATTGATTTTAGCCATAGGGTAAAGGCTGGTATCGTAATTGAACCGGTACAGATATTTATGTAAGGAAGACACGTCCCGGGCCAGTTCCCACCAAGTTTTGGAAGACAGGGCACCATTTTTTATACCTGCACCGCCAATGCCATTAGGGTCTACGATAGCTACCTTTTTTTGATAATCGAGGGCCCTCATGGCAGCCGCATAACCGGAAGGTCCGGCGCCGATGACCACAACGTCGTAATGTGCCGTAATATCGCTACTCATATACAGTTAAAGATAGTATATTCCTTAATCAATAACACTACATAGAAAAAAGTAAGGCATTATTATATATCTTTGGTCAGCACAGAGATACTATGATTGATTTACAGGAAGTAGAAAGAATTAAGGAAAAGCTAAACGCTTCGCCTGAAGATTACCAGGAGATCATCAATAGCAGTAAGCTTGCCATCTGCATCACAGATGAAGATGCCAACTTTTTTGCCATGAACAACAACTATCTTAAGCTGTACGGATACTCGAGAGAAGAGCTGACAGGCAAATCATTTCTGACGGTGGTTCCGGATGGCATGAAAGATAAGCTGAAAGACCTTCACGATATTTTTCTTGTGATGAAGGACGAAATTATGAGAAACTGGGAAGTTCAGGATAGCAGCGGTCGTGTATTCAAGATTTTTGCCGACGCCGGCTACAGTGAAACCATCAGCGGAAAGCCTACAAAGATCACTTTTGTATGGCCCAATGATGATGAAAAGTTGCAGTTGCTTCAGGGCTAATCTATGCTCGCGAGGGTTTCTGAGAATAACGCTAGGCTTGTGATGAGCGTTACATTTTCAGGGTATATCACCTCGCTCATAAAGTCAACTGAACCTGCTATAAATATATGATAATCCTCAAAATATCTGCTGAGTTCATCTACATACTGCTGCACTGCCGGCTGCGAAGCCGGGGAGGTAATAAAGGTTATGAGATAGTCCGGGGAGGACATGTCACAAACAGCTCTTAAATCCTCAAAAACGATATCCTGACCAAGGTTTATGATCTGACGTTTTTTGGCCTTCAGCACATAGGTGTATAGAAATATCACCAGGTCATTGTATTCAGATTCGGGCAGAAACAATACAAATTTTTCATTTGTCTTTGGCGGTATCTGCAGGGAGTCAATGGCCACAATGATTTTCTGCCGTATAAGCGAATACATAAAATGCTCCTGTGCTGAACTTATTTCCCCGATTCGCCACATCAGTCCCATACGTTGCAAAAACGGAAATATCAATTGGGTAATCGTCTTTTCCATACCCATTTTCAGAATGGAAGTGGAAAAAATTTTCTCAAAGCGACTTTCATCCAACTCAAGCATGGCCACAATGAGCCCATTGATCTTAAACTGAAGATTGTAGTCACTCAGATCCTGCTGTGTCTTTTCATACGTATCCCGCACTTCTTTCTGAATCTCCTGGTCTGTAAGCTGACTCAGTTTTGAGATTTTATGGCCCCTGTTGAGCAGGAGGGAAATATTAAGGAGGTGCTTGAGTTGCTCATCATCGTAATAGCGGATGTTGGTCTCCGTGCGGTGAGGAACGAGAAAATTATAACGCTGCTCCCAGATGCGCAGTGTATGGGCCTTAATGCCCGTAAGCTTTTCGATATCTTTGATGGAGTAATTTCTCAAAACAGGTAGTGTACTTATGTTGGCGTAACAATTATAGTAAAAATAAAGATCATTCTTACAGGGATAAATACATATAATCTTACGTCGACCAATCATTGAATAATGATAACAATACTCGTATTTTTATTTTCTAAAAAGAGAGGGCTTTTTGACGGAATTTGCTGTTGTAGATATCGAAACTACCGGGGGGTATTCAGCCAATAACCGGATAATTGAAGTAGCCATTGTACTTCATGATGGTAAACATCCGGTTGATTTTTACCATACACTGGTCAACCCCAACCGTGGTGTGCCTTCTTACATTACGGGCCTTACGGGCATCTCATCGGGCATGGTGAGCGATGCCCCAACGTTTAAGGAGGTGGCAGGGGAAATCTTTAATAAACTGGAAGGAAAAGTGTTTGCCGCGCATAGCGTAAATTTTGACTACTCCTTCATTAAAAAAGAGCTGGCGGAAGCAGGTTATGATTTTAATGCACGTCGTCTGTGTACAGTGAAAGCGAGCCGAAAAATATTTCCGGGCCAGCGCAGTTATAGCCTGGGAAGGATTTGCGAATCGCTCCAGATCACGATTGAATCACGTCACCGTGCTATGGGTGACGCCGCCGCCACAGCTACTCTTTTATCCCGACTTATTGAAAATGACAAGCACAACACCATCCATACGCTGATAAAACGCAATTCAGGAGAATGGGCACTTCCCGACAATATTTCCAAAGAAAAATACGAGTCTATTCCCGACACTACCGGAGTTTATTATTTCTATGACGATAAAGGGAAGATCATTTATATAGGAAAAGCCCTTAACCTGAAAAGCCGCATCAAAAGTCATTTTACATCCAACGGTGATAAAGGTAAAAACCGGTTCTGGAGCCGTATCCATGATATTAAGTATTTTGAAACTGGAAGTGAGCTCATCGCGCTGATCCTCGAGGCTCAGGAAATTAAAAAACATTATCCACCATTCAATAAGGCACTTAAGTCCAGGGATAAATCAAGTGGTATCCTGCAGTACGAAGACCGATCAGGATATATTCACCTGGTAGCAAGTAATAATCTGCAGGGACAAATTCCGTTGGTTGCTTTCCGAAGTCTTGCCGAAGCCCGCATGTTTCTGATGGAAAAAATGGAGCAATTTGAGCTATGTGGAAAATATACCGGACTTCAGACAACAAAAGGTGCATGTCAGCAATATCATGTATCAGCCTGCAAAGGAGCCTGCACCGGAGAAGAACCGCCAGACGACTATAATGCCAGAGTACATGAGGTAATACATGAAATTCAGGTCAACCAGCTGAGCTTTTGCATGATTGATGAAGGAAAGTCAGACGACGAATACGCCATTATATATGTTGAAAATGGCATCTACCGTGGCCATGGATACATCAATAAGGAGGATTATGTAGAAGATGCTACAGTACTAAAATCACATCTGGACTATTTTCCGGAAAGCCGTGATGTCAATTCTATTATCTACTCCTTTATGGAAAAGGAAAACATGAAAATCCTCTACCTCCGGCAGGAATCATAACTCCTGATCACAATTCCTGATCGATACTTTGTGTTTATTGGTCGAAAGTCGGTACCACGTCTCATATTTTTGCAGTTTATTTAGATAAAATTTTAATAATCTAATATGAATCGGGATAAGGATATTGAATTTTTGAAAATTCAGCTGGAACATTTGCGTCAATTCAATTATATCGTTGCGCACGACCTTAAGTCCCCCATAAGGAATATCACTTCACTGATCCACCTGCTGGAAACAGAGCATCCTGAAGGTGGAGATATAATATACCATATCAAAAAACAGGGCGAGCTACTGAGCCGGTGTTTGGAAAATGTAACATACCTGATAGAATCACCGTCAGGCTTTCAATCCGAATATGAGCCGATAGATTTAAACCAGGTCCTTGATGAAACCAGTAAAATTCTGTCGAGTGCTTTTGACTCTGCCATCTACACCATTGGCGCCGAGTTTAATCATTCATACAGTGTAAAAGGTATCAAAACGTTCTTTATCAGCATTTTCCTCAACCTGTTGTCCAATAGCATTAAGTATAAAAAGCCGGGACAAAAAGCAGAAATAAACATCCGATCCTCAGACCTTGAAGAAAGCGTTCAGCTTACCTTTCAGGATAATGGGCTGGGCTTTGATTCCAGCGAAGGCGATGTGTTTGAAATTTACAGCCGAAAAAATGATGATTTTGAAGTGGAAGGATCCGGTCTGGGATTGCACCTGGTAAAATCGCAGGTAGAAATTATGGGTGGTAAAGTAATTGCAGAAAGTGTTAAAGGCAAAGGTACAACCGTCACTATTGTATTTCCGCACTAACGTAGTAAATAAAGCTTGCCAAACCCATTGGTAAACGATCTGTCTCCTGCTGTAGGCCTGACTTCTATCGGTTCACCTTCGATACTGGCATCCACCCGGTAAAGGTATACTCCGTTGGCAAGCTGATCACCGAATTCATCACGCCCATCCCACGCATAGGTGGTGATGTTATTGCCGATATTGATCGGACCCAGCATATCCCTTGTGATCAACCGGACCTGCCTACCCCCGATGGTGAATATGCGTATGCTAAACTCATCCGGCAACTGATTACCTGTCAAGGTGAAAATAAACCTGACGTTGTCTGAAAAGGGATTTGGATAGGGATATACATTGGTTAGCGTTGACTCGTTGACAACTTCAAAATTTATTTCATAAGGTGGATTTCCTGATTCATTACCTGCTACATCGCTGGATTGGACCCGTAAAGTGTAGATGTCATTCTCTAAGTTTTCCGGCATGTAATTTATAACCAGTTCTGATGATGACTCCCTGAAGTCCCAGCTTATTTCGCCCGACGTATAGGGTATCCTCCGAAATATACAGGTTTCGCACGACCCCTTAATAAATACACTGACATAGGTGGTGTCGTCCAGACGGAGCGACGTATTCTCATCCCTGAGGCTAATTTCAATTAAGGGACTTGCTGCCACAATATCGCCATCCAGCAATAGCCGTCCGTCTACCCTTACCTGAACAAACGGGTTGAGTTCATCATTGTCAACAATAAGATAATTGTCAAGTTGTACCCGGTTGTTTACCGATTCCCGGTCAGGATTGATCAGCCTGAAAGTAAGATCCCTGGGTGCACCGCCGTCCCTTGTATCATAACGAAGAGGTACTGATGATTTGAAGGATAAAGGGAGCAAACGCAGGGTATCTGAGGTAGTGCCTGTTTCTGTTATTATGGAAAGTGAATCAAGGTATGGATATCCGGAAACATTGATCAATTCCAGACTATCCTGATAGACCACGCCCTGACTGATGGTGGTATCCGGTAGTGAGGCGAAAATATCATCCGGAATAAATAACATTGATTCCGGTACGGGCAGGTAGGTAAGATCTACACGGGGTGCAGATGGAAAATCAGGCAGGCTCTCGTCAGTAACCCTGGCCTCCAGGTAAAACAGCTTATCTGCGCCCGGCGAAATGCTTGAAATATTTGCCCGTTGTCCATTGATTGCTGTAAAAAACGGAGTATCCTCATCATAATTATAAAGCGATATTTCAATCTCGTCATCATCAACATTGTCAAAGGATATCAGGATGGAGTCAAGTGCATATGCAGGACCTATAGGACCACTTCGGAGTAGCGCGGATTTCGTTTTATCCACTATATTTTCAGTAAATGAAATTACGTCAGAGGGTGCGGTACCGATAGTCAGGATCGCTGACCCCGCAGCATCGCCTCTTCTTCCCAGGAACACAACAGGCAGGCCATCTGCAATAGCATTTGGAAAATCTGATGGCAATCCCAGGGATTGCAACATATTTTCTGCCTCAGCAGTCCAGCTACTAAAGGAAACTGTTCCCTGTGTGATTCCCAGCACCCAGTCTCCCGTATCCACCTGATTCATATAGGTGGTAATATGATCACTCGTAGTCAGGCTATTAAATAAGCGCGGCCTTCTCCCACATAAACGACCTGCTGACTTGGGTTCGGGCACCAGATCCTCCTTTCTGAAGGTGGTAAGAATGAGACTGTTATTAAAACAAACGTCACTCCCGATAGCTGCAGGGTATAATATTGGGTCACCATTAAGCTCCACCTGCAAGGCAGTACCATTGCTGTACGGTACAGTGTCTGCAATGGCTTCCAGCGCAACGGTTATGTCGTTAAAGTCCCAGATACCGTTAACATTTGAGATGTTCGTTACCTCAGTAAATGATGCAATCTGTTCGTTGGATCGCCATGACCAACCGGTTTTTTGATTTGCAACTGAAAAAGACGAAAGTGTCCAGTTATCATCACCCTGCTGCCGTGTCCGCCAGTAATAAACCACATTTTCAATTGCTCCGATGTAATCTGGCAGCCACTCAGCCAGATATCGGCTGCTGATGATTTGCTGCTGTAGAAAAGGGGAATTGAACAAAGGTGTTGTGTCTATTTCTACTTCAAACAGCAATTCCTGCTCAAATGGATTGGTTGTCTGCCAGCGTAACTCAGGCTCAGGAGCTACAAGAGACTGACTGGCCGGATGCAGGTTAATGGTAACAGTAGAAGGAATTACATATTCCTGAAAAGCTACGTTATTATTCTCATTTAGCTCATCCGTAAGGTCTGCCGGATCAAGCCTGACCTCAAAACTATTCAGCCCGAAGCCCTGACCAGGAACAGGGTTTGCAATGGCAAAGGAAATGGTATCTATATATGCCGGCGGTTCCGCAACATAGAGTGTGTCAGAGGATATCACATTTCCCTGTGGTAGCGCCCTGCGGATAACAGAAATACCAATAGAGTCACTTGACGGCAGGGCGATCCCATTATTGGGTATGATCAATTGCAGGCGAATACTGTCGCTCAGCGCATTGAGCGGATTATTATCATTACTGCCAATGGAAACCAGAGACGGCCTTAGCTCATAATCAGGCTTATCAGCAGGGAATATCTTTACCGCCGGGTCGCCCTGAAGAATAAACTGCTGAAAAAGTGCCTGGTCGATATCTCCATTAAATGTCTGTATGTATTCATTGTGAAGCTCCTGATGAATTCTTCCAATGGGTAAATTAATCGTGGCTGTATCGCCAAACTGTCTTTCATAAAATCGTCTTGACCACCGCCGAAGCTGAAGCGGATAGCCGTAGTATGAATGCCCGATAACGGCGATGGCTCCTTTATTGGCGACCCTTATCCAGTCTTCACCGAATGACAACCTGTTCAGAAAAATATTTCCGCCTTCACAGCCATTGAGTAGTATTATCGGGTACTCACCCTTATTGGTGTATCCATACGTCTCATCAGAAGCAAATCCGATGTCAATATCGGTTACATTGACACCGGAATGCCCAAAAAACGTTATGATATTTAACCCTTCATTTACCTGAGAAACGATGTTTATCGGCTTTACTACTTCTGTACTATTTTTGAATATGGTCTCTATTTTGCCCCCCATAGACTGGCTTTCGGCGATAGCTTCAAACTGTGAAAGGTATATCGAAAAGAGTCTGAGTTCAGATTCTGTAACACCTCCGCTAAGATGCACACCACGCTTGCGCCATAAAGCAGGTGGTGTGTTTTCAACTTCTTTCACTTTATTCAGGTAATGCTGAATATCAGCTGTGCTGGTGACTGATAGCCGACCAATAGCAGCCTGTAGTACACCCTCCTGTTCTACATACAATAAATCAGAGCCAGGAGAGCCATATGTTGGTAAGGTATTGTCAAACCCGTCCACAGGTCGCTGCCCGGGAAGCAGCCCTTTGCCAATGAGGAAAAAATATGATGTCTGAAAATTGCCTGTGTAATAATCACATAAGGCTTTTATACCTACCGGCCCGCTTTCTCCATAATTAAAAATATTATACACATCCTCTGCCTCCCATACTTCAACTTCGTAATTGCCCCCTGAAGGGGAAGCGCGATACTGGGCGTATTCTGATAAAATTGCACTGTTCAATTCCCCCGGTACAATAATGACATATGTGGCAGCATCTGGTTCGGAAAATGAAACTCCCTGTACAACAGGTGTCAGTCTTTTGTCGCTAATGATAAAACGGTTTTCTGCTGCTACTTGTCGGATCACAGTACTTGAAGTATTGCTGTTCCATTGGATGGAAATCGGGTTTAGCCTGTCGCTGACATCCCATAAAGCTGCACCGGATGCCGGCGGGCTAAACTGAATAAACTTATCGCCTGTGCCATCCAGTATAAATGTAGAGGGCTTATCAAATGAAAATGAGCGCGGATAACTGATCCGGAAATACGAGGGGGATATGGCGTCGACTGCGCTGGTTCCTGTGCCTTTCACATTGATCCCCAGCCATATGCGATCATTGGCAAACTGGTTTTGAGACATGTTAAATTCAGAAAGGTTCCAGTCCTGATTTTCAAAAGTTGCTTCCCCCAGCACTGTAAGGCCGGCCTCGCTGGCGCCGGCAAGTATATCATATACGTGAACCTGATTATTCCTTGCTGCAACCATCGCCTCCAGTCTGGGGGTAAAGGAGGTGCCTTGCAAAAAAGTTAGACCCGTAATTTCATATGCCGCCGTTGCAGACGACTGATTCGATCTTTTCTGTATGATGGTGCTTGTCCAGCCTTCACCCTTTTCTATGTAGCTAAAGCGTGTTGCCGGCTCATTGGCACCTTCAGGATAAATTTTTCCGCCATGGTAATTATCATAATACCTGATAATGGTATCGCTGACACAAAATGTTTCGACAGGAAGATTGTTTACATTATTCTGCTGATATGAAACTATACGTCTGCCAAATGGACCGCCAATACTCCATGTCAGAAAAAAATGGGATTTATTGGTATATACCGGAGATATATTTTGAGGTGGCAAATCAGTATACATGCTCAGTTCCTGTGCGCCATCGTTTGGGAATCCGTAAAATTCAAAAAAATCTCCAGGGTCAAAACGACCGTTTTCACTACCTGATACTCGTATGGCCACTTCCTCACCGCGGTAATACAGCCTTAACCTTCTGGGATCAATTGCCGAAAGATTATAGCCCAGGCCATCAATATCTTCATAACTTACCCTGTAAATTCCTTCCTGCTCTACACTTAGTTTCAGATACTCCTGAGAAAAATCTATCCAGTTCAGTTGTGCGTAAACTGAAGCTGAAATAAAAAAGACAGCTATCCAGTATTTCCTCATCTGATCTGATCAAATTCCACACCCAGTGACACCACATGACTGAATAAACCACCTGAGGTAGACTCAGTAAAATTGCTCAATGCATAATCAAGTCTAAACCCTGACCATCTGAGGCCGGCGCCTATAGTAGGCTCTGCGATAAACTGATCTGCAAAATCAATGCGTTGTATATTAAAAACACCAGCTCTTAGATACACCAGTGACCGGTAATCGATTTCGACACCTGCCCTTGGGTCAAGACTGAGGGTATTACCGGAGAGCAGTACATTGCGCTCACCATCAAATGTAGTCTCCACATCCAGCGATGGTATAAACGTAAACTCCTGAAATGTAATGCTACGCGATATTCCCATGATCATTCTAGGCAATGTAAGTTCATCGGACTGATTCCGCAAAGTATTCCCTGTAAGAGCAAAAACTTCTTCGAGCTCATCCACATTATGATTCCATCTTGTAAAGGTGGTAGTAACGTCGCGTATTACACCTGCAAGCTGCCATTCACCAAGTTCCAGATTAAACCCGGCATCCAGCCCGAAGCCCCAGGCTGATGCAAAATCACCTACACTCCTCCTGATGATTTTCCCGGACAGGCCATAGGAAAAGCCGTTGATTTTACGGCTGAAACTCAATAGCACGCCAATATCTGCCGCACTGAAAAATGCAATATTGTCATAGTTTATTCTTCCATTCGCATCATAGAGGTAACGTGTATCCGGGATATCATCTACTGCCAGCCGGATAAACGATAACCCAATAGCAGTCGTTGTATCCAGCTTATGGCTGTAACCTAAATAGTCAAAGTTGGCTATACCAGCAAAATAACGTGCATGCATAAAGGAAAGATCGTTGGCCCTGTCCATGGCTATCATTCTGGAAGGATTCCAGTAAGAAGCTTCAGCGCCAAAGGTGTTGGATACCTGAGCTTTACCCATACCATAGGATCGGCTGCCAATACCCAGATGCAGGTATTCATTGCTGAATTTCGGAGTGATCTGAGCAAAAACTCCCACACTGCTTACACACAAAAACAGAAGTAATTTCATCCTCAATATAACTTAAAAATAGTACCTCACAGTTTCCTGTACAACTGAATCTAAAAATTTCCGTATAGTACTTTGTATTACATAGTACTATATGTATATTTGTATGGTCAAAAACAAAACGCAATGAAATTAGAGAACACCCAAATTCAGATGCGGAAAGGGGTGCTGGAGCTTTGCATACTTCACATCATCAGTCGTGGCGAGGTATATGCTTCGGACATGCTGGAAGAGCTGACGGCTGCAAAAATCATGATTGTAGAAGGTACGCTATATCCACTCCTCACGCGTCTGCGCAAATCGGGACTTGTCGACTACAAATGGGTAGAGTCAAGTTCGGGGCCGCCACGTAAGTATTATACGCTCACCTCCTCTGGAGAGGCATTTCTTTCGGATCTTCATCAGACCTGGGAGGAGTTAATTTCCTCCACCTCAAAAATCATCGGGACTCAAAAGCAAGCGAAAAAAACTCAAAATAAACAGGCATGAAAAAGAATATATCCATCAATATTTCGGGTATAATCTTCCATATCGAAGAAGACGGATATGAGAAGCTGAAAAATTACCTGGAATCAATCAATAAATATTTTTCTACGTTTGAAGACAGCGGCGAAATCATTTCAGATATTGAAATGCGAATCGCCGAAATTTTCCTTAAAAAGCTCAATAACCAGAAGCAGGTCATTGCCCTTGAAGATGTGGACAATCTGATGGCCACTATGGGAAGTATTCGTGATTTTCAAACCATGGAAGATGGCGAGGTCGACGAGGCAGAGAGTACGACAGAAGAACAATCGGGAGAAAAAACCACAGGTCAGCGTATTGCACGTGACCTCAACCGACGTATAATCACCGGTGTATGTGCCGGTCTGGGAGCCCATTTTCATGTGGATCCGCTTACGATCCGGCTTATTTTTATTATCGTGTTTCTGTCGGGATTTTATACAAATGGCACCACATATGCGATTACGGCCATAATCTATATTATATTTTCGGTTGTATTTCCCGGAAGCCGTGAGATTCAGGAGGATAAAAAACTGAAAAAGCTGTTTCGCAGCAGTGACGATCGTGTGCTTGCAGGGGTGAGTAGCGGGCTGGCGGCCTATTTTGCGGTGGATGTTACCATCATCCGAATTATTTTTATTCTTACCACCTTTTTCTTTTTTACCGGAGCCATTGCCTATCTCATACTTTGGATCATTACGCCGGAGGCAAAATCTATAACAGATAAGGTAGAAATGCAGGGTAATCCCGTGACGCTATCTAATATTGAATCTAGTTTGCGTAAAAACCTCAATGTTAAGGATGACGAAGAAAATCTTCTGATCAAAATCCTGCTTTTCCCTTTCCGGATACTTAGTCAGGTTTTTATGTGGATGTCAAAGGCACTTGGTCCGTTTTTACGATTTACTTTAGAGGCTGTTCGTGTGCTTGCAGGCGTAATTCTTACTTTGATCAGCTTTCCTGGCATTATCGTATTTACCATATTTATTTTTGTCGGTTTGAATGCCATGTCTGCTGCTGCTTTTTTCCACTGGGACCTGCCCATAAACCTTGATGCTCTTGGTATCCCTGAAGGAGTATTGCTTCCGGTATATCTGCAGCTGGTGATACCGCTTGTATTTATATTAATGGCAGGTATATCCATTATACGTAAAAAGAAGACCATTACACCTCAGGTAGGATGGCCTCTTTTTGCCGTCTGGATGATCAGTGGCGTGGTGCTGTTATTCACCTTTCCTGACTTTGTATACCGTTATCGAGATGAAGGGAAAATATATGAAGAATCAAGCTACGGTCAGCTGGAGGAGGTGATTCATCTCGATATCAATGCAATGGATGAAACAATGGAGTATGAAGACGTATCTTTTTTGCTATACCCCGCAGAAGATTCGCTGCTGACCATAGAAAATACGGTTTATTCCAGAGGAATAAGCAGGTCGAATGCACAGGAATTTGCCCGTAAAACAATATATGGAATCAACAGGGCAAACGGAACCTTCGTATTTGACAACCACCTGAAGGTTGCCAATGAAAATTACCGTTTCCAGCGTATCGACGTATCCATTGCCATCCCGGAACAACAAAAATTTACGATTTCTCCAGACTTCGTTGAGTTGATAGAAGATAATCTTCGGTATAAATATGGCATTGACAGGATCAACGCCCAGGATACCCTCTATTTTTCAGAAGGAGAAATAATCAAGTCTACTGCCGCATCCCAACGTGCGCCTGTGAAAATTAATGATGAGGTGCCTGGCATCAGTGATTCGGATGATTTCATATCACTTGAGCCCTTTGACGAGATCGTATTGATCGGACCTTTCATAGTAGAGCTGATCGAAGGTGAAAATAATGGGATGCGTATTGAAGGAAATGAACGTGCCGTTCGAGAGATGTCGTGGAATATCAAGGGGGAAAAATTCGAGGCTAAGTACAGAAAAAACTGGGACTGGGATATCCCTTTCCGGATCAATGAAATCAAGGCAGAAGAAATAAAACTGATTATTCAGATTGAAAACCTCGAAAAGCTGGAAGCTAAAGGTGCTACCCGGATCAACAGCGCTGGATTATCCAATGTAAACAACCTTTCCCTGGAGCTGGCCGGAGGTGTTGACTGCACGCTGAACAATGTAACAGCCAACCAGCTGGATGTTTCATTGATAGGAGCATCAAAATTAACGATCAATGGCACCGCCGAGGAGCTTGATGCAGAAATACTTGGGGCTTCTCTTTTACGGGGGCGTGACATGAAAACGGAGGAAAGCACTATTGAAGCAATCGGTGCCAGTATCTGCGAAATATGGGTTACCCGATATCTGGACGCAGAAGCGAGTGGAGCTAGTAAAATTTCATACCGGGGTAGCCCGCGTATAAGGGATCGTTCAGGACTGACAGGGATTCTGGAAAAAAATTGACTTAAAAGAAAAAATGTATAGATAAAAAAAGGGGCTGATGCCCCTTTTTTTATTTTATATAAGTGGAATTAGAGCTTATCAAGCACTTCCATTACTTCGCGCACATGAGCCTCTGATGTTTTGAGCAGTTCTTTTTCCTCATCATTAAGATCCAGTTCAATCACCTTCTCAATTCCATTTTTCCCCAGAATTACCGGAGCGCCAAGATAGCAGTTGTCAATACCGTATTCTCCTGTAAGCTGCAGGCAAACGGGGAATACACGCTTCTGGTCTCTGACAATAGCCTCTACCATCTGTGCTGCAGCAGACCCTGGTGCATACCATGCAGATGTTCCCATCAATTTTACGAGTTCACCACCTCCAAACTTAGTACGCTCAATGATGGCATCCAGCTTGTCTTTGGCAATCAATTCCGTAACCGGAATACCACCAACTGTTGTGTAACGTGGCAGCGGCACCATAGTATCGCCATGACCGCCCATCAATACCGCCTGTATATCTTTAGGCGAAACATTCAGTTCTTCCGCAAGAAAAGCGCGGTATCGTGCTGTATCGAGGATGCCAGCCATGCCCATAAGCTTTGTCTTAGGTAATTTTGACGTTATATGCGCCTGATATGTCATCACATCCAGTGGGTTGGATACCACGATAATGATGGCTTCCGGGCTATATTTCATGATATTTTCGGTTACCGTCTTTACAATACCAGCATTGGTACCGATAAGATCATCCCGGCTCATGCCCGGCTTTCTTGGCAAACCTGAAGTAATTACCACAACTTCACTTCCGGCTGTTTTTGCATAGTCATTGGTTACACCGACAGTGCGTGTATCGTATAAGTTGATGGGTGATTTTTGCCATATATCAAGTGCCTTTCCCTCTGCAAGGCCATCCTTGATGTCTAACAATACAACTTCGTTAGCAATCTCACGATATGCCAATACATCCGCACAGGTTGCTCCAACATTGCCTGCGCCAACTACAGTAACTTTCATTTTAAATTATTTTATGGTTGATAATCGGACTCAATACTCACTCACGAAGTTAAAACAAAATCAGTTACAACCGGCGGTGCTTGACCTAAATCATAAGGTCGGCTGATAACTGCCTGTGTGATAACTCCCGCTTAAGATGGCCAGGCGTACCAGGGTATACGGAGCAGGATAAGAAATAGCCCGATACCATAGAAGATCGCTATATTGCGAGACTTTTTCTGATCATCGCCTGCCCGCTTGGCTCTGGAATAGCCAATCGTAATAAGGGCAATGGCAATAATATTGGTGAGCGGGTGCTCAAGGATATAAAGTCTGGAAACAGATTCTCCCATAGCCTCCCCGGAAAAATTAGCAAAACCAAGAGGTGAAACAAAATAGATGACAAGCCCGAATACAAGCTGTACATGCGCGCCGATAAGACCTAAAAGGGTAACGGGTTTATTAAATGGCTTTGAACCTGCAAGATTGATTATGGAAATCAAAATGGCAACAATAAGCAACCCCAGTGTAAGGTAGGCTGTGTATGAATGTAAATGCTTAAGTCCTGTATACATATTTATTTTTGGATCAAATTTAACAGTGGTAACGGAATAATTACAAATACACCTGAACTGTTTCGGTAAATGAACAGATTATTAAGGTAAACCTAATGCTTATATGATACCTCAAATGTGATAATTCGTGAGGTACCAGCAGCTATTTTGACCTTATCACTTAACCGAAGTCCCGACAGCCAGATGCATTCACCATCGGCATCTTCCAGCACTACATGCTTATATTTATCAGGCTGGCGTATCTTACTGTCGATCAGTATATCGCTTATTTTTTTAGTGCCTTTCATGCCGAGGGGTTGCATAGTATCACCGGGTTTGGCTGTACGAAGTATGAGTGGCCACTTTACTGCACTGTCATCCATCAACGCCTTCCACGGGTCAGATGGAAATTGCCGCTCTGTGGTTTGCCCGACTATCAAATGACCTCCAGGAAAATCAAGTGCGCCCGCTTCCAATACAGATCTGTTAATTTCAATCTCAAATGTATTCCCCAAGCCAACCGGCACAATGACCCATTGGTCTGCATAAATATGAACTTGATAAGACTGACTATACACCTTGCTTCCAGGTGAAGCTTTTAAAACATCATCGACCTGCGTTGCATTGAATCCTAACCCTGATAATAAAGCATGTGCCAGAAAAGGCTCGTTTTTGAGTTTGATGATCCCGCTCGGATTGATTACGGTCTTGTTCTCTTCTGTTGTTGAAATAGCATGAAGCTCTTCTTGAATTTTATGATTTAACCATTCTCTTTCCATTTTCCACCGATAGGCTGCCTTATCGAGTGATGGATTTATTTCTCTGAGCCGGGGAATCACATGGTGCCGGATATAATTGCGCTGATAATAATCCTCCTCATTGGAGCTATCCTCTCTCCAGGAAATGTGATGCTGCTCAGCAAATGCCAGGATTTGCTGCCGATGAAAAGTTAGCAGCGGCCGAACGATATAATCGTTGTTTTCCGGGATAAGTCGTGCATATCCCGTCCGAGTAAGCGTTAGCAACAGATTTTCAATATCATCATCAGCATGATGGGCCGTGCAAACCAGTTGATAACCAAACTCCTCTATCAACGCCTCAAACCATTGATATCGGAGCTCCCGTGCAGCCATCTGCAAGGAAAGATGATGCTTTCGGGCATGATGGGCTGTTTCAAAGCGGCTGGTGTGGAACATAATCCCATGCTTTTCACAATATGTACGCACCATCTGCTCATCCAAATCTGCCTCTCTGCCTCTTAGTTGAAAGTTGGCATGGGCTACTGCAATATGGTAGGCACTCCAGCGTTGAAAAAGTGTGAGCATTACCATCGAATCAACACCACCACTCACGGCAAGGAGTAATTTTGAACCTTTAGGGATGATATTGTTTCTTGTAATATATCTTTGGAATTCAATCTCCATGACATAAAGATAAATGGATATTTACAGGATTTTTATTTTCATGTGCTTTATGCTGATCTGGAATGTCTCCTACAGCCAGAATGTAGAATACGGGACTTCGAGAAAAACCGGTTCATTTGAGCTAAAGGGCCGCGGTGAGGATCAGGTAATCATACTGAAGGACAGCGTATGGTATTATATAAAAGACCGTGATCTTCGTATCTGGGGTGACTCCAGCTATTATTTCAACAACCGCAAAATCAACCGTCTGGAAGTATATGGCAAAGTGCGGGTGAATGCTCCGGATACCATTGTGATAACTGCCAGAAAACTTGTGTACCTGGTGAATGAACGAAAGGCCTTTTTCCAGGAAAATGTCAGGTATACAGATCCCGATTTATCCCTTATCACAGATAGCCTCAGTTATGACCTGCTCATCAACAATGCTGCATACTACGAGGGAGGGCGTCTGGAGGACGACTCGGTGACACTTACCTCAGAGTACGCCCTTTACAAGGGCCTTATCCGTGAAACAGAATTTCGCCATGATGTGGTGTTGGTAAGTCCGGAATATACGCTTTACTCTGACAACCTGATATATGATAGTTACACCAAAATAGCAAGGACCTCTACTCCTACCCGCGTTGTCACAGATGATTATGAAACTGTCGCTGAAAAAGGACTTACCTACAACACGGTAAATGAAAATACCAATCTCAGAAGGGCTGAAGTACGAACCGACAGATATATTATTGAAGGTGATCTCCTGGATCAGGATCGAAACAATGGCATTTACAAGGCAAAAGGTAATGTAATCATGACTTCAACAGAAAATGAAGTCATCATCACCGGTGAAAAAGCTGACTATTTTCAAAAACAGGGCATGACCATTATCACCGGTCTTCCGGTGTTAAAAAAAGCCATTAGTGAGGGCGATACGATGTATATGCGTGCTGACACCATGATCAGCTTTGAATCTGATAGTGCGGCAAACGACTATCTTCTTGCATACCGGCAGGTAAGGCTTTTTAAATCCGATATGCAGGGAAAAGCAGATTCGGCAATTTACAGGATCAATGACAGCACACTTACATTTTACCATGATCCAGTGATGTGGACGACTGACACGCAGCTCACAGGAGATTCCATTTATGCAGAAATAGCCGAAGAAACCATCAAAAGCCTGACGACATTCAATAATGCATTTGTAATAACCAGTGATACACTCAACAACCACAATCAGGTGAAAGGCCGGGAGGTAAAATGCTATTTCGACAGCGCCTACATTACGAAAGTGGAAGTAATTGGCAATGCTCAAAGCCTTTATTATGTGATGGAAACAGATAGTATTTTTATGGGTATCAACAGCTCAACATCCGGCACCATGCTTATCCGAATGCGGGACAATGCTGTTCGCAATATTTCATTCTACCAGTCGCCGGACTCACGTGTGCAGCCCCCTCATGAGATCCGGGAAGAAGACAAACGACTGGAAGGATACCAATGGCGGGAAGAAGAGAAACCTGACAAGGATGATGTCGTTTATTTTGGAAGAGAAAAAACAACCTTAATCAAAAGCCCGAGAAAATTGGAGGGTATCATAATAAATGATTGAAAGTGAGTAATTTAAACACTATCTTTGCGCCCCAATGAAAAATACCAGTATCTTTTTCGTAATTGTCACTTTGATGATCGGCCTGGCCGGATGTTCGGATTTTCGGAATGTTCAGAAAAACGGGACATTAGCTGAAAAACTCGAAGCAGCCATACGCTACTACGAAGAGGAGCAGGATTATTACAAGGCCGCACTTCTTTTCGAAGAAGTAATACCTGTTATTCGGGGTAGCAACGAATCGGAGCAGGCAGAATTTTACTATGCCTACACACAGTATCACCTTGGCAACTACCTTCTCAGCGCTGAATATTTCAATAATTTTTATGAGGTCTACAACAGAAGTGAATACGCCGAGGAAGCTTTCTTCATGTATGCTTATTCAGAATACATGAGTTCACCGGAGTGGGAGCTGGATCAGACAAGCACACGGCAGGCTATCATTGCCATGCAAAACTTTATCAATCGTTTTCCCGGCAGCAAGCATCGGGAGGAGGCCTCTATGGTAATAGATGAGATGCAGGGAAAGCTTGAAAAGAAAGCATATATGTCGGCCCGGCAATACTATGAGATTTACGAATTTTACGGATCAATTAAGGCTGCCATTGTCGCATTCGATAATTTCCGGAAGGATTATCCTGACAGTGACTACGATGAAGAAGCGTTTTATTTAATGCTGGAAGCTCAGTACACGTATGCAGCGCAAAGTATACCCGCAAAGCAAACAGAGCGTTACCGTGAGTTCATTGACATGTACGAAGAATTTATAAATTTTTATCCGCAGAGTGATTACATCAAAAAGCTTGGAAGGATGTATCAGGATACAATAGACGAATTAGAAAATTTAAACAGTTAACTATGGCAGAAGCTTCATTAATCACACGCAACCTTGCTGACATCGCAGAACCTACGGGAAATATTTACGAATCACTTGCCGTGATAGCTAAGCGGGCAAAGCAGATTTCTACCTCTACTAAAGAGGAGCTAAGTTCAAAACTTGCTGAATTTGCCTCTTCAGTTGACAACCTGGAAGAGATCTTTGAAAATCGTGAGCAAATTGAAATATCACGTTTTTATGAAAGGATGCCAAAGCCAACGACACAGGCAACAGAGGAGTTTCTTGAAGAAAAAATAATGTTTCGATACCCTGATCCGGAGGATCTTTAAGGTACTGGTGTATGCTATCGGGTAAAAAAATAATACTTGGTATTACCGGTAGTATTGCCGCTTACAAATCCATATTTCTGCTCCGGCTGCTCCGTCAGGCGGGAGCAGAAGTAAAAGTGATATTAACCCATGGTGCCAGGGATTTTGTAACTCCCCTTACCCTGAGCACTCTTTCTGAACAACCTGTACTTACAGAGTCATTTGACAAGGTTTCAGGTGAATGGTATAATCATGTCGAATTAGGTGTATGGGCCGACGCAATCGTAATTGCCCCTGCTTCTGCAAATACACTTGCGAAAATGGCCAATGGTATAAGCGATAACTTACTGCTGAACACCTACTTATCAGCACGATGTCAGGTTTTTGCAGCTCCAGCCATGGATCTGGATATGTTTAGTCACCCAACCACAGTAAGTAATATCGCCAGGATAGAGCAGCACGGAGTGAAAATCATTGACGCTACAGCTGGAGCACTTGCCAGCGGTCTTGAGGGGAAAGGAAGGATGGAAGAGCCTGAAGAAATACTCAGGGTATTGAACGACTTTTTTGCCGAAAACGAAGCTTTAAAAGGTAAAAAAATAATGATTACTGCCGGCCCTACTTATGAAGCTATTGATCCGGTACGCTTTATCGGAAATCACTCTTCCGGGAAAATGGGGATTGCCCTGGCCAGCGAAGCCGCACGAATGGGAGCCCAAGTGACACTGGTGATAGGGCCAACGCATGAGCCGGTTCCGGACAACATACTGGTCGAAAGGATTACCACCGCCCGCGAAATGCTCGAAAAATGCGAGTATTATCACCAGCATATGGACGTAGTTATATTTTCAGCAGCTGTTGCCGACTATCGACCCGCCAATCCAAGTGATCAGAAGATCAAGAAAAAGGAGGAAAGCATGTCCGTTTCTCTTACCAGAAACCCGGATATAGCAGCTACCTTAGGTCAACGAAAAAGAAAACTGCAGCTCCATATCGGCTTTGCCCTTGAAACAGAAAAGGGTAAAGAGCATGCAGTTTCCAAACTACACAAGAAAAACCTGGATATGATCGTTTTGAATGTATTGGGTGAGGATGGCGCCGGCTTTGGCTATGATACAAACAAAATAACCATCCTGAAAAAAGACGGGGTTGAGATTCCATTCCAGCTTACCTCCAAAAAGACAGCAGCTAAAAATATTATGGATGAAGTGGTTAAACTTATTATTGATTAGCACTACAATCGTTGTTTTTTCAGCTTACGGACAGGAACTCAACTGTGAAGTGATTGTAAATTCAGAGCGGGTAGCAGTACAGGACCAGCGTATTATCGAAGATATGCAAAACCAGTTTACCCAGTTCATGAATGACCGCAAATGGACTGAAATCAACTTTGAACAACGGGAAAAAATAAACTGCCGACTCGCAATAAACCTGAATGAGGTGTCAAACCCGGCAGCAGGCACCTATTCAGCCACTGTTCAAATACAATCTTCGCGGCCGGTATACAATTCTTCCTATGAAACGCTCCTGCTCAACTTTGCCGACCGGGACTGGAGTTTTGCCTATCAGCAATCGCAGCCGATCGAGTATAGTCCAAATATTTTCAGCAATAATATCACCTCGTTACTGTCATTCTACGCTTATGTAATCATAGGACTGGACTTTGACTCCTTTAGTGAAAGAGGCGGCGAACAATTCCTGCAGGAAGCACGTGAT
>CAZEQJ010000049.1:0-20934 GCA_964514385.1 uncultured Cytophagales bacterium
ATATCGATAAGCGATACGTTGATAGCAGGCCCTGAGTCCACATCAAAGACGAGGCGGGCCGGATCTTCTTTGCCGCCAATGCCCAGAGGATGCACTTCGCATTTCGGCTTTCCACTGGCGATGGAAGGGCATATTTCCAGCATATGGGCTCCCAGTACCCGGGAGCGTCCGTTTCGGAAATCGTATGTGTAATCTTCCATGAATGAGGTTCCGCCGTCCAGACCTTCATCCATTATTTTACATGCATGCAATAAGGCTGCCGTTTTCCAGTCGCCTTCTGCACCAAAACCATATCCATCCGCCATAAGCCGCTGTGCTGCAATGCCGGGCAGCTGCCGCATGCCGTGCAGGTTTTCGAAAGTGTCAGTAAATGCACCAAAGCCACCCTCTTCAAGAAACGACCTAAGGCCGAGCTCAATTCTTGCAGCCTCCTTCAAGGCATCACTTGATGCCACATCGTCAGACATTTCGTATGCATCACGGTATACTGCCAGCAGATCTTTTAATTGAGATTCAGTAGCGCGCTGAATATGGGCAACAAGATCACCCACTCCAAAGCCATTTACCTCCATGCCAAGTCTGATCTGTGCTTCCACTTTATCACCTTCGGTAACGGCAACCTGACGCATATTGTCGCCTATTCTTGCCACTTTGGTATGTTGCAGCACATGCCATCCGGCAGCAACACGTGTCCAGTTGCCTACCTGCCTTCGGACATCCTCCTGTTTCCAGTGTCCCACAACCACCTTCCTGTTTTTGCGCAGGCGCGTCATCATAAAACCAAATTCACGATCACCATGTGCTGACTGGTTTTCATTCATGAAGTCCATGTCAATTTCCGGCCACGGTATCTCGTCGTTGTATTGGGTATGAAGATGTAGTAACGGCTTGGACAGCGTATTCAATCCTCTGATCCACATCTTGGCAGGAGAGAAGGTATGCATCCAGGCAATCACACCGATACAGTTCTGTTCCTGGTTGGCCTTCATGCACACTTCATAAATCTGGTCAGGAGTCGTGACGACATGCTGATAGTTGACCTTAACGGAAACATTAGGGCATTCATCCAGTGCTTTTGCTATTTCCTTTGAGTGGACATCCACATTGCGCAATGTCTCATCTCCATATAAATGCTGGCTTCCTGTTATGAACCAGACTTCAAAATCCTTAAGTTTTTTCATTTTTGATTAGTTTTGACCGTAATAGGCGTTTTTACCATGTTTTCTTTCGTAATGCTTTCTTATCAATGCTTCTTTCAGCCGTGGCGCCTGAGGGTTGATCTGACGGGTCAGGTAGGCCATCCTGGCTATTTCTTCCATTACCTTGCTGTTGTATACTGCCTTCGCTGCTGACTTCCCCCAGGAGAAAGGGCCGTGGTTGCCTATCAGCACCATTTCTACCTCCTGATAATCCAGCTTTTTATCGGCAAAGCAATCAAGTATCTGTTGCCCTGTATTATGTTCATAATCTCCCTCAATCAACGCATCTCGCATAGGGGGTGCACACGGGATATCCTGTGTAAGATGGTCGGCATGGGTCGTACCAAAAATGGGAATATCCATCTGTGCCTGTGCCCAAGCTACGGAATAAGTGGCATGAGTATGGGAAATACCTCCGATCTGTTGCCATTCCCGGTATAGGAAGGCATGTGTTTTGGTATCGGATGATGGCCGCATGCTGCCTTCGACCAGCTCGTTGTCAAAGTCCACAATGACAATATCTTCCGGCTTCAGTACCTCATACGGCACACCGCTGGGCTTAATGGCAAATGCACCTTTGGCCCGGTCTACAGCTGATACATTGCCAAATGTATAGACTACCAGATCAAGTTTGGGCAGCTCCATATTGGCTTCATAGCACTCCTCTTTCAAAGTCTTGTATGCTGACATGATTATTATTTTTCTGTTAACTCCTTTTCTATAAATTCTCCAAGCGCCACATATTTATCATAAATGGCCTGATATAACGCTACGTTTTCAGGTATGGGGTCGTAAGTTTTTTCCATTCCGTTACCCATAGCTTCTACAGCCTCTGACGTCGTGCTGTAAATGCCTGATGCCACAGCGGCATACATGGCGGCTCCAAGGGCTGGTGCCTGCTCTGATACAGCCACCTGAATGGGCATATTTAATACATCTGCCAGGGTCTGCATGATGAAGCCTGACTTTTTGGCCACCCCGCCAATGCCCACTACGCTGCTGATGTGGACACCTTCTTCAATAAAGCGATCCACGATTTTCTTACTTCCAAAGCAGATGGCTTCCACCAGCGCACGAAATACATGCGGAGCCTTTGATCCCAGGCTCAGATTGGCGATAGCAGCCTTTAGCTCCTGATTGGCATCAGGTGTCCTTCTTCCGTTCACCCAGTCGAGTGCGAGTGGCGCTGATATACTGATCGGTGTCTTCTCAGCTTCTGAGGACAATTTTGGTATTATCTGATCCTTCGCCTCCTCAATAGCATCAGCAGAAAGGTTCGTTGCATGCTCCAGCGGCCAGGCGATCAGCTCTTTGTACCATGCAAGAACATCACCAAATGCAGACTGGCCAGCTTCAAGACCAATCATTCCCGGTATTACCGAACCATCTACCTGACCACAGATGCCCCTGACCGTTTTATCTCCAACATTTTCGCTGGGTGATACAATGATGTCACAGGTGGAGGTGCCCATGACACGAACCAGTGTATTTTCCTTTACTTCAGCTCCTACAGCTCCTGCATGCGCATCGAAGGTGCCGACAGCAATGATCACGTCTTCATGCAGGCCTAATTTTTCTGCCCATGCCGCACTCAGCTTGCCTGCCGGCATATCTGAAGTGTAGGTATCAGTATATAAGTTCTTTTTAAGCTGCACAAGATAAGGGTCAAACCGCTCCAGGTAGTCGTCGGATGGCAATCCACCCCAGCTTTCATGCCACATCGCTTTATGGCCGGCGGCGCAGCGTGATCTCTTCAATGACGGCAGGTCTTTTTCACCGGTAAGGATGAAGGTCATGTAGTCGCAGTGCTCCACCCATGAATATGCATGTTGACGGATCGAATCGTCCTCACGTATGATATGGAGTATTTTGGCCCAGAACCACTCCGAAGAGTAAATGCCACCTTCGTATTTGGTATAATCAATACCGCCCCAGGAGCGTGATTTTTCATTGATCTCTTCCGCCTCCGCAATAGCCGTATGATCCTTCCACAGTATCATCATCGCATTGGGGTTTTCCTCAAAGCCTGAAGTGAGCGCCAGGGCTTTGCCTTCTGCATTTACCGGAATAGGCGATGATCCTGTCGTGTCAATACAGATCCCTTTCACAGCGGATTTTTCCACTCCGGATGCGTTTACCACCTCCCTGATGGTGGCTTCGAGGCCTTCAATATGATCAAGAGGATGTTGTCTGAATTGATTTTTTTCAGGAATGCAATATTTCCCTTCCTTCCATCTCTTGTAATAATGCACATGCGTGGCAATGGTATTTCCGTTGGCTGCATTCACAAGAACGGCTCTCACTGAGTCTGATCCGTAATCCAACCCTATTACATACGATTCACTCATAACTGGATTAATAATTTTTTTATAAGGCTAAAATTAATTAATAAGTGTAATATTTACAATTATAATTTTATCTTATCTCCTATTTATAAGATTCTTAAAAAACTATCAGAGGTAAGTTCTGTAATGAAAATTACATGCTTTACAGTTCATATAATATGGAAATTTGAAAAATCAAACAAAAATCTTATTATGAAAAAATGGACAGTAGACCCTCAACACAGTGAAGTGCAGTTTAAGATAAGGCACCTTGTAATTTCAAATGTTTCAGGAACCTTCAATATTTTCTCAGGAGAGCTTACAAGCAGCGCAGAAGACTTCCATAACTCAGACTGTAAGTTTGAACTTGACGTCAATAGTATTGATACAAATGTCTCTGACAGGGATCAACATTTAAAAGGTGATGATTTCTTCTCAGCAGATAAATATCCAAAAATCAAATTTGAAGGTCAATTACAAAAATTTGCTGATAACTATAAGCTCATAGGTCCGATGACAATAAAGGATGTAACGAAAAATGTAGAATTGGAAGTAGAATATGGCGGATCTATGGTTGATGGATATGGTAAAACAAAGGCGGGATTTGAAATTACAGGCAAGATAAACCGGAAAGAATTTGGGTTGACATGGAATCAATTAACTGAAACCGGCGGTCTTGCGCTTGGAGAAGAAGTAAAATTAAATCTTAATATACAATTGGCTCAGGCATAATTTTTTAACAAATAAAACGACTTAAATATGAAAAATACCCTTTTCCAATCAGAAGTGGCAGACATTTATCATGATACGGATTTGGATGCGCTTGTTCTTGAATATAAAAATCCAGTAAAGGGATATGACAACTTTGTTTCTATAAATGAAGAAGCCTTAAAGCATTATAAAACAATCAATGTTAACAAGTTTATTGCTGATATTCGATTGATGGGCGTAATAAGTGTTGAATCTCAAAGTTGGTTGGCTGAAAACATAGTTCCTAAATTGATATCAGCCTCCCGTGGCGGAGTGCTACACCTTGCACAATACATGGACGAAAAAGATATCTTTGTAAAAGTTGCTGCAAACTCTGTGAAATCCCGTAGTGAAAAAAACTTAAGTGATAATAAAAATTTCATTTGGCATCAGTATACCAATAAAATCGAAATGGAAAATTGGCTTAAAAGTGTAAATTAATATCATATCCCAAATCCATGGAACCCATCAAACAATCACTTGATGGGTTTTTTATTTGTAATTTACTCCTCTTCTATGATATTGGGAATAAATCCGAAATATCATGCCATTTAAAATATTGGTCTTCACGTTAATCGTTGTTATAAATGTATATAGCCAAAATGGAAAAAATCATGCCTTTGTTGATGATCAGGGTGTACTAAGATGGGAAAATAGCCTTGACGAAGTACATGGCTTCGGTGTAAACTACTCCGTTCCATTTGCCCATGCCTACCGTACAGCACAACGCCTTGGAGTCGACCCAAAAATGGCTATTGATCGTGATGTTTATCATTTTTCGAGGCTTGGTTTCGACCTTTACCGGTTGCATGTCTGGGATACCGAAATAAGCGACACGCTGGGCAACCTTATTGAAAATGAACACCTGGATGCCTTTGATTATCTTTTATACAAACTGACTCAAAGGGATATCAACTATGTGATCACCCCTATTGCCTACTGGGGCAACGGCTGGCCGGAGCCGGATAAACCGACGCCTGGATTTTCCTATCGCTACGGCAAAGGCAACTGCCTCACCGACCCGGCATGCATCAAAGCGCAGAAAAATTATTTAACACAATTTCTCAATCATGTAAACCCCTACACTGGCATCGCCTACAAAGACGACCCGCGCATCATAGCTTTTGAGGTAAGCAATGAACCACACCATGAAGGAGAGGCGGCAGCGGTCACTGCATTTGTCAGCGGCATGGTAGATGCCATGAAAAGTACCGGAACCAAAAAACCAATTTTTTATAATATCAGTCACAGCATACAGTTTGCACAGGCCTATTTCGATGGTGGGATAGATGGCGGAACATTCCAGTGGTATCCGACAGGGCTGACCTATGGCAGGGATATTCCGGGTAATGTATTACCCAATGTCGACCGCTATGATATCCCCTTCGCAGATATTATCCGCAAAAATAAAGGGGCCATGCTGGTATATGAATTTGATGTAGCTGATGTAGGTAAAAACTACCCTTACCCTGTTGTCGCACGCAGCTTTCGTGAGGCCGGCATACAGATCGCCACACATTTTTCCTATGACCCGACCTACATGGCACATGTGAATACGGAATACAATACCCATTACATGAACCTGAGCTACACGCCGAAAAAAGCCCTGGCTCTGATGATCGCCGGAAAGGTCTTTCACGAAGTGGATCGGTTCAGCAACTTCGGCACCTATCCGGATAACCTGACCTTTGGAAATACTAGAGTAAGCTATGAAAAAGACCTTGCCGTATACAACAGCGAAAAGAGCTTTATCTACACCAATGATAATGATATTTTACCAGAAAATAAGAAGAAACTGGAGCATATCGCCGGGTTTGGCAATTCCGGAATTATTGAATATGATGGTGAGGGCGCGTATTTCCTTGACCGTATCAGCCGGGGTGTATGGAGACTTGAAGTGATGCCCGATGCTATCTGGGTCGATAACCCGTTTGGCCGCAACAGCCCGGATAAAACCATAGCGGTCATCCGGTGGGATGAACATACCATGAACATTCAGCTTGACGATCTGGGCGACGACTTCAGTATTACACCAATAAATGAAGGAAACCGCTTTACGCCCATCGTCGATGAACAATCATTCAGCATAGCTCCCGGCACTTATATATTATCCTCCAACCGGGGTCGTATTGCAGAATGGTCAGCGGATCAGCAGTTTCTGCAAGGTACCCTCAATGAGTTTTATGCCGCCCCTCCAAATGCTACCAGGTGGTATGTATCACACCAGCCGGCTACAACACACGCCCGCAGCACTCCCCTGACCATCGAAGTACAAATTGCAGGCCCGCAACATCCCGATAGTGTCGTGCTGATGGCCTATGCAGGATGGCGTGCTGAATATATCACCATGACGCGTTCTGATAGCTATCTGTACAAGGCTGAGATACCGACAGAAAAGCTGCAAAACCTTCAGCTGGATTATTATATCGTGACCTATAAAGATGCGGTGCCGACTTCCTATCCGCCTCAGAAGCAGGGGCTGCCAACAGACTGGGATTTTTATGATCGTACACCATATACCACGACGCTGGTGGCAGATAGCGCACGGATTTACCTGTTTGATGCCCGTGATGATAATGAAGAACTGGTAAGGCCTTGGAGGAGAGGCATTTACACGAGGCCTACATCGGAATACAAGGAAGCAGAATACGTCGTGGACCTTGATCCGCTCTACTCGCCGGAAGATGACCTGCCCTACCTTGAGCCGGTAAAAGCATACACTATTAAACACTACGTCAAAGAAGAGATCACGAACAGATCATCATCTTTGGATGACATGAACACGCTTGTTATCCGTGGCAGGGCCCTTAATGACACCCCGTGTCCGGTACAAATTTCATTTGTTACCGCATCAGGCGCTTCCTTTGGGAAAATAATAACCCTGATGCCAGGTGAAATCAGAGAATACCCCATTGCGCTGGATGAGCTTTCACCCGTCAAAACCGTGCTGCTTCCCAGACCATACCCCACTTTTTTACCATACTACCTGGAGCATAATATCGATGCAGGTTTTGATATCGCCGGCATAGAAGCACTCCAGATCTCCGTCGGACCAGGCATAGCCGATGCAGACAGACAAAATGCTTTTGGCTTCGGGCTGATCAGGGCCTGGCTGGAGTGATAATGGCCGCGGTAAAAAAAATTCGGCTTAATTGAAACTTTTATATGTTATAACAGTTATTGTTGTTACATATATCAATTAAACCAAGCGAACATGAGTGCAGTATGGAATATCGACCCTTCACACAGTGAGGTCCAGTTTAAAGTAAAACACCTGGTAATTTCCACCGTTACCGGTACATTTAAAGAATTCAGCGGTTCACTTTCATCCAATGGCGACGACTTTGACGGCGGCACAGGAAAGTTTGACCTGGTGGTAAACAGCATCGACACCAATGCCCCTGACCGGGACGCTCACCTCAAGAGTGACGACTTCTTTAATGCAGAAAAGTTTCCAAAAGTTTCATTTGAGGGCACTTTATCCAAAGCAGGGGATGGTTATGTGCTGAAAGGCCCGCTTACCATCCGCGACATCACCAAAGAGGTGGAACTCGATGTTGAATATGGCGGCACCATGGTAGATGGTTACGGCCAGACCAAAGCCGGATTCGAGATCTCAGGAAAGATCAACCGAAAAGAATTTGGTCTCATGTGGAATATGGTAACAGAAGCCGGCGGCGTCGTAGTATCCGACGAAGTAAAACTGTTGCTCAATATTCAGGTAGTTAAGGCTTAATTGCAATTCTTCATAGTTTTCTTCAAAGGTCTTCAGATTACTGAAGGCCTTTTTTTGTTGGGCGTGACCCTGACAACAAAATGTGTCAGGGTCGGGCTGTACGTGGCTCCGCTGCGCTTCGGTATCCCCCTGCGGGTGACACCAGGCCACTTCCATCCCTCACGCAGGATCCGGTTATTACGTAACTTTATGTACGAAAAGTTACGTAACATTTGCCATCTCTTAATGTCCGAATTTAGAAAGCATCGTCTCGATCACCTCTATTACGATCAATATTATTATGACCCATTCCAGGCGGCTGCTCTCTCGGTGATTATTGTAATTTACAAATACATCCAGGTTAGTTTCTACAGTGCCCAGCGTCGTCTCGATCACCCGATACCGCGATCCGAGCTCTAGATGTGACGAAAAACTACGATTCAGCTCGTCAATATACTCATCCTCCCATGTGATATCCGGGCTGTCGAGGATATACAGGTTGTCGTGAATCTGGTTTTTGATATCAAGACTTTCGCCCAGCAGCCTGAGCGCACGCTTTTGTTTCAAAATGACGCGCCCCCTCGTTTGCATGACCCGGGTATATTTTTTTACCTCCTCCAGCAGCTCCTGACTTCTGGTATTAAAATAATCCAATGCAACCGACTGGGCCAGGTTGAGCATGATCATCTTGTTTACCGCATCATTGAACCTCCCGATATAAATTTTGTCAAACGAAACCCCGATATCTTCATTTTCATCAAGCTCCACAACAAAATGATCATGCAGCGTAGCTGTGGTGAGGGGCTGCTCAACATATTTCCCCATGGCACCAATGATTCTTCGCCGTTCAGCATCATCAATATTACACATGATCACTGCACCATAGGAAAAGACATACAGGTATTTATTGGAGCCATACAGATAGTATACCTGGTCTTTAGACACTGAAATTATATCATTAGAATACGCCTCCCTGTACGCCTCCACGTTGATGATTTCCGCAAGATAATAGGCATGATAATCCATTGACCCTCCTTTTTTCATTGTGCGAAAGGTTTATTTGGTAGGTTATTCTTCATATCACTCCACTGCACGCGTAGTATCAGCACTGAATCGAAAGGAGTCCGTGGTTTCCCTGATGGCCAACGCCAGCGCTTGCTTAATCTTGCTGAATTCCGGAGTATCAGCCCATTTCTGATTTACTTCCAGCTCAATGCCTATATAATGCTGTTCGCTGTACAAGGACCGGAGATAGGTTGTAAAACCATCATCCGTGCCGCGATAAGGCACATTTTTCATTACCGTCCTTCGGGGCAGCAGTTCCTGTATTCTTGATACCAGCTTTGTGGAGATGGCATTTTCCAGCGAGCGGCTTTCATCAAACAATACTCCGATGTCTACAAGCCTCTCCTGACTATGCCAGAAGGGTGTAAAGGTATGAATGGAAAACTGGCATACAGGCTGCCGCTTCTGGTGGCTGTGTATATACTGCTCCACCTTTTTGCGATAAGGCGTATAGTATGTATCTACGAGGTACTGGCGCACCGACGAGCTCAGTTTACTGCTGAATTCTGAATATAATTCACGGTTGTGCAAACTGCGGTTGGTATCTACCAGCAGTCGTGTTATCTGAGTCTCAAAAAGACGTGCCCTGACCTCATCAGATAAATAACACGCCAGCTCCATTGCCCCGATATCATACGCCTTATGGGTCTTCAGGATCTCCTTGTTCAATTGAAATAAATATTCGTAAGCTTTCGGAACCTGGTTCCCTGCATGCTCACATGTTATAACAATATGGAAT
The DNA here is from genome assembly GCA_964514385.1 of uncultured Cytophagales bacterium. Lineage (GTDB taxonomy): Bacteria > Bacteroidota > Bacteroidia > Cytophagales > Cyclobacteriaceae > CAZEQJ01. The sequence continues at coordinate 9,793 of CAZEQJ010000049.1, forward strand.
GGTCGCATGGGACAAACATTTTATTTTCTTCAAGATTTTCGCACAACTCCTGGTATATCAGCTTCAGGTTTATGCCTGTATACAGCCCGTTCACCGCCTGTTGTATTCGTCTGGATAATGTGCCTTTCTCCAGTATCACCTTAAGGTATGGGATCAACATATCCGGCATGCCACCCGCCCGTGCGGCGATATGTTTCCAGAGGTCAATGGCCTTGATGGATGTGTCTTCAACACCAAAAAGCTTCAGGTATTTTGTGTTTTTTATGGTGGTTTCGCTGCTGTTGCGTATGGTATCCAGAAATATCTGGTAGAGATCATGTGTATCCATCTCCTGCTGCTGCTGATAGGTAGCCATTTTCTGGTTCACCAGCTGCTTCACCGTCTCTATTACAAGTGCTGCTATGGCAACATCGGCATAGGGACATTCCTGCAAGTCAATCAGACGGATTTCCAGGGAGCCGCGATCAAACCGGGCGATAGCTCCGCGTGAGTTAAGCCATACCGGATTAAGGAGCTGGTCTGCATTATAGGCGCTGACCTCTTCTGCAATTTTGGCATAGATTAGTTTTAGATACTGATGTCGCGAGTTGACCCTTTCAGGAATGACTTTGCCTGTGATGCTGGGTATTTTCTGTTGATTGAGCCTGTAATAGTCCAGTCTTTTATCATCCTTTCCGCTAAAGTTCCCGTCAAGAATGGGCGAGCTGGCTGCCAGAGCCGGTAAAATGGGCAGTAGTACCCGTACCGCAGCATGCAGGACAGCAAACTCTTCATTGTCATAAAATGGGAGATTGATATGCATACTTTGAAGATTGGACCACCCGTGCCCCTTACAGTCAAAAATTTCATTGTAACGCTGGTAAATGTCGGATGCACCATGCGGCCAGAGAAATGTATGCTTCAGGGGGTCCATCCAGGGATGTGCTGCCGTCGGCATCAGCCTGGCATTGAAATGCCGGCCCAGAAGCTCGTTGATCATTTCAATGTTTTTATGAAAAGCACGGGCCTGTGACATCAGATCGGCTGTGGGCACGGTGCTTTTCAACTCAATCACATGCAGCACAAGCTCATTGGACCATGTGATATCACCATTTTCAAAATCCTCACTTATGGTACCATTTGCAAGCTCCAGCAGCTTATCCGCCACAGGCAAAACCTGTAGCGATTGCCTGTCGACAATCATATATTCGAGTTCAATCCCGTATCCCTGAAAGAGATGTAACCTGTTCATTTTTTTAATACATTAATACCTTGCGCAGGAGGTGTGCGATCACCTCTTCATATAATTTATTTCCGAGGGCGTCATCTTCCACACCCGCATCAATATTGGGGTTGTCATTAATTTCGATGATATAATAGCGCCCTTTGCTTTCTTTTACATCTACCCCATACAGTCCGTCGCCAATCAGGCGGGTAGCCTTCAATACCAGGTTGACAAGTTTTTGAGGTGCATCTTCGAGGAGTACCGAGGCGCTTTCACCCATCCTGTCCTTGTCTGAATCCGACCTCCAGTCGATGATCTGCCAGTGGTTTTTTGCCATGAAATACTTGCATATATAGAGGACCTTGCCACCGAGCACACCTACACGCCAGTCAAACTCTGTAGGCATAAACTCCTGTGCGATCACCAGATCCGACTTCTGAAAATATTTTTTAAGCCATTCTTTCAGCTCTTCATGATTGGTCACCTTCTGCACACCGGTGGAAAAAGCTCCATCAGGTAGCTTGAGTACAAATGGAAAATCGAGATCGACACGGTTATTACGCTGTCCTTTCTGCAAAATCACAGATTTAGGAGTGGGGATATTGTTTGCATCCAGCAACTCCTTCAGGTAGACCTTATTGGTACATTTCAGGATTGAATTAGGGTCATCTATCACGGCCAGTCCCTCATACTCAGCCTTGCGAGCAAAACGAAAAGTATGATGATTGACGTTGGTCGTTTCACGGATAAACAACGCATCAAACTGCGAAACCCGTCCAAAATCACTTCTTGTGATCAGTTCTGTATTGAAACCGGCCCTTTCTGCTGCCTTGATGAATTTCTGAATCGCCTTCGGATCAGATGGCGGATTTGGCTCTTCTGGGTTTATCAGGATGGCCAGGTCATATTTTTTACGGCTGTAATTTTTATATACCAGCTTTTTTCCGCCAAGAAATAGTTTCACAGCATTTGACAGATTGTCAATCTCCGCCGTGTCAAGATCTTTAATATTCACCGGTTTAAGCGACACCAGCTGCCACTTCTCCTTTTTCATGAACGTGGCCTTCTGTACCGGCAACTGATAAAGGTTAAACAATAGCTTTCCTATCCGTGAAAATCCCGGATTTTTACACATGCCGAAGTAAATGTTCAACTCAAGTCGGTTGTCCTGTACATGTTTGTCCAGTATCTCTTCAATAATAATGTTGAAGTCCTGCGCATCATCTCGGGGCAGGCTGGGCAGCTTAAAATCCATCAGGGTAGATACCGTCGGTACTACCTTGTGATTTCGGGCTTCCGCCAACAATGAGATATAATAGCCCTCACTTTGATAGTGAATGCTTTTACACAGGTTGATTACCTTCACTTTTTTCTGTTCGGCATACACCTGATTGCTGATATAATCTGATGGTGATATCACCGATACATCCTGGATGTCAATATCCCATTTGCCCGGGTGATCTGCGACGATGATCCTATGCATGTTGTTTAGGTTTAATTACCAGTAGGTTAGCGTCATACGTTACGATGCCCAGCAAAATAGAATTGATAAGAGGTTGAATATCTACTTTGTAGTATAGGGACGCACTCGGGTTGTGCACATAGGGGTCAGCTATCATGACCTTCCTGTCCTCTTCATCATAATTGCTAAGCACGACAAAATGGCCTACGGGCTCTCCCTTTGTATCGTGAGGTACATTATAGGCCGAAATTTCACGCGCTGTCTTATACAGATAAGTAGCACTGAGACCGGTAAGTATTGGCGTTTCGGCCAGCAGTATATTTTGTAATAATGCCGGACGCAACTCCTGAAATAAAATACGACCGCCTCCATGTAGGAACATAAGGTATTCTTTGGTAGCCTGCTTCAGTTTTTTCGAGGGTTTGACCATTCGTTGCTCGGTCAGTTTTAATGCAAGATCTACCGGAGCAGTAAACCATGTGGGGTCGAAAACCTGTAAATTATAGGTATAAATGGTGACGTTATAACCCCGTTCAAGAGCATGATTGCCCAGCATCACGGCAAGTGTGCCGCCGCCGCTTACCTGTGCGATATCACTGATGAGATCATTCAGGTTTATCTCATCATTATAATAATCGTATATCGCCTTCAGGCATGTTGGGCCGCAGCTTACATCATTTGGCTGAGGCAAAATCGATACTTTGCGTATACTCTGCATTGTACTATTGATTAATATTGACTGTTAGACGGATGGCACCATAAAAGTCACCTGAATGAATCAAAAAAATATTTCCGATCAACAGCTCATTGCCGAGCTTATAGCTGGTAACAATACCTATTTTGGTATTTTTTCTGAGCGATATCGTGGATTCATTCTCACTAAATGCCATCAGTTTGTGAAAAGTGAAGATGAAGCCGAGGACCTCTGTCAGGAGGTGATGATCAAGGTTTTTCTGCAGATCAGGACCTTCCGGCAGGAAGCCCGATTCAATACGTGGTTGTATACTGTAATTTACAATACCTGCGTTGATCACCTACGCAAATCAAAACAGAATGTAAATAAAATTCTCTCTGCCAACCTGCATCAGCATATGGAAGAAATCGTTGATTTTGACGAAAAACCGACAAAAGAGGTCTCCATGGAAATGCTGGAAGAACTGCTGAATCAGATGACACCCGAAGGAAGGCTCATACTTCTTTTAAAATACAAGGAAAACAGATCGCTAAAGGAAATTATGTCCACGCTTGGTATTTCTGAAAGTGCTGCTAAAATGCGCCTTTTGCGGGCAAAAACCATTCTGTCTCATTTACTGGATCATTATGATCATCCATCCTGATTTTTTTATACCCTGAGTAAACCTTTGCCTGTAGATCTGCATCTAAGTGATGATGAAGCTCAATCAAAAACAGGTACAACACCTTTTTCTGCGTGCAGGCTTTGGTGAATCCTTTGCCATAGTAGATCAGAGTATCGGCCTTTCTCCCGGCGATATTCTGGAGAGTGAAATGTATAGCTCACTGACGCATGCCATCATCGGGGATATAAAGCAATCATCCGGTACCGATATGTCGGGTGACTCCCGCAAAAACAACCAGATCTTCATCCGTTCACTCAACGCCGCATGGATGGCTGAAATGGCTACTACACCGGCATCCATCAATGAGAAAATGGCGTTTTTCTGGCATAACCATTTTGCGTGTAAGCCCCGCCTCCCCGGACATGCGGAAGAGTATATCCGGATATTGCGGATGCATGCTTTGGACAACTTTGGGGATTTGCTCAGGGCAGTATCCAAATCGGCGGCGATGCTCGTGTATCTCAATAATATACAAAATAAAGCATCAGCACCGAATGAGAATTTTGCACGAGAAGTCATGGAGCTTTTCACCCTTGGCCGTGACAACGGTTACACTGAAAAAGACATCCGGGAGGCGGCACGGGCCTTCACAGGGTGGTCAGTCAATGTAAATGGCGAGTTCATGGTACGCCACCGCCTGCACGATAATGGCATCAAGTCGGTTCTGGGTAATACAGGTAATCTTACGGGTGATGATGTCATTGACATACTGCTGCAGAATAAACAGACTGCACGCTATCTTAGCCATAAATGGGTACGATACTTTGTAAATCATCAGGGTGACCCAAAACTGGAGCAAAGAGTTGCGGATGAGCTTTTTCATTCAAATTATGATATCAAAAGAGCACTCTATGTATTATTTACTTCAGCATCATTTTATGAGCAGCGGCATATCGGATCAAGAATAAAATCCCCCGTTGAGCTGATTACAGGCATCCAAAGGCAACTAGGTGTACAGATTAAAAATACAAACAGCCTGATATATCTGCAAAGATCGCTCGGGCAGACGCTGCTTGACCCACCAAATGTTTCAGGATGGCCTGATGGCAAGGCCTGGGTCGACAGCGCCAGCTTAAACTTCAGGCTGAAACTGCCTGAAATTATTTTCCGGGCTTCGCTGATTGAAAATATTCCGGAAGCTTTCGATGATGAAGAAATGATGCAGGTGGGCAGGTTGCGCCGGCTGGAGGCAGATATCGATTTATCGGTGATCAACCAGGCGCTGAAAAAAAATAAGTTGTCAGAATACCTCCTACAGGTTCCGGTAAAATCATCAAACCAGGCGCTTGCACCGGTAGATCAGGTGTTGTTTTATACTACTAAACCCGAATATCAATTATGTTGATCAAACGCAGAAATTTTTTAAAATCAGGTGCCGTTATTACGGCAGGCACTATGCTGCTGCCCCGCTTTTTAGCTGCTGCCAGACCAGGTGCTATAAACGGTCGCAGACTGATCGTCATTCAGCTTTCCGGTGGCAACGACGGACTTAATACTGTCATTCCGTATGCGGATGATACACTTTACAACCTCAGGCCCAATCTGGCCCCGGCCGCAAGCGAGATCATTCCACTTCACGAATATGCTGGCTTAAATAAAGGGCTGGAGGCCCTACGGGACCATTATGATAACGGTGATTTCTGCATACTGAATAGTGTGGGATACCCCAACCCTACGCGTTCGCATTTCAGGTCTATGGATATATGGCAGTCCGGAAGCAGCTCTCATGAATATTTATCCACGGGCTGGCTGGGGAGGTACCTCGATAGTGAATGTACGGGAAATGAAGAAATATACGGCATCGAAATGGGTGATGTCCTCAGCATGGCATTGAAAGGTGAAACCTACAAGGGGCTGCCTGTATCTGATATTCAGCGGTTTTATAATGCCACACGGAGCATTCATATAGAAGATGATCATTCCGATCATCCGATGGCGGCTTACTTATACAAAACGTTGGCAGATACCAAATCAAGCGCCGAATACCTGTACGAAAAAAGTCGTCTTTATACCTCACATCAACTATATCCGCAACATGAATTTGGCAGAAAAATGAAGCAAATGGCCGAACTGATCCTGTCAGACGTGAGCTCACCGGTTTATTACGCCAGTCTGAGCGGATTTGATACGCATACCCGCCAGAAAAACCGGCAAAGCAGGTTATTGAAAATATATGCAGACAGCCTCCATTGCTTTATCCAGGACCTGAAGCAACACGACCTGTGGAAGGACACCCTGGTGCTTACATTTTCAGAATTTGGCAGAAGAGTAGCTGAAAATGCCGGAAAGGGCACTGACCATGGAAAGGCTAACACCGTATTTATTGCCGGGGGTAACCTGAAGCAGCCCGGGATATATAATGGATTACCCGATCTTTCTCAACTCGATGACGGAGATCTGCCACATGCTATCGACTTCCGTCAGGTATATAGTACGGTTCTGGAAAAATGGCTCGACGCTGACAGTAATTCGATACTGCAGCATAACTTCCCATCACTGCATTTTATATAAATATCAGGCGAGGAAATCGGATTTCAGCCATCCGGCAATGCTCAGTCGGGGCCTGCCGACGGACGCGTGAACTTCATGCTCAGTTACGTCACTTTTAAAAAATAACATGCGATTGATAAGAGGCTGAAAACGGATCTCTCCTGAAGGAATATACAGGCTTACCTCACCTTTATTTTCGGGTAGCCAGTTATCGTTCAAATAGAGAACCATAGAAAACTGACGGCCGCGGTCAGTTTTGAACTGATCAAGGTGCCTGCGATAGAATGTCCCTTCCTCATAGCAGGCATAGTGAAACTCATAATTATTGATCGTTGTAAAGCAGGTTCGGTTGAGATAGGCTATAAATTCTTCAATATGTTTCAAAAAATACATTTCGGAAGGATTAGAAGAGTCTTTGGTAATCCACTGGATCACATCTCCCCGTACATCCGCATTTTGCTGGTAATCAAATTTCCTTCCAACGCGTGCGGGGTGCATGCTGCCGGAGGCAAGGTGATCCAGCAGCTTTGTTCTTAACCCTTCTGCAATATCCGGGGGTAAAAAATTGTCAGTAAGACCGTAACCACTGTCTACCAGCCCCTGAATGAGGTTTTCAAAGACCTCGTTACCTATAAATTCGCTTTCCATCGATAGAATTAACGTCGAAAAATAAGGATTTTTTGGATACGGAAAGCGTAATAAATTAATGCTTGCCCATTTTTTGTCCGCGATGTAAGTGTCTATGGTATAAGACCCCTAAGTCTTGCGGCTAAAAGATATTTTAATCACAATTTAAGCAATCAGGAAACTTAACCTTGGATTGCTCTATCTGCCTCCAGTTAATAAGATGGGCAATAGCGACAAGTGTTGCTCCACAAGAAGTGAGTACTATTTCTTGCCAATCATGCCCTAGTACATGACCCGCACCGATCAGAATAAAACCTGCTAAAACCATAAGTAGAGCAGCTGGATTCTTATGGTGTCGCCGAAAACCATGAGTCAATGCATATGATGCAATAAAAAAGCTGATCAGAATGATCGAATATTCTATCCAAGGCGTACTTAAAAATTTAAGCCCTGCCAAGGGTGCAAGACTGAGCAAAAAAGGTAAAGCTGCACAATGCAATGCGCATAGTAAGGAAGCGCTGAATCCAATAAAATCTAAATGCGCTCCAACAAAATAATTTTTCATGTCCAGATTATTATATGCAAGTGAGTTGCAAATATATAAAGATTGGAATATTTAATGCAACTTAGTTGCATTATTAGGTTCAACATTATAGGTTTGTCTTACAATACGACGTCAAATGTTTAAAACCCAATCATTGACATTCGCCTATGATGGTTCTGCTCATTTCAATTTTCCTGATATCGCACTGGATACAGGAGAAAACCTTTTAATATTAGGTGAGTCCGGAATTGGCAAAACCACCTTTTTACATTTAATGGCTGGCCTTTTAAAACCAATATCTGGCAGAATGGAGCTGTTAGGTACTTCCCTCCATCAATTATCCACTATCGAACTTGACCGCTTCAGAGGCAGGAATATTGGTCTTGTATTTCAGCGACCGCACTTCGTCCATTCTCTTTCTTTGTATGAAAATCTGGCATTAGTACAACATTTAGCAGGGAAAAAGCAAGATGCAAAAAGGATTGAAAATGTACTTGAAGGTTTAAGTATCAGTCATAAAATCGGTGAAAAACCACACCGACTGAGCCAGGGGGAACAGCAGCGGGCAGCTATAGCCTTAGCGGTTGTAAACAGGCCTCAACTTATTTTGGCTGATGAACCTACCTCTAGTCTTGATGATAAAAACTGTACTAAGGTAATAGCTTTATTGAAAGAACAATCTCTTGAAACGGGAGCCAGATTAATCATAATTACCCATGATCAGCGTCTGAAGAACCATTTCCAAAATTCGGTACAGCTATGAATATTTATAAGTTGAGCTATCGAAACATGGTAAATCGCCCACTCAGCACTACCCTTTGTCTGATACTCCTGTCATTGGGTGTAGGAATAATTTCTTTGCTTTGGCAGGTCAACAGCCGCATCCGGATTCAAATGGAAAATAATGTTCGGGGCGTTGACATGGTGGTGGGTGCTAAGGGTAGCCCATTACAACTGATTCTCTCTGCCATTTACCATATTGATGACCCAACAGGAAATATTTCTCTGCATGAAGCTACAAAGCTTCAAAATAACAGATTGGTAGCGACTGGCATTCCACTTTCATACGGGGACAGTTATAAAGGATTTAGGATTGTAGGAACGAATTTCGACTATCCCAAACTATATGAGGCAACAATAGCCAATGGCAGATTTTGGCAGGAGCCTTTCGAGGTAGCAATCGGCGCTGCTGTGGCCAAAAATAAAGTACTGAAGGTAGGTGACACATTTATTGGATCTCATGGTCTGTCAGAGGGAGGTGAGACTCATGATGAACATTTCTATAAAGTAGTCGGTGTACTAAACTTTACCCATTCTGTGCTTGACCGACTTATCCTTACCTCTACTGAAAGTGTCTGGAAAATCCATTTTCATGAAGATGGGACTGACCAAAATAATGTATCTGGTGAGCATCATGAGGACGAAGCACAGCACATAGATCATCATGAAGAGCATGAAGATGAACAAGAAATAACTGCAATGCTAATTCAATTCAGAAACCCTATGGGCATTGTTCAACTACCACGTATGGTGAACGAAAACACAAATATGCAAGCTGCAGTTCCTTCTTATGAGATAAGCCGTTTATTCAGCCTGATGGGTGTTGGCATAGATACACTCAGCGTTCTGGCTATGATCATTATGGCGGTATCGGGGCTTAGTGTTTTTATTAGCCTATACAACAGTTTAAAAGATCGACAATATGAAATGGCGCTAATGCGTTCCTATGGTGCTACGCGTTGGCAAATAGCTCGGGTTGTATTACAAGAGGGATTGTTCTTATCATTTATTGGGTTTGTACTAGGTATTTTTTTCAGCAGGATCGGGTTGTGGTTGATGTCGTTAATAATGAATAATGATTTTCATTATGCATTTGCTGGCTGGACATGGCTAAACGAAGAATGGTGGCTTCTTCTCATAGTGCTATCTATTGGTTTTTTGGCTTCTTTAATTCCATCATTACGCGTATATTATATCAATATATCAAAAACATTAGCTGATGATTAGGTTTACAATGCTAGTTTTTTTTATGCTAAGCCTACCTCTAAAAGCTCAAATAAAAATTAGTTGGGAGACATTAGCCGATGTCCATTTTACTGACAAATACATTGAAGCGGAGGATGCTTATTATTACTACCCGCACTTTGGTAACTCAGTAAAAGCACTGGAAGGCAAAGAAGTATATCTCAAGGGATATATGTTGCCATTGGCTCCAAAAGAGGGTTTTTTCATTCTATCTCGCAATCCATATGCAGCTTGTTTCTTTTGTGGAGCGAGTGGCCCTGAATCTATAGTAGAACTCCAGCTTAAACCTGGTTATCCTCAGTTTAGGATGGATCAGTTGGTCACTATTAAAGGTTATCTAAAGCTTAATCAGGATGACATCTACAGCTGCAATTATATTTTAGAAGAGGCAGAAGTTTATAAACCGAATTAGCTAAGAATACCACAGTATATGTAACATTGTTAGATTTTCTATCAGACTACTATCAAAAGTAAGAACAGAGTTTACAGCTTCAAAGTAGCGGGGACAGGACGCGAACCTGTGTCCGCCACGCGGCGGATATGAGCACGAAGAGCTATTTTATTATATCCTTTCATAAAAAAAGCAGCCTTTCCTGACTGCTTTGTAGTAGCGGGGACAGGACTCGAACCTGTGACCTTCGGGTTATGAGCTTTTGAATTATCGGTTTCACATGAGTCAAAAAGTCCCTAATTAGCGTTTAAATACATATTTAATATTTTCATTAAACCGTTTGAAACCGGTCAAATTCGCCAAATGTTTTAGGATTGTTTTAAGAAAACGCTCACAATATTCGTATCTTTAAGTATAAAATTTACATGAATGGTCTCATTAAAATTAATACTTTGGCGGCACGACCAGAAAAAAGACGGTAGGTATCCTATTGCAATCCGGATAACCAAAGATAGGAAGACCAAATATAAATTTACGGGTAAGGCCGTCTTCGAAAAGGAATGGGATGAAGCTAATTGTAAGGTTAAACGCTTCAACGAAAACTCTGGTCGTATCAATGCATTCCTAAGAAAAGAATTGAGGAGAGTTGAAGAGATTATTGATAACGCAGAGATTTCTGATGAAGACATTTCATTAAAACAAATTAAAGCCAAAGCTCAGCGAAAAAGTAAAAAAGTGTCCTTTTTTGAATTGGCTACAGAAAGGATTAGAGCACATTACGAAAAAGATAACTATTCTGTCGCAAATGCAGAGTTATCCATCACTTTCAATATTCATGAATTTCTTACTTTCAATACTGCCTTCGCTAAGCAAAAGGTAATTGAGAGTATAGCCAAAAAAAGGAAAGAGCGTGTTTTAAAGCGAAGAATTGGTGAGGTTACAACTGAAGATCATTTAAAGTTTTTATCTGAAACATCTTTTTCTAATTCTTTTAAAAAATGTTCTAAAGCTCTTTTCTTTTTATTAAGCCCAAGACAAATA
>CAZEQJ010000050.1:0-20630 GCA_964514385.1 uncultured Cytophagales bacterium
ATCCGTCTCAGCGAACTGATTAGCTTAAGACATCACGATATCAATGCCTTTCAGCAGCAAATCAAGGTACTGGGCAAAAGAAACAAGGAGCGGGTCATACCGATAGGCAATGCGTTAATTCATCTGCTGAAACGATATGAATCATTGAAGGAGGCCACTTTTGTAGGTATCCATGAAGAACATTTTATCGTTACAAATACAGGGAGTAAAGCGTATCCTATGTTTATTTATAAGCGGATCAACAATCTTTTAAGCACATACGCTCATGTAGAAAAAAAATCACCTCATGTTTTGCGCCACACCTTTGCGACTCATATGCTTGACCATGGCGCTGACCTGAATGCAGTAAAGGAAATACTCGGACATTCGAGCCTGGCAGCTACTCAGGTGTATACACATAACACCCTGGGAAAACTGAAGTCCGTCTTTGATCAGGCTCACCCTAAAGCTTAAGTTTCACCTTTTAACCATTACTATTATGATGCTACAGAAACACTCCATACATTTTACAGCCGACCAGAAATTATTGGATTTTATCCAGAAACGAGCCGATAAGCTTGAACAGTTTTATGATAAAATTATTGATGGTGAAGTGTTTCTCCGACTGGAGAATGATGAAAAAAAGGAAAATAAAGTCATTGAAATCAAATTAAATATCCCCGGAAGGCAGCTTTTTGCCAAAGGAACAGACAAGTCCTTTGAAGCTGCCACCGATGTAGCTGTAGAAGCGCTGCGACGGCAACTGAAGAAAGCTAAAGAAAAACAGCTTGATCATTGAAAAAGGCCCCTTATGGGGCTTTTTTTATTGTCTGTTTGATTCATAAATGAGCCGGCTGCGATTATCCCATTCCCTTCTGATGTAGGGCCTGAAATTTTTGTCATAAGGGTCTGCAGCGTACATGATTTCCCGTTTTCGTGAGTTGCGGTCGACATGATATTCTGTCCATACGCCTACTTTCCGGTCATATTTATACTCCCCTTTGATGGCTACACGGCCGTTTTCAAAAAACATATAATACGTGCCGTGCTTTTCTCCATGTACAATCGGAATTATTTCACGAAGCTTTGTCCTTTCATAATCATAATAGTTGACCCTTGATTCTTTTGGCCACCCCTTAATATATTTTTCCTTGTTGGTGAGGATATCATTACGTGAGTATTCGGTCCATCTGCCGTGTTTTGCGCCTTTATAAAAAATGCCCTCCTCAAGGATCTGCTCCCCCTGAATCTTACGGTATGGGCCATGCAGGATTACTCCGTCTTCTGAAATCCTTCCGCCTACACGGATCTGCTTGCGCTGCGGATCATACCAATGAATGTCAGTAACAAAAGGTACCGGGTCAACAGGCTTTTTTGGATAATAAAATTCTTCGTAGATGGCATTGTCACCCTGTCCGCGTTTGGTGAAATAGCGTTTGGTCTTAATGCCGTAGAACACCTTGCGTTTCCGCTTCTTTTTTTCTGGGGCAGACTGGATTTCTTCATCTTCCTCTGTGGTTTCGGTAAGGTCGATGGTAGGGGGTGGACCGCTTGTTTCGAGACTGAATGAGCCGGACTCTTCCTGAGCCTTCACATGTGACATACCGAATGCAAGAAATAACAGGATTGCCATTAATGTCCTCATCGCCGTAAGTAACGAAAAAGTAGTGTAGTTAGTATGAAAAAAGGGGCTAAATAGCCCCTGATTTATTCTGTAACAAGCTCAATGCTGCGTGCGATGAAGTTGGTGAGATCTTGTCCTTTAAGTAGGTTTTGAGAAAGTTTGGCGAGATCAACTGCCTGCAGGGCTAGTTTTTCCTTTTCCTCGCCTGCTTCTTCCTTCAATATACGGCCAATGAGGGCATGATTGCCGTTAACCTTCACTTCATAGGTATCGGGCATTTCGCCATACATCGGCATGCCTCCTGCACGTGACATATCCTTCATGCGACGCATAAACTCCGGAAGCGTGATGCGCACGGGATCCTCATCAGCTGGCATAGCTTCAACCGACACATTCATCTGCTTATTATTCAATACCTTTTCGAAAAGCTCCTTAACAGTATCTTTTTCCTTATCACTCAGCACAAGGTCGTGTGCTGTGCCTTTATCAATCAGCTTATCTATAGAATCGGAGTCTATTCTGCGCACGGATACTTTTTCCAGCTTCGACTCCATAGTATTGATGAAATGACTGTCGAGCGGACCATTGAGCTGCAGTACATCGAATGAGCGCTTTTCAGCTGAAGCAATATATGCTGCCTGCGCATCAGGTTCATGTGAATAAAGGAAGATCACATTTCCATCTTTATCTTCCTGATTGGCTTTTACTTTTTCACGGTACTCGCTCATGGTAGCAAACTCTCCCTTGATGTTCTTCAGGAGGGCAAAGTCCTTGGCCTTATCGTAAAACTTCTCTTCGGAGATCATCCCATACTTAACAAAAAGACCTATATCATCCCATTTCTTCGTGAAGGCTTCACGGTCTTTCCTGAAAAGCTCCTGCAATTTATCAGCGACCTTCTTGGTGATGTGCGCATTTATTTTTTTAACATTACTGTCAGACTGCAAGTAGCTTCTTGATACATTGAGAGGAATATCGGGTGAGTCTATTACACCGTGCAGGAGCATCAGAAATTCAGGTACGACATCTTTTACCTCATCTGTAATGAATACCTGTCGTGAGTACAATTGTATTTTATTGCGTTGCAGCTCCAGTTCATCTTTCACTTTAGGGAAATAAAGAATGCCCGTCAGGTTAAAAGGGTAATCGACATTGAGGTGTATCCAGAAAAGGGGATCTTCACTCATTGGATACAGCTTTCGATAGAAATTCAGATAGTCATCGTCGCTTAGGTCAGCAGGTGTCTGCACCCAAAGTGGAAGTGTATCGTTGATGATGCGGTCTTTTTTGACCTTCTTATCCTTACCCTTATCATCCTTTTCTGTTACTTCTTCTGTTCCAAATTTTATCGGGACAGGCATGAAGCGGCAGTATTTTTCCAGTATGCCTTTTAATCGCCATTCATCCAGAAACTCTTCAGAGTCCTGGTTGATATGCAGTACTATGTCCGTACCTCTTTCTTTTTTTACAGCATCAGTGATTTCAAATTGAGTATCTCCGGAGCTGGTCCATTTGGCAGCATCGGCGTTTTTCTGATAGCTTCTGGTGATTATGTCAACTTTTTTAGCCACCATGAATGCACTGTAAAAACCGAGGCCAAAATGTCCGATCATCTGGCGTGCATCATCGGCATTTTTATATTTTTCAAGGAATTCGGTAGCGCCGGAAAAAGCGATCTGGTTGATGTATTTCTTGATTTCATCTGCCGTCATACCAATGCCGCGGTCTGAGATGGTGATTGTTTTCAGCTTCTCGTTGAAACTTACTTCAATCGTAAGATCATCGTCATTGATCTGTTCTTCCATTTCGCCAAGAGTAGCCAGTCTTTTAAGCTTTTGAGTCGCATCGACAGCATTGGCTACGAGCTCACGTAAAAAGATTTCGTGATCAGAGTATAGAAATTTCTTGATTATAGGGAAAATATTTTCCGTGTGAATCGAGATTGTACCTTTCTCTTGCATTTTGCCTTGAAATTTTTGTCCAGTAGGCTGTCAGCAATTCGCAGTCCAAAATAGAATTTTATGAAAAAATGTCAGTTTGTCTGATCTCCTGTCATCTTATACGCATGTTTTTTCCTATTTTAGTGTCAATGTTTTCGCATATAGGAACTGCACTAGCCTTTTCGCCGCGGTTTGAAGCCGTGCTTATTGAGTCATTTCGAATAGCCACATTGTTTGATGCCGAAATCACCATTATCCATATTGGGGAAAAAAATGAGGAAAAGGAGAAGCAGCTGAATGCATGCGTACATGAATGTAAGTTCAAGCCGAAAAAGATTACCATTGAGTGGCATCAGGGTGATCCTGCCAAAAAAATTCTGGCTGTATGCCGTAAAAATAAAATTGACCTACTGATCGCGGGTGCTCTGAAAAAAGAAAATATTTTCAGGTACTATCTGGGGTCAGTAGCCAGAACCATACTCAGAAGAGCCTCCTGCTCTGTTTTAGTGCTAACTGATCCGAGCAAATACCCAAAACCGTTTAAGCAGCTGGTGATTAACGGGGAGCAATCACCCTGCCTGGAGCCGATGCTGGAAGCAGGTTTTGATCTGGCCAGGAGAGAACGCTCTTCTCAGATCCATATTCTGCGGGACATACAATTGTACGGACTCAATTTAATTGTGGCAGGAGAAGAGTCAACAGAGGATGAGTATGGTGAAGCAAGAAAAAAGCTGGTGCAGGATGAAATTACCGGTGTGGAGGATCTGCTTAAGAAATTTCCGGAGTCAGAAAACTTTAAGATCAACATAAAAGTTACGGCCGGTAAAACCGGTTTTGAAGTAGTGAAGTTTGCCGAAAGGTTTGAAGTTGACCTGATTATTTATTGTGCTCCTGAAAGACGGCTGAAATTTATCGACCGCTTTTTTCCACACGACATGGAATATGTACTGGCTGACATGCCTACAAATCTGATGGTATTTCACCCTTAAGGAGTATTTATGGATAAGCTAACGCATCATGAAATAATAAACCTATTGGTACAGCTGAGTCTGCTTTTGCTGGCCGGCAGACTGATGGCTGAACTTGCCCGTAAATTGAATCAACCCTCTGTGGTGGGTGAAATAATGGCAGGCATCATATTGGGCCCAACAGTTCTGGGTATGTTCTTTCCTGAATTTTTTGAACATCTCTTCCCTTCCACAGGGGTAAATGCAACTGTTCTGGATGGTTTTATTCAGGTTGCGCTGGTGCTGTTACTTTTTATTGCCGGACTTGAAGTTGATCTTCATGTTGTAATACGACAGGGAAGGCAGTCACTTTATGTGAGTTTTTTCGCATTGGTTATCCCTTTCGGGCTTGGCTTCGTTGTTACTTACCTGTTCCCAGGACTGCTGGGCAACCCGCTTTTTGATAACCGTATTCTTTATGCGCTATTCATTGGCACCATATTATCGATTACAGCACTGCCTGTAGTAGCCCCGCTATTGATGGACCTGAATATTTTTAAATCGTCTATGGGGATGCTAATCATAGCTTCTGCTATGATCAACGATCTGCTGGGCTGGCTTATATTCAGTGTTCTTTTGTCGCTTATGGGAAATAGCAGCGGGCAGATGACCCTTTGGAATACCATCGCACTTACCGTTGGTTTTACTTTGTTCATTCTCACCATTGGGCGCTGGATAATCAATCGTATTCTCCCCTGGATAAATAAAAACCTCACATGGCCGGGTGGGTTACTGGCACTTTCGCTGTCTTTTTGCTTCAGTGCTGCTGCTTTCACTGAATACATTGGTATCCATGCCATATTTGGAGCTTTTATCGTGGGCGTAGCCCTGGGTGATTCCGAACACTTATCTGAGCGAGCCAAAGAAATTGTGCACCAATTTATTAACAACATCTTTGCCCCCTTATTTTTCGTATCCATCGGTTTACAAGTCAATTTTATAACCCATTTCAACCTCGTGCTGGTCGTGGCATTAATAATCCTGGCATTTGTAAGTAAGACTTCCGGAGCCTATATCGGGGCTAGGCTGGGCGGACTTTCCAAACCACAATCATGGGCGGTTGGTTTTGGCATGAACACACATGGCACACTGGAAGTTATCTTATCAGCCATAGCTTTACAGGCCGGTCTTATCGGACAGAATGTCTTCGTCGCGATAGTTGTTATGGTTTTAGTCACAATTATAGCATCGTCACCACTCATGCGCTATTCTTTACGTATGGATAAAAGATGAAAAAGCTAACAACTTATTTACTCACTTTACTGCTGTTAACGCAGTGTGGTCATGCGCAAAAATATTACGGTTCGGGAACTCATCAGGTCAGCCATAGTGAATGGGATAATCTTCTTAAAAAATATGTAGATGAAGAAGGCAATGTAAATTATAAAAATTTCGATCGTGCAGCTCTCAGGCAATATCTCAGCCATTTGCAAGAAAACCTGCCCTCTTCTTCATGGACAGATGCACAACAGATAGCTTACTGGATCAATGTTTATAATGCTTACACCATAGAGCTGGTACTTGATTATTACCCGGTATCTTCCATTAAGGATATTGGAGGAAAGATCAATATACCGTTTATTTCATCACCGTGGGATATCAAGTTTATTCCGCTGGGAAAAGACACGGTAGACCTGAATTACATTGAACACAGCATTTTAAGGGGTGAGTTTAATGAACCACGTATACATTTTGCCCTGGTATGTGCATCGGCAAGTTGTCCCCAATTGAGGCGAGAAGCATTTATTGCCGGGAAGCTGGATAACCAACTGAGCGAGCAGACCCGGCAGTTTCTGTCAGACACATCGAAAAATATCATTTCCTCATCCACCGTTCAGCTTTCGAAGATATTTCAATGGTACGGAGGAGATTTCCGTAAAAACACAAGCCTCATCGGGTATCTGAATCAATATTCACCCGTAAGAATAAATGAAAATGCTGATATATCATTCCTTCCCTATGACTGGTCGCTGAATGAGTGAAATATCGTATATACAAGTATTTACTGTTGCTGGATTGTGGACACTATTCTTCATTCAGCATAGCCTTATGGCCAGGATATGGTTTCAGGAAAGGTTCGGCAAGAAGTATTATCGATTAGTTTATAATACCATTTCGATCCTGCTGTTTCTGCCAGCGCTCCTTTATCCCTCTATGTTTCCGGGCAAGAGGATATTACCTGAAAGCAGTTTCCTGCAATATTCAGGGCTTACATTTGCAGCATTTGGCGTAATACTTGGCAGGAAGAGTCTTAAATTATATGACATGGGGCTTTTCATGGGATTCAGACAGCCATCGGGAGTGGAGGAAAAGGAGGCCTTGAAAACAACCGGACTATTATCCCGGATTAGACATCCGCTATATGCCTCTTCCATACTGCTGATCATCGGCTATTTTCTTTTTTTACCTCATGTGTTCATATTGGAATCGTGTATATTATTATTGGCTTATACGCTGATAGGAATGAGACTCGAAGAAAGGAAGCTGATACGGCTATACGGTGACCGATACAGGGAATATATGGATAAGGTTCCTGCTCTTATACCCCGCTTCAGCCGTCGTTGACTATGTTATTTCGTTCAAGCTCCTTTTTGATTCTGGATTTCAAAAGGTTGCCCTTTTCCAGTTTCTGAAAATCAAACCGATAACCGATATAATAATTGAACCAGACATTGCCGTTGACTGAACGTCCTTCACCATTTACACGTCTTCCAAATCCCGGTGTGTAGTAGGAGCGATAACCGGCAACCCCATCACTTGATGGAAAAAAACGCCAGCGAAATGTATATCCTGTGTATAGATTTTTTCCGAATTCACCTCTCAACCCCATCAGTATTTCAAACCATTGGCTATTGACATTGGCGGCATCAACGGTAAAAGTGCTTACTCCGTAAAACGGCTCGGTAACCTCCGCAATAACGTGTTCATCAAAACGGCCAAAGCAAAAGCGACCACCCAAATAGAGTTCCACAGGCTGACCCTCTTTTTGGATTACGTTAGCATCTGCACCGATTCTGAGATAGTTGCCCCTTGCTGAATAATCCATAATAGGTGTCTGATCCTGATATTCCTGAAAACCATACTCTACCGTGATAAAATATTTATTGATACCTAATGTAGCCTGATAGTCCTGGGCATTCAGGTAGGGGTGAAATACATAATAACTGTAATCAAGCAAAGACGCAGATAATGTAAGTGACCTGGGTTGCCACTCTTTTGTTTCTGTGGTGTCAGACAGTAGTTGAGGCTGTGCCCATGCTGTGCTACAGAGGAGTAAAATACAATATAATATCCAGAGGTTCAGCCTCATTGATGATCTTGTTTGATATTATGAGTGAATCGAAGGTAGTAAATGCCGTATCAATCACAAAGGCACGGATAACCGGACAGTCAGGATCGAATACCCTGGAATTCACCTTATAACGAATGTGAAGCTCATCCGTATTGATTATTTCAATATCGTCTCTGGGATCAGCCCAGGTAAAGGTAAAGGAAGTAACCTGCTGAAAAGGATCCAGTGGCAGAAACAGGTTGGCAGTTGTGTCGCCAACGTAGGTCGTATCATTATTATCAAGCCGGATGGTTTGGATTTTCATTGCATAAGTAGAGTCATTACCATCCCTAAAGCCAAGAATGACCACATTATCAGACTCCTCCCGACAAAAAGGGTCAGGTTCGCATGAGAAAATTGACGTCAGCACCATGATAAGCAGCAGAAATCGCCCCATTGAATGGTTATTTACGGTGTTTACGGAATATCAACACAAACTGGGCGTAAAATTGTTAGTTTTGCAGTCAAAATACTAATGGAAGTTTGAAAACGAAGGGCAGAAAAAAGGAAAAGGTGAATCTGGTCACACTGGGGTGCTCCAAAAATCTGGTCGACTCTGAGGTGATGCTCACTCAACTCAGAGGCAACAAGATCGATGTGGAACATGAAAGTACGAAAGATGATGCCAACATTGTGATCATCAATACCTGTGGCTTTATCGAAAATGCGAAGCAGGAGTCAATCGATACAATTATCCGATATGCAGATGCAAAAGAGCAGGGTCTGATAGAAAAAGTATATGTTACCGGATGCCTGTCTCAACGCTATGCTAAAGAACTGGAAGAGCAGATTCCCGAAGTAGATGCATGGTTTGGTACCCGTGATCTTCCGGCTCTACTCAAAAAATTCAAAGCTGATTATAAAAAAGAACTGATTGGAGAGCGTATTATCACGACTTCAAGTCACTACGCCTACCTCAAAATTTCTGAGGGTTGTGATCGGCCCTGCAGTTTCTGTGCGATACCATTAATGCGAGGCAAACATATCTCGAGACCCATTGAAGAATTGGTGGCAGAAGCAAAAAACCTGGCCAGGAATGGGACTCGAGAGCTAATGCTGATTGCACAGGATTCTACCTATTATGGATTGGATATCTATAAAAAGAGGAACCTGTCAGAGCTTCTGAAGGCACTCTGCGAAGTAGATGGAATCGAATGGATCAGGTTGCACTATGCCTTCCCCACCGGATTTCCGGAAGACATACTTGAAGTAATGGCGGAAGAGGAAAAAATTTGCAGATATCTTGATATACCACTGCAGCATGGTGCCACTGAGATGCTGAAACGAATGCGCCGTGGCATCACAAGAGAAAAAACGGAAGCCCTTATCGACAAAATCAGGACCAAAGTGCCTGGTATTGCACTCAGAACAACATTGATAGCAGGGCATCCAGGTGAAACGGAAGCGGAATATCAGGAAATGAAGGAATTTGTAGAGAAAATGAGATTTGACCGATTGGGCATTTTCACCTACAGCCATGAAGAAGAGACCCATGCCTACTCCTTTAAAGATGATGTGCCGGCAAAAACCAAACAAAAGCGGGCAGATGAAATTATGGCGATTCAGGAGAAGATATCGTTTGAAAATAATCAAAAATATATTGGTAAGGAGATGAAAGTGCTCATCGACCGATATGAAAGTGGCGCTTTTTTCGGGCGTACGGAATATGACTCGCCGGAAGTGGATAATGAAGTAATCATTCAGGGTGAATCTACCCATCTGAGAATTGGTGACTTTGCTCAGATCCGGATTGAAGATGCCACCGAGTTTGATTTGTACGGAACGCCCTGCTGATCCTATGGAGCCCGAAAAAATACCCCTTTCCAAACTCCCCTTCTCCAAAATTTTTCTGGACTATATTCAGGATGTCCGGGAATTAAGGCCATTCTATCAACATTCGCCGGAACTTACCTCTTTTGAAAAGCAAATTGAAGCTAAAAGCAATCACAAAACAGACCGTAAACTACTGTCAGAAAGTCTGCTGAAACAATACGAGGATTTTGAAGTGCCGGCTGCTGTAGAGCACAACCTCATGCTTCTGACATCAGAAAAAACCTTTACAGTAACAACAGGCCATCAGCTCAATCTGGCATCGGGACCGCTGTATTTTATCTATAAGATTGTTTCTACCATCAACCTGGCACGAAAGCTAAAACAAACTTATCCGGCCTATGATTTTGTCCCAGTATATTGGATGGCTACAGAAGACCATGACCTGGAAGAGATCAATCATTTTTTCCTTCATGGAGAAAAAATACAATGGAAAAGTCAACAGACAGGGCCGGTCGGCAGAATGTCTACCGAAGGCATAGAGGATACCCTGAAAAGACTGCAGGAGACAATGCCGCTGATGCTTCAGGCATACAGAAAAAAATCACTCCGGGATGCTACCCGCTTTTTTGTGAATGCATGGTTTGGAGAGCAGGGCCTGGTGATAGTGGATGGAGATGATAAAGCTTTGAAATCTACTTTCGTGCATGTCATAAAGGATGACATCTTCCGACAGATACCCAGAACTGTTGCTAAAAAAACGGAGAATCAGCTTCAGGATCTTGGCTATCAGCTTCAGATCCTGATACGTGATGTGAATTTCTTTTATCTAAGCGAAACCAGAAACAGGATTGAATCAAAGGATGGCCACTTTCATGTAGTTGATACATCATATGCATTCAGCCCGGATGAAATGGCCCGTGAGATTGATGATTTTCCTGAAAAATTCAGCCCAAATGTGTCACTGCGACCACTTTATCAGGAAACTGTGCTCCCCAATATTGCCTACATCGGAGGGCCGGCAGAAATCGCGTACTGGCTGCAGCTGAAAGGAATTTTTGATCATTATGACACACCTTTTCCTGTGCTGCTCCCCAGAAATTTTGTCACCCTAATACCTGAAAACAGGGCTTCACAGCTCGATAAGCTGGATGTACCCGTCGAAAAACTATTCCAACCCTGGGCAGAACTAAAAAAGTGGTTCGTAAAACGTCGATCCAGCTTTGTCCTGGATGTGGCGGCAGAAAAAGAAGTGCTTGATAAAATATTTGAATCCATGCGCCTCAAGGCAACAGCAGTGGATAATAGCCTTAACGGTTATGTGGAAGCCAGAAAGGTAAAACTAACCAGGCAGCTTGATCAGATTGGTGACAAAATACGTAAGGCAGAGGAGAAAAGACATGAAGCCGACCTTCGCCAATTGGAAAAAATAAGAGAAATCATCATGCCCAAAGGGACATTACAGGAAAGGAAGGAAAATATCTATGGTTTCCTTCCCTATAACCCTGAGCTCTTCAGCAAACTACTCGGAACACTTGATCCGCTGGATTTTTCTATGTACCTGATCAAAGATGTCAGATAAAGTATTACTGAGAGAACATTTTTTGACGAAGCGGCTAGCGCTGAACAACGAGCACCATGCAGCAGCTGTTGAGTCAATGACCTTACAGTTTATCGAATTTTTACAAAACAGGGATATAAAAACTATCCACCGGTATATCCCGATTATTCAGAAAAAGGAGTTTGATACCGATTATCTCAAAAAACAGGTCGGGCAGGAGTATCCCCAAATAAAGTGGGTAGTACCACGATGCAACTTCCGGGACAGAAGCATGGTGCATTTCATAGAAAACAATAATATCCGCCTGGAATCCACTCAGTATAATCTTACTGAACCCACCACAGGTGATGAAATTGCAGTTGATGAAATCGACATAGTGATTACACCTCTTTTATGTGTAGACCAGAGAAATTACCGGCTGGGTTACGGAGCCGGATTTTATGACCGCTTTCTTGCAAACTTAGACGCAATAAAAGTGGGGTTTAGTTTTTTTCCTCCTGTGGATGCACTACCTGTTGACCGCCATGATATTCCTTTAGACCATGTGATCTTCCCACAGTAAATTTCAGCGATGTAATATTTCAAAAGCTATCCGTTATGGTCAAAGCAGGTCCTATTCCAACTCCATTTTTATCATTTGCGTCACCACATCATTAAGTGCATCCCCTACCGCATCACCATAGGCATTGGCTGTAACAAGAAATGCAATATTTTTTTCCGGGGCAACCCATGCTACAGCCAGCCACATGGTATTACTCCCTGCATGGTTGAGCGCTATCCCTCCGGCCCACTCACGCTCTGTAATCAGCCAGCCACACGCATAATCGCCAACAGGTGTGATGAGAAACTCACGCTCACGGGCTGTCAGAAACGAAGTGTCTGACCTCTGTAGCCATAAGCCAACGAATTTTGCCCATTCCTCAAGGGAGGCGTGTACAGTCCCGGCTGGCCCCATAGCTGCCGGGTTATCCGCAAACAGTGGTATCCATTTGAATAATCGTCTGTGGCCTCTTGGCTGTACATTGCTGTCTTTTGTTCCGGGGGGGCCGAAACCCACATCCTCCATTTGAAGTGGTTCAAATACCAGTTCCTGCATCAGTGATTCCCATGTTTTACCCGTCACTTCCTCCGCCATATGACCGGCAATCATATATCCAAGATTGGAATAGAGATACTCACCTTTTTCACCATTTTTTTCGTTCAGGTTTTCGAGCATCAGTAAGTTGCGCCGCTTTTTCATTTCCTCATCACGGTGATTCCTCCAATTGGCAGCATTGGCAGGAACACCACCCCGGTGTGTTACCAGCTGGTGAAGGGTGACATCATGGTAATAAGGATTTATATCCTGCAAATGCTGTGGAAATACCTCTGCAAGGGTGGATTCCCATGATAGCAGCCCTTCACGTATCAGTACCGACAGCATTACGCTGGTCATTGCCTTGGTGCATGACCCCAGATGAAAGAGGTCTTCTGTAGTAAGTGAATCCGGAGCGTTTATCTTCCGCTTTCCAGCTGCAGCTATAAATTTAACACCGCTACTATCGACCACGGCAGCTGCAAGCCCGGGCAGGTTTCGGTCATCTGCAATCTGGTTCAGGACTGACTGTAACGCCTCCTGACCTGTACCTGCAATGACGATCTCTTTTGGTGAAGGCTGCTGATTACAGGAAAAAAAAATAAAAATACTGACCAGTACCAGTCCTTTAATATCAGTTATCTTCTTCTGCATCATCAATCATGGCTATTATTTCCTGGATAGCTTCTTTTTCATCCTCATCTGTTGCTAAATCAAGGGCTTTTTCTGCCTTGAGCCGTGCTCCGGGATAGTCACCACGTATGCCCTTGGCATAGGCATAAAGATAATATGTAGCAAAATCTTCCAAATCTTCGAGGGATTTATCAAGCCATTGTTCAGCAAGCGCCATCATCTCATCAGAATCATAATAATCTTCAATGATCTCGTATGCCTCACCGTACCAGAAGTCTTCAATGCCGGAGCCCTGCTGGCTGCGAAACGATTCGACCTCTTTCTTATAACTGTCAACATCGCCGATGTATGCCCAAAACATCTTGCGTGTCACAAATATGCCGCGCTCCAGCTCCTGCTGACCTTCCGTATAATACGGAATCACTTTTTGGGTAAGCTGGACCAGATATGATTCATCCTCCGTGTCTATTGCCTTACTCAGCAGGTTATTATATACATTCCCAATGATTTCAAAAAAGACTTCCGGGCCATGAATATCAATGAACCTGTCTTTATGTTGTGTAATCATTAAATATGCCTGTAGGTCAGCATCTTCGATAAATGATGCCAGAAATTCAGCATTATCCGGATCCATTATATCTTCAAGGGCTATATTATTCAATAGCTGATCTATGATGCCTTGGGCTTTAGCATCGCCCTGATTATCCAGTAACACTGCATAATCCATCAATTCCTTGTCACTAATGGTCCCGTTAGCAAATTTCTTTGACAGGCCTGGCAACATTTTCCAACCTTCAATGTAGGCCTCAGCAGATTCCAGGAGACTCTGTTTCTCTGTGTAGCCTACAATATCCCCGATAAAATTGCCCCGATCATCCAGTATCAGGTAGGTGGGGTATCCTGTGACATCAAAATTAGCTGCAAAGAGAGCGCCAAACTCTGTCTCAGCATCGAGCTTTACGTTTACAAACTGGCTGTTGAAATAATCGCCCACTTCATCATCTGAAAAGACATCACGGTCCATCATTTTGCAGTAACCGCACCAGTCGGTGTATACATCTACAAAGATGGGCTTCAGTGTGGTCTTATTATCTGTTAAAATCCTGTTCCATTCAGCCTCTGTATTCACCATTTTAAAATCAATGGCTGTTTCTATGGCAAAGAGCTCCGCAGAAAAAAGAAATAAAAATAACGGAGCGAGTTTGAGGGAAATTTTCATGATATGATCTGTTCAATTTATGTTTTAAAGATATTATATAAACATCAAAATAATATTCGTATTGTGCTTACTCATAAACCATGCCGCTTTACATATCATCTATTCAATTTGTTGATTATTGTACCATCAAATGTCATATAATAAGGTAAAACATCGGCAGTAAGACAAGAATGTACAGGCAGAACCATAACATAGTCACCCGGCTTATAGCGGTGGATATCACCGGATGGCACGGAGATAATGCCATGCTCCTGTGACAAACGTGTCACGAATGAATCTGGTATAATATCGCCCCAGGCTTTTTCCTTCTTTTCTGCCAGTCTCCCAAAGATAATGCCTTCCTTATCCACAATTCTATCCTTTGATAGATGGACTGCCCCCCCATAAACCACTACTTCGCTTCGCTCAGGATGCACCGATACAATAGGACAGGCTACTGCGACGGCAATCTGACTAATCTGATTTGCTCCAATCTGATGCTGCATTAGATCATAAAAGACAAAATTACCCGGCCGTATTTCATCTAACTCTTCATAATTACCGGCAACGCTGCATGAGGGTGTGTCGCCAAGGGATATCATCAAATCTGGAAAATATGACGCAAAATAGGACTTGAGCGAAGACATAATGGCCCGAGCTTTTTCATGCTCACGGACTATGGCATCATGCCCCCGGCAATGGTAGGTCTGACCGGCATGCCCCAGAAACCCACGCAGTACAAGCTTATCCGATTTGCTGACCTTTCCAAGCAGCTGCTCTATGATGTCAGTGCTATCGGGGGGCAGGCCGGTGCGGTCGTTCCCAACATTGATTTTGACATAAATATCTACCTGATTTGTAAGGTTTTTTTCTAGAAAATCGGCCGTTTCAATGCTTTCTAAGAGGAGTGTGAGGTGGATGTCAGATGCCAGCCTGTTGATGGTGTCAATCTCAAACCAGTTGATTGGAAAAGCAATGGTAATATCCTTCCATTCTTTTGAGAAATATGCCGCCATCTTAACTGACGAAACTGTGATTTTCGAAACACCCTCGTCTTTAAACCAGCGCCCCACACCGAGCGACTGATGGGTTTTAAAATGAGGCCGGAACTGAAGATTGAGTCGGCTGGCTTTTTCGGCCATTTTGCTAATATTATTCCGGCATTTTTCCTCATCAATAAAAAGGGTGGGACCTGTGATCATAGATTCAGTTTTCATGGAAATTATGGGATGTATTTCAAATTAGAAACAAATACAGCGTAAAATTCCCTAAAATAAACCTGACTATACTATCTGGTTATGGTGACCTCTGAAACCGGTGTCCCTGATTTCATTTCAAGGGATACCATAGTATCACCACTACCTCTGCTCAACAGAACTCTGCCGTCCTGTTCCACGCGATATCTCCCCTCAAGGCCTCGGATGGATAAGGTGCTCACATGGTTGTCAGCTGTACGATTTTCGACCTTAAGGGTGATTGATTCCAGCTGCTCATCAAAAGAAATCACGGCATCCTTTACCAGACCGTCCCTGCCAAATTCAAGGTCAAGGTTCCTGTCGTTCATACGAACATGGAATTTACGACGCAGCCCATCTTTTGGCACAACGGATATCATGTCACCATCCCTGCTCAGATCACCCCCATAGGCTGTAAGACCGAAAATATCATCGTCATTCACAACTGTTGCCGCCATTCGCAATGCACCACCATAGCCGAGATCAATCTCACCATCATAATACCACGGCCCCCGGCCCTGAGGTTTTTGTATCCAGCTTCTTGCATATTTCTGTGGCTCAAATGCCCACCCCGTGGCACCATCATTATCTTTGCCAGGATACCAGTAGCCATAGTTGGATTCGGGTGTACCCGTATTCATAAGGGCAAATGAGCTGAGATAAGACTGATAACCGAGGCGAAACAGGTCATCGCGATCAGTGTCAAAATATAAAGCCTGGTCAAGAACAGCCCAGCCTCCCATCTGCGACATATAACTTAAGGTATAGCCTTCGCTACGCCCTCTGAAGTCGCTGCCCAACCAGTAATAGGTGGTTTCCAGTACACCTCGAACAGCAAGATTAGCTTCAAGCTGGCGGTTCATAAACAATCGCGAGTCTTCCATTTTTACTTCCGGATGGGAGTACCATACACTGTCGTTGACATCAAACCAGAGTTTTTCATCAGGTTTCATTTGTGTAGTTGCACCATATTTGGCCAACGCATAACTGGACTCAAATGCAGTAGCATCGACAGCATATTCGGAGCGAAACGGATATTTGTCATCGTAGACAAAATATTTGACCTTTTTCTCCCATTCATCGGTAAGAAATTGTGCATCTTCTTCAAACCCTTCCTTTTTCAGTACCTCAATAAGTTCAGGGATGAGCAATTCATTATAACATCCCCATTCGTAGGTCCTGTACCAGGGCAAAATCTCGTAGCAATATTTGAAGTAGCCCTTTGCTGTTTCTTTTGCCCGTAGTAAATATTCATCCCGGTCTGCATAACTCACCAGTTCAGGATACATATCTGCAATCTGATACATATGATAATACATCATGATGATGTGCGGGTAATCGTAAGAACGCCATACATGCATACGAAAATCCGGGTTATTGCCCTCCCGTTTTTCCCTGTTGCGGTTGGTAATCCAGTCTGGTGTACCATAAACACCATAGGGGTAAGGTGATTCCTCATCCGTTCGCTGAAGTTTTCCCCATACAAAATTTTCAATATAATATTCTATGGATGCTATCTCTTCGGGGTCAGGAAATGAAACATTTTTAGCTGCCAGAAAAGGTGCCTTACATAATGCAGGATCATCGCACGTCAATACATATACCAGTCGTGTGGTATCAAAATAATCCGGATTACCGGGATGCCTAAGCTGACTGTTTTTCATGTCATAAACACCAAAAAGACCATCATACCAGGCTTCCTTATCTTTCACCTGCTGGCGCTTTGCCAAAAAGTCTGCCCGCTTCATGTAGAGTGTTTCCAGCGGCTCTGTGACAAAAAACTCAAGGTAAGTTTTAAATTTTCCACCATAATAAACGGTCAGCATATTTTCGCCCAGCCGGTTAAACCGTACGGTATAATGATGAGTATCCGGCTGCTTTTCTCCATTATACACAATTTCGGTCTGCCCGCCCTTATATTCAGCCACAACAGAGTCAATTGTATGTGTAGTCCTGAGTGCCACCCTTGCCTCAAGATCTGTAGGTATGGTCATTCCAGGTATCACCTGAACGTCGATGAGACCCTGTTCTACCAGTAAGTCCCGGATGCCGTCATAACCATCTGCCCAGTAAAAATCAAAACCATATGTTATGCTTTCACCCGCTTCCAGAATTTTCATGGTGTGCTCTTGTCGCCATTCGCCACGAAGCTCTGCATTGCCCAACCTTGCTGAATGTATAAAGACTTTAAATGAGCGGTCGCGTGGAGCCATCGATTCATTGGAATAATACTCCAGCGAGGTGCCTGACTGTGGTGTCATGAGCAAATAAGGTGGCAGGCCGGTTGGCCGCTGAAAAAATACCCAGGAATTATCCCCGGATACCATCTGATGCTTTATGGCACTCTCTTCAAAAATGATCTCGGGACTTTCACCTCGCGGACGCCGATAATTGATGGGTATGGCCAGATCTTCAATGCGTATCTGTCCATCCGTGGTGTTGGTAAGGGTAAAAGTCCAGCTCAGCTTTTCGCCTTGCAAACTGAAAACCTGCTGAATATCTATATGCTGGTGGGCATCCTTTAATGAGTCAGGGGCAGTATATTCCTGAATAATTTCGCCTTCCAGCTGAAAAGAAGTAGCCCCATTACGCATTGTATTGGTAGTATAGGTCTTCTCGTCGTATGTGTAGAAGAGATACAGATCACCAAATACACCCCAGTTGGACACGTAATTGGTAGGGTGGACATCGTTCGTTTTCATTATCGAACTGAGACCATTTCGCGATGCCTCAAGGGTAAAAGCGTTATTTGAAAATTGACCAAATACAGTCAGGGATGCGATCGAAAAAATGTAGGTTAAGGCTTTCATAATGTTGCAGGTTAAAAAATAAAGCTAAGAGAATTATAGAAGGGCAACTTTCACTTATGTGCAAAAGACCTGAATTTATATCTTGACAAATACTATTCAGGTTCTAATGATTTTTGCTCATGGCTTTCATGTAATCCAGGCCAAACTGAGAAAGCTGCTCAATAACCGGCAGGGCTCGAAAGCCCATTTCGGTTAACTCATATTCTACCCTGGGTGGTACAGTACCATAATTTATTCTCCTGGCAAGATCATTTACAACCAATAGCTTCAGCTCCTGAATAAGCATTTTCTCACTGATATCGGGTATTTCCTTTTTTAACGATGACAACCGCATGCTGCCATTTTTAAGCTGATAAATAATCAGCATTTTCCACTTGCCCCCCAACATCTCCAGTGAGGTGCGAATGGGACATTTTGCTGTAATGTTGATTTTCATACTTACAAAAAGGTTAGTATACTATTATTGGTAAGTTATGGAGATACTATTCAATTTTAAAATAAAAAATGAAAATCGCATTATTTGGAGCAACTGGACAAACAGGTATTGAATGTCTGAAGCAGGCCTTAAGGGCAGGGCATACAGTAGTAGCATCGGCTCGTACACCATCAAAGCTGGACCCATATGAAGACAAAAATCTTCAGGTGATTGAGGGAGATGTGCTCAATCCTGAACATCCACATCAGGTGGTAAAAGACTGTGATATAGTGATCAGTTTATTTGGGCATGTAAAGGATTCACCTGCTGATGTGCAGACCCGGGGCACACTTCATATAGTAAAGGCAATGGAAAAAGCTGGTATATCCAGGATAATTTCATTGTCAGGAGGTGGGCTACGTTATGAAAAAGATCAACCCAAAATAATGGATAAGCTGATAAAGGGGATCATGGGAATTGTCGCCAGAAAAATCTTATCAGATGCAGAAAATCACGCCAAGGTGTTGAAAGCCAGTGGTCTTGAATGGTGTATTGTACGTGGTCCTCAATTAAAGAATGGCCCTGCAAAGGGGCATTACAATGTCACGTGGGTTGGAGTAAATTCCGGAATTGAGATAAACCGTGCTGATCTGGCTGCTTTCATCCTGAAAGAAGCAGAGATGCCTGACTACAGCTATAGCATGCCGTTTGTAACGTATTGATTGAGCCGGCTTTCATTGCCTTACTAAAAACAGGGAGAAAGTAATCTTCCTGTTTTTATCTTTGACACATGGCACATATTAACCCATCCAGGATAACATTAACCTTTCATCAGGAGGAGATTGTAATCCATCATTTCGGATCTGAAAACAATCATTACCCACCCGTGCTGCTCATTCACGGGAGCATCGAAAATGGTAAAATTTTTTTTAGTAAATCCGGGAAAGGCCTTGCTCCTTTTCTGATGAAAGAGGGGTTCCGGGTATATGTCGCGGACCTGAGGGGAAGAGGAGCATCTCGACCCAAAGTTTCCCGAAATAGCAAGGCGTCTTTATCCAATACGGTCAGTGAGGAACTCCCGGCCATTATTGAAAAAGTAAAATCACATGCCGGATCAGATGCACTGCATGTAGGCGCCCATTCCTGGGGTGGTGTGCTCCTGCTTTCAGCTTATGCCTTGTTTGAGGATAAACTTGGCATCAAAAGCATGATATTTATGGGCACCAAACGTCGCATTAGCATTTTATCGTTTGAAAAGCTTTTTAAAATTGATTTTGGCTGGACATTCCTTGGGCGTATCCTTTCAGTAATCTATGGATATCTGCCCGCAAAATCATGGGGTATGGGATCGGATAATGAACCTAAAAAGCTTTACATGCAAACTGACCATTGGGTACGAAGCAAAAATTGGATCGACCCTGAAACTGGCTTTAACTACAAGCAAAAACTTCAATCCCTGGAATTACCGCCTATTCATTTTTATACAGGTAAAAATGATCGTCTGCTGGGCAATCCCGTGGATGTGCGGTTGCTGGCTGAAGAATGCGGGCTTACCCACTCTGTTACCATTCTGGGGAAATCATACGGAAACAAGGTCGATTATGACCATATCAGCATACTTACACATCCTGAAGCAATACACGACCATTTCATAGAAATCGCACGATTATTCAGATACTTTAGTGAAAAATAATAGCCGGCTTATGCAACTTTTACTTTATTGCTGCATCTATAGCAAAACGTCAATAACTCAAATCGAAAAGGTCATCATACGATGGCCTTTTTTCAGGTCTTTTCCACCTTATTTTTTTAATTATTACTCAATAACCACCAAATACAACAAATTCTTAAATCACTGGTAACGGAAAGGTTATTATAAAATATCTATATTCAGATATGAGAAATATAATCCTGCTATCTGTTATCGCCTGTTGTGTACTGTCCTGTACATCCGAAACGTCAATACAAACCCTGCCCCATGCAGTTTCACCTGCTGACGCGCGACGCTTAGCAAACGCACGGCCAAGCTTCGCTTGACCGTAGCACGTGGGA
>CAZEQJ010000051.1:0-20544 GCA_964514385.1 uncultured Cytophagales bacterium
CATTGTATATGCGATAATGCTCCCTAAGCGGTCGCACTCCGCATATACTAACCGTAGAGCATTTTATTAGTGAGGAACCAACATCGAAAAAAAATCGTAAATTGGAATCGTGGATAAAGTTGGGGACATAGAAATAAGAGTAGTGGGCAAATTGGGTAATCTTGAATTGAGCCCTGAAAACTACGATATAAAGCATATTGCAAGCATATTACAAAATGTAGAAGATTTATTATACCCTACTAATAAAAAAGATAGACCTTTAATAACTTATGACATTAAGGAAGGGTCAGTCAGACATATTTTTAAAACTCCAGTACAATATATAATCGGTTTTAGTGCCATATTGGCTCAAATACAAGAATCAAAATCAATAGATTTTTTAGATCTCAAAACTGCAAGAGCAATTGAAAATATTCAAGAGCTTGCACAACAAAAGAATTATGAATTCCAATTTACCACATCAGTAAAAAACGATATCGAGCTATCAATTAATCCATCTACAAAATTTTTTAGATCTCAAAATACTTGGGTAGATGCAGAATTCTACTTCTATGGAATTCTAAAAGATGCCGGAGGAAAGAGTAAAGCTAACATTCATATTGACACCGAGGATCACGGATATTTAGCAATAGAAACTGGTCAAGATTTTTTGATGGAGCAAGAAGAAAATTTGCTCTATAAAAAGTTTGGAGTCAGAGCAATTGGCAAGCAAAATCTTGAAAGCGGTGAAATTGATACCAAGAGTTTAAAGTTAATAGAGTTAATTGATTATAACCCAAAATATGATTCAGACTATTTAACTTCATTGATTTCAAGAGCAAAGAATACTTGGAAAGGAATAAAATCTGATGATTGGTTATCTGATATAAGAGGAAGTTATGAAGCATAGTGTTTTACTTGATACTAGCTTCTTTATTCGACTTCTTAATGATGAAGACCCTCTTCATTCCAACGCCAAAGGTTATTTCAGGTATTTTCTAGAAAATGAATATATTCTTAAAGTATCTACTATTTCAATTGCTGAATATTGCGTACGAGGAAACGTGAGTGAACTACCTTTACGTAACATTCAAATCATTCCGTTCAACTTAGATCAAGCTGTAAGAACTGGTGAATTTGCAGAAGCTTTATTTGCTCAGAATAGCGTCAGTTCAGATAAACTCACACCAAGGGCAATAATTCCGAATGATTCCAAATTATTTGCTCAAGCTGATTTAGACCAATCAATAAACTATTTCGTGACTTCAGATGGTCGTTCTAAAAACACCTTTAATGTTCTTAAAAAGAGACTTAATCCTAAATTTGAAATAATAGATATATCAAGCCCATATAATGAGACATTTGGTATTCTTAATTTGCATTAATACGCTCTCCAATATCGGTTGCTATGAAACGCCATAAGAGTTTCAGTCCAAGGCCTTGCTCATTTCATTTTAGTTTTGTTTGCAAACCCTAATTTAAGAAGTTAGCTGATAAGGACTTATGCTTTTACATAGGGGCTAAAAATGAATATGCAAACTGAGGATTTTGATCCGAATATTGCGAAAGGGCAACTTCAGTACTTTTAACAACTGGGGTGCACACTCACCAAAACTTGGTGGTTTGATCAATTAACATTAGACATGAAAATATATATACTCATAGCGACTATTATACTACTTCAATTGAATTGTATTGCTCAAGAAAAGCTTAAATGGGCAACCATTAAACACAAAAACCCAAGTTATATTGAAAAATTTCAAGTAAAAAAAAGCAACCCTGACATTAAGCATGGTACATATAAAAAAATACTGGGCAATGTGAAAATTCAGGTTGAAGGACAATTTGAAAATAACACTGAAGTAGGTGAGTGGAAATTTTACAATACCTGGCAAGGAACTGTTTCACAAATATATAATTACACAACTG
This sequence comes from uncultured Cytophagales bacterium, assembly GCA_964514385.1. Classification (GTDB taxonomy): domain Bacteria; phylum Bacteroidota; class Bacteroidia; order Cytophagales; family Cyclobacteriaceae; genus CAZEQJ01. The sequence goes on from CAZEQJ010000051.1 coordinate 1,909, forward strand.
GCGAAGTGTTATTTGACGAGGAATGGTCAAAAAACAATTTTGACCGGACAAAATATAAAAGACCCGTTTTGTATCTGGGTGGCATGTCATCCTTGTATCGGGATTGGGCCATGATAATAGAATATCCAGCTGAAGCTCGTAGGGCTGGAAAGCAAGGAAAAGTTATTATTAAAGCTAAAATAGGATCTGAAGGAAAAGTAATATATACTGAAATTATTGAAGGAATAGGATATGGCTGCGATGAAGAAGTAAAAAGATCTTTCCTTGAACTTGGTGACAATTGGCTACCTGCTATCAGTACTTCTGGAGAAGCAATTGAATCAGAAATAGTATTTCCGTTTACCTTTAAATTAAACTGATCACAACAAGCGTTGTGGTTAATTTGAAAATGATAAAAAATAATAAAGCCAAATGGATTGTAAGGGTTCTATTGCTTGTTGGAACAATAGTTTCAATGTTTTTCGTGCCATGGATTTTGGTAAAGGCATGGATTTTACCACTACCCGAAACAATTCAGGAACAAGTAGATGAAGCAATTGGGCATGGATTTGATGGGATAATAGTTTACGTAGACCAAGCAGGAAAGCCACCGGTATTTTTCACAGGTGGTTGGAAAGATAGACAAAAAAAATACCTGCCGAACCAAATTCATTGTTCAAAATTGCCAGTATTAGCAAGTTATATACCGCTGTAGCAGCTACTAAATTGGTCAAAGAAAAGCGTTTGTCTTTTGATAAAACACTCGCAGATTATCTTCCAGAACTTAGAAATAGGGTTGAAAACGCTGAAGAAATTACCTTGAGGATGATGATTCAACACCGTTCTGGTATTCCAAATTTCACAGATAATCCAGCGTATTGGGAAAACGAACAGGAAAATGGTAAAAATGCCTTAGATTTTGCTCTCGACCTACCAGCTAGTTTTAAACCTAATGGAGGATATGAATATTCAAACACGAATTATTTATTGCTTCGTAGGATTATGGATAATGTTTTAGGGTATAGCCACAATCAGTATATCAAAGAGAAAATATTGATTCCCCTGAAGCTGAAAAACACTTTTTTTTCGATCGCTGAAGTTGATTTAGACGATGTTATGAGTGGATATTATGTGGGCCATGAGGAAGATTTTAAAGCTCGTGAATATGGAATGTTAGCTACAGCAGAAGATGTGGGTATATTCGTGCGAGCCTTAAATGATGGTTCGGTATTTGACCCGGGAGAAAAGGAACTCTATCCTTACGAATATAATCACGGTGGTTTAGTGGTTGGTTATCAAAGCCTGGCTCAATACCACAAGGATATAGACGCGGTAGTGGTTCAATTTATCAACACCACAGATTTTACTGGTTATGAATGGAACTTATCAGAAATTACAATTAACCGAATTGTAAAAATCATTAGAAAGAAAAACTAGCCACAACAAAAATATTTGGCAGATGAAGGCTACTCAACTACTGTAATAGAACATCCTATTGATCATAGCATTTGGAATGACTACGGCTTCAAATGGAGCGGCAGAATAATGTTTTTACTTGATAAAAAGGAGAAAATCGTTTTAATTCATCCTTCACCTGCTGATACAAGAGATATTTTAAGGAATGGAAAATTATTTTGCACAAAAAACTCAAAAATGAGTATGAGATCTGATCGCTAAATAAGGTCCTTGGCCTGGTTCAGATACTCTAATGACTTGTTCGAATACTCATTTTAGTTGGAGTGACAAAGAAAAATATAGAATTAAGAAGAATTTTATGAATCCAAAATCATCATTAAAAACAATTGCCATATTTTCTGCTATACTGGCAGCTTCATGCACCGATCAATCCTCCGATAAGCGTGATATATTCAGTAGAAGCAGCGTAGTTGAAATCCTCAATAAAGTTAATAATAAATGGCAAAAAGAGAATAAAGTATCTGAGCAATGGGCATTTTGGCATCCGTCTGCTTATCACATCGGAAACATGGAGGCCTATAAGCTGACGAAAAATGAAAATTATTTAAACTACAGTCTTCAATGGGCAGAAAACAATAGCTGGCAGGGAGCAAAATCAACGAATGCTGAAGAATGGAAATTTACGTACGGCGAAACGGATGAATATGTACTTTTTGGTGACTGGCAGGCTTGTTTTCAAGTTTATATCGACTTGAATAAGTTAAATCCTTCGCCCCGTAAAATAGCGCGTGTATTGGAAGTTATGGATTACCAGGTCCATTCTGATGAGAACGAATATTGGTGGTGGATAGACGGTCTGTTTATGGTAATGCCTGTGATGCCCAGAATGTATGAACTGACCTCAGACCCACTTTATCTGAAAAAACTTTATGAATATTACAGTTAAACTAAACGCTTGACGTATGACGAGGAAGCTGGTTTGTGGTACAGGGATAAGAAATATTTGTACCCAAAGCATAAAACCAATACCGGGAAAAAGGACTTTTGGTCGAGAGGAAATGGATGGGTAATTGCAGCGCATGCACGTACCCTCGATAAATTACCTTTATCAGATGCACATTATGAAGATTATGCTGCTGTACTGATTAAAATGGCTCAGGCATTAAAGAAGGCTCAGCAAAAAGATGGCCACTGGACGCGTAGTTTACTGGATCCTGAACAGGCACCCGGGCCGGAAACCAGCGGAACAGCATTTTTTGTTTATGGGATTCTTTGGGGTATTAATAACGATATTTTAAATAAAGAGGAATATGCCCCTGTTGTTGAAAAGGCATGGAAATATCTTGTTGAAGTAGCTGTACAACCTGACGGAACACTCGGATATGTCCAACCAATCGGTGAACGGGCAGAACCAGACCAAATCGTAGACAAAAATTCTACTGCCGATTTTGGCGTTGGTGCTTTTTTACTTGCAGCCTCAGAAATGGTCAAATACATTGAAAATTGATCATAAGATGAGAAAAACAACACGAAAAATTATGCTGCTTAGTCTAATGATCACTCTGGTAATTGGATTTCAGGCCACAGGCCAAAACATCGGATACCTGACAAATGATGGTGCCTGGTGTTGGTTTTCCGATCCCAGAGCAATTTTTACTGAAGGACAGGTCATTACTGGCTGGGTAAAGGCGAGTGGTACAGTGGAAGCAGCAAGATTCAATATTAAGGATAAACAAGTCGAAACAAGTGAATTGTACTTTATTTTGGAAAAGGATGATCACAACAATCCTGCTTTTACCATCACTGCTTCTGGAGAAGTAATTGTGATGTATACACGTCATGCCCTTAAGGATTTGTTCATTAATCGACTTGATGCAGATAGTGAGTCTTTTACTTTTTCTAGGCCTCAATTTATCCACCCTTTCAGTGAAGAGCAGTTGGCCAAATTCCCCAGACCAACAATGACCTATGCAAATCCAATCCGACTGGAAGATGAAAATGATAGAATTTATAGTTTTGGTCGGTGGACGGGCTTTAAACCTAATATGATATGGTTGGATGACGATGGTATAACATGGTCTAAGAGTAAGGTGATGATTACGAATTATCCATTTGATCCTAATAACAGGCCCTATGTGAAGTACTTCTCTGATGGAAAATCTAAAATTCACATAGTCTTCACTGACGGTCATCCCAGAGATGAACCAACGAACTCAGTATATTATGCCTACTATGAAAAAGGTGCTTTTTTTAAAGCTTCAGGTGAGCAGATTTGTACTATAGCAGAGCTGCCTTTTGAGCCAAAGGATGCCTCAGTAGTTTTTACTTCAAATCCCGAAGAAGGTAGAGCCTGGATTGCAGACATCGGCCAGGATGAAAAAAACAAGCCAATAATTGTTTATACCAGAAGCCCGGAAGAAACAAATCATGAGTATTGGTATGCAAGGTATACTGAAAACGGATGGGAAAACTATAAAGTTTGTGATTCAGGACCTTGGTTCCCACAAACTCCAGCAGGTACAAAAGAAAGAGAACCCCATTATTTTGGTGGTCTGACTATTCATCCCGACGATGCTTCGATACTTTACCTTTCCAGACAAGTAAAGGGTGTTTTCGAAATTGAGCGATGGGAAACTCAAAATGGAGGTGAATCATGGATTTCAGAAGCTATTACAGAAAATTCAGAATTTGACAACGTCCGACCATATGTGCCCAGAGGATTGGATAAGGAATCAGGTGAAGTGGTCCTGTGGATGGAAAATCAGAAGTACATTCATTATACGGATTTTATGACTTCCATTAAATACCATATTCAGGAATGAGGTCGAAATATTCATGATTCATCATGGCGCCCGGGATCTTGGAAGGCGCTTATCTTGGTGAAAAAATCATAACATTCTGCCTTGTCCCATATTGCCTGATTTGGAATAGCTATACCGTATTTTTAAGCAATATCCCGTATATTAAATAAAAAATTAGCGGTGTGTAATTAGTTAACCATCGACATGAGCGCAATACAAGATATCTTCCTAAAGATTTTCCCGCTTTTTCCTCAGGAAACAATCATGCAGTTTGCTGGATCTTTTGATGAACAAAATCTAAAAAAAGGTGACTTTTTACTTCAAGAGAGTGAAATATGCAAAGAGTTGGTATTCATACTAAAAGGAAATATGATGTGCTATTACCTTAAAAATGGTAAACGGTACATCGATGAGTTTTCCCTGGATTATGAGTTTATAACCGATTATACCAGTCTTATCAACAAAACACCTACAGATAAATATATAGAATGCCTGGAAAATTCCAGCGTCTATACACTTAATATCAATAAAATGACTGCCCTATATGAGTTGCCTGATCAGCCGTTTGACAGGCTGGGTAGGGTGATGGCCGAACAAATATATTTGCAATGGCATGAAAAAAGTAAGTCATTATTAATGGATGATGCCACTGAAAGATATATGAAACTTATTCACAGCAGACCCCATCTTCCTCAACGGGTACCTCAATATCTCATTGCAGAGTATTTGGGTATCACTCCAGAATCCCTGAGCAGGATAAGAAAATCCATGAGCCAGCTTTAAGGCATTTCTTTCTTACCATACATCAATGCCTACGTTGGTAAACTGATTTTCCTTTGTAGTAAATATTTAAAATTTACTGCAATGAAAACTTCAATATTATTTTTCGCGATTTTGGCATTATTCACCGGGACTGTTTTTTCACAAAATCAAAAAATAGTCTCTCATGACACACCGCAAGGGCTTACCTATGGCGAGTTTAAAGCCGGTTATGGCATAAACCAATTTTATTCTGGCCTGGAGGAGCGTTTTAACAATGGTAACTTCAGTGCAAGTGGAGGTGGCTTATACTCCATCGCTGCCTATCGTAAATTTGAAAAAATAGATCACTTTCATTTTGGCCTTAAGTTTATGGCCCTCGGTGCCGCTCCCTCTTCGGGCGATAATGATGAAGAAATGTTCTTCAACTTTTGGGGAGCTGCTATATCCACAAAGTATTTTGCTTTCTCCAAATCAGCAACAGAAGGATTTTATATCCAGGGAGATTACAACTTTGTGTCTCAATTCACACAGAAATACAGGAATACAGATGCCCTTGATTTTGATCACCAGTTTGCAATTGGTAGTTCCTTTGCATTGGGATTAGGTTATCAATATACGTTAAAAAAACGTTATGCACTGCTTGCATCTGTAGAGTATGACTGGGCATCTCGTCAGGGTGAAGTAAATAATGTTGGTGATGTACAGTTTACAAACAGCAGTATCGGATTTCAGCTAGGTCTTATTTTTTAACCATTACCATATCATCAAAATGAAAAATTTTATTTTATCCACCTTGTTACTTCTTCTTATCCTGAAGACAGGATATGCTCAGGAAGAACAAGAAGTCGAATGGAGTATAGAGGTCGAACTTATCCAACCGTTTATTCCCACAGTTGAAATTTATAATGTTCAATTTACCCGCCTATTATATTCAAATTCCGGTCAACGAGGAGCTCTTTTATTGGGAGCCTACCTGCGTCCTAATGTAGCGCATGATGTTGTGGAAGAAATAGATGAGTATATGCTTTACACCGCATATCGCCATTATTTCTGGGAAGGATTACATATTGAAGCGGGTATCAACACTGGCTACTACTGGGGGAATAACAACCTGATTGATGGAAGGGATTATGAAGGTGTGGCTATGTTTTGGGAAGCAAATATTGGTTACAAATTAAACCTTGGTAGCAGCAACCGCTTCTTTATATTGCCTCAATTTGGTGCATTAGGCAACATTGTGGCAGATATTGGTCCCCGAGGTGGTAAACCGGATAATTTCATACAGGGAAACTTATTTCTTGGATACAACTTTTAAAAATGGCATCATGAAACGAAATGAATTTGTTAAATACGGTAGCTTAATTACAGTTGGTGCTTTTATAGCTGGCTCTACCAGCGCTTATTCAATGCCCTTGAATTTGAATGGAACTGGTTCTGCTGTGAATAAAAGGCCAGACCCTGATGACTTTGATCAACCTGTATTAAAGGCCATTGCACTAGGTATCCATGCACCCAGTCCGCACAACACCCAGTCATGGAAGTTTAAAGTCCTGAATGATCATGAAATGGAGCTATATATTGATGAAAACATATTGCTGCCTGCTACAGATCCTCCGTCACGTCAGATACATATGGGGGCAGGGTGTTTTATAGAAACCATGATTATGGGTGCATCACGCTATGGCTATAGTGCTGAGGTAACCTATTTTCCAACCGGATATAACGGACCATCTGATTTCGGTGTCAAACCAATAGCTAAAATTACATTAGCTAAAAATGGTATCGAACAAGACCCTCTCGCTGATTTTATAGAAAGTCGCCAGACAAGCAGAATGGTCTACAAGGGAAACTTACTCTCACAAAATGACTTTTCAAAAATTGATAATCAGTCTGGCAAGCGTCATTCCTTCCTCACCTTTATCAATGAGAATATGGAGCCTTATCTGGATATCTTTGACAGAGCCATGGAAATAGAAAGCAGTACCTACTCCACCAATGAAGAAACAAGAAAACTATTTCGGTTTTCTGAAGAAGAACGAAAACAAAAAAGAGACGGGATCAGCATTCCTCAAATGGGCTATAAAGGTATGATTCAGCGGATAGCTGAAAAGTCCCTTAACAAAGGCGACCACGATACCTGGCATAGTGAAAAGAATGTAAAGAATACCATGAAGGGTATAAAGAAAGGATTAGATACTACAAAGGGCATTATTATTTGGTACACAGCTACAAACAATTTTAGAGATTGGGTGCTCGCTGGTCGGGACTATGTGCGTTTCAGCCATGCCGCAATCAAATATGGGTATTTCCTGCATCCGTACAATCAGGCCATCCAGGAATACGACGAAATGAAGGAGCTAAGAAAAGAGCTCAATGTCTTGTTGAATATACAGGAACCCAAAAAAATCCAGATGATAGCAAGGATCGGAAAAAGTGAAACGCCTTATTTATCTTACAGAAGAAACCTGGAAAGCTACTTGAAGGAATAAAAACCGGCAGCTCCTATTGCAGGCTTCAGGGTGAAATGCCTGTTTATGCAATTTTACCTAACAAACTTTATGTCGGGCTTACAGAGAATCCCCCCTGTAAGTCCGCATTCTGCCTGTTACTCCCTTAGCCGTGAGCATTTTCGTTTTATTTGGATAAACCGTATATTCAGTAAAATATCAATTCAGTATTACAGCTACCCTGTATAGCTTAGCTGACTCTTATGTAGAAATGGACAAGGAACAAATCATAGAATGGTTGCTTGAAGGTGATGTATCCATACAATATCAGGTTTACCGTGATTTGTTAAATGAAGACAAAAAGGAATTACAAAACAGAATTTTGGATGAAGGTTGGGGAAAGCAATATCTAGCCAAAAGAAAGCCTGATGGACATTGGGGTAACCGCTTTTATCAGCCTAAATGGATTTCAACCCATTATACACTCCTAGACATTCGTAACCTGGAGCCAAATCCAAACAGCAATATTATAAAAGAAAGCATAGAGCAGGTATTGAATACTTCCAAAGCTGAGGATGGTGGTATTCAACTAGGTCCATCAACATCTCACCGCAGTGATGTATGTGTAAATGGTATGTTTTTTAATTATGCTTCCTACTTCAAAATAGCTGAAGAAAGGCTACAATCGATTGTGGATAGCCTTCTGAATGAAATAATGCCTGATGGTGGATTTAATTGCAGAACAACAAGAAGTGGGGCAAAACACAGTTCCTTGCACTCCACGATTTCTGTTCTTGGAGGTTTATTTGAATTTCAAAAAGCAGATACTGGCTACAGAAAAGATGACATCTCATCCGCTATTAAAAGTTCAGAAGAATTCATCCTGATCCACAAACTATTCCTTTCGGACCGAACAGGTAGTATCATACATCAGGACTTTCTGAAATTCACTTATCCTGGCAGATGGAAATATGATATCCTAAGAGCGCTTGACTATTTCCAAAAAGCTGAAAGAAAATGGGATCGTAGAATGGATGACGCTATTGCTGTGATACTTAAAAAGCAGAACAAAATCGGAACCTGGAATATGCAGGCAGCTCATCCGGGAGAAGTACATTTTGTAATGGAAAAAGCTGGAAAACCCAGTAGATGGAATACGTTAAGGGCTATGCGGGTATTGAAACACTTTAAGAATGATATATAGCAGAAATTAAATGAAACGAATATCGGTTCAAACTTCTGTGCAGTCTGGCCTTAACACATCCAGCGCATTTATTCCATTGAATTTCGTCGTAGATGAATAGTGCTATCAATATGTCATTAAGATTTCAAAAAACTATGTAGAGTGATATTTAAAGCAAAACTAGTCATACCTAAAGGGCCGAATATTCTTTGACAGTCCGGGCAGAGCGTAAAATAAAAACAGGGTTAATATGAAAATACTATTTTTTATGGCTTTTCTTATTGTCTGGCTACCCCATTTTCTTTTTGGACAAAAACTCGATTTAAAAAGACTCGAGGATTATCTGACTGGTGAAATGGATGACTGCCAAATACCTGGCTTAGCAATTGGTATTATCATGGATGGCGAAATTGTTTACTGCAAAGGATTTGGTAAAAATATCGGCGACAATTCACAGATAACTGCTGACAGCCCTTTTGTTTTGGCTTCTTTAACCAAATCTTTTACAGGTCTTGCCATCAGCCAGCTTGAGCGTCAGGGAAAGCTCAGGTACACAGATAATATACGGGATCATTTGCCTTTTTTTGAACTCAATGCGACTGATTATCAGGATTCTATAACCATTAATCACCTGCTCAATCATCGCAGTGGAATTCCCGGTATATCAAGCTATAAGACGAATATTGAGGGTTTAGATTTGGAGCAAAAAGCAAGGAGACTCAGGAATATACAGGGCACCGGAACGTTTGGTGATTTTACGTATGCCAATGACAATTATGTGCTGTTGGGTTTGATTATTGAAAAAGCAAGCCAGCAATCCTTTCAGGAATATATGCAAAAAGAAATACTGGTTCCTCTAAAATTAACCCATACATTTTTTAGTCAAAGAGAAGGCGCATTATTTGATATGGCGATAGGTCATCAACTGTATTTTGGTTTCCCCTTACCTTCTAAAATAACGTATCATAAAGCAAATCTACCAAATGGGGGCATGCTTTCCAGTGTACGGGACTTAAGCCATTATTTGCAGCATGTTATGGGTTTTGATGCAGAGGCAATGCCTATGATTGCTTCACTAGACAAAAACAATGATATTTTTGAATCATCACCTGATGATATTTATCGCAAGGGCTGGTTTATCAGTGAATACAGAGGCAAAAAATTGTATTCCCACAGGGGTCAACTTTCTGATTACCAAAATTATATTGGATTTATTCCTGAAGAAAAACTGGGTTTGGTGGTTCTGATGAATCAGAATTCACTCTTTATGAATAAGCGGATCAGCCAGATTCCGGAAGATGTAATGACATTCCTTTTTGACGGTTCATTGCCAGAAAATACAGCAACGCTAACTACAGCTTATTGGATATTTATCATTTTGTCAGCCGCCTTTTTATCCTTTTTAGTATACAGTTTAATCAAAGAAATCAGAAACAATAAATTCAATACGCTATCCCGGAAGGAGCTTAGAAGCGCACAATTAAGTACCTGGATAGGTAACATTATCATACCCATAGCGATGATGATATGGATGTGGTATCTGGCCAACCACTTGATGACTGCCTTACACCTGTCTCAACCCGATATTTTATTCGTTATTCAGCTATTTTTTACATATTCGATTATCGTTGGATTATTAAGGATTTATCAGATTGGAATAACTATTAATACCAGAAAAAACCAATCAGGATAGATAAATATATAATCCTCAATAAAATGGACGATTATGCTACGTTTTAGGTAAATTGGAGAAAACGAAATCAAAAAAAATCACAAGAGCCGAAACTCTTGTGATCTAAACTTTGCTATCTGTATATATTATACTGCGTTCAACAAAAGTTTTCCTCAAGATGCTTTTGAAGTCTCTTAAAGTCACCGTCAATATCGGGATTCTTCATCACGTCGAAACATGCAAATGTCGGCAATGGCTTCATTCCGAAATACTTGAAATTCATGTGTTGCGGGAAGAATAAGTCATCAACGGTTTTACCCTCAAAAAGAAATTCATTTTCATCGTTGAACGCTTCTTCAGGTGCATTGAATGTCAATGAAAGCATGTAACGTGTGTCCTGCATCAAGCCACCCGCTCCATAGTTTCTTTTCGGTGCCCCTGCAGTTCTCCCATCATTCTGGCTCATTTTACCAAACATACCCGCTGTGTAAACCTCATCCATGTATTTCTTGAAACTCCACGGCAAGCCCATCCAGTTAGTCGGGGATTGTAAAATGACCACATCTGCCCAGGTATGTTTATCCACCTCTTTGTCGGCATCCCACTCATCTTTCATGGTGGTCGTTTTTAGTTTATAACCAACATTTTGTAGATGCTCTCCAATTCTCCTGGCAATTTCTGCATTTAATTCACCCTTTGCGAAAGGATATTCCTGATGTGCATTTAATATAAGTGCATTTGCCACAATTTCTCTATTTAAAATCCAAACATACCATTGGTATTCGCTAACCCCTCAGTTGGAATCGGCTGAATGACATCCCAGTGTTCAACGATTTTGCCATTTTCAATTCTGAATAAATCATAAAAAACGTTGTTGGTTTTATTCCATTCTCCTTCACTGACAGTCAAGACAAAGTTCCCTTCGCCTAAAACCTTATGTATTTTAGTATATTGGAACATATTATTTTGGGAAGTTAGATATTCAACTGCTTCTACTATCCCTTCCAGTCCGTCCTTTATATTCGGGTTATGCTGATGGTACGTTTCAGCGCTGATGTAATCTCCGATTTTGTTTGGGTTTTTGCCCATCAGGACATCTTCTACCAGCCCTTGTGCAAGCATTTTATTTGCCTCTGTCTGGTCTAAGTCCTCAACTTGCGTCGGACCATCCGTTTGTGTTCTTCCATTGGCTGTTTCATTTACCATTTCGGTCATGGCATCCCAATGTTCGGCTACTTTGCCGTTTTCATCGATCCTTATAATATCAAACGACACCATGACATCTGCACCAAATGGCTTGGCATTACGCCAGATGTTGTGCATAAATACATAATTGCCATCCTGGAACATGCGTATATTTTCAGCTGTTGTACCATTTTCCTGGAGTACGGGAAGCATCTCGATAAATGGCTCTAAGCCTGTCGGTAAATAAGGGTTATGCTGGATGTAATCGGCATTTGCCAGTTCTCTCATTGTCTCCGGGTCATTTTTTAGAACGGCACTTAAAAAAGTACCGACAATTTCTTTGTTGCTCATTGTTGTAGAATTTGTTGGATTAACCTCGCTTGTTGTTTTAGATTGACTCGTGCTGCAGGAAGCAAGAATACCTGCGAGTAAGAGTGTGCTCATTACAATTCTCATCGGTTTTGACATTTGATAGGTAATTATTACTTTTGATTCGCAAGCAAAAGTATAAAATAACTTTCAGTTCGCAAGTAATAATATAAATAAATTTCATTTTGCAAGTAATATTTAATGAATACGTAACATATGAAGCAGCAATTCAGATGTGATTGCCCTTTTACTTCGGCCCTGGACGTATTGGGAGATAAATGGATGTTAGTGCTTGTAAAACTCATGCTCATTGAAGGAATAGAAACCTTCAAAGATTTTACAGAAAGCGAAGAGGCCATTGCAACGAATATACTGTCTGCCAAACTCAAACTACTGGAAGAAGTGGGCCTTATCATCAAAGCACAACGGCCTGATAATAAAAAAACCAACCTGTACCTCCTCACCGATAAGGGTTTGGCGCTGACGCCTATACTTATAGAACTTGCCTATTGGAGTGATCAGAATCTCAGGGACATTCATCCGACAATTACAAACGGAGAAGCCATGGAAAACCTTAGGCATGATAAGACCGCTTTTGCAGTCGCGATTCAGAAAAAATATAGAGAAAAGCTGGCTACAATGTCCTATACTATCAAATCATAAGCCATGAGGAAAATGACAATTCCCGCCGGATATGGTGTGAGTTGAAATACTCTTACCCATACTTAATCAAAAATCTTCTCTACCGCCAGCAGCAGCTGGTTGCTTATATTGACCCGGAATGTGGTGAAACCCAGCCAGTTCCGGAAGCTACCTTCCAGCGGCGCAGGGCCACTGCTGGCTGCCAGAGGAAAATAGATATCAAACAGTCCCGTTTTGATGGAAAAACCTGCTTCATATAATATATCCCCGCCGTCTACAAAGCCAGATGTAACATAGGGTGCCACAGGTATTTTTTCATGCTTTACCTCGATCGTAGCCGTCGCCACCCAGGTATCCGCTATCTGATCGATGGTTCGGAAGGTACCTACATCATTGATGACCTGATTGGAGACAAGATTTGGATCTGCCAGTACATTCCTGTTCGCTATATACTGGTTCATCAGGTAATCTGCCGTACCCGTAGTACGGTAGTTATACACCGACGATGGCGCCGTTACCGGCGAATAACCAAATGACGCCATTCCCTGTATGGCTAAATTTTTACTTACCAGTCGCTCATAGGAGCCTTTTACATCTATATTGAAGAATTCATGACGTGTCTGATCATCATAATACCCATAGGTTATATTGGCTTTGAATGAACCGTTGCTAAGCGCTTTTGAGAATTCATTGAGATAAGATGCCCGGAAAACCAGCGGATCACCCGGAAGATCTGCTGCAACGGTCAGACCATTTTCTACTGTCGGAGCAAAGCTATAATAGGACCGGATCTGATTGACCGAAAGGTCAATGCGTTGTGTATTCTTATACGGCTTTTGATTCAGAAAAAAGAAATTCAACTCTCCGGTATATTTTGTTACTACCGAAAAATTCTGCGCCTGGCCACTCAGCCTGATTTTCGGAAGCCTATTATTTTTCAGCAGCCAGTCGTATTTCAGATAGGCCATGCCATTCAGTTCATTTTCACCAAAACTATACATCGGTCCGAAAAAATAACCAAACGGCTTCTGAATGGCTTCCAGGTTATGCACCGCTCCCCCAATCATAAATTTATCGATCTCGTTGAATCCGATCAGCGGTGTCCAGTACATAGTTCTGTATCCCGGCTTTGGTAAGTACGTGAGAACCTTAATCCTCTTCTCACCCGGCTTTTGGTTGTTGCCCGGCTGAATGTCAACACTATTTTGCGGGTCGTTAATTGCAGCGAAGTCAGTAGATTGCGTTTCAATCTGTCTCACCCCCTCAAAACCTTCGATCCAAACCACCTCATCATCGGTTACCAGCTGAACCGGGGCATTGATAGTTCCTTTATTTTTTATGGTCACAGACGTGCCCTTATCAAAACGTGCAAGCCGGTAATCGATCTGACCGGTGGTGTTAAAAGCCTCATCAAAAAACCAATCCAGATTTTTACCGGATTCTTTTTCGAACACCTGACGGACATCCTCCGGGTACACATGCTTAAATTTATAAGCATTAAAATAAGCGTGCATACATTTCAAAAAGAGGTCCTCCCCCAGGTATGACTCCAGCATTTTAAGGAGCGCTCCGGTATGCATATAGGAGTTAAGGCCGTAGTTGATGCTATTCATTTCTGCTGAAGGCGTATTGATGGGCCGTTGCTTTCCATAGCTACCCAATACAACAGATGCATAGTATCCGAGGTAGTGGTAGGGAAACTGACCGATCTCTGTCAGGGAAAGCGGAGGGCCCGAACCCAGCATGGTCGACAAGGTAGCTTCCGGATAACGCTGATCGATGTATTTGTTTTCCACATACGTATTGAAGCCCTCATCCATCCAGGCATGTGCGCGTTCATTGGATGCCAGGATACCATAAAACCAATTGTGCCCCACCTCATGGGTGATCACCTGATCCAAGGCAAAATCATTTTCCACTCCCGGTGAAATCACCGTAATCATCGGGTATTCCATACCACCACCTGCAGACAGGGCGCCTTCAACAGCTGTGGCCGCATCATACGGATATTCGCCTACCCATTTGGAGTAATAATAGAGGGCACTGTCGATATACATCGCAGATCTTGACCATGCCTCTTCGGAGTCAGGAAGATAAAAGCCCCAGGACTCCACATTTTTGCCTGACGCAAGGGTCACCTGACTTTTCACTACCTCATACCGCTTGTCGGCAAACCAGGCAAAATCATGCACATTATCCTGAATAAAAGTCAACGATTTTCGATCGGATGAAGAAGGAGGGAAATCATCACCCACTGAAGGATCATCCTTTGGTAACTGAGAGAGGCTATCCAGCCACATCCGTTCAGATTCATTTTGCAATACCCCTGTAGCGGCTACCCGGTAGTTGGCCGGCACATCGATGGTCACCTTGTAAGAGCCAAATTCGGAGTAGAACTCACCCTGATCCAGGTAAGGCATCGGATGCCACCCTTTATGATCGTATACTGCAGGCTTGGGAAACCACTGGGTCACCTGGTAACTTTGTCCGGTATGCCCCAGCCGGCTGAAGTCACCGGGGAACTTCACCATAAAGGGGGTGGATATTTTCAGTGATGCACCAGGTTTTAACACCTCCGGGAGCTCAATTTTCACGACATCTATATGCCCTTCATAGTTTTCAGCGGAAACAGGCTGTCCGTTGATCTGAAAATCCAGGCCTGTTATATATCCTCTATCTTCCTCATCGGCAAAAAGAAATTTGGCTCTGTTGGTATTGTTAAACTGCTTAGCTAATGCCGTTTGGTTGTTTTTATATGCATTTGGCCATAAATGAATGAAGATACGGTCCAGTTCATCAGGCGAGTTATTTATGTATTCTATTTCAATATTTGCGTCCAGGGTGTGGTTATCGTCGTCCAGTTTCACCGTGATAACAGAATTAACCTCCTGTTGCCAGTAATCCTGTGCGATAATCCATGCCGGGAGGGGAATGAATAAGATCAGAAGCCGTGTCATAATTGATATTGAGTAGTCTGTTCTTAAATATAAAAGAAAAGTATGCAGATTGGACACGCTTTCCTTTGATAAACATTTTTCACACGGGAAAAAGAGGGTTCTATCAATCTGCAGGCACCCAAAATAGATCATTTGGGACGAATGGAAAGCCTTTTGGGACGAATGGAAAGCCCTTAGTGACGAATGACAATCCCGATAATCGTTGTGATTAGGGACAAATGATCCCCGGTATTATCGGGCAGGATGAATAGCAAACCTGATAGCCTTCGGAGTTAATCCTTTTATTGAAATAAAACCGACGGTTAAGGACAGTACTGCAGCACCATCTTCTTCAGCGCCTCCACCCATTTGGGATCATCGTTCAGGCTGGGGACAAGGTCCCAGCGCTCGCCACCTTCTTCGATGAATTCTTCCTGGTAGGTTTCGCCCACTTCGATGGTAGTTTCCAGACAGTCGGCTACGAATGCTGGTGAATAAGCCAGAACCTTCTTTTTACCCTGCTCGGCTAACTCCTTCACCATATCTTCAGTGTATGGTTTCACCCAGGGGTCAGTACCCAGACGGCTCTGAAAGCTGACCGTATAATCCTCCTTCTTCAGGTTGAGCTTTTCAGCTATCAGCCGTGAGGTATGAAAGCACTGCGCCCGGTAGCAGAGCTCATTACGTGGCCCCAGATGATTGCAGCAGCTGCCCAGTTTGCAATGGCCATCAAAGCTCCCCTTACGTATCTGCCGCTCCGGCAATCCGTGGTAGCTGAACAGTACATGATCATGGTGGTGCTCATCCATCAGCTTTTTACCATGTTCTGCGAAGATGTCAATCATATCATCATTGTCCTGAAAGCGGCTGATGAATACCATTTCGGGTATGGTCTGCCATTTCATTACGATCTCCATCACCTTATCATGTACCGAGCCGGTAGTGGCAGAGGCATACTGCGGGAACAGGGGTACTACAATGATCTTCTTAACCGGGGTGTTTCTCAGCACATCCAGACCTTCCTGGATAGATGGATTCTGATAGCGCATTGCCAGCTTCACCACAAATTTGTCACCCATAGCTTCCTGCAGCATCTTCTCTATATCAAATCCGAAATATTTCAGGCTGGAGCCACGCTCATCCCATAGTTTTTTATACTCTTTGGTGGATTTTGGTGCACGGAATGGCGCGATGATGCCATTGACCAGGATGAACCTCAGGATAGCCGGAATGTCGACCACACGCTTATCCATCAGAAATTCACGTAAATACCGGCGTACTGCCGACACTTTGGGCTCGTCGGGTGTTCCGAGATTTACTAAAAGCACGCCTGTCTTGAAATCTTTTGCCATAATCGATAATTCTATGGATGAAACTGTATTTTTACTTTTTTGATTGAAAAAACTGATAAATAGTATGCTTTCAACCTCCAGGGCACGAAGATATACGCTGATTTTAATTATTGCTACCGGAATTGTAAGGGTAATTATTGCGGCTTTCACCGGATTAGGGGTTGGAGAATCATACTATGCCCGTGGTGCCATTGATGTGGACTGGAGTTATTTTGACCAGCCCCCTTTATTCTTCTGGATATCGGCCATTTTTGTCAAGGTCTTTGGACTTAGCTCACTGACCCTTCGGCTGCCGGCCATCCTCTTTTTTGGCGGAACCACCTGGTTAATTTACCGGATTACAGAAAAACTTTTCAGTAGCCAGGGCGGATTTTATGCAGCAGTATTGCTCAACCTGAGTGCCGTATTTACCGTGGCGGTGGGTACCTGGTTTCAGCCGGATGCGCCTTTGATGTTTTTCTGGATGCTTACGGCTTATCTCGTTGTAAACATTCTATTCGGCTCAGAGGGGAAAAAAGGAATATTACCCTGGGTATATGTCGGATTAGCCATGGGGATGACCACCTTAAGTAAATACCATGTAGTGTTTCTGATGGCCGGGGTTTTTCTTTTTTGTGTGCTGACGCCGAAGTACCGCAAATGGCTGCGTCATCCCGGGCCGTACCTGGCTGTAGTCATCAATTTTATGCTGGCCTTTCCGGTATTGATCTGGAATGCGCAAAACGAGTGGGTGTCGTTTGTGTTTCAGGGGAGCAGGGCCGGTAGTGGCGGTGAATTTGAGCTGCATTGGCTCTGGTTTTTCCGAAGTATTCTGGGCCAGATGATCTGGCTGCTGCCATGGATCTGGATACCGCTGGTGCGACAGTTGCCATTATCCTATCAGAGGAATGATGCATACCGCTTTATCTTCTGGACGAGCGTGTTACCGATTGTTTTCTTTACCGTGATCACCCTCTGGAGCAATCTGGGTTTTCATTTTCATTGGCAGGCGCCGGGATATCTGATGTTGTTTATTGCATTGGGCGCTTCGGTCGCTGAGTCGATGGAAAAGGGAAAATGGATCAAGTTGAATTGGGTGTGGCTTTGGTCTTCTGCCGTCTTCACTGTAGTAGCCTTGACGGTATTGGCTATTCAGACGGAGACAGGTGCTTTTAAGTTTGTGAAACGGGAGGTGGTCAAGCGAGGTGGTACGACCGGCCCGACGATGGAGGGTTATGACTACGATGACCTGAGGGTCTATTTTGAGAAGCAGGGATGGATGGAAGATGAGAAGGTCTTTCTGGGAACGCCGAACTGGTGGCTGACCGGTAAGCTCGATTGGGCCTTGCGGTTACAAAAGGATGTTATCGTATTTCATGATGATCCGCGTAACTATGCCTTTTTTATGGAACCGGAGAAAAAGCTGGGCCAGGATGGCATCATTGTATTACGGGAGGGAGAGGGCATGAAGAAAACCAAAGCCGAACTGATAGATCCATATTTTGAGGAGGTCGTTTTTCAGGATTCGGTAGCGATTATGCGCGGTGGTGAGGCGGAGTTGTATCTATATGTTTATCGGGGTGAGGGTTTTAGGATACCTGAAGAGCCGGTAAGAGGGCCGTTGTATCGGATGGTGCAGGGGATGAGTCCGTTTGGGTTAGAGTAGTTTAAACATAAAAGCCGGAACTGGTCTCAGGTTTAAGCGCAACGATCCGGTTGATGATTAACCAGATTCCCGTCAACCCTTACAATATCATTTGTAGCAATCTGCTCAGTAGCAGAACCACCATTATCACCAATATATTGGATCAGTTTATCTCTGACGGCATTCCACAACTCATCTCCACCTTCATACGCACTTTGTAGTACTCCCTATTTGTAAGACCACTGGTTAGCTATTCTTAATTGTTTTC
>CAZEQJ010000052.1:0-20481 GCA_964514385.1 uncultured Cytophagales bacterium
GCTCTGATGACGGGGGTGATACCTGGAAACACACCCATGAGGACTGGCTTGAAGGGGTTTACAGTTCTTACGGATATTATTTTGGAGAGGTATATGTGGCTTCCGAACGGCCGGATGAAATATATGTGCTGGGCGTACCCTTCCTTAAATCCATCGACGGAGGCAAAACCTTCTCACGTGCAGATACCATAGGCAGCGTTCATTCTGATCATCATGTATTATGGATAGATCCTGCAGATAATGATCACCTGCTGTTAGGTAATGATGGCGGCCTTAACGAATCCTATGACGGAGGTACAACATGGCGCCATATTAACACGATGGCTGTGGGACAATTTTATACCGTTGCTGTAGATAATGAGCAGCCGTATAATGTATATGGGGGATTGCAGGACAATGGCACCTTTTTTGGATCCAGCAGGTCCATACCCAATGTCACCGGATACTGGCAACGCATCTCCGGCGGTGATGGCATGTTTGTAATTCCAGATCCCCGTGATGCGAATCTAATTTATTCGGGGTACCAGTATGGAAGTTACCAGCGGGCAAACAGGGTCACAGAGGAGAGAGCATTCATTACACCCCGTAAAAAAATAGGAGAAGATGACCTGAGGTACAACTGGCGCACGCCTCTGGTAATGAGTCAATTTAATCCCGATATACTTTATATCGGTAGCCAATACCTTCACCGAAGTGTGAACAAAGGCGATGACTGGACAACCATGAGTCAGGACCTGACGACAAACCGACAGCCACAGGGTGATGTGCCCTACAGTACTCTGACCGTTATTGAAGAATCACCTTTTCGCTATGGTAAACTGTTTGTCGGCACAGATGATGGAAAGGTTTGGAAAACAGAAAATGACGGAGGCAGCTGGACTGAAATTTCCGGTCTGCCACAGAAATGGGTAACAGCAATTTGTCAGTCACCTCATGCTCCGGATAAGGTATATGTGACATTGACAGGGTATCGTGAAGACGACTTTAATCCGTATGTCTATATATCCGAAGATAACGGCAGCACATGGCGATCACTTGCGCTTAACCTCCCGCATGAATCTGTAAATATCATACAGGAAGATCCCAAAGTGGAGGGTCTGCTTTACTTGGGTACAGACTACGGCATTTATGTGAAATATCCGGAAAATAATCATTGGGAAATAGTAACCAGCCTCCCAAACGTGGCGATGTATGATATGGTCATACAGACAACAGCCAATGATCTTGTTATCGCTACCCACGGGCGTAGTATCTACGTGATGAACCTCGATGATATACAGGCCGTTGCGGGTAAGCAGACTGCTATTCATATGCTGAATGAGCCGCAGATCAGATATTCTGAGGATTGGGGTAACAAAAGAAGAGCGTATCTCCCTGCCTATATTCCGGAACTAACATTTAAGATTTTTGCCCCGGCTGCAGGAGAATACAATTTCGTGATTAAGTCAAAGGATGGTGAGTCGGTTATATCATTTACCCGAATGCTCATGAAAGGATTTAATGATGTGCTTTATAATGTCAGAAATGACAATGGTGACTATCTTGAAAGCGGAAAATACAGCATTAAAGTAGAGGGAGGCAATAAGTCAGCTGACGGAAGTTTTACGATACGCTGATAAATGAAGATGCAGCTTCCCGTATATCTTTAAAGAAAAGCTGGAACTGATCTTCGATCTCGGATTCATGTAATCTGTAGATAGCATAACTGTGGTCCAGGCGAGGTGCATGCGACGACCTTCTGGAAATTCCCTGCAGCGCTCTGGTTATTCCTGCCTCATATTGGTAATGAAAAAGCCAGTTATGTTTACTCATGTAATGCAATACCCTAAGGGCAGCCTCAGGAAAAGGGGTGGTGTCAGCACCATTTTTAAGCACCTTATATACGTTTTGAGCATGCTCTGAAAGGGATTTTTTGCAGTAATTGTCCCATTTTTTTGCCAAAATATGGTCATAATACATATCCACAAGCACTGCGCTGTAATGCCGGAATTTATCGGTGAAAAAGCGCTTTGTTTTTCTGGCAATAGGATGCTGATCTGTAGTGTGATCTATGTGGCGATGCAGTAAAATCCCTTTTTGTATAGCTTCAGGATATATTTTATAATCCTTTCCTTTCACGTAATCGCCCAGGAAGTTACCCAGAATTAAGGCTTCATTTTCAAAAGATAAATAACTGTGGGCCAGAAGGTTCAATAGAAAGAAGATGAAATTGAATATAGCTTAAGTCTTTATCTGTATTCGATACAAATAAAAAAAGGTTCGTATATTCGGTTTTGGAAAGAACAAGCAAGGGTATGGCAAGTGGTCATTTTCATTTTTTGATTGAACTCGCTCATATAGATGGTGAGATACAGCCAGAGGAGAGAGATTTGCTTCATCGTATAGGGGAAGCCAATGATATTACCAGAGAAGAAGTGGACCTGATGATAGAACAACCTACATCCAGGTGGCAGCCCCAGAAGGAGCTCACAGATGACGAAAAATACACCTACATATATCATATTGTACAGCTCATGAAAGCAGATGGAAGATTGTTTAAAGAGGAGATCAACTATTGTGCGCAGGTGGCATCACAGCTTGGGTATGAGCAGGCAGTACTTTTTGAACTTATTACCAAAATTAATAAGCACGAAATTGACGCTGACAATAACCAGGAGCTTAAAAATGCCGTTCAGTTATATCTAAAATAGTTTTATATGACAGCGGCACAGGAAGAGCTCCGCAGGCTGGAGTCCCTTCTCAAAATCGAGAAAGAGGCAGATCTTGAAAGTTACAGGCAGAAAATTCTCCAAACTACCGGTGATAGTAAAATAAAAAACGGAGTGTCATGGTTTCCCGTCAGGGCACTGCAGAACTACTTTACTCAGGGTGAAAAACCGGTTATCACCATAGAACGTAAATCCCATCAGGGCAAACCCCATAGCTTTCAGTCGGGCAAGCTGGTCGTATTTTATTCTATTATTAGCCCACGTTACTACTCCAATGGGGTGGTAAACAATGTGTCGGAAGATCAGATGACCATAACATTAAATACGGATGAGCTTCCTGACTGGGTGGAGGAAGGTAGTCTCGGCGTTGATCTTTTGTTTGATGAATCCACCTATCGCGAAATGGGCCGTGCCTTGCGACATGTAATCAAAGCTGACGGTGACAACAGAGTAGCAGATCTTAGGGAAATATTATTGGGAAAACGGCCGGCTGTCTTTGATCAAAATCAGGAGTATAATCATCCGGTACTGAATACAAGCCAGCGGCAGGCAATAGAGCGTATGTTGTCTGCACGAGATCTGGGTATAATTCATGGCCCTCCTGGTACCGGCAAGACCACCACCATAATACATCTTGTCATTGAGCTTTTAAAACGGGAAAAACAGCTGCTTGTATGTGCTCCCAGCAATACGGCGGTAGATCTTATTGTAGAGAGGCTGAGGAATGAAAAGGTAGATGTATTGCGTATCGGGCACCCGGCCCGTGTAAGTGACGATCAGCTGGGCTCCACATTGGATGCTCGGATCAGCAGTCACCCGTATTACAGTGATCTTAAGCGTGTGAAAAAGAAGGCTGAAGAATATTTTAAGCTGGCTGGAAAATATAAACGTAACTACGGCACACAGGAGAGGCAGCAGCGGAAGCTCATATATAATGAGGCGAAAAAATTGCGTGCTGATGCCCAGCAACTGGAATTCTACATACAAAATGAAGTAGTGAACACTGCGCAGGTGATTACAGCTACACTCACAGGGGCAGCGTCACAGGCTTTGGCCGGTAAAACATTTTCTACCGTCATCATCGATGAAGCAGCACAGGCGCTGGAGCCGGCCTGCTGGATTCCTATTATGCGATCAAACCGTGTGATTTTTGCTGGAGACCACCTTCAGCTTCCCCCCACGATAAAATCGATGGAAGCCGCCAAAGAAGGCCTTGGTAATACTCTTTTTGAAAAAGCTATTGCATGCAACAATGCAGACAGCATACTGCAGGTTCAGTACCGCATGCTCCCCTCCATTATGGACTTTTCCAACCAACATTTTTATCAGGGCAAACTGAGGGCGGAAGAACATATCCGGCAGAAATATCCATGGCTTGAACCTGTTACTTTTATTGATACTTCCGGATATGGTGCAGCAGAGGTGATGGATCCTGAAACACTTAGTAAATACAACGAGACAGAAGTTGAGGTTTTGCATAAACAAATGATGCAGGATCTGGATATGATAGGAATTGAAAATTTCATCAACGGATATTGGACTATAGGAGTCATCACCCCTTATCGAGCACAGACCGAGAAGATACGAGAGCTACTTAAATCTGATCCCTTCTACGAACCGGTGTTAAGCAGGATACAGGTCAATACTATTGATGGTTTTCAGGGGCAGGAAAGGGATATGATTTATATCAGCCTGGTGCGGGCAAATGAAAAAAATGAGATCGGCTTTCTCCGTGATGCAAGAAGGCTCAATGTAGCCCTTACAAGGGCAAGGCAGCGGCTATGTGTAATAGGTGACGGTGCTACCCTCGGAGGAGATTCATTTTTCAGTAAGCTGCTACAGTATTATGAAAATAAAGGCTTTTTAAAAAGTATATTTGAAATAGTATAAGTTATTTATACTTTTGTTGTGTAAATGGGAATCAAAAACCTACATATTACTTCTGCAACTACTCCTTTTCTGAGGATTAGGCGCCCCTTTAGGGGGTAGCTTATTTTTATCCCTCTACGTGAGGGAATCTTTTCGTTTTGTTTCCATTTAATTTTCACCATATAAATTCATGAATGTGATTATTGAGGTTGCTCAAAGTAGCCACAAATCATTTGCAGCTGATATCTGCGACCTGCTTGAAGCTTCAGCCAGGGCAAGGGGCACAGGTATTGCCAAGCGCTCTCCCGAATACATCAAAACAAAGATGGATGAGGGAAAAGCCATTATTGCCCTCGATGGGGATGTACTGGTGGGTTTTTGCTATATTGAAACATGGTCTCATGGCAAATATGTAGCCAACAGCGGACTCGTGGTACACCCGGATTACAGAAAACTGGGGTTAGCCAAAAAAATAAAGAAAAAGGCGTTTCAGCTTTCCCGTACAAAATATCCAGAGGCAATTCTCTTCGGTATCACAACCAGCAAGGCGGTTATGAAAATCAATACCAGCCTGGGGTATGAGCCGGTAACATTTGACGATCTGCCTCAGGACGAGGAGTTCTGGAAAGGATGTCAGAGTTGCCCCAACCATGATATCCTCATGAGGACCAATCACAATTTTTGTTTGTGTACAGGTATGAAGATGGATCCGTCTGCACCAAAAAAAATCGATAAAGATGAAGATGAATAAAAAAGTTGTACTGGCTTACAGTGGAGGTCTGGATACTACCTATTGTGCTGTTTACCTGCGTGAATTGGGATATGACGTTCACGCCATAGCGGTAGATACCGGAGGATTTGATGATGATGAAAAAGAACGGATCATCCGGAAGGCACGGGACATAGGTGTTGAGCATGTTGAAATCATCAATGCTACAGAACGCTTCTATCAGGAATGTATACGTTTTATGATATTTGGCAATGTGCTCCGTAATAATACCTATCCACTGTCTGTTAGCGCAGAAAGACTTTTTCAATCCATGGAAATAGCCGAATATGCCCTCAAAAATGGTGCAGATGCCATAGCTCATGGAAGTACCGGCGCTGGTAATGATCAGGTTCGTTTTGATGCTGCCTTTCAGTTGTTATGCCCGGATATTGAGATTATTACGCCTATCCGGGACAACCGCCTCAGCAGGGAAGAGGAAATAGAATATTTATCCAATCATGGCATAAATATGAGCTGGGAAAAGGCAAAATATAGCATCAATAAAGGTATTTGGGGCACCTCGGTAGGAGGAGCGGAAACACTCACATCACATCAGTATCTGCCCGATCAGGCGTTTCCATCACAACCTTATAAGAAATCCCCTGAGAAACTGGCCGTTACTTTTGAGTCCGGTGAGCCTGTTGCACTAAATCAGGAGAAAATGATGCCGGTAGAGGTAATCCGTGAGTTGAATAAGGCGGGTCACGCCTTTGGTATCGGTCGTGATATCCATGTGGGTGATACGATCATAGGTATTAAAGGAAGGGTAGGGTTTGAGGCACCCGCAGCCTTGATGACAATAAAGGCTCATCAGTTGCTCGAGAAGCATGTGCTGTCTAAGTGGCAGATGTACTGGAAAGACCACCTCGCACAATGGTACGGCATGTTTGTACATGAGGCGCAGTTTATGGATCCTGTGATGCGAAATATCGAAGCCTTTCTTTCAGACAGTCAGCGTCGTGTAAGCGGAGAGGTATTCCTTACCCTTTATCCAGGCTATTTCATATGCGAAGGCATTGATTCCCGATATGATCTAATGAAAAGCAGCTTTGGACAGTACGGCGAAATGAATAACGCATGGAGCGGAGAAGACGTGAAGGGATTCACAAAAATCTTTTCCAATGCAACGAATATTTACCTCAATGGAATAAAAGATGATTAAAGCAGGAATCATAGGAGGGGCAGGCTATACCGGCGGTGAGCTTATCCGTATTTTACTTGCACATCCGAAGGTTGAAATTGACTTTGTATATAGTACATCGCAGGCAGGTAATCCAATCACTTCAGTTCATCATGATTTGCTTGGCTACACCGGGCTAAATTTTACAGATAAAATAAATGAAGATGCGGATGTGGTATTTCTTTGTGTCGGTCATGGTATTTCCCGTCAGTTTCTCAATCATCACCCACGGCTGCTCAATACTCGTATAATCGATCTTAGTACGGATTTTCGCCATTATGGGGATCATGACTTTGTCTATGGCCTCCCTGAATTAAACAGGGAAAGAATCAGACAGGCCGTACATGTGGCTAACCCCGGATGTTTTGCAACTGCTATACAGCTTGCCCTTCTGCCGGTGGCAAAAGCACAAAAGCTCGCCGGACAAATACATATAAATGCCATGACAGGCTCTACCGGTGCAGGACAATCCCTGAGCGAGACGTCTCATTTTACATGGCGAAATGATAATATTTCCACCTACAAGGTTTTTGAACATCAGCATGAACAGGAAATTCTGCAGAGTTTGACAGAACTGGATCAGGCTAATAACAGGGAGTTGTATTTTGTGCCCCTGCGGGGAAATTTTACCCGTGGTATCATGGCAACCGTATATTTTGATGCCTTTGGCACGGAAAAGGAATTGGTCGGCTTGTTTGCTCGCTACTATGAACACCATCCGTTCACGCAGGTCACTACCGGCGATATATATCTAAAGCAGGTAGTCAACACCAATCAATGTATTCTGTTACCTTCTGTGAAAAAAGATAAAATCTTCATCACCAGTATAATCGATAATCTTGTCAAAGGAGCCTCAGGTCAGGCAGTACAGAACATGAACCTGATGTTTGGTCTCGATGAGTGGACAGGACTCCATCTTAAACCTATTGGCTTATGAATAATTTTTTAGGCATCCGGGATATTAATTCTATTGAGGACATACTCAAAGAGATGGACATCGCCAAAAACGACCCGCTCAAATTTGCAAAGCTTGGTGCAGGTAAGTCAATATGTCTCCTTTTTTTTAATCCCAGTCTCAGAACCAGATTGAGTACACAGAAAGCAGCCATGAATCTGGGCATGCACTGCATCTCTTTCGATACTAAAAGCGGGGGATGGCAGCTCGAATTTGAAGATGGGGTGATCATGAATGGTGACAAAGCAGAACATATACGCGAGGCAGCAGCTGTAATAGGGTCATACTTCGATATTATCGGTATAAGATCATTTCCAACGCTTACTGACAGGGATGCCGATTATGGTGAAGCCATAATCCAAAAGCTGGCACAGTATAGTCATAAACCGGTCGTAAACCTTGAATCAGCAACACGCCACCCGTTACAGGGGCTCACGGACCTTTATACAATACGCTCACTGAAGCTCAAACGGCCTAAGGTGGTGCTTACATGGGCACCACACGTAAAGGCATTGCCTCATGCTGTTCCCAATTCATTTGTTGAGTTTCTGAAAACCGCAGATGTAGATCTTGTTGTGACAAGCCCCGGAGGCTATGAGTTGCCTGAGGATATTATGGAAGGGGTATCGTATACACCTGACCAGGACGAGGCTCTGCAGGGCGCGGATGTGGTATATGTGAAAAACTGGTCATCCTACTCCGACTATGGCAAGGTAATCCCTGTAGGTGAAAACTGGATATTTGACCAAAAAAAGCTGAATAAAACAAATAATGCCAAAGTGATGCATTGCCTGCCCGTAAGACGCAATGTTGTGATTTCGGACGAGGTACTCGATGGACCAAACAGCATTGTGATCGAACAGGCTTCGAACCGCACATGGGCCGCACAGGCTATACTTAAATCCATTTTGTCGCATGTCTGAGTTGTTTGTTTGCAAAATTGGCGGAAATGTCATGGATGACGAGAAGGCGCTGAAGTTATTTCTAGAGCAATATCAGGAAATATCGACACCCTGTATCTTGGTGCATGGGGGAGGAAAAATGGCAACCCAACTCGCAGATAAATTGGGAATTGAAACCAAAATGGTCCTCGGAAGGCGCGTCACCGATGAGAATAGCCTCAAAATAACGGTAATGACCTATGCAGGGTGGTTAAACAAGACGATTGTGGCAAAACTAAACGCAATTCATGTGCGGGCACTCGGTATTTCCGGAGCAGACATGGGACTGATAACGGCACATAAGCGACCGGCAGACCCGGTCGATTTCGGATGGGTGGGCGATATAGATCGCATTGACAGCGAGACGATTATGCAATTGCTTCAGATTGGTGTAATGCCGGTATTCTGTGCTGTTACAAGTGATGGAACCGGGCAGCTTTTAAATACCAATGCAGATACCATTGCTGCTACAGTTTCTTCAGCCATGGCCAAATATTACAATGTAAAACTTCGCTTTTGCTTTGAAAAAAAGGGAGTGCTTCAACATGTTGACGATGAAAATAGTGTCATTCATGAGCTCACAAGAAGTGATTTTGAACGATCAAAAATTAATGGGTCGGTGCATACAGGCATGCTACCAAAACTGGAGAATGCGTTTAACGCATTGGAATCAGGAGTAAAGCAAGTGGTCATAGGACCTCCAGATTTTCAGGAAACAGGCACCAAATTGATTTTATGAAACCTGCAGAGTTACTAAAAACGCTTATCGCTATACCTTCCTTCAGTCGTGAGGAAAGCGACACCGCCGCAAAGATCATGGAGTTGTTATATGAAAACGGCTGTCATCCAAAGCGAAGCGGAAATAACGTTTGGGTTGTCCATGATAACTTCGATGCCTCCAAACCAACGCTCTTGCTCAATAGCCACCACGATACGGTGAAACCAAACAACAGCTGGACGTTTGATCCTTTTCAGCCGCTGGTAAAGGAGGGCAAACTCTATGGGCTTGGTAGTAATGATGCCGGCGGTGCACTGGTTTGCCTGATGCTGACATTTTTACATTTTAAAGAAACAGAACTTCCATTTAACCTTCTGTTTGCAGCAACAGCTGAGGAGGAAATATCAGGAAAAAATGGAATAGAAATGCTGTTGAACACATTGCCTCCTATCGAAATGGGCATTGTAGGTGAGCCAACTCTTCTGCATATGGCAGTAGCTGAAAAGGGGCTAATGGTAGTAGATGCAGTTGTAAAAGGAAAGGCAGGCCATGCTGCGCGTAAAGAGGGTGAAAATGCTATCTATAAGGCCATAGAGGATATATCTGTACTCAGAGCCTACCAGTTTGATTTTATTTCTGAATGGCTGGGTCCGGTTAATATAAATGTGACACAGATTAATGCAGGTATTCAGCATAATATTGTACCTGATGAATGCCGTTACGTAATTGATGTCCGGCTCAACGAAAAATATACACACGAGGCAGTTCTGAAGGAGTTGAACCCTGTATTGCATGCGACGCTTACACCTCGTTCTACCCGATTGAGGGCCTCAGGTATCAGCATGAACCATCCGCTGGTAAAAGCAGGCATGAGCATAGGACTGCGACCCTACGGAAGTCCAACATTATCCGATCAGTCGCTGATGCCATTCCCTACCATCAAGATCGGGCCGGGAGATAGTGCACGCTCGCATACTGCAGATGAGTTTATCCGTATAGATGAGCTTGAAGATGGTCTTTCTACCTATATCAAATTAATAAAAACATTAGCAGATGAAGATTTGGGATAAAGGTCAGCCTTTAAACAGGCAGGTCGAAGTATTTACAGTTGGTAATGACCGTCAGCTTGATCAGATACTGGCGCCATATGATATCCTGGGATCTCTAGCGCATGCCCGCATGTTACAAAAGGTCGGACTGCTAAGCAGTAGGGAGCATGAATCGATTAAAAAATCACTTCTGACGCTGTTAGAGTTGGCGAAATCCGGCAAATTATCTATTTCTGAGCAGGTCGAGGATATTCATTCTGAGGTAGAGTGGCGGCTTATACAACAGCTGGGAGATACAGGAAAAAAGCTGCATACCGCACGGTCGCGCAACGACCAGGTACTGCTCGATATTCACCTGATGCTTCGCGAAGAGCTTTTCGAACTTGCACAGCTGACAAAGCAATTATTCGATATTATGATGGCCAGAGCTGAAGAATTTAGATCGGTGAAGCTACCTGGCTATACTCATATGCAGGTAGCGATGCCGTCTACTTTTGGTTTGTGGCTGGGTGCATTCGCCGAGTCACTCGCTGATGATATGTCATTAATTCATCAGGCATATTACACCATAGATCAAAACCCGTTGGGAACTGCAGCCGGATATGGTTCTTCTTTACCGGTCGACCGTGAGCTCACAACAGAACTGCTTGGTTTTAGCCGGCTTTATGTGGTCAGTACTATGGCTCAGATAAGCCGGGGCAAGAAAGAGTGGTTTTTATCAAATGTACTGGCGTCTCTGGCAATGACCTTGGGTAAGCTGGCCAATGACTGTATACTTTACCAAAGTGAAAACTACGGTTTTATTAAATTCGATGACGCTTTTACTACCGGATCCAGCATTATGCCTCACAAACGTAATCCTGACGTCATGGAGCTCGTGAGGGGACGTGCTGCGAGGATAAAAGCCCTGCCAAATGAATTAAATATGATGGTGCAAAACCTGCCTTCTGGTTACCATCGTGATTTTCAACTGATTAAGGAACCGCTTTTTCCGGCATTGACTTCTATGAAAGAAATGTTGTCCATCGTATCTTTGATGTTGAAGGAGATGCAGGTGGTTGATCGCTCCGAAGAGGAAAAATATATGTCAATGTACTCCGTGGAAAGAGTAAACCGCCTGGTAGAAGAGGGGATTCCATTTCGTGAAGCCTATCAGCGTGTAGGGTCGGATCTGAAAACGGATGAGCGCACCTTGCCTTTAGGTGCCTATACACACATCGGTAGCATTGGAAACCCACGATTTGACCTGATACAGGATAAGTTTACGCAACAATACCAAAGTATAGACGATACTAAATGGAGGGAAGCATTTTTGAACCTTACATCATGATACATGAATACCCTCAAATCTATTAATCCTTATACCGGAGAAGTCTTTTTTGAAACTGCAATTGATTCTCCGGTTGAAGTTTATAAAAAACTGGATCGTTCTTTTCAGTCATTTCAATCCTGGAAGCAGCAGCCTATAGCAAAGCGTACCGAATACCTACGTGTTATTGCCCGAAAACTAAAAGAGAACAAACATCAATATGCTGCTACCATCACGCAGGAGATGGGAAAGCTGATCGGTGAAGCGGAAGGTGAGGTCGAGAAATGTGCACTTGTGTGTGAATATTATGCTGATAAGGCTGAAACATTTCTTCAGCATAAGTCGCTGGATGTGCCCGATGGTAATGGTTATGTCCGATATGACCCGCTTGGCCCTGTGCTGGCGCTGATGCCATGGAACTTCCCCTTTTGGCAGGTTTTCCGGTTTCTTGCCCCAAATATAGCAGCAGGCAACACAGCAGTACTAAAGCATGCAGATAATGTGACGCAGTGTGGCCTGGCGATAGAAGAATTGCTTCAGGATGCGGGACTACCTGAAGGTGCATTTGAATTCTTAAAAATTGATGTTCCTCGTATCGCTGACATCATTGACGATAAAAGAATCAAAGCCGTAACGCTCACCGGAAGTGAAAAAGCAGGAAGAGAAGTAGCCTCTCAGGCAGGAAAGAATCTTAAAAAACTGGTACTGGAACTTGGTGGAAGTGATGCATTTGTAGTTTTGAAGTCGGCAGACCTCAAAGCGGCAGCTAAAATTGCTGTAAAATCGCGTATGATCAATGCGGGGCAGAGCTGTATTGCAGCAAAGCGGTTTATTGTGGAAGATGCTGTTTTCGATGAATTTTTAGGGTTGTTTCAGGACAAGCTGGCCTTTTATCTGGAGGGAGACCCTATGAACAGGAAGACCACGCTTGCGCCTATGGCCAGCCGTCGCCATGCAGAGCAGCTGAAGTTGCAACTGGACCGTTCTCTAGCCATGGGAGCCCTGATATCTCCCGATGAAGGGCAGTTAATCTCCGGTCATGCCTTCTTTAAGCCGGTACTAATTACGGGCTTGCAGCGCGGAATGCCAGCCTATGAAGAAGAGCTTTTTGGTCCTGCAGCATCTTTTTTCAGGGTAAAGGATGAAAAGGAAGCAATCTGGCAGGCCAATGATTCAGTATATGGGCTGGGGGGATCTGTCTGGACCAATGATCCGGAAAAAGGAGCCTATCTGGCATCACAAATCAACTCCGGTGCAGTTTATATCAATAAAATGATGGCCAGCCATCCTGCCGTGCCTTTCGGAGGTGTCGGCAATAGTGGCTATGGACGCGAGCTAAGTCAGGAAGGCATTCTTGAATTTGTGAATAAAAAATCCGTTTGGCAAGGCGTTTAGTAAGTTTGCCTTTAGTTAATCTTCAGTTAATACCCGTTTAATTTAATAGATGATATTTCTGTCAATTATAAACTTTTTTTAAAATTTTACGTGTATTTTGCAAATACCAAATAGTTTTAATCTAAACACATAGCAAATGAACAAATTAAGATCAACATGGATCTGGCTGATAGGCCTGGTCATTGTTCCTTTTGTACTAATCTCCTGTGAGGATAGTACGGAAGAGGATATTACCGAAGCATTTGATGGTAACATCATGGAACTTATAAGCAGCGATAACTTCCGGCAGGCTGTAAACGGAGATCCTGCACAATCGCTTGATTCTCTTGTGAAATACCTAAACGTTTATCCTGATCTGGTTTCAATTCTGGAGGGTAGCGGGCCATTAACCTTGTTTGCTCCGACCAATGCCGCTTTTGCAGGGTTGCTGAGCACACCTGGTTTCCCGCCACAGATTGAATTGATCAGCCCGGATGTGATCAAAGGTGTACTTACTTATCATGTGGTTACACAAGAGGTATTGAGTGGAGCACTTACCGGAGGGGCGACATTTACTTCTGCCTTTTCAGCGACTGATCCTTGCTCAGGTGCTTCTCAACCAGAAATTATTGAAGTTAATGATAATGGTACATTACTAACTGGTGCAACGAATGAGGAGATCGATGTGGTGTTGGCCGATCAGGAAGCCAATAACGGTGTGGTTCACCTTACCGAGTCAGTCCTTATACCACTCACAGTAGGTAATTCCCTCACTCCGATTCTGGGAACGCTCGCCGCTACGGTATTATTGGGTTCTGACTTCTCTCATCTTGCGGCTATCATCACGGTTGCAGACTGTGGTGTAACCGGTGACGATGTGCCTTTGCAGGATATACTTGCTAACGAAGATGAATTATACACTGCTTTTCTTCCAAATAATGCCGTTATCGAAGGAGCAGCGGCCTCAATGGAACTCACTGTACAACAGTTAATTGGCGCTTACAGTGCCGCTGAATGGAGAAGCATCGTACTCAACCACGTTGTGCCGGGTACTTTCACATCCACAGATGTGATAAATGCAACGGAGCCATTTACAAGTGCCCTGGGTGTGAATATAAGCGTTGCAGCCGGTGATCAGGGTGCCCCCCCTCTAAGTCCGTTTGGACTTTACCTAAACACTGGAGGAGCTCAGGGTGTGCCTATCTGGGCAGTAGATATTGCAGCAAGCAACGGTGTAGCACATGTCATCGGTGGAATATTATTTCCTCAGGCTCAGTTACAATAAAAACCACGCTGAAAAAGCTTTAAAAAAGGCGCTCCGGATAAAAGGAGCGTCTTTTTTTAATTTACTAACTGCACGTTTTTCATATCCTCCATCACCAATTGAATATATTCCGGAACAGCTGAGATATGTGTGCCAGCTTCAATAGGGGTAAATGTGACTTTATCCTCCCCTAAACCGTTGGCACGCAGATAAGAGATATAATCGAGGCTGTTTTGATATGGTACGGTTACATCAGCGGTACCATGATAAAAAGCCAGAGGTTTTGCAGGGATAAAATCGTCAAGGCTATTTTCAATAAGTCCCTCACGAATAAAGGTATAGCCGGGGTCATCATCAATATCAGCAATGATATCAGGCTGTAATAGTTCAGGGATAGATGTTGTCAGTTGGGCATTAATTTGATTTCCATTTAAAGACCCATCAAATAACTGAGGCATTCTTTCAGCATAGGGAGACTGAAATATCATGCTGTGTGGTTCAGTCCATCCATACCAGTCTCGATAAGCCTCAGTGACATATCCGATAAAAAAAGGCTGATGGTACTCGGAAAGTGAAAAGAAATATTCCTGTATATCCTTTACAAGATAGCCTCCTGCCGCGGGGTAACTTTTGATCAGCTCAAGCCTTTCTATGGGATTTGTTTCTATTTCCTTGTGGGCTGCAAGTGTTACGTATCCTCCCTGGGAATATCCTCCTAAGAAAAGGTCATGGCTAAGTGAAATGTTTAAATCATCAGAAAGCTCAAGTGTTGCTTCCAGCATCCTGATAACAGCATCTGCTGACGGCTCTTCCACATAATACGGATGAAGTACGTGGTCTGAACTGCCAAAACCTATGAAATCAGGTACAACCATGACATATCCTGATCCTGCAATGCCAGCATACAGTATCCACTCCGTGCTACTTAGCGGTTGTGCTGACGGAGCTTGACTGTGGGCTGCAATAGTGCCATGCTGAAAGCTGAGCACAGGCATGGGATCATCTGTATCCGGAACAAACACCAAGCCACTTGCTGTGATATTTTCGCCCTTATAATTCACTTCATATTCTATTTTATGGATGGTTACGTCGTAAATAATTTCATCCACATTCAGAATTGGATCGCCTCCTGAAAGGAATGTCTTCAGGTCGCCTGACGTACGGATCAGCACCTGACTCTGACTTATTAAAACCTGGTTTTCTGCTTCTTCAAATGGCTCCTCATGCGTACAGCCTAAATGAATTAGGAATAAGAATAGTAAGAAATATAACCTTTTCGTCATCGCATCATTTCGTCAAAGGTGAGTGAAATGTAGTACAGTGCACCGATATTAGGACCACCCAGACTTTGAATATAGTATTCGTTCAGTATGTTGGATCCACCAATTTTAATCACAGATTTAAGGCCTGGGATTCTATAGCTTACCTGTGCATCAATGGTTTGGTATGCGGGAACTGTACCATTGGCTGGAAGCACAAAACTTGACTGCCATTCAAACTCTGACTGCCAGCGGTATGTGACATTAAAACCAAAGTTATCGAATACCTCACGGTTGCTGAAACTGATATTGGTTTTATGTTCAGGAGTATTGAATTCAGCAAAAAAGTCTTCCGGAGCATCATTCAGTACGTTCCAGTTATAATTGGCATCAAGGGTATATCCACGGTCAAATGAATAGGTGATTCCTCCTGCAAAGCCCTGTGATGTGATCTGACCGGTATAGTTGGTATAGATTTGAGAAGTATTGCCTTCGACGACGCCATTTACCAGGTTATGTGCTTCACCATTCAGTAGGGTAAGGTAATTCGGATTACCCATATCACCTTCTTCGGCAGTTACTACTCTGACCTGCGTAATAAAGTCATTAAAAATATTGTAGTAGTACGCAAGGTCAATGTATAAACGATTATCAAATACACCACGATAACCAATTTCAAAGTTTTGTACTACCTCAGGCCTTACGGGATTTAGTTCGGTAACAGGATCAAGTAAGGCAGCGGCAGCATTTACATCGCCGGTTGCAAACACTGACTCTCTGAAGGCCAGAACAGATTCATCGGTGAATGCAAGGGGCACACCGGTTGAAGAGGTTCTTACCAGATCATATTTCTCAGCATAGCGGGGTAATCCTCCGAGTAGCCTTGCTGAAATGATGTTCAGGTCTATGTGCTGCCCCTGTGTAGTAGGTATTCTGAATCCTGTCTGAAATGAACCTCTGATCACATGTTTATCTTTCACTTTATGGGTTACTGACACCCGTGGATTAAAGCGTCCTTTGAAATTCTCATTTTTATCATAGCGCAATGAGCCTGAAAATTTGGTTTTATCGTTAGGAAGCATTTTGGCTCCCTGCGCATATATGCCATATTCCTGAATGGTAATATTCTGATCACCATCATCAAAGATGGTGCCGTTTGAATTGAGATCAAAAAGACGGTAGCTACCACCCACCTGCAGGTCAAAACTTTTAATCTCTTCGCTGAAATCATACTGACCCTCAGCATGAAATAAATTAGTCTGATCATCAAATCTCGGACCGTTTGGCACCACGCCTTCCTGTGCGATTTCACGGGCACTGTTAAATGCAGCAAGGCCTTCAGGAGTATTGAGATCGTAAATAAAAAGGTCATCCACAACGCCACGGGCAAATTGATGGGCTGCTATCTGATTTGATGTTTCGTTTATCCTCGGATCCCCGGGAGCAAACCCCTGGTCATAGAAATAGCGGATATATTCTGCCGCATAAGTTGCCAGATAGCCTGACACGTCTGAAAAGGCCGGGTTTGCACGGCTTACGGCCACATCGTTGATACGCTTGGCCAGAAATTCGGTAATATAGGAATCACCTGAATTTTCAAGTGTTGCATAGGCTCTGAGGTAAAAATTCGTTGACCTCAACTGCAGTCTGTGCTGCTGTATACTAAAGTTATTGAGTGAGTAGCGCTGTGCCCCGGTGTAAATGGATGTACCCCAGCCACCATTGAATAGATAACTGAGCTCGGTCTCATCATTCAGGCGGTAAAACAGACCCACATTTGCCTTATAGTTTTCTGCGTTATAATCGATAAGGTCTTCTTCCCGGTAGGGTGTTACCGACACTACGTGATTGGGGAGAGCACTTGCGTTGGCATAAGTAAGTGCTGATAATCCCGGTTGGAATGTGTAGTTGCCTCGTGCCAATGCTGCCCATGATGAACTAAACGGAAAGATGGCCATATTGATGGAAGCCTCATCGCCCATAAAATGCAATCGATCAGCTCCCGGGTTAAATGAAAAGCCATCAGGTGTTCTGCCGGCTTCACGGTCCGTGGCATCTGTTCCATGCCAGTCAAGTGCGCGGCTTGCAGCCAGGTTTACTTTGAAAGCAAATTTATCGTTGTATGACTTCGCATACCGGATAGCACCCTCCCAGGTAGGGGAGGTGGGCGCATATACACTGCCAATATGATTCATTCCTGTTTTTGCAAAGGCACTCAGGCCCTGATATTCGAATGGGTTTTTACTGTTGATCAGCAGAATACCATTAAATGCATTAGGCCCGTAAAGTGCTGATGAAGCACCGGGAATAAGCTCCACACTTTCCACGTCAAGTTCGCTTGGTCCGTTAAGGTTACCTATGGGAAAATTCAGCGCCGGAGCCTGGGTATCCATACCATCAATCAATTGTACAAAACGTGTATTTCCGGTGCTGGCAAACCCTCTCGTGTTGATGATTTGGAAATTTATCGAACTGGTGGCAACATCTACCCCTTTGAGGTTTGCAATACCTTTATAATAATTATCTGCAGAGGTATTTTGGACACTTAGAATATCCATCTTTTCGATAGAAACAGGTGACTCAATGATTCTTTCTTCTATTCTAGATGCCGATACTACCACTTCCTGTCCCAAAACAGCTGCTTCGTTCATCTGTATCAGAACCTGAGTGGAATAGTCAGAAACCTCCGTTTCTACTGTCTGAAAGCCAACGTAGGAGGCTACTAAGGTAACTGGTAAAGGTGTGATTGTACGCAATGAAAAGTTACCATCAATATCAGTAGTCGTACCGGTCAATTTTCCTTTTACAATGATATTTACACCATATAACGCCTCTCCATTTTCATCTGTGACCTTGCCGGAGATGGTACCGCTTGACTGAGCGTAGGTCATGCAAGTGAATAGAATGAATAAGGCTATCTGGTTAAAAGCAGGATAGGTTTTCATTTTGCAGTCTTTATCAGAATATTAATTTCATGTACATATAATGTAAATAAAATCAAAATTTCTTTAAAAAATGCAACTAAGGTATCAATTCCGTAAGATTTAATTAACAATAGAGGGTAAATCAGGCTGCTTTTCCCAAAGCGGATGGACGAAGATTAAGCTCCTTCATGATTTTCTTGTTGCTGGGGTATTGTGCCATCAGTGCTGCAACAAGAAACATCCACGATAATATCAAGATCAAATTCCAGTTGATTAAAAAAATTGTGGTCAGACACAACAAGGCAGTGAAGGTAAGTATCATATAACCTACAATCGTCATGTTGTAATAGTCTTTGATCTTATTTTTTACTTCTTTAAAATCTATCGATTCTAACCTTTTTCTGAAAAAGAATCTGCTGGTGAATATTGCGATGATGGTGAGTGTAGGGATAATATACGAACTTGGGGAAGTAAGATCTGGTTTTAGCGTTGAAAGGTCGAGTGGATGATAAAATATAATGAAGAGACAGTACATGACAGGAATTATGAAAAGCAGGATAAAAATGTTCCTAATACGATGTATCGCCCTCATTTTAGTTTATTTGGGCATTAAATTTATGTAAATAATTTAATAATATCGTAATGTCAGGATTTTTCTTTCCACAAATAATCCACAATATGCATTATGAAGATTATGGGCGCTTGTATAGAATAAGTGAGCGTAAAGCGCCGACCGATAGGGCAAGCATTCCCGCACTCAATCCACCTACCATAGCGGTCAGAAATACCATCAGAAGCTCGTTATTAAGGCCGAATAGTTCGGCTACCTGTCCGGAAAACCCGTTCTCATCACCTATGAAATAATAGAGGCTAACAGCAAACCATGTCATAAAAACGCCCAGAAATACGATCAGAAAATACTCCCAAAGCCTGCGCGAATAAAAAACAGGAATGATCACAGCGGCTATCAATGAGCCATAGAATGGTATCCACCGGCCCAGAATAAGCGTAAGAATTACCGTAAAGAATACGGATACAAAAAACCTGAAGCTACGTACACTCATTTTTTATCTTTTTGTATAAAAATAACCTGTCTCTCTTCAACTACCGGAGGGTCAAGGCTTAGCTTTCTGTAATTGCCCTCCTCCCAATCCGGGATAAAATTATCATAATATTTACTTGAAGGGTGACCGGATTGGCCACCGGGATAAATACCTTCTGCCACTACACCCTCTTCGTCCCAAGTAGCAATAAACCGCCATGAGGCGCCATGCCGCTTGCTTGTAGCGTTTGTAATATCGCTGTCTCCACCTATTGATGTAATACGATGGAATGGGGATAGCGGGGCCATTAAATGTTGAATGGTTGTAGATTTATAGGTGCCCCATTCGATAAGGCTATCTGCATTAAACTCTTCGGATGTTTTCTGGAAAGCTACAGTAACCAGTTGTGACACATTATCTATTTTCTCTTTTTCATTGTTCCAAAGGCTCAGATTTGGTGCCTCCTGAAGCAAGAGATATAGTTTATAGGAGGAAGGTGCCGGCAGGTTGATCTTGTTTTCATAAATTTCTTCAAATGCAAGACGTTTTACCTGCACCAGCCAGTTATTGAATACCGCCGGAGCTTTCTGGTCGCTGTTATAGGAATAATCCCAATCTTCAAGCACGTTTAACAGGTTAAGTTGATCTGCTGTGAGTGAAGAACGGTCGATTTTCGACAGAAAAAGCGTGGTGAATTCCTCTGCCTTCAGACTGTAATTATTATTCTGCAGCGCCTTAAAATCATCTATGTCAGCATTATTCAATGTGTCGAGAAAATCAATGATGATGCGGTTCCGGTAGTGCTGATAGTTGCCACTGAACACATAATACGGGTAGTTGTCATCCACTGGTCGCTGGTTTGCCGAGCTGATGAATTGCTGCTCCGGGTTTAGCACAGATACAGCATGTTCACGCGGTATGATCATTTGCCAGTCATTCTCCCTGACCGATCCATCCTGAACAAATTTCCCCTGCTCTTCCCATTTCACCGGGAAAAGTCCACCTACTTCAAGTCCGATATCTCCTTCTCTTGAGGCGAAGATGAAATTTTGTGAAGGCGTATTATAATACGATAATGCTTTCTGAAACTCCCCGAAGTTGGCGGATTTGTTAATTTCC
>CAZEQJ010000053.1:0-20357 GCA_964514385.1 uncultured Cytophagales bacterium
GACTACTCAGGCCCAATCATGGAGTGAATCAGAACTGCAGGAACTTTATATGGACTACCTCAAAGATGAAGGATATGAGCCATGGGTTGACGGCGACGGCGACATTCAATTCGAACACAATGGCAAATCCTATTTTATGGAGGTGAACGAGTACGACAATGAGTTTTTCCGTCTGGTGTTACCCAATATCTGGCCGATAGAATCGGTAAGTGAACATAATAAGGCATTGGCGGCATGCAACGAGGTAAATCGTGTTAAAAAGGTGATCAAAGCATACGTTACAAACGATAATGTATGGATTGCTTCCGAAGCATTCTTTGATAATCCTACCGAATTCAAATCGTTGTTTAAGCGAAAATTAGAAGTTATCGAAGGTTCAGTGGACCTGTTTGTGGAGGAAATGTAATCTGCTTCACATCCTTAAAAAGCCCATATGCCCTATATGGGCTTTTTTTATAAATTAGATGCAACCTGATATCTTAAGATCGCATCTTCACAAAAATAGTTCATCTATGATCGCACGGTTTTTAATTCCTTCCCTCCTGTTCATTCTGTTTGCCTGTGAAAGTTCCGAACCTGCTTTCGATTGTGTCGACCCGGATTTCTTTGCTGAGCATACCCGCAGCTTCAGCATGGGTTTCAGTACCTGGCCTTATGCACCTTCTCAGGCAGCTGTGGACAACACCTATGGCTTTATCGCTGCCAATGCTGACATATACTCCGAACATATCGACTCCAACATA
This sequence comes from uncultured Cytophagales bacterium, assembly GCA_964514385.1. Lineage (GTDB taxonomy): Bacteria > Bacteroidota > Bacteroidia > Cytophagales > Cyclobacteriaceae > CAZEQJ01. Next base: position 744 of record CAZEQJ010000053.1, read on the forward strand.
CCGTGGGATGCCTGGATAAATGACGGACCATTGCCGGAAGCCTTTACCAGCGATATCCGAGGCAGAGCAGAAAAACGCATTGCAGGCACTCCCCTCACCGTGTCCGTAAGCCTGCTTAACAACCTCCGTACCGACCTTGCATCTGATTATGATGGCAGTACACCTGCCTATAACTCCATTGCAGACCCCCATATTGAAAGCGCCTACGTCGAGCATCTGGTTTACATTGTAGGTCAGCTAAATCCAGACTATCTAATCATGGCCATTGAAGTAGATGAGTTGCTGATACATGACCCTCAGAAATGGGAGCAGTATAAAGAACTGATGCAAAATGTGCGCGATAGGATAACAAGTGTTTTTCCTTCCTTGCCCGTTTCGGAGTCAGTGACGTTGCATAATTATTTTCAGCCCGATGTATCCGATCCGGTGGGGTTTATCAACGAAATCACCGCCTATATCAATGATCTTGAATTTGCGTCGATCAGCTTTTATCCCTTTTTCAAAGGGCTGAATAATGCTTCGGGTTTTCAGGAAGCTTTTGACTTTTTGCACGAACGGGTCAACGTGCCCATAGCTTTTGCTGAAACCAGCCATCTTTCCGAAGATCTTGATATTCCGGGCCTTTCCCTGTTTATTCCCGGCAATGCCTGTGAGCAAAATTCGTATATGGAAATTCTGCTGGAAAATGCGCAGCAGCGAAACTATGAATACATCATCTGGTGGGCCCATCGCGATTATAATGAACTCTGGGATACCTTTCCTCCGGAAGTAAAGGACTTAGGGGAAATATGGATCAGCAATGGCATACGGAATGAGGATGGTGCAGAAAAACCGTCATTCTTAACCTGGACCAAGACATTGGAAAGGTAGGGTTTGTCAACCTCGTTGGCAGGTCACCATAACGACAATTCCATTCGACTTAATTGCTTTTTGTAATGTCGCGGAAACCTTTTCGTTATCATACCAACACATTTACCGGGGATTATATGTAATTGATCGATTATTAAAGTCGGATCACTGAAAAAATAACATAGTTAAGGGCAAGTTTTGTATGTTTGTGAAGCTGGCAACGGCGTTCTGATTACACTATTACTTTCCATTATCCATTATGATGAATAACATCCGCATACATATACAACGCCCAAATATTTATCAGAAAATGAGCCATCTCGGTGTGCCAATGCTTATATACAGGACAGAAACATTTCAGATGACCACCACATGGGATATCTCATCGCTCGCCAAGGAAATACGCACAGAAAGGAATACCCTGTCACGCATTATCCCCGGTACGATTGAGTGGTCAAATTTTCATCTGCTTGCAAAATATTCCCGCATGATGATCATGAATTAAGATCAACCATTTTACGGATATCATCTGGTGAAAAGTTTCCGTCCTTCAGGATAAACGGACGTAACAGGGATTCAACTCTCGTATCTTCATGGATGGCTTTCTGCATGTCCAGATTAACAAATCGTGAGGTTAGCGGATATTTATCCAGCATCCTGTCATTTCGTTCTCCTGACTGCATTACCTGAACATTTTTATGCCGGATATCAACTTTGATATCTTCCATCAGGGCATCAATAGCTTCACCTGGTCCTTCAAGATATTGTACAAAGTGATGATCTGTAAAAATCAGCGCACTGGTGATGCCGCGCCTGAAATTTTTACCTACACAATGCTTTACGATGTCATACACATGTTCATCGTCACAAAGTCTTTCGCTCTTGTAGATCAGCCAGTTCAATTTGATAAAAATTACCCGAATATACGTAATTCTGTATAATTAACATTAAACGGGATAAAACAATGGCGAACCATTTGATCTATCGTTTCATTTGGTAATCGACTCAGAATATTGCTGCTGTTATGATGGAGTGATAAAGCATAGCTTCCAAAACTTGTCGACCTTAAAATTGGAAATTGCCTTAAAAGCCAATAGATTCAACTCCATTAACGAAGATCACCATGAATAAAACAATATCAGCATTAACCGCATTATTATTCTTCACATCATTAGCCATCGCACAGGAAACCCGTTTTTTCATGCCCAAAGAAATTGTTGCGGCATACGAAAATGGCACCCGGTCATACGATGGCAACCCCGGTCCTGCCTACTGGCAAAACAAAGTTGATTATACAATAGCAGCCGAAGTTGACCCTGTTACACGTACCCTAACCGGCTCAGAAACCATTACCTTTCAAAATAACAGTCCGGACGATCTGCGAAATATCATCATCCGGCTTTATCAGGATGTATTCAGAAAAGGCAACGACCGCAGCTCGCGTGTGCTGGAGACTGACATCAACGATGGAATGACCATCAGCAACCTCAAAATAAACGGAAGCCCTGTCGACATGGAGCAAAATACCAGAAGACAAGGCACCAATATGTACGTTCAGCTGCCTGAAGCTTTGGAAAATGGCAACACAATGACGATCGAATTAGACTGGTCCATGGTGATCCCGGAGACTACAGTTAGAATGGGAGCCTACGACAGCACCTCTTTTTTCGTTTCCTACTGGTATCCTCAGGTAGCCGTCTACGATGATGTCTTTGGCTGGGATAACCTTAGTTACGATTTCAGCACGGAATTTTACAATAACATAGGCGACTTTGACGTGACCCTTACCGCACCGGAAAATTTCACAGTGGTCGCGACAGGCATACTGAAAAATGCTGAGGATGTGTTCACCAGAAAGCATCTCAAACGCTATCAGGAAGCGTATTCATCAACAGAAACTGTCACCATCATATCAGAGGAGGATATTGAAAATGGTGTAAAGCATAAGAGCGGGTCATGGCATTATACAGCAGACAATGTTACCGACTTCTCCTTTTGCCTGAGTGATCATTTCATTTATGATGCTGCCATACAGAAAGTGGATGGACGTAATGTGCTGGTAGCTTCATATTACAATGTCAAACTGGGCGACGAAGCAATGGAGGCTGCAAAAAAACTGACCCAGGTACAACGAAAGTCCATGGATAAAATGTCAACGGAAATGCCGGGTGTCCCCTACCCCTATCCGGAATTCACTACCTGTGTTATGGGTGTCGGTGGTGGTGGTATGGAAACACCCATGATGGCCAATAACGGTGGGCCCGGTATAGGTGTCACCATCCATGAAATGTTCCATACCTATTTCCCCTTGTATGTGCGCGTCAACGAAAAACGTTTTGCATGGATGGATGAAGGATGGGCCTCCTTTAACGATGAGTATATCGCACGGCGCTATTTTGAAGAGGACTCGTCACTCTTCATCACAGACTATGGCTACCTGGAAGGCACCATAGGTTCCATAAGTGACCTGCCCCTGATTACATCAACGCAGTTTATGGACAATACAAACTACGGTTATGCTTCATATCCGTTACCCGCCTTTATATACAATATGCTGCACCATCACCTTGGCGAAGAAATGTTTCGCAAATGCTATAAAACATACATAGAGCGATGGGCTGAAAAATCTCCCACTCCGTATGATTTCTTTTACTCATTCGAAGATGTAAGTGGTGAGGATCTGAGCTGGCTTTGGAAGCCTTGGTTTTTCAGCTATGGTTACGTCGATGTATCTATTTCTTCTTTTGAGAATGGCACACTAAACCTTACCAATAAAGGTAACCGTCCTGTACCTGTTGTGATTGAAGGGAAATATGAAGATGGAAACAGCTTCTTTCTGGATTATTCAGCCGGAAAATGGGAAGACTCCAACACGTTCACCGTTGACCTGCCCAATGCCAGTTCCATCGTGGAATTCTCAGTCAATCAGTCCATTCCCGATGCCGGTATCATGGATAATTTTTACCCTACCCTGACGGCAAGAATGGCAGATTTCGAAATTAACGAAGATATACCCGGCACCTATCAGCTAAAAGAGTATCCGTTGCAGGCATCCATAGAGCAGGAAGATAATGGCCTGTTACGCCTGACCATTAGGAATACTACCATATCCGGTTATATCCTTCCGGAAACAGACAATGTTTTCAAAAGCCTTGACGGGAGCTTTACCTGCACTATCGGTGATGAAGGAAGCATGACACTTGAGCTTACCAGCCTCGGCGTCACCCTTACGGGTTCAAAACAATAAATTTCAGCAGCTCACCTACCAATGGTGAGCTGCATTCTTATGCTCTGCAGATGATGAATGTTAATATTCAGTTAATTTTAATACTATTCTTATATATTATTTCATTTTTTTTATATTTTTAGTGATAGAAAGACTTTAAGATGTAAAAAATGCCGTTGACAGAACTTACAGGTCCATTAGGCAGGAAAAGGGCAGCACACCTGTTGCGACGAACCTGCTTTAGTGGTACCGTTGAAGATATAGACACCTTTGCCGCCCTTACGGCCAGTGAAGCTGTACAGCGATTATTTGATCCGGAACTGCCCGAGCCTATCCTGCCTGTTGATCCGCTCACCGGAAATGAATGGGTGACGGGTGAATTTCCCGCAGCAAGCGAAGAGGATGAGCTGGTAAACTATTTCCTTGCATGGACACTTGGCGAAATGCTTGGACAGGGAGTAGAAGAGGAAAAAAAGCTTGGCTTCATTTTCAGAGAACGCATTGTATATTTCCTGCATACGCATTTTACCACGAAGAAATCGGTTGTTCGAAATGCGCGTGCCGTGTATTTTCAGCAGGCTCTTTTCCGGCTGTTTGCCTTCGACAGAGATGACATCACCATTCCGCCGGAAGATCCTGATGATCCGATGGCCGAACCTACCATTGCCCCCAGAAACTTCAGGGCACTGACGAAAAAAATCAGTGTGGACAATGCCATGCTCGTTTTTCTTGACGGAAGACTGAATGTAAAAGGCAGTCCAAATGAAAATTATGCCAGAGAGCTGCTGGAGCTCTATTCTATTGGCCGAGGTCTTGAAGGAAGCCTGCCGGAACCTGAGTTTGATGGTGATTATTTTTATTTCACCGAAGAAGATGTACAACAAGGTGCTCGTGTGCTGTCAGGCTTCAATACCGATGCTGGCTTCGCCAACCTTGACCCTGAAACTAATCTGCCTCGCGGCGTCATAAGAGGGGGGCAATTTGCCTCCAGCCATGAAGAAGGTAATAAAACATTTAGTAGTCGATTTAATAATTTCACTGTAACGCCTGACCCTGAGCTTCAGTCGAATGGTCGCTCCACAGAGGACTCTATCCTGGATGAAATCAGTCAGATGGTAGATATGATCTATGCACAGCGAGAGACAGCCCTGCATATTTGTCGCGATTTATATCGTTTTTTTGTGTATCACGAGATCACGGCAGAGATGCAAAACGGTATAATAAGTGAGCTTGCCGATGTATTTGAAGCCAACGATTATAAAATACAACCCGTGCTTGAAGCGCTCTTTGGCAGTACACATTTCTATGAAGCCGAGCCGGGAGAAACGGATAATAATTTTGGATGTCTGATCAAGTCGCCTCTGGATCTGGTCGTAGGCTATCTGCGGAATTTCAAAATCGCCATTCCTGATTATGAAACAGAGCTGGATACGTTTCATGAATATATGGGAGGGCTGCTGCGCACAATGGACAGTCAGGGGCTTGACTATTATGAACCATTCGAAGTAGCCGGATATTCAGCCTACCATCAGTTCCCTATTTACAACCGTAGCTGGATCACCACCAATTATCTGACCAACCGGTATGCTTTTATCCGGGATATGATTTCAGATGGGATGACCATGGAAATGGGGCAGGTTGACATTTTATCATTTGCGGAAACCACCTTCCCCATGTCAACCATTCGCATCGCCAATGATTTTATTGCGGCGGCCATTCAATATTTTCTGCCCGTGTCAGAAAACCTCTCTTTCGATGATCCGGGCAGCAGCGAGCTTACACCGGAAAGACTCAATTATTTTAAGGCTGCTATGTTCGCCTTCGACATTGATCCTGACCCGGAAACCGCATGGACTACCCGTTGGGATGGTAACCTTGATCCTGAAACACGAGCCAATCAGCTGAAGGATTTCTTCAATGCCTTGCTTCAATCACCAGAATATCAACTCATGTAGCTATGAAAAGAAGACGATTTATCAAAAATATGGGCTTTGCTGCAGGTGCCCCCATTGCCTTTGCCGGAGTGCCCATAAAACTAATGGCATCGAACCAGCTGAGAAAATACGCAGCACGCTCCACCAATGACCGGGTATTGATACTCATTCAGCTGCATGGGGGTAATGACGGCCTGAATACCATCATACCACTGGATAATTACGATGAATATTACAGCCGGAGAGCAAATATTGCCATCCCCTACAAAGTAGGTAACCGTACACTTATACCCCTCGACAGTACGGTAGCAGGTAATGAACAGGTAGGCTTACACCCCGACATGATTGACTTCAAATACCTGTACGATACAGGTAAGGCGGCGGTTTTTCAGGGTGTTTCCTATGAAAATAATAATGGCTCACATTTTCGGGGCCGGGACATCTGGCATATGGGTGGTGGATCGGAAGATTATTTCTCCTCCGGATGGGTAGGACGATACCTGAACACTGTTTATGATCCCTTAAGCTATCCAGATGATTTCCCTACAGAGGACATGCCTGACCCTCTTGCACTGGAGATGGGCAACGACTCATCGCTGGTATTTCATCAGGAAGGCAATATACCCACATCCATCTCACTTGGCAACAGTCCGGGCGGGCTGGCTAATGCCATAAACGAACTGGAAGGCTTTAATGAGGAAGAAACCAACCTGGCTGTTGATGAAAGAGGCCTCCCTCCTGCTTTTCTGAACAACTCACCCTATGGGAAGGAAATGAACTGGATATTAGGCCTGGAGGATAAATCTGAAGAATATATTAAAAGACTGGCCGAACTATATCAGGCAGCGGATGAAACCAGTGTAGATTATCCCGAAACGTATCCATTTAACAGTCCCCGCGGTGCCAAGCGGAATAACCTCAGCGGTCAGCTCCGGCTTATTGCCCGGCTTCTGGATGGTGGCGTAAAAACAAAAGTTTTTCTGGTAAGGATCGGCGGATTTGACACCCATGCTTCACAGGTAGAAACTTATGATCCTACCATGGGTATCCATGCAGCTCTGATGTATCATCTTAGTTCTGCCATGCGTGCCTTCCAGAATGACCTCAAGGCAAGGGGACTGGAAGACCGTGTACTGGCCGTAACCATGTCGGAATTTGGACGCAGGGTAGGCTCAAACGGTAGTTATGGAACGGATCACGGTACAGGCGGACCTATCATGATGTTTGGCAAATATGTGAGACCGGGTATATACGGTACCGTTCCGGATATGTCGCGCAACAACGTTGCCCTGCAATTCGACTATCGCCAGGTATTTGCCAACATACTGAGGGACTGGATGGGTGTTGACGATGAAGTGATTGCAAACGATATCTTTTTCAGGGACTTTATTGCCGGTGACAATGGTCAGGGAGGCAATTATGAGCCGATGAACCTGATTGGTGATGTAATCCTCAGTGAGCGTGAATCCCTGCACCGCCATTACCGGATTGACAACCTTTACCCCAACCCGGCAAGCAGGTATACTCAGGCTAAAATATTTGTAAATAACTTTCAGCACATAAAAGTGCAGCTCATTGGTACCGATGGTCGTGTGGTATCGCAAATAAACCGTCATGTAAGCCCGGGAGAGCATACCTTCACCTTTACCCTGGACAACCTGAATCCGGGATTCTATTTTGTAAAAGCCAAATCTGAAATGCTCGATGACACAAAGAGACTTATTGTACGCAAGTAAATGGCTGATTTGCCTGGTTGTTTTTATCGTCGGTATCAGTTCGGCTGAAGCGCAGCGTCAAAATAAAAAAAGACCTGGCAATCCTGTAGAGTCATTCCTGGATACCCAATTCTGGCTTGGTCTTCGTTTTGGCACCAATATAACTCAGGCCTACCCCGGAGAGCGATTTTCAGGCTTCAGCCCGATCAATTACAATGCCGATACACTAAATAAAACCTATGAAAATTATAATATCGCAGGTGGTCAGTTTGGCATTGAAATGAACTTTTATCACCGCGGATTTTCCGTTTCCTTTCAGCCTACCATCAAAAGGACGAGATATCGGTACAGCAGTGCGCTCAACTGGGACGGTGAGTCAATAAGCAGCTTATTTGAACTTACCTACACGGTTGACCAGAAACTGGATCAGCTGGAGCTCCCGTTGGTTTTGAAATATGACCTCATTCAGCAAGGTAAGGTAAGACCATTTCTGATGGGAGGTGGTTATTACGCTATGATCCTTTCGGCGCAGAAGGAGGTGTCCATTTCGCAGGTAGATTATTCGTCAGGTACGCCCCTGCCTTCCGAGGTGGGAATCACGACTTTGGGTGTAACGGATGCTTTTCGCAACTTCTATGGATGGACCGCAGGTGGTGGCGTGAATCTGGACTACTGGAATATCCGCACAGTAATTGAAATCGGTTATAAACATGGATTTACTGCTGCAACAGCTACCAATGTAAGACAAAATGAGCTGGCTTCACTAGGCGAGGTGAATGATGAATTGTTTTTACGGGACATCAATTTTTCAGTAAGCTTTGTGTTTCCATTCCGATACATCGACAAAACCTTTCAACCGTACTGATATGAAAAAATATCTATGGATCTTTTTTACCGCTTTATTCTTTAGCTGTGAGGAGGAAGATATTCCCACATTGTCTGAATCATTTTTCAAGATTTACGACCATGCCAATTATGATCTCGCGTTCAATCCTATCGACGTTGCCCAAACTGTTGATGGCTACCTGATACTCACAGGTACCGAACTGGATAAAACTGATTTCAATGGTGTGCGCATCATTAAAGTCGATACAACAGGAGAATATGTGGATCAGCTGACTCTTCAGAATTATGTAATACCGGTTGGTGAAATGTTTCTGAATGAAGCTGACAGCAACTGTTATTTTTTTGCTGCCAATCCCATAACCTTGCAGGCCGTACTGCTTGGCGTGACCCCACAGCTGGAATTGGCAGTAGAACGCCCCATCAATGGGCTGAATTATCCACTGGCTTCCAATATTACCTTTAGTGGCAATCTGTTGCTGCTAAGTTATGATCCGGTAAACCTTAATACTCAAATCAGCGAAATAGGTACTGACGGTTCGTTATTAGCTACTTCCAGTTATTCTATAGGTCCGGGTGATGATGTGCTGGAAGAGATTATCGACCATTACCTTAATGCTTCAGAAAGACCATTGCCTTTCTTTTGTGGTGAGCACGCTTTTGGAAGCTATTATTTTAATGGATACTACAATTACAATTTATCACTTGTATTCACCAATCTGAGCGGAGGAGCTACAGGCGTGGTACAAGGCCAGGGGTCGGAGGCAGGTTTCAGGTCGGTATTTGCCCGTGTCGACGATGGCACCTTTGCCGTGAGTGGCTACCAGTTTAGTGATAACTATCAGCTCAGTGAAGTAAGTCTCAGTACCGGAGGTTTATCGTCAATTGCTGATATCTACACGGGCGACATGGCGGAACTTAGGCCCTATACCCCCTCAAAAATAGTGAGCTACGAACAGGGTATAGAATATATAGTATTTGCCGCGGAGTCTGAATCGCGGCAGATTGTACTGAATTTTTATGAAGCATCCAGCGGGCAGGTTGCCGGCACTTACCGGATAGGGTATGCCAACCCGTACACGTTTGCTTCGCTGAAGGTAGGGTCAGACAACTCCTTAATCGTGCTGGGCACTACATTCGTCGCCGGAAGGTTTGAGCGCATAGTGCTCAACAAGATTTCCTCCTCAGAAATCGCCGGCATACTAAATCCATAAGGCATAAAAAAAGCCTCCGGAATCCGGAGGCTTTAAGATGTTTACTTTACGGCAGCAAGAGCCTTCGCATAATCAGGTTCCTGGCCGATTTCTGGTACCTGTTCGGTATATGTCACTTCACCATTTTCATCAATCACTATGATCGCACGTGAATAAAGACCTTTGAAATCAGAGTCGGTATGCGTGACGCCATAGGTTTTACCAAAGTCACCCCCATCACGGAAGCCACTTCCCATTATTACCATTTCGATACCCTCAGCACCACAAAAGCGCTGCTGTGCAAAAGGAAGGTCCATGGATAGACATAAAACCACTGTATTGTCAAGGCTGGCAGCCTCTTCATTAAATTTTCGTATCGATGCTGCGCAGACACCTGTATCAACACTTGGAAAAATATTGAGAATTACCTTTTTACCAGCGAAATCACCAAACTTCTTATCCTTCATATCAGTTCCGGTAAAAGTGAACTCCGGTGCTTTGGATCCTGTTTGTGGAAGATCACCAATGGTGGAGGTTGGATTTCCACCCAATGTTACTTGAGCCATAATTTATTTGTTTAGGTTATACCCAAAAAACGTCATCTAACACCTTTTGTTTGTGAACCAAATTACATTCTATTCATTTGTTTTTATCCAAAATTAATCATACATTAGTTGTTAAATCAAATTGATTTAATATGGTGAATCGTTCATTTTTACTCATCACATTTTTACTTTTAACTTTTTCACTTTCTGCACAATCCTATCTGGCTGACGCTGCCTTTAATGAAGAAGATGAAGACGTGCGTTTAGAAGCGGTGAAACAGCTGGTATGTCAGACTGACCTGCGAAAAGTTGCCTGGTACGACCCCTGCGAAAAGGTAAGGCTGACAGCGCTGGAAAAACTGATCTACCAGAATGATATCCGTCATGTGGCATGGAATGACCGCAGCTCCCGGATACGACTGGTAGCAGTAACTAAGCTCGACCGCCAACACGATCTTCGACACGTTGCATTACATGATGTATGCAGTCGGGTGAGGCTATTGGCATTGTACAAACTGGAATATCAGCACGATATCAGGGCCGTAGCCATGAATGACCGTGATCCGAACATACGTATGCAGGCAGTGTCGATGCTGAATTACCAAAATGATATCCGTCAGGTAGCATTGCATGATGTAAATGAAAAAGTACGAATGGCTGCAGTGCAAAGGCTCACTTATTTACAAGATCTGTTGCATGTAGCTGAGCATGATGAAAGCCAGGACGTACGGCTGATGGCCATGCAGAGGTTAAAATAGATATTCATTTCAGCGCTAAAAAAATCTACCAATTTTCCTGAGGGAATTCCTTTGGTCATTTTAATAAAGTGCAATGGCTACAACTTATTTTCCGGAATACCTGTAAAGAGGTTGAGGTATGCCATCCGGATTTTCAGAGATAGTAAAATAAAGGTTTCCTTCTTTATCCCAGCATATGGCCTCACCCTGCTTTTCAACTTGGTAATCCAACTGCTGCGGACTGCCTTCCAATAATAAAGCAACGGCATTCCTGCCATCAGATTGGAAGCACCACACCTTATCGTAAGTCTTTACTAAAATATCCCCATTGTCATTGATATCACCTGCTGTAACATACGTCATGTCTAACCTACCCGATGCGGCGATCTTCATTTTTATCGGGTTAAAATTAAAGTTATACACAAATACATTTTGTTCTCTTTTGGTGACAATGATCATCTTTTCTGAATGCGGATCGTACATCAGGGCCTCCGCATCACGCGCACCTTCAGCATATTTCAACGTCATCATGTCACCATCCACGCTTATAACTGTGTCATCATCAAATACCGGCTCCACTATACGGTATAAATCAATATTTCGTCGGATGGCCAGGTTATCCCCGATATCCCCTGCAACGAGGTAGTATTTACCATCGCAATACATACCCGTTATGTCCTCCCAATCAATATGACGTACATTCAGGGTTTTGTCTATGTTTTTACCATTACGTTTGGTTCGCGATCTGATGGCATTCCTCAGCCTTACTGTCATGATGATCGTCATCTGCGAGTCGACCAGGTAAAGTTCAGGTTTACCTCCACTATCATTATGCACCCAGAAATGCCCCGGATGATGTACAGAGGGATCGATACCACTTATCTCAGGAAGTCGTTTGTCGTAGTTATAACCAAGAGTATCCTGGGCATATAACAGTGCTGATGAAAATAGAAATAAGATGACAATAAAACCCTTCATCTGTAGTGGTTATGGTATGTCAATTGTCCCCAATCATTAAAGATAAAACCTCATGTAGCTGAGACGGGCTTATGCGGCGCAGCACTATATCCTTATTTTCATCAATGACGATGATAGCAGGCGTTGACTGTATGTTATATTTTGTCATCAATTCTTCCTGAAGGCCATTATGCTCTACATTTACCCAGTCTTTCATGCCGTGGCGCTGTATAAAATCGCCCCAGCTTTCATCCTCGTATAATCTTACACCCCATAATGCAATATCATTTTCCCGGTAAAAAATAGATTGCTCATTGATTTTGTCAATCCCCTCGATACATCTATCACATGATGTGTCATAAAAATAGAGAACCGTATAGGTTGAAGCCGTGTTTATGATGTCTTTTCGTTTTCCTTCTGGTGTGGTAAAGCTGTGATTGGGCATTCTTTTACCAATGAGGAGGGGACGCAGACGCTCTGCCTGATCCTGCATACGATATAATGTTTCTTCTTCCAGCCACCAAGCCTTATCCAGTGAGTAATAGGTGTCAATCATATGCACATATACATTTTCAGCTATCATCAATCTGTAGTTGGCGAAGGTATTGGTGATCTGTATCACGATATACCGGTACATTTCATTCTTCTCCCCTGCTGCCGTAATCAGACGGTCGGCTGCAGCAATTATGGAGTCCGGATTTTGTATCGTTAATTGTGTTATATACTCATTGATTTTATTTTCTAAAGTAGGCGAAAAAATTAGTCGTTCATCCGAAAGGTCTATATAATCCCAATAATGCTCGTAATAGTAATTATACTTCCAATTGTCATCGACCTGATTTCCAGCCTCATCGACATCCGGAACATTGATCTGGCGGTTTGCATTTATAAGCGAGGTGACAAATAACTGAGGATATCGGATTACCGTCTCACGGATATAGGTCATTACCTTATCATTGATTTCCTGTTTTTCCGAATCTGAAATTGACGCATTACTGACCTGCTGACTAAAGCCATTAAGCTTGTTCAGGTAATCGAAAAACACTTCATTTTCATTGGATTTGATAACCTTCATATCCGCAACCGGATCATCTATGGAAGTAGATAGGATAACTTCAGGCTCGTTGAATATGAAATCAAAATATTTTACATCAGGCACATATATCAGGTAAACACCATATCGCAATGAGTCATTGCCCTGAAAAACAGCTTTTCCTGAAGCGTCAAGGGTTGCCGAATCTATGATATACTGTTTACTCCCCATGTGGTATCCCAGTATGACATCCTCTTCACTCAGGTCGGAAAAGCTAACCTCTATCCTGTAATTATCGGTATAATAGGGCTGTGAATGCACTGCAGAGGATAATGTGAGTGCTACACTGATTAGTATTAGTCTTTTGATCATAAAACAAATATAGACACAAAGAGGGAATAGTCCACCCTCGAAAGGGTCATACTCAATTGACTACCACTTCAGTAAAATACTGTTCGAAAATGCTTTTTGCCTGTATAAGCTGATCTGCTGTATTTTCCGGAACTCCCTCAAGTGGGTAGTCCATCCCCATAAGTTGCCATTTATGTGCCCCCAGTTTATGATAGGGCTGAATCTCTAATTTTTCGATATTCTCATAATTCCGGAAATGCTCGCCAAGCTGATGAAGATGTTCTTTGTTATCGGTGAGGCCTGGAACTAATACATATCTCAACCAAACCGTCTTCCCTTTTTTTCTCAGGTATTCAGCAAACTCCAGCACCTTTCGGTTATTCCTTCCGGTTACGATTTCATGTGTTGAAGGGTCAATATGCTTAACATCCAGCAGTACCAGATCGGTAAGCGTAAGCAATTCCTCTACATGCCGGCTCATGATGTAGCCATTTGTGTCCAATGCCGTATGAATACCCTGATCCTTCAGCTTTTTGAATAAAGGAATGAGGTTTTTGGCCTGACAGCATGGCTCACCACCAGATATGGTTACACCTCCACCACCCGAAAAATAGGGTTTGATGCGTATAGCCTCATTAAACACCTCGTCCACCGTTTTATTCTCACCCTTTCCGGGCTTCATTGTATCGGGGTTGGCGCAATAAAGGCATTGAAAGGGGCATCCCTGAAGAAAGGCCACATATCGTATACCCGGACCATCGAAGGTGCCGAATGATTCAACTGAATGTACATTCAGCACCGGTGATTCCTCTGCATTGGACTGATGATATTCTTTTATGCTTCGCTGTTGGTTGTACTTCATATTTTGTCAAAGAAACTTCTGGAAAGTACTTCCTGCTGCTGCTCTCTGGAAAGGCGGACAAAATTCACAGCGTAGCCTGATACCCTGATGGTCAGCTGTGGATAGTTTTCAGGATGCTCAATGGCGTCTTCCAGGAGCTCACGGTTCAGTACATTTACATTCAGGTGGTGAGCCCTGTTGTTAAAATACCCATCCAGTATAGCGACCAGATTGTTGATCCTTACCTGCTCGTTGTTGCCAAGCGTTTTGGGCAGCAACGACATTGTATTGGAAATGCCATCCAGACAATCTTCATACCTCAGTTTTGCAACCGAATTAAGGGATGCCAATGCACCGTGGGTATCGCGTCCATGCATAGGGTTTGCTCCGGGGGCGAAGGGTACTCCTTTTGCACGACCATCCGGCGTGGCTCCTGTTTTTTTACCGTACATCACATTGGAGGTAATGGTAAGGATGGACATGGTAGGCTCTGCATTTTTATACGTTCTGTGTGATGCCAGCTCGTGATTAAATTCGGAAGAAACCAGCACAGCCAAGTCATCTACACGGTCATCATCATTGCCGTAGCAGGGGAATTCGCCCTTTATTTCGAAATCTGTCGCAAGGCCGTCTTCATTTCGGATTGCCGTGACAGTAGCGTGTTTTATCGCAGAAAGCGAATCAGCTACTATGGATAGCCCGGCTATACCATACGCTACATTGATATGCGGATCGGTATCCACAAAAGCCATCTGTGCACGCTCGTAATAATATTTGTCGTGCATAAAATGTATGATATTCATTGAGTCGACATATACCCGGGCTACTTCTTTCATGGCTTGACGGAAGTTGGCCATCACCTCATCAAATCGTAGTTCATCACTTTTCAATGGTGGAATACCATCGATCACCTTTTCGCCTGTGATCTCACATCGCCCTTCATTTAATGCGAGCAACATGGTTTTGGCAAGGTTGGTGCGGGCTCCGAAAAACTGGATCTGTTTGCCTATTTCCTGAAATGATACACAACAGGCTATCCCGTAGTCATCCGTCCTGCGGGTATCTCGCATCAGGTCATCATTTTCATACTGAATGGATGATGTATCTATTGATACGCGTGCACAGAATTTCTTAAACCCTTCCGGCAGGTCAGATGCCCAAAGTACCGTCATATTAGGTTCGGGTGAAGGGCCGAGGTTGTATAAAGTCTGAAGGAACCTGAAGGAGGTTTTGGTCACCTTATGGCCACCGGCAAGGCTTAATCCTCCGATAGCTTCAGTCACCCAGGTAGGGTCACCGGCAAAAATATCGTTGTACGCCTGTGGTCTCAGATGGCGCACCATGCGAAGCTTGATTACCAGCTGGTCGATCAGCTCCTGTGCCTCCTTTTCGTTGATGTCACCATTTATCAAATCCCTTTCGATAAAAATATCAAGAAACGAGGATACATTCCCCAACGACATTGCGGCACCATCCTGTTCCTTTACCGCTGCCAGGTAGGCCATATAAACCCATTGAACTGCCTCACGGGCGTTTTCAGCGGGTCGGTATAAATCAAGTCCATACCGTTCTCCCAATGCTCCTATTTCTTTTAGCGCGCTGATTTGCTCATTTACCTCTTCACGAAGTCGTATTCTGGAATCTGTCATTGGCCCGCCAAGGTGTTGCAGGTCCTCCTGCTTTTGTGCGACCAGCCGGTCAATACCATACAGGGCAAGCCGTCGGTAATCACCAATTATCCTGCCACGTGCATAATTATCGGGTAGACCGGTAAGAAAGCCCAG
The DNA here is from genome assembly GCA_964514385.1 of uncultured Cytophagales bacterium. Classification (GTDB taxonomy): domain Bacteria; phylum Bacteroidota; class Bacteroidia; order Cytophagales; family Cyclobacteriaceae; genus CAZEQJ01. The sequence continues at coordinate 16,752 of CAZEQJ010000053.1, forward strand.
GCTTCTGAATTTCTTTATTTCATCAGTATATGCGTCAAATACGCCATCGTTATGGGATTTAACATAGTTGGAAAAAATCTCTTTTACCCGGGGGTTAAGCTCTACACCATTTTCACTACAAGCTTTTTCCACTACACGAGCACCGCCGTAAGGCTTTATTGCCCTTTTCAACAGTTCGTCAGTCTGTAATCCTACAATCACCTCATGCTCGCGTGAAATATACCCTGCACCATGTGAATTAATTCGTGAAATAATATCAGGATCAATGGATTTCACTCCATTATTCGCCAGCTCCTCCTTTACAGCTTCCATGGATAGGCCGAAAACGATTCGTGTATTTTCTGTTGGTCCGCAAAGAAAAGAATCGTCACCATCGTAGGCTGTGATATTGTTGGTTACAAAATCCCTGACATTGATTTCCTTTTCCCATCGTCCGGAAGTGAATGCTGCGGTTGCGGTAAGTGTTGGATTACTCATAAAAATGATCTTTAATTTTGGTGCGAAACTAAGGAACAGAATCTGTGGTGTAAGTGACATAGCTCACATGATACGGGGAGATGAATCATTAACCTAACTGCAACCACATGGCTCCATCGGTATAAATAATCAGCCGGATACGGTCTATCCGTGTGGATCTCTCATATAATCCTTTATATTGGCAGAAATAATATTGTCCGATGAACTTAAATATCACAAAGCTCTTCTTTGTTCTTTTGGTAGCCTCACTGGCCGCTGTTGCTCAAAATGCCGATTTACAATTCCGCAATGTCGGTCCCCTTCGTGGCGGCCGCGTCACCGCTGTTGCCGGCACCGTCGCCGAGCCCGGCACTTTCTATCTTGGAGCAACGGGAGGTGGCGTATGGAAAAGTACGGATTATGGCACAAGCTGGCAGAATGTTTCGGATGGCTATTTCTCCACTCCTTCCATCGGTGCTATTGCCGTAGATCAGGAAGACCCGAATATTGTGTATGTGGGTACCGGATCAGACGGGCTTCGCAGCAATGTGATTGCGGGAAAAGGTGTCTATAAAACAGTGGATGGCGGCACTACCTGGCAGCATATCGGGCTGGAAAAGGCAGGGCAGATTGGCGCTGTAATCATACATCCGAAGGATCACAATATCGTGTATGTAGCAGCCGTGGGTCATGCATTCAACAGCAATCCTGAGCGGGGTATTTTCAAAACGGTAAATGGAGGTAAAAGCTGGGAAAAGGTGCTTTATATCTCCGAAAATTCCGGTTTTTCTGATATTGAATTTTTACCTGGCAATCCTTCGACATTATTTGCAGCAGCATGGAAAGCTGAGCGTAAACCATGGACGATCATCAGTGGCGGGCAACAGCAAGAGGGTGGTATATATAAATCTACAGATGATGGTAAAACATGGGAAAAGACCACGAAAGGTCTGCCGGAAGGCCTGATTGGGAAGATCGACATTGGAGTCACACCGGCTGACTCAAAGATCGTTTATGCCCTTGTAGAAGCCCCCGGCGATAAAGGTGGTATGTATAAATCCATCAATCAGGGACAATCATTTACACAAGTGTCAAGCTATGGCGGTATACGAACCCGGCCTTTTTACTACACCAACGTACGGGTAGACCCTCAGGATGCAGATAAGCTTTACGTGCTGGCCACCGGTTATTTCCGCTCGGATGATGGTGGTAAAAGCTGGAACAGAATCAGCTCACCACATGGCGATAATCATGATATGTGGATCAACCCGACTAATCCGGACTTATTCATACAGTCTAATGATGGTGGTGCCAACGTCACTTTCAATGGTGGAAGCACGTGGTCGACACAATTCAACCAACCTACGGCAGAGATATACCAGGTAGAGGTAGATCACCAATATCCTTACTGGCTATACGGTGGACAGCAGGATAATTACTCCACCATAGCTGTACCCAGTAATCTTCCGGCAAGTATTCAGGCGAGTGAAACCGGCTTTATTATCAATACAGGAGGGTGTGAAACTGGACCTGCAGTACCCAATCCGGTGAATCCCAACATCGTGTATTCCAACTGCAAAGGACGATTTAGTGTATTCAATAAGCTTACCGGTGAAGAGAAATCGTATTACGTGGGCAATCATTATATGTATGGTCATAATCCAAAAGACCTGAAATACCGCTTTCAGCGGGTGTCGCCCATACATGTGTCGCCTCATGACCCTTCAGTCATTTACCATACCTCCCAGTTTGTACATCGTACCCGTGATGAGGGTATCACCTGGGAAACCATATCACCCGATCTGACGGCTTTCGACCCTGAAAAACAGGTTATTTCCGGTGAGCCCATCACACGTGATATTACCGGCGAAGAATATTACAGCACCATTTACGCCATACAGGAATCTACTGCCAGGAAAGGCGTTATCTGGACCGGCTCCAATGACGGGCTGGTATTCGTAACGCAGGATGACGGCAACACTTGGGAAAATGTAACACCAGCCAAATTACCGGAAGGAGGGCGTGTAGATGCTGTTGCTCCATCACCACATAACCCCGCCAAAGCCATTGTCAGCATCCTACTCTACCAGCTTGCCGACTGGAAACCCTACATTTACAAGACGGAAAACTATGGTAAATCCTGGACTTTAATAACCAATGGTATACCAGCTGACTATCCTGTCCGCGTAGTACGTGAAGATCCGGTAATGGAGGGGTTGCTTTTCGCCGGTACGGAATATGGTCTGTTTTATTCAGTAGATGACGGCAGTAGCTGGAAGCCACTGCAGCTTAATTTACCTGTAGTACCTGTAACCGACCTTAAAATTCACCGCAATGACCTGGTGTTGTCTACAATGGGAAGAGGATTCTGGATACTGGATAACATGTCTGTGCTCAGGGAAATTGACCTCTCGGCGAATGAATATAAATTGCATACTCCTGACCGGACCATACGCTATCGGGAGGGTGGTAACCCCTACAACGTACCTCAGTTTGAGCGGCCGGGGGTTATTATCGATTATTATTTACCTGTGGCTGATACAACATACATCAGGATGGACATATTGGATGAAAAGGGAGGCCTGGTAAATACCTATTTCAACGATACCACCAAAGTGGAAGAAAGCGTGACGCGTGATATGGCAACCAATAATGTCACGTTTGTGATAAACCGGAGCCTGAGTGGAAAAAAAGGACATAATAGATTCAGATGGGATATGCGCCATTTCGGTCCATGGAGTGCAAGTGATTATCGTCGCTATGCAGGCGGTCCAATGGTGGCGCCAGGCACTTATACCATACGTCTTACCAGTAACGGAAAAGTGCTGGAGAAAACATTTGAGTTGGTATTGGACCCCCGTTCGGATAGCTCAGGCATCACAGCAGAGATGGTCCGTGACAACATAGCATTTCAGCTGAAAGTGGCCGAACTGGTAACCAGTGCTCGTCGGTACGAGGCAGATCTGGAGGCGCAACTTGACGAGGAAATAACAGCGGCAGAAAAGACAACCATCAGGAAAAAGCTGGCAGAACTGCAATCTGAAAACATCACCTATCCGCAGCCAATGTTAATGGACCAGATCGAATATTTATATTCGGCTGTGAATGGCGCAGATCAGGTGCCCGGTAAAGATGCTATACAGCGTTATG
>CAZEQJ010000054.1:0-1737 GCA_964514385.1 uncultured Cytophagales bacterium
CCCAGAATACGCTCCTTGTATTTCCGTGGTGAAATAATCACCTCTTCCAGCGAATAGGTTTTATTAGGCAAGGTTAAATTATATTGATCCCTGTTAAGGAATTCTCCAATGATCACCTGTTTGGTTTCATACCCTATACATGAGACCTGTAGCGTATCGGTAGGGAGTGTTTTACTAAGGTCGAGCTCGTAATACCCTGCTATGGAAGAAACCGTTCCTAGATTGCGGTTCAAAACGCCTATGTTGGCAAATGATACTGGTTTTCCATCAGAGCCGGTAAGCATGCCCTCAACCTTTTGTGCCAATAATACTACCGGTGCAGATAGCAGAAATAATATGAAAAGATATCTCATTAAATTGTGATGCTGATTTATTCTGAAAAGTTGCAAAACAAAACCATAATATAACCTAATGCTGTTGGGAGTACATATGTACCTTTTGCATTTGGTGCACGATAAGATCGAGCATATCAACAATTATTTTTCGCTTACAGTTGGATTGATTTAATCCAAAGATCAATAAAACGGCTGAATTTTTATGTTTGTCGATTAGTATCAACCAATAGTCTAAATGATGTAATATATTTGCCGTTATTCCCGTATTTCCAATTGATGATAACAATAGTAAGGAATATACTATCCGTTGTATTATATCTTGGCCTCGCTATATCAGTATATGCCCAACCGGCAAATGATGATTTCGCTAATGCTATAGATGCTTCAGCAATTGTAGATTCTGTATTGATATGTTCATCTGATGCAGTATTTACCACTGTTGGAGCAACTCCTGATGGAAATGCAGGCAGTAATTGGAATAATGACGGTCCCGTAGCTAACGTATGGTTCAGTTTTGTTGCACAAACAGAACAAGTATATATTAAAATAGATATAGGTGGCTCTAAGGGAAGCCAATCCAGAACACAGCTTGCGTTGTGGGAATCTGACGGGACGACTGAATTAGCCAGTGAGCGTTATCAATCCAATGATGAAGATGTTGACCTTGGGTATACTTCTCTAACAATAGGTAACACCTACTATTTTTCTGTTGATGTATTAAGCACATCATACGATGGTACCTTCACGCTATGTATGCGGGAAACCGTGGATTACGATTATTATGAAGGAGCAATTGACGTGACCTCGCTGATCAATGGCTGTAGTGCAGATGAGGCATATACCACATTAGGTGCGACACCAGATAGAAATGCAGGCAGCAACTGGAACACGGGAGGAAGTCCTGTGGCAAACCGCTGGTTTTATTTTGTTGCGCCCAGTGAGTTCATCAACATTACGGTAGACATTAATGGATCGAAGGGAAATCAATCCAGAACACAGCTAGCCTTATGGGAGTCAGATGGATTGACGGAGGTGACCAGCCGGAGGTACCAGTCCAACGATGAGGATGTGGTGATCGGAGCAACCAACCTGACGCCAGGCGATACCTTTTACATATCGGTGGATGTGGTGAACCTTAATTATGACGGCACCTTCACCTTATGCCTGGAGGAAACTGTGGATTATGATTATTACGAAGGCGCTATTGAACTAGTAGATATCAATAATTATTGTTCAGCAGATGCTGCATTTACGACGCTGGGCGCTACGCCGGACAGGAATGCGGGCAGCAACTGGAACACGGGAGGAAGCCCTGTGGCAAATCGCTGGTTTTATTTTGTTGCGCCGAGTGAGTTCATCAACATTACGGTAGACATTAATGGATCGAAGGGAAATCAATCCA
>CAZEQJ010000054.1:1837-7868 GCA_964514385.1 uncultured Cytophagales bacterium
CGCCGGACAGGAATGCGGGCAGCAACTGGAACACGGGAGGAAGCCCTGTGGCAAACCGCTGGTTTTATTTTACAGCAACATCTTCACAAATAAGGATTACAGTAGATATTAATGGGTCTAAAGGGACTCAATCCCGGACACAGGTAGCGATCTGGGAGTCAGATGGATTAACAGAGGTGGAAAGTAAAAGGTATCAATCAAATGAAGAGGACGTTACGATTGGCGCAGTGAATTTAACTCCCGGTCAGCGGTACTATATTTCGGTAGACGTAGTAAACTTAAGTTATGATGGCACTTTTACCTTGTGTGTGACTGATGAAGTAGATTATGACTTCTATGAGGGAGCGATTGAATTAACAAATCTTGATAATTATGTATCTGCCAATGCTGAATATACAACATTGGGAGCCACTCCGGACAGGAATGCGGGCAGTAACTGGAATACAGGAGGAAATCCTGTTGCAAACCGCTGGTTTAAGTTTACTGCTATCTCAGAGAATGTTACCATAAAAATTGATATTAATGGAAGTAAGGGGAATCAATCCCGAACACAACTGGCATTATGGGAAGCGGATGGATTAACTGAAGTAAATTCCATTCGGTATGTTGGTAATAATGATGATGTGTTCCTTTCACAGGGCGGCCTGACGATTGGTAATGTATATTATATTAGTGTAGATGTCGTCAATCTAAGTTATGACGGCACTTTTACCCTGGAGGTTGATAATGTTGATCAGTCATATTTCGCCATTTCAGATGGTGATTGGGATGATCCGAATACCTGGTCATTAGTAGGTTTTGGAGGAACGCCTGCTGCTGATTATCCACAAATAGGAGATATCGCTAATATTCGTGATTATGATGTGACCTTCAATACAAGTGAAACAGTGGGTGGTATTAACATTGACAATGTATCCGATACGGGCTCATTAACCGTTTCATCCGCTACCTTGACAGTGCAGGGTGCAGTTAATATCACCAATACCGGTGTAAATTTCCCCCTTTACCTGACGATTAATAATGGCAGTGTATCGATTAATGATGATCTGACCATTCAGCGAGATGGTGGAGCTGACTCTATAAAAATAGTATTGAATAATGGTGACCTGGACATCAACCGAAATTTCACCTGGGACATCAATGGTGGTACAAACGAAGAAAATGTCCTGATCGCAAATAATGCATCTTCAATCACTATCGGAGAGAACTTTAACCTGAATAATAATACAGGTACAAAAATTTTGAATCAATTCAACAATACGTCTACACTTACGGTAGTAGAAGATATTGTGTATAATGTATCCAGTCAGGACCTGGCAGAAATCGAGTTTAATAATAGCACTAGTTTAAATGCCGGAGGAGATTTTACCAGAGCTGGTGGATTTGGTATTCTGGATATGAATGATAACGCGATATTGAGACTAAATTCCACTACCAACCTGCAGATCTTCCCGCAAAATGCAGGTTCAGGCACCGACACATTTACTTTTGAAAATGTAGTGATCAACAATTCCCGAATCACATTCCCGCAGGTAACATTGGAAGGAGATGTTTCAATACCGGGTACAATTGTCCTTTCAGACGGACTGGTTGCGACTTCAACCTCTGCACTACTTACCATGGAGGCAGGTTCAGTGTTATCCGGTGGCAGCAACGCCAGTTTCATACAAGGGCCATTAAGGAAAATTGGTAATACGGATTTTGAGTTTCAGATTGGCGATGAAAATGTCTGGGCGCCGCTTGATATCGCTAATTTGACGGGAGATGCAGCAACAGAATTTACGGCTACGTATTTCTTTGAAGAGCCGACAAATAATACCGTATTGAGAACCTCTGACCCTAATGGTAATTTAAATAATGTGAGTTCAGTTGAATACTGGGATCTGACACCCGCAGGTACGGCATCCAATGCAGATGTAACCTTACACTGGAAAAATCAGGTACGAAGTGGGATAGATAATTATGCAGATCTCGTGGTTGCTCATTATACGGGATCTGAATGGGAAAATTATGGTCAAAATTCGAGAGTATCGGCAGATCCGGGAAGTATTACCGTTACCAATATTCCCTCATTCAGCCCATTTACTTTTGGCTCTACTTCACCTGCCGTAAACCCACTTCCGGTAGAATTAGCATATTTTACTGCAACCACTGAGGTTGATGGTATTTTATTGAAATGGAAGACCCTGGCGGAGATTAATAACAGTCATTTTGAGATACAGAAATCACTTGATGGACAACATTTTAAGTCAATAGGAGAGGTAGAGGGGAACGGTACAATTAATTATGAACATTTCTACTCTTATTTTGATAAAGCTCCGGTTTCCGGATACCAGTACTACCGGTTAAAGCAAATGGATTATGATGGTCAGTATGAGTACAGTCCAATCGTCATTGCACATTATGAAGGAGCGTCCTCTATTACATTTTATCCTAACCCTGTATCATCCGGTGGAACATTAGATTTCAATAGTAACGACCTGAAAATAAAAGCAGTAGTCATGTATGATCAGAGTGGAAAGCTGATCCGATCGATTACTGCAGATGCAAATCAAATTCAGATCAACCTTCCCAATTTACCAGAAGGATTATACTTTGTTGAAATCAACACAGAAGTTGGCTTTGTAAGGGAAAAGCTGATGGTTTTCTAAGCTACCATTTGTCTTTCAGCTTATCTTTCTTTCAAGGTGATTATGATGATGTGATTTCCTGAAATTTGGTTCCCAATCAATTCTACTGAACATTTTTCCCGGACGACTTTCGAACCAAATCCATTTAGTTTGTCTGGTTAAATTGGCATCTGAAGTCCGCCTTCAATCAAGCGGGATACAATCCGAATCTGATCATAAATCAAAAATGTTTTACAGGTATCGGGTACAGTATTTATATTTAGCTATCCAAAACGCCAAATTTATGCGATTTCCATATTTTTTAGTTCTCCTGCTTTTGATCATATCATGCACGCCACAGGAAGTGGAGATTCCGGACGATGCGATACGTATAAACGTGGATTACGACCAGCGCATAGCTCCGGTATCATACGCATGGGCTATGTTTGGCCATGATGAGCCCAATTATACCTACATGGAGGACGGTAAAAAACTGCTCAATCAGCTGTCAGACTTAAGTCCGGTGCAGGTATATGTACGCACCCATAATCTGCTGACAACCGGAGACGGTGAAGCACGCCTGAAGTGGGGTTCTACAAATGCATATACAGAAGACGAAGGCGGAAACCCGGTGTATGACTGGACAGTAATCGACAGCATTTTCGATACGTATGTTGAAAAAGGCGTAAGGCCGTTGGTGGAAATAGGCTTTATGCCGCAGGCACTTTCAACACAACCTGAGCCCTATGCTCATCAATGGGAGCCTGGTGACCCGTATGACGATATTTACACGGGCTGGGCCTATCCTCCTGATGACTATGAGAAATGGGCAGAACTGATCTATCAATGGGTCAGGCATTCTATTGACCGGTACGGGCAGGAAGAAGTGGAAAAATGGTACTGGGAGCTATGGAATGAGCCCAATATTGGGTATTGGCAGGGCACCATGGAAGAATATTTCAAGCTGTATGACTATACTGCTGCTGCGGTGAAGCGTGCATTACCTTCAGCCCTTATGGGAGGACCTCATACCACTGGCCCGGGATGGGACTATGCAGAAGAGTACTTGCGAGCCTTTCTGGATCATTGCCTTTCCGGCACGAACCATGTTACAGGGGGCACCGGCACACCACTTGATTTCATCGCCTATCACGCCAAGGGCGCACCACAACTTACAGATGAGGGAAGGATCAGAATGAATATGGGGCAGCAACTCCACGATATTGCAACTGGCTTTCGGGTGATGGCAGATTATCCGGCTTTAAAAGATACACCCATCATTTTGGGTGAGTCTGACCCGGAGGGCTGTGCGGCATGTCCTTCCAGCGTCTATCCTCAGTTTAATTATCGAAACAATACAATTTACTCCAGTTACACGGCAGCTTCAATCCCGCGCACCATTGAGCTTGCCCGAAAATATGAGGTGAACCTGCGGGGTATAGTATCCTGGGCGTTCGAATTTGAAGATCAGCCCTGGTATAGCGGGTTCAGGGATCTGGCGACAAATGGTATTGAAAAGCCTGTGTTAAATGTATTCAGGATGCTGGGTAAAATGACAGGAGATCAGGTGAAGGTATCAGGAGATCTTGCGTATACAGCGACAATCATTGAAAACGCCGGTGTGCGAGGTGCACGGGATATAAATGGATATGCGGCAATTGACAATCGTGATAACAAGGCTACCCTTATGATCTGGAATTATCATGATGATGATACGATCACAGCTCCTCAACATGTGGCCGTATTATTAAAGGGGCTACCCGAAGGGAAGGCAAAAATGAAACAATACCTGATCGATCAGGAGCATAGCAATTCATATACAACATGGAAGGCTATGGGATCACCTCAGCAACCAACACCAGAACAATATGAGGAGCTTGAGGAGGCCGGTAAGCTCAAAATGGTAAGTGAGCAAACCATCCGACTGCGCGAAAGTGAAACTGTATTTGTAACGGAGCTCGAAGGCCAGGCTGTTTCATTTTTTGAGATTATCTGGTAATGCATGTCCGTGAACTACTCCCCATTATCAGACCACTTGCTGGTCATTCTTAATTGAATGTTCTTTTGTTTTCATTCTTAAGCTACTTTACTGGAGACATCAAAATCTGGCGGAGTATTTAGCCATAGTTGATTACATCAGTGGCGTGTATACGCTTATTGAATTAGTATTTATGCTCATCAGCATGTATTTTAATTTACATGCCAATCAGGTGCAGATGGCCATTCTTTTTATTATTGTATATACGCATACATTTTCATTTTTCAGGCGCTACCATGTTCTTCAGCTCATAAAATATGCTTTTTCATCGATATTTTCCGTAATATTATACATGGTATTAGCGTTTAGTACAGCTTATTTTATCGTTTCTACCTTCTTGGTTTAGCCCTTTTTATACATATTTTGATATGGAAATTTCTTAAATTCAATCTGTAATTCATTCTATCCTTTTTAACTTTTCCTACTATGGCACAAGACACGCATTATCAGGAGATTCCGGAGCATCCAGAAAAATTCACTTCCGGAGGTGTGATTTCCAGGATGATTGACGGGCTCGGTTTCCGTTATTACTGGGCCTCCAAAGACCTGACACAAAAGGACCTTCATTATAAAGCAACGGAGGGGTCCAGAACAATGTATGAGACGATGGAACATATATACAGCATGTCACAGACGCTGGTCAGAATCATTGTGAAGGAATATGAAGTAGATGAAGATGAGCATATGGACTATCAGCTCCTACGGCATAAAACGCTACACCATATTCAGCTTGCCAGTGCCACTATCCGTCATATGACCGACGAAGAGATCGCACAACTGGAGATTGTTTACGGGTACGGGAAAGAAGAGAGAAGATATCCATTCTGGTATATGATCAACGGGCAGATATCTGATATGCTTTACCATACAGGCCAGATGCTTACTTTCCGTAGGTTGTCCGGAAAACCCATAGAATCGGGTCTGAGTGTTTTTCTGGGCGGAAAAAGAAAATAAAGTGGATCATGATCGGATATTTTTGATCTTGAAAAAATAAAATTATTTTAGAGCATATAAACAACTATTATGGATATGGAAGCAACCACTCAGCATATCAATTGCTCCAATTGTGCTACTTTGATGGAGCCGGGTACTTATTGTCATTAATTTGTTAATTGCCATTTTGACTATCGCTTCAGGAGGAGACGCCACCGTCTACCTTACCTATTTAATAACAGGGATTATTTTTGCAGGCTGTCTGATTTGGCTGAACAGAAACGTCTTAATGGGAGTTCTTGCAGCTTTTGGCTTTTGGCTTGTACTTCAGGCCATCGCGATAATGATTACTCCCATGTCTTTATTTAGCGGCATTGTGTTTAAAATTATTATTGTTGCGATGTTTGTTAAAGGCATTACCTCAGCCAGAGACTATGTCGAATATAAGAAC
>CAZEQJ010000054.1:7878-17769 GCA_964514385.1 uncultured Cytophagales bacterium
GAACAGGCTTAAAGAAATGAATGTTAAAATCTAATGACCCTGAGCAGATAGTCTGTTCTTCCTGTACCACGATCCAATCCTCCTCCAACAGATTTTGCATATCGTGTGGCAAAAAGCTCGACGCTGTTGTTACAGATAAGAATTCGTTAGCAGGTAAGAAAATTGGCAGGATAGGTGGCTTTGTCATTGCTACTCTTGTGTACATGATCATTTTAAGGTACACGAGTGGAGTAGGCTTCTCCTTAATACTCAGCACCATCGGTTACTCAATCTTAATTCTTGCTTTTAGTCTTAGTGAAAGCAGAAATTTGTTTGCATTATTTCACCCCGGGAGGATAAAGGCATTTCCATTGCTCCTGGTTATGGGTTTAACCACCATTTCCCCTTTTCTGGTAACATACCTATTCAGGTTGTTTGTCACAACTAATATTGAACCAGGTCTTAATTTCACAGAGAATCAATCAGAAGTGAGCTTTTTTACAGCCTTTATTGGTATAGCCGTTCTGACTCCAGTATCTGAGGAGCTGGCATTCAGGGGATTAATTTTCAACTGGATTGAGGAAATCGGAGGGAAAACTTCGGCTATTTTTGGCACTTCATTTCTGTTTGCCATAATCCATCTTTCGTTACTTAGTATCTGGTGGTTACTTCCGTTTGGTATACTGCTTGGCTGGCTTCGAGCCCGATATAACACCCTGTTCTATGGCCTATTAGGTCATTTTATGCATAATGGGATTGTTGTCATGTTATATGTTTAGTATGCACTGCTTTTTCCTGTTATTTATAGGATGGATCTAAAGGTTCAGGGAAGACACCATCATTCGTTCTTGAATTCCAGTAAATCACCGGGCTGACATTCCAGTATTGCACAGATCGACTCTAATGTGGTAAACCGGATAGCTTTTGCCTTGCCTGTCTTAAGTATAGAAAGATTGGCTTCCGTGATCCCCAGCTTCTCAGCCAGTTCCCTGGAACGCATCTTCCTTTTGGCCATCATGACATCTAGATTTACAATAATAGGCATAGGTCAAATGGTTAGGTTGTTTTCTTCCATTAGCCTGTTGCCTTCCCTGAATATTTCAGCGAGGATAAAGCAAATCAGACTGCCTATCAGATGGTTAGGTTCTATTTTTATATTCATAGCATCCTGGCTAACCGAAATGATGTCAATCAGAAACCATAACAAAAACAGACCACCCATTCGTCTGAAGGCCAGGACATTGTCTGACCGGAAGGTTGAAAGACGGCGGATAGATTTGATGACGCTGATACCCTGATGGATTATGAAATATAAAATGCACAGTACCATAAGGCCTTTGATCAGATTAAAGATAATTACCGAAGTTCCGGTATCTGATAGAGCAATGGCTGACGAGTCACCCGGATTGTTAGTGATCTGAAAGCCATGACCTGTAACCACAAAATAGAAATTGCTTAGCACTTCTTCCTTAAATAGCCATATACCAAAAATTATGATCAGACCTACAGCTACAACGATCAGCATAATCTGGGCGATCCGCCCAAGCACAAGTGATATTTTGAGTAAGGTATTTCGTTCCATGTCAATAAATATTTATCACAAATATATAAATAAATATTGATAAACAATAAATAATTATTGAATCCACTTCTTATACTTCAGAGCATCGTGCACAGAAGCAACCGGTATTACAAAAAACCGATCGGAAAATTCATTGAGCCGGAATTCACTATTCCCGATCGCAACCATATCTCCATCTGATTTTATCTCACTGCCGTGCGGCGCTGCGACCGGGCTATCTTCATGCAAATATTCAATTTTATTATCGCGATGAAGTATACCCAATTTATGCGTTATACTGTCATGATCGTAGGCAAAGCCAATCTTGAGGCCGAAGTCTCCGGCATTTCGCACTATATCCCCCACAATATTTTGATCAGCTGATACTACATATTGGTCATAAATGGCTTCAGCACCAGGACAAAATGCCTTCCAGCTTTCACGTATATCCTGATCAGTATAGCCGGTAGGTAAAAACTCCCGATAAAAATCCCTGAACCAGTCATCCAGACGTTTACCATTTTGTCGGAATGTCCAGTCGGCAAGCATCCATATCAATGCGCCTTTTATATATATACCCGGCTTTTTCCAGGGTGCTGGTTTACGATAGCCGTCCATCCATAAATCTACAGAGGCTTCCTGCATCGAAAAGTCATGGTATCCCGGGTTTAACGCCACTATTTTCAGCCAACGGTTCAGCTGATTCACGAACTTTTCCGGAGTAAAAAAGCCTGAACGGGCAAGCAGATATTCTCCGTAATATGTTGTCAGCCCTTCCAGTACCCAGCCTGAAGTCGTAAACACCTCCTTTGAATAATCAGGTTGTATCAGTTCTTTAGGCTTAAGCCGACATACATTCCACGCATGAAAGAGCTCATGACAGGCTACACCGATCAGGTCATCATAACGCGATGTAAATACCTGCTTGTCTGGCCCCAGCACCACGACGTTGTTATTTTTATGCTCTACGCCGTGATAAAAACTGTATTCAGGGCAGAGGATATAGAAAATGTATTCGGTGAACGGGAAAGATTGCATCAGGGCATAGGTCGTTTCGATAAAAGCCCGAAAATCTTGTTCCAGTCTAGCCGGTATAGCGTCCACATCACCGAAAAACTGAACGCTAAACCTCTTTTCGTGAATTTCCATTGATATCTCCCTGAAATTATCCGGATGAGTGGCAAGTACTGGTTCATCGATGAGGTCATCATAACTGGAGTATGTCTTTTGCGACTCAGTCTGACTTAATCCTGTTGGAAATAATACCTCTATAATATGGTCTTCATTACGGTGTTCTTCACTGTAAAGCGTAAAATTGATCGGGTTGAGATAGACCAGTTGATCATCCACCCAGGAGTTGCCTGCATCAAATATATGGGCGTAATATTGGTAAGTAATAGTGACTTGCTGATGAGGTTCATGGTATATCAACCATGAACTGTGTGAGGATTTGATATAGCCTCCTCGTTTACCATTTACTCTCAGGTCTCGTATTCGGGCGGCATAATGTGCCAGCTCATATCTCCCGGGACGCCAGGCAGGCAGCTTAAGCATTGTAGATTGCCTGTCATGCGCATGAAAACTAAGGTTTACCGTCAGTTCGTGACGTTTAATTTGAGGAAAAGTGATAGTATATTTCATAAATTATTGATGTTCTGGTATTTATTCCCTACTTTTGCCAGCCATTTTCGAAAGAAAGGAACATTAAGTAACATAATTTCCACAAAGAAATGAAAAGAACGTTTCAACCCTCAAATAGAAGAAGAAGAAATAAGCACGGTTTCAGGTCACGCAATGCATCTGTAAACGGAAAGCAGGTGTTAGCCAGGAGAAGGGCTAAAGGCAGAAAAAAACTCACCGTATCGAGTGAGAAAAAAGGGAAACGTTAATTTTTCCACGATGCTGTGCTATCCTTTCCTAAAGCTTACCGACTCACGCACAAACGACTGATTGATCAGCTATTCAGGGAAGGAAAGCACATAAAATATAAATCATTCCGGCTGATTTTTTTACAAACGAATCCCAAACCTACCCGGGTTCTCATCAGTGTGCCCAGGCGCAATTTCCCAAAAGCCGTTCACCGCAACCGTATTAAAAGGCAGATCAGAGAAATATACCGGATAAACTTACTTCCTGCTATTAATTCAGAAGATTACCCCTCTTATCTACTTGCAATTATCTATATTAGTAGACTTCAAATACCTTTTGATGAGATGTCGCAACAACTTCAGGAGGTGTTTCGTCGTTTCCATGATAAATCCGAATAAATATGAAGCGTAAATTACTGATATCCGGAGCGGTTGTTGTCACACTGACTCTGCTGGTCTCATTTAATTTTAACAGAGGTGACCGCTACTTCGAAATCGTCAAGAACCTAGATATTTTTGCTGAGCTATTCCAGGAAGTCAACGCCTATTATGTTGATGAGGTGAACCCCAATACACTGATTAAAGACGGCATCGACGCCATGTTGAGCAACCTTGACCCCTATACCAATTTCATACCGGAAGACCAGATCGAAGACTATCGCACCATGACCACCGGCCAATATGGTGGCATAGGAGCAATTATTGGTCGAAGTAATGGCAAAAACTTAATTATTATGCCGTATGAAGGTTTCCCTGCAGCAGAAAATGGGCTGAACATAGGCGATGAGCTTATCGAAATTGATGGCATTGATATTACGGACAAAAATACGACCGATATTTCCAAATTGCTGAAAGGCCAGGCCGGCACAAAGGTGAAGCTCAAGGTGAGAAGACCTTTTGTCGATGAGCCTCTTTCACTTGAGCTGTTGAGAGAAAAAATCACCATTAACAATGTGCCATTTTACGGAATGGTAGATGCTAACACCGGATATGTCAAACTTACCGATTTTACTACCGGTGCAGGCAAGGAAGTACATGACGCGGTGGAAGAGCTGAAAGGTCAGGGTGCAACACGGATGATCCTTGATTTAAGAGGCAACCCGGGAGGCTTATTGAATGAAGCCATTAATGTATCCAATGTATTTGTGCCAAAAGGTTCTGAAATAGTATCCACCCGGGGCAAAGTGACAGAGTGGAATCAGACGTACACCGCACGGTCAAACCCAGTGGATACAGAAATACCATTGGTAGTACTGACGGATAATATGAGCGCATCAGCATCGGAAATCGTTGCAGGTACGATGCAGGATTATGACCGGGGTGTGCTGGTAGGAAATAAAACCTTCGGCAAAGGCCTGGTGCAGGCTACACGTAGCCTTACTTACAACTCACAGTTGAAGATCACTACTGCCAAATATTACACACCCTCAGGCCGGTGCATTCAGGCTATCGACTACAGCCACCGCAACCCGGATGGCAGTGTGGGTAAAATACCGGACAGCCTCAAGACAGCCTTCCGTACAATCAACGGCCGCGAAGTCTTTGATGGGGGTGGGATTGACCCGGATGTAGAGGTAGAAGACCTTCAATATGCTCCAATAACGCTCAGTTTGCTGTCTAAAGGGCTTGTTTTTGACTATGCCACCCGCTACTACTATGCTCATGAGGCCCCGGAGAGCCCGGAGTCAATACAACTTACGGATCAGGATTATGCCGATTTTAAAAGCTGGCTTAAAGGCAAGGATTATGATTACACAACCAGTATTGAGCGTACCATTGATGAACTCATCGCTTCCGCTAAAAAAGAAAAATATTATGACCGTGTGAAGGAAGAAATCTATTCACTCAGGGAAGAAGTGATGCACAATAAGGAAGAAGATCTCGAGATTTTCAAGGAAGAAATTATGGAAGTACTGGAAGAAGAGATTGCAGGCCGTTATTTCCTTCAGGAGGGGGTAATCCAGGCATCCTTCGATAATGATGTGGATGTTACAGCAGCCCTTGATATTCTCAATGACACCGATCGCTATAATAAGATATTGGGGAGGTATTGATCTATGCTACTGAGTTTTGACACCTCCTCCCGGTGGTGTTCTGTGGCGCTGTTTGAAGATGACAACCTTCTGGTTCATCAGAAGTTGTCTATTGAACAAAGCCATGCTGAGCGTTTGATGCCGATGATTGATGGTTGTCTTGCATTGGTAGGAAGAACAATACTGGATGTTCAGAAAATTGCGATAGCCATAGGCCCGGGCTCTTATACCGGACTCAGGATTGGTGCTTCAACAGCAAAAGGACTTGCATATGCATCGGATATCCCGGTTTTTGGAATCAATACCCTGGCTTCTATGGCGCACCATGCGATGAAATTTATATCAGCTGATTGTATTATCAGCAGCATTGATGCCAGGCGAAATGAGATTTATACAGCTGTATACGATAAAGGCTTAAACGAAATTCTTTCTCCCCAGCCGATGATCCTGGATAAGGAATCCTTCAAACGTTTTGATCAATCACAGAATATTTGGGTAGTCGGAGATGGAGCAGAAAAGATCCGCACCAATCTCACCTATAAAAATCATTATCTGTATGCACCACGCTTCACTGGTGATGCCGTTTCTGTGGGCGAACTTGCCGCCAAAGAATCCGTACCTTTGGATATAGCTTACTTTGAGCCAGAATACATAAAACCGTTTTACCATGGACCTAAATCTTGATGATATAGACCCAATTGTGAACCGCGTTGAAAAAAGTCCATTAAAGACGATGGATCTTGCGGAGTTTTTACCACGGGAGGAGTTGACTTTTTATGACCTGAAGCCACATCTTTTTCAGGAGATGATATTACGTGAAAAGGATTTCAGGAAGCAGTTAAAAGAAACCGATTTTTCGACATTTAAAGGAAAAAATATTGCACTTGGATGTACCTCTGATGCCATTATACCCACATGGGCCTACATGCTGATGATTACCCATCTGCAACCTTTTGCCAGCAAAGTGATAGTAGGTACGAAAGAAGATTTACAGAAGGAGCTCATCAGAGAAAAGATCGCCGCCATTAACGAGGATAACTACAAGGAAGCCAAACTGGTGATCAAGGGGTGCTCAGATATATATAATCCCGAGTATGCATTTGGCGAAATCACAAAAAAGCTGATGCCCGTGGCCTCATCCATTATGTATGGAGAGCCCTGCAGCACAGTTCCGATCTATAAAAAACCAAAAAAATAAGGGCCCGAAGGCCCTTTTTTTATTTCATAAACGGATACTGATAATCTGTCGGGGGCACAAAGGTTTCTTTGATAGTTCTTACAGATGTCCACCGGATGAGATTATATACAAAGCCAGCCTTATCGTTCGTGCCGGAACCTCTGGCGCCACCAAACGGCTGATGGCCAACGACTGCACCTGTTGGCTTATCGTTGATATAGAAATTGCCTGCTGCATGTCGAAGCCGGTTTGTCGCCAGCTCAATGATATACCGGTCTTTTGCAAAAACAGCTCCTGTAAGCGCATAAGGTGACGTCATATCAACCAATGAAAGCACATCCTCGAAGTTAAACTCATTATACACATAGATGGTCAGCACAGGGCCGAAGATTTCCTCTTCCATGGTTTTACTCTTCGGGTCTTTGCTGACGATAATGGTGGGTTCGATGAAATACCCTTTCGATTTATCATAATTTCCCCCGACAATTATTTCAGAATGCTCATCATTTTTTGCCCAGTCAATGTAGCTGGTGATTTTATCAAAGGCGCGCTCATCGATCACAGCATTGACGAAGTTTGTAAAATCTTCAGGACTACCCATTTTAATTGAACGGGTCATATTCACTAGTTTTTCCTTTACTTCTTCCCATCGGTTTGAAGGGATATAGGTACGGGACGCTGCACTGCATTTTTGTCCCTGAAACTCAAATGCTCCTCTGACGATACGTGTGACTACTTCGTCGGCATTGGCAGACTCATGCATTACGATAAAATCCTTTCCGCCGGTCTCACCTACAATTCTGGGGTAGGAACGGTATTTATCAATATTTTCACCTATAGTCTTCCATATGGTTTTAAATACAGCGGTGCTGCCGGTGAAGTGAATACCGGCAAAATCAGGATGGCTAAAGATGATGTCACCTGTGGTAGGCCCATCGGTATAAATCAGGTTAATTACACCATCCGGCATACCTGCTTCACGGAATACCTCCATCATCACATAGGCAGAATATACCTGGCCTTCGGCAGGCTTCCATACAACGGTGTTGCCCATTAAAGCAGCTGAGGCGGGCAGGTTACCTGAAATAGCCGTAAAATTGAATGGTGTAATAGCAAATACAAACCCTTCCAGGGGTCTGTATTCCAGCCGGTTCCAAATGCCTTTGGAGTTTTCAGGCTGCTGATTGTAGATATCCTGCATATAATAAGCATTATACCGCAAAAAATCGATCATTTCACAAGCACCGTCAATCTCTGCCTGAAATATGTTTTTTGACTGAGCAAGCATGGTGGCAGCGTTAATTTTCTGACGGTAAGGTCCTGAAATGAGTTCAGCAGCCTTCAGAAATATACTGGCACGATGCTCCATGCTCAGGGTTTCCCACTGCTCTTTGGCTCCAAGGGCTGCATTAATGGCCTGTTTCACATGCGATTCATCACCAAAATGGTAATGCCCGATGATATGCTGATGATCATAGGGAGGTGAAATCGCTTTTTTATTATCTGTACGAACTTCCTCACTGCCGATCACCATTGGAATGTCCCTGACCTCGTTTTTCATCTCGGCGAGGACTTTCTCAAATTCAGCTCTTTCCGGACTCCCCGGCTCATATGAAAATACCGGCTCATTTTCCGGATATGGTATAAAAAAGGTTCCGTTACTCATGATTTACTTTTATTTAGAATATTTGAAATAGTTCTTTCAGATGATTGATTTCAAAGGTAACATTTAAACCGTGTGGTTTCTTCTCCGGATTAAAATACACATGGTCCATGCCTACATTTATGGCTCCTTTTATATCGGTTTCAATATTGTCACCTATAATAATGGAGTTGTCAGGAGTAGCACTGGTCTCATTGAAGGCATAGTGAAATATATCCGGATGAGGCTTTCTGGCCTGGCTGTTTTCTGATGTGATTACTTTAATGAAATATTCTTGTAATCGTGCACTTTTCAGTTTTTGGGATTGAGAATCTTCAAAGCCATTGGTCAGTATATGCAGCTCATAGCCTGATTTAAGATAATCCAGTACCTCATATACTCCTTCGAAAACGTATGGCTTGGACGTAGAACGGAATATAAATTCTTCCCCCAGCATGTCGGTATCCAGATCAACAGATACCTGAAGGGACTGAAACACCATCTTAAAGCGCTGAGACCGCACCTCCTCCCTTGTGGCCTCATGCCGATTGTACTTCTGCCAAAGCACAGAATTCACTTTGGTGAAAGTGGCAACAAACTGATCAGATGACACACCACAGGTGTCGTATATGCGGTGCTCATTATATATTTCCACAAGGGCCTCTTGTGAGCATTTATCCAGGTCCAGCAACGTATGATCCAGATCAAAGAATATGTGGGTGTACTTTTTCAACTTCTGTATTTTTTCAATTCAATTTTTCGGGTTGCCAGTTCACGGTTACTATACAGGGTTTCATATGTTTTTTCATCCTGAAGTAACTGCTGATCCTTATTCAGGAAAGTAAATATCTGTGAAATAATATCATAAACTTCCTCACGGATAATGTAAAATACCCACTGATCTTTCTTTATAGAGTTTACGATACCTGCATTTTTTAGATATGTCATATGACGTGAAACCTTGGTTTGCGTGAAATCAAGAATCAGCTCAAGGTCAGATATAGAAAGTTCCTTATATTTGTAAAGTAGATGCAGAATTCTGACGCGTGACTCATCAGCCAACGATTTGAATACTTGCATGCCAAATGATAAACTAAAATTCTTTAACTTCATATAAATTAGGAATCCACAGCGGATTTCTTTCGTAGACGGTTATGATGGCGAAGATAGTAAAATTGACATTCCTACTTGCTATACTTTCATCAGGGTGGGCAGTAGCTCAGGAAAGGCCCATACAGATGAGCGGGGTAGTATTTGAGGAAACCAACGATAATTATGGTTTATATGGAACAAATATTTTTGTTCCGGAACGAAGACAGGGTACGACCACCAATCAGTATGGTTATTATTCTATTCCCGTATTGCCCGGTGATAGTATTGTATTCAGTTATGTAGGCTTGAAAACATTTAGTTTTGTTGTGCCTGAAGATCAGAAAGAGGATTTCAGCTATATTGTATACCTGGGAGAAGATCCTACCTATCTGCCTACGCTGGAAGTTACACCTTATTTGTCTGAGGAACGATTTAAAGAAGCTGTTCTGTATTCCATGCTGCCTGAGCAGGGGGTATTCGACCGAATGAATGAAAATCTTAATGATGATATCATGGCCAGCATGCGGAATGGAATACCG
>CAZEQJ010000055.1:0-16889 GCA_964514385.1 uncultured Cytophagales bacterium
GACGGGACTCGAACCCGCGACCTCCTGCGTGACAGGCAGGCATTCTAACCAACTGAACTACCAGACCCTTTCCGTTAAGGTGGTGCAAAGATATGCGCATATTCGTTCTTTTCAAACTACCCCTGTAATTTTTATTTCCCATTTAGGGATGGGATTCTCACGCTAAAGGTAGTCCCGGCATTCTGAATACTTTTCAATCGTATTTCGCCCCCGAGCTTATCGATACAATCCTTGACAATATATAAGCCTAATCCGGAACCTGGGTTGGTGTCGTGTGCCCGGTAAAACATGTCAAAAATACGTTCCTGATGTTCGATGCCAATACCAAGGCCGTTATCTTTTATTTCAATAACGGTTTGCTTTGGATCTGTCTCGACATTGATGGAGACAAACTTACTATCTTGGCTGGGGTTCTGGTACTTAAACGCATTGGAGATCAGGTTTTGCAATATGATTTTCATGCGTAACTGATCACTGTAAAAACTATCATCCTGCACGATGTTCTTTTTTATCTGAATATCATGAAACGATACATGAGATTGAGACTCCAGTATCTCTTCGATCATATGCCTAAAGTCAATCTCATCACAGGTTAGTTCCATGCGCGTATTACGGGAGTAGTCAAGAATATCGTGGATAAATTTATCCAGCTTGCCCAGGCTCTTTTTCTGCAAGGCTGTGTATTGCTTTATTTCATCAATGCTATCACTCTGATCGATAAGCTTAGTCAACCCGATCGAAGAGTTGATCGGTGACTTCAAATCATGTGATACCCTGTATACAAAGCTATCAAGCTCATCATTGGCGCGCTTCAGCCGTTCCGTGAGTTCTTCAAAAGCCTGGTTTGACTTTTCCAGGTTTTCATTCATTTTCTGATACTCCTCATTGGAAGCCTCCAATTGTGTCTTGCTATCTACAAGATATTGTTGTACCCGATGACGCTCGGTTATATCTACCACAATACCATTAGCATACTGGGCTACATCCGGATGGTTTTCGTACGGAATGCTGTTACTTCGGATCTGCAGCCACCGTTCTCCTTTTTCGGGATGATTTATTTTTACCTCATACTCAAGGGTAAATGGAGGCTTTTTGGCATTTTCAACATGTTCCAGAAGCTCATGAAAATGAGAGGGGTCTAAATGAGCTAACCAGCTTTGGAAATTATGAAGCTCTTCCTTTGGTATACCCAATATAGCAGACATAGACGGGCTTACCAGCACCACTTTTAGTGCTTCGCTATCTGGATCCTGCTCCAGCCTGAAAATGCCGAATTCTGATATCGTGGCAAGTAAGGAATTCAGGTGTTTCTCTGTTTTCCTGAGCTCTTCTTCCGCAATCTTTTTATCTGTAATATCAACAATCAGCACCTGTACCCTGGCCTTGTCCTGCACCTGGTATACGGAAGCAAACACCTCGACATCCTTTATTTTTCCCTTTACATTTAATTTATTTTCTTTCGTTACGTAACCCTCTGCCCTTAATGCCTCGAGGTCTGATGCGCGTTGTTCAATATGCTCGTCCGGAAAAAATTCAAATATTCTTTTCCCAATTACTTCCGATTTAGTTAGCTCCAGCAGCTCTTCAATTCTTGGGTTAATATCCTGAATTACCCCGTCAAGATCGTGGATTACAAGCCCTACCTTACTCTGTTCAAAAAGTGACCTGAACCGCTCTTCGCTCTGTGTTAGGGCCTTTTCCTTCTTTTGTATATCTGTAATATCTTTTACTGTGCCTATCAGCAGAGGGTTTTCCGCATTGGGAGGGTAAAATTCACCAATAACATGAACGTGCCTCACCTCTCTGCTTCTCTGATTTACGATACGAAATTTTTTATCGTACCTGGTCCTGTTATCAATAATTCCTGTAAAATAGGAAAAGATGGCCTCCTTATCATCAGGATGCACAAGGTTAAACCATGCATCTACCATTCTTGGGTTTTCAGCCTCTACGCCAATGATTGCATCAAGTCCGGTAGAGGATGACCAGTTTTCTTCCTGCAGGTTAAAGGTGAAATAACCAAAATCAGATACCTTCTGAGCAATTTCGAGTTGCTCGTTTATACGCTCAATTTTTTGTTTTGCTTCTTCCAGCTCTGTATATTCATAGGCATAGGACACCGCATAGGACTCACCATTCGGGCCTTCTATAGGTGAAAAGAAGATATGATAAAAGAGATCCCTTTCATGTTCCTCGACTTTTTCAAATAACTCAATGGTTTTGCCGAGCTCGATACATTCCTTAATATGCTTTTGTGTTTTTTTACCATGCTGGGGTAGGAAATCGCATATGTTGCGTCCGATAGAATAGTTACGGGCATTTTCATCATAACCAAAGGTGTCCACAATATATCCTTCCTGATCATAAACGGTAATCGGAGCGTTGGCCACCTCCAACAGCTTATGATAAAATGTGTCGCTGTGCTTTTCATACGCCGGAACCAGTATCTGAAAGAAGATATAATCCGGATGATCGCCCCAACCGCTCGTCATCTTCACTTTTACTTCCTTTGCTACTGTTATGGCATAACTCTGTCCTGGCTTTTTAGAGATAATATCCATCATTTCCATGCATTCTCGATATGCATTTTCGTCAAGGAAATCCGATATATACTTTATCTCGGTCGAAAAATTGATGTATTTATCCAGCGGTTCGTTTTTAAAAATCACATACCCCTTCCTGTCACATAACGCCACCGGATGCCGGAATTCCTGTATTAAGGACGCTATAAAAAGGTTGTCTATCACATTAGTCTGAATTGCGAACACAATTACAAAAAATCCGGCTAACCGATCAAACAACTGTCAATGATTGTCCGTTTTATGTACCTTTTTTAATACATTTACAAAATAAGATCTTGAAAACATACGATTTTTTAATAGATGGATAGTAATACTATTTTTTCGCTCGCAAACAGCCTTGCTTTGGCATGTTGGATTTTGCTCATAATTGCACCATTCTGGAAGTTTACAAGCAAAATCATATTCAGTATTGCCATCCTCCTACTGGCTTTGCTGTACACTGTTATCATTTTTTTTACTTTTGATCCTGACAGCTTTGCTTCCTTTAATTCACTTGACGGCTTAAAATCACTCTTTACAGATGAAAATGCTATTCTTGCCGGATGGGTGCATTATCTTGCCTTTGACCTGATGGCAGGTTTATACATTGCATCCAATGCGAAACATCATAATATTTCGCGTTGGTGGCTCATACCCTGCTTCCTTTTCACTTTTATGCTGGGGCCATTCGGTCTTTTGTTATATGTTTTGGTGCGCACCATCCGGACAAAAAGGCTCTTTTTCTACGAGATATGAGCACGTTTTTACAAAAGCTTGACAAAAGAAATTCTATTCTTTTCCGGACAGGCACCCTTTTTTTGGCCGGTTTTATCATATCACTAATCATGATAATGCTGCATGATGTCGCAGTACTGGGGATCAACGGGTGGATCAAACCTTCCAAGTTTTTTATTAGTTCTACGCTGTTTTTCTGGACTATGGCCTGGATATCGGAATATCTCCAGCAAAAAAAATTGCTTAAGCAATATTCATGGACGTTGGCAGTCGTATTTGTGTTCGAATTAGGGTATATAGCTATCCAGGCCGCCAAAGGGGATACCTCACATTTTAATATAAGTACACCTTTTCACAGTATCATGTTTTCATTAATGGGTGTAGCAATATCGATAGCCACGTTGTTTACCTTATATATTAGCGCGTTATTTTTCAGGGTGAATGTGAAGGATCATAATGAGCTAAACCCGGGGTATTTATGGGGCATCAGGCTTGGGCTGCTTATTTTCGTGCTTTTCGCCTTTGAGGGAGGCCTGATGGCAGCTCGATTAAGCCATACCGTTGGAGCAGCAGATGGAGGTATTGGCCTCCCTTTTCTGAACTGGAGTATGGAGTATGGTGCCCTTAGGGTGGCTCACTTTGCGGGAATGCATGCTCTTCAGGTATTGCCTTTATTAGGGTATTTTATTTTTAAATCCGGCGGAGTAATTATCGTGCTATCTTTTCTTTATCTGCTTCTGGCAGGAGGACTTCTCTGGATGGCATTAATGGGTATACCTGTTGTTAGCTACTAGTCATAATCTGTGTTTAATCCCAGCTTTTCATGGCCCTTCATCTCGTCCAGCAGGCGATTCACTTTATCCCGGGCACGGTCATAAGCTGACTGACCCAGCACCAGATGCAAGGGTGGCTTTTCCATAGCGGTAATACTGTAGACTGCACGTGCTGCTTTTGCCGGATCACCGGGCTGAGCCCCGCTTGATTGCATAATTTTTTCGATATTTTTTCCGGCAGTTGACGCATAATCCTCGATATCAGTTGTAAATACCTTCGCCGACCTTCCGGCAAATTCGGTGCGAAAAGGGCTGGGCTCTACCAGAGTTACCCGTATGCCAAGCTTACGTACCTCCCAGAACAGGGCCTCACTCATGCCTTCAAGGGCGAATTTACTGGCATTATAATATCCGAGTCCCGGAAAACCCTGTAAGCCTGCTATAGAGCTCATATTAATAATATGTCCGCTTCCTGCCTTTCGCATATGAGGAAGAATGGCTTTGATCATTCTTACAGCCCCGTAAAAATTCGTGTCAAACTGCTGGCTGATCTGATCAAAAGGTACCTCCTCGACGGTACCCATGCATCCGTAACCGGCGTTATTGACCAGTACATCCACCCTCCTGGATACAGATATAATATGCTCTGCAACCTCAGAGACTAGCGTATCATCTCTTACATCAAGTAAAAGTGGTCGTATATTGTCATGCAATAATGCAACTGAAGGCATTTGAGATTCATTACGCACCGTACCATAGACAAAATCTCCATTTTGCGCAGCTTCCAATGCTATAGCCTGACCAAGTCCTCCTGAGCAACCGGTTATCAACCAGATTCTATTCATAATGATAAACTTTTGTATCTTTCAATTTCGATCAATTTACAAATAATGTTACTGATTGCACAATGAACGAACTTGATCCTGCATTACTTTTCAAGCTGGTAAGAACCAAAATGCCGTTTGGCAAATACAAAGGTGTGTTGATTTGTGATCTGCCGGTATTTTACCTCGAATGGTTTGACAGAAAGGGATATCCAAAAGGCAGCCTGGGCCAGATGCTGGCAACCATGCATATCATACGACAGGAAGGACTGACCTATTTACTGGAACCATTGAAGAAGAGATGAAGGCATTCAGAAGGCGCTATATTCCTCCTTTACTTTTCCTTAATGGCCACATATCCACCATAGTGACTCATTTTTTTCGAAAACTGCCTGATATTCCATACGAGAGAGAAAGAGTATTCACGCCGGATGATGATTTTTTTGACCTTGATGTATGGAAAAATGGTAGCTCGACAGGTGTTTTTATATTGCATGGACTGGAGGGGAACAGCAATGTGCAGGGAGTAAAAGGCATGGCCCATGCAATACGAAACCATTTTGGTTATGATATCATCGCCATGAACCAGCGAGGGTGCAGTGGTGAAGACCTCAACGTTACTTACGGCGCCTATCATAGTGGGAAGACAGATGACCTGAAGCTGGCTATCGAAACATTATATGACCGCTATGAGAAGATATTCCTTATCGGATTCAGCCTGGGAGGCAATATCGTGTTGAAATACACGGGGGAAATGGGAAAGAATATTCCGCCTAAAGTTAAAAAAGCAATTGCCATATCTACTCCTGTTGACCTGGTGTCCAGTGCCCGAAAACTTGCACGATGGTACAACAGGCCCTATCTGAAAAAATTTCTAAACATTCTAAAACCAAAAGCGATGATAAAGGGTATGTGGTTTCCTGAGCGTGAAGCAGACCTGGGGGCCATTATGAATGCCCGCAGTTTTTATCAGTTTGATGATGCCTATACAGCGCCGGCTCATAAATTTAAAAATGCATTGGAATATTATAAGCAGGCACAAAGCATCAATGTCCTTGATCAATGCGCTATACCCACCCTGCTGATCAATGCAAGAAATGATTCATTTTTGTCTGGGAAATGTTACCCCGATCCTACCAGATTTCAGAATAACACATTATTTTTGCTGTATCCAAGGTTCGGAGGACATGTAAGTTTTATGCGTGATTGGCGATTAAAAAAACCAACCTGGGCTGAGGAGGCAGCAATAGCCTTTATTTCATCAGATTCTTATGATCTATTTAAATGAATAAAATATTCTTTATTCTCATTATCGCGCCATTCTGTGTCTGGGCACAGCAGGAAGCAGTCCAATTCAGGCTTGACTCTACCAGCATCATAGAGGGTCAGCATACGCTGGAGATCAGGCTTGTGTTCACAGTGCATAATACGCTGAACTATGACCTTACCTATTGTCATTTTAATCGGGGCGAAATTAACCTGATCACAAACGATTATTATAAATATGATTTCCTTATCCGGGATGAATTCGTGGGTGATGAAGCATCCAGTACTATTCCGGCAGGTCAGTCACGTATGATCCGTGTCGTTGCGCCAATCAACGTCACACATTTTGAGCGATCTTACAAGGATTTATATACTCATGACCTCACCTTTCGTGCCCGCGGCCAAAACAGAGAACATGAAAAGGTAGAAATCACGCTGAAAGACATCTTTATTAATGAGTTGATACCTGAATTGATTGCCAGATCAGGAGATTAGGCTTCCAGCAGCAATTCTTCTCCATTGATGCGAATCGCATAGGTGAGCTCTGATGATTGACCCAGCATATAGCTAATGCCGCAATATCTTTCCTGAGACAGTTTTACAGCCTTCTTTATCAGCTCGGTATTCATATCTGTACCGTTAAAATGATATACCAGGTGTATCTTTTTATAATAGATAGGATGGTCTTCTGTGAGTTCTGTAAAGGCTTCAATGTCAAATGAATCCGGCGAAACCCGCATCTTTTTCAGCAAAGAGGCCACATCCATTCCCGTACATCCCGTAAGTGCTGCTATAAGCACACGTTTAGGTCCGGGTCCCCTGTTTTTGCCACCTACTTCAGGTTTGGCATCCAGAATTATCTTATGTTCATCAATATCGGATTCAAATGTGAGGTCTTCTTTCCAATGGGTTGATAGTTCTTTAATCATGATTTATGTCGTTTATTCACTGATAGCCACAAAGAGCATGTCGTCGGTTTGAATTTCAGTGCCCTTCCAGCGATTAATTATCCTTTCCAGCTCCTGTCCCTGATGTCGAAGGCGCATACCGGTGCTGTTAAACTCCTCAATATACTGCAATAACCTCTTGGTTAAAAATTTCTTGTTGTTTTCACCGCCAAACTGATCGGTAATACCATCAGTATAGAAATAAAAGACCTTTTCGGAGTGGTTGGGCCAGGTATGTAAGGTATAGCTGCGCTGTAAAGTATTCCAATAGCCGCCAATACCATATTTATCCCCGTTGATGCGTTCCAGTGATGCTGCTTTCTTACTGTAAACCAGTATGGGGCGTTTGGCACCGGCAAATTGTATTTCATTATCATCCATTGACAGAATGGCCAGATCGATGCTATCCGCGGTTTGTATACCAAAATGTTTTTTATACAGGTTGCTAAACACCTTTTTATTCAGTTTTTCCAGTATCAGATGAGGTGAGGTAGTATTTTCTTCAAATACAATCTGATTGAGCATCACATTGCTCATGACAGTCATAAAGGCACCGGGAACCCCATGACCAGTGCAATCACCAACTGCAAGGATTTTTTTACCATCTTTTTCTGCTACCCAGCAGAAGTCGCCGTTTACAATATCACGTGGCTGGCTAAACATCGTTGTCTCCTTAAAATAGGCTCCAAGCTGTTCCGGAGAAGGAAAAATGGACTCCTGTATTCCCTTGGCATACATGATACTGTCCAGGATATCTTCATTTTTTGCTGCTATTTCCACATTTTTTTGCTCCAGGCTTAGATTAGATTTATCGAGCTGGTTGTTTTTTCTAAAGAGCACATACAGCACTATACTGATACTTACCAGTGCCAGAATCAGAATGAATAATATGAATCGGTTCCGTTGCAGCGTCAGGTTCTGAATAGTTTTCTCCTGTTGTAACAGTTCTATTTCCTTTTCCCTTGATGCTACTGCAAAGCTGGTCTCTATGCCCTCCAGACGGTTATTGACATCTTCTGTATAAAGGGAGTCCTTAAGTGTGGTGTATTTTGAAAAATATTGATAAGCCTCCTGATATGCTCCTGTACGCTCCTTTATATCAGCCATAGCTTTTAGATAACGGAGCAGCATAGGGTCCTGCAACCCTTCAGGTCCATTCTCCAGCTGGTTTAAAACCTGTAATGCCTCGAGGTATTTATTCCACTCTATATATAATTCGGCTTTTTGCATTACAGTCTCGGTCAGACTCATTGTTTCCTGCAATGAATCTGCGAGATAAATACTCCTGTCATAGTACCATGAGGCTGAGTCAAAGTTAGTTGTTTTCTGATGATAAAGACCAATATTGAACGCAGCATACATCTCACCGGCTACATATCCGAGCTTCTTATCCAGCCTGCGGGCTTCATAAAAATAGTACAACGCAGAATCCGCTATTTCTTTATCAAGTAGAATGAGCCCCAGATTGGTATATGTGCTGGAGAGGTAAATAGAGTCAGCGGTTTTTTTCTTCAGGTCTATAGAGCGGCTATAGTAGTCCATGGCAAGCTCTGGCTGGTTGAGCTGATCGTACACTATACCGATATTGTTCAGTACACTGCTGATTTGTGTTTGGGTAAATGAAGAATCGGACTGTTCAATATTTAGTGATTCCTTAAAATACTCGAGGGTCTGCTCATAATTACCCATTGAGTAAAATACGATGCCCGCTTTGTTATAAGCATCCGCGATAAGAAAATTGCTACCATATTCTCGTGCCTTGGCAATGTAATCCAATGCATAGGATATGGCTTTTGCAGGTTCATTGTAATAGCTATCGATAATCTCAGGATACAGGTCAACTTTGACATCCAACCCCACATCCTTGTTTTCAATAATGGCAACAAGGCTGTCAGTATTTGCCCTTGCCCTGCTAACCTGAATTAAGAGTGAGAGTATTATCAGCAGACGTAAAGATGATTGCACCGATATCATACAGAACCCGAAAATAAATCATATAAGTTTAATAATAAAAACCGACTGATTATCTTTCGATAAGTTATGAGGATAAGAAATCATTTTCTTGTTATAGTTCTATTTTTCACGGTCATTATCATGCCTGGCTGTATGTATGAGATTACCAAAATACAAAAACCCAGGCGTCACTTTACCTATTTTGACTGGGAAAAAGACAGAAGAAAAAAACGGCTGCGTACGACATACCGTATTCAGAAAAAACCAAACCTAGAGAAAACCAATCCTCCACCTGTTCCGAAGACCGAAACTATACCTATACAGACTCCATCTACCGGTATTCCGGATAGCCTTAAACTTTGAGCATCATATTTTTAAATCGAAAATATCATGCAGGCCCGGTATCTCGTCTGAGATAAAACCTTCACCATACTCGGCACCAATTTTATGACCCATATCGCGCGCCCTGGCTTCGAGAAATTTTAGAAAACGGTCAGAAGAAATGAAAGTTTCCGGCTCGCCCTCTTTCCTGGCCGGATTGTAAAACTGACTTGAGTAGGCTTTTATGGCTTGAAGTTTGACATCCCAGTAGGCTGAAATATCTACAATAAAGGTAGGCTCGATATAATTATTCTGTATAAAATAAAATGTTTTTCCGGGCCTCCAGGCTTCCTGCAGTATACCATTTTCGTCTTTGGTTTCAATTTTTGCAAGCCCTGAATAAAAACTGCTTTCCCTGATAAGCTGATTGCCTCGGCCATGATCCGGATGACGATCTGAGGGGGCATTACCGATTACTATTTCGGGTCTTGTTCTTCTTATTTCCCGTATCACCTGTCGCTGTGTTTCCGGATCATTGCGAAAAAAACCATCAGACAGAGCCAGATTTTTTCTCCAGGATACTCCTAATATTTCGGATGCCTTCTGTGCTTCCTCAGATCGAAGTTCCGGCGTACCACGGGTACCCAGCTCACCGCGCGTAAGATCAAGTACGCCTGTTTTTTTTCCTTTTGCTGCCTGCATGGCCAGCAGTCCTCCTGCTCCCAGTTCACCATCATCGGGATGCGCAGCTATCAATAATATATCCAGTTTCATACTATAAAAAAAGGAGGCCTTACACCTCCTTCCCTCATTTCTAGTTTATTGTTATGACGCCACTGCTTCAGTGGCCACTTCTTTCTCTGCCAGAAAACGCTCAGCTTCCAATGCTGCCATACAGCCAGTGCCAGCGGCAGTAACTGCCTGACGAAATATTTTATCCTGAGCATCGCCGGAGGCAAATACCCCTTCGATATTGGTTTTGGTGGAATCCGGAGCTGTTTTGATGTAACCGGCATCGTCCATAGTCAGTATTCCTTTAAATAAATCTGTGTTGGGTTGGTGTCCGATAGCAACAAAGAAACCTGTAGCCTTTATTTTTCTTTTTTCTCCGGTTTTGTTATTTACTACGTTTACTGCTTCCAGCAAATCGTCCCCTTCAAGACTTTCGGTTTCGGTATTCCACAGAATTTCAATATTTGGTGAGTTAAAAACACGCTGTTGCATAATTTTACTTGCCCGCATTTCATCTCTTCGAATAAGCATATACACCTTATTGGTGATTTTAGATAAATACGTAGCTTCTTCCGCAGCAGTATCTCCACCACCTACCACTACTACATCCTGATTGCGGTAAAAGAATCCATCACATACAGCACATGCTGAAACGCCTTTGCCATTGTATTTTTCTTCATCTGGCATGCCAAGCCATTTTGCAGATGCACCGGTCGAAATAATAACTGCCTTTGCCTCGATCCAGTAATTTTCATCTACCTCCATGCGATGCGGATAGCCACTGAAATCAACTTTGGTTACCATTCCGAACCTGACATCTGTACCAAATCTTTCAGCCTGTTTCTGGAAATCAACCATCATCTGCGGGCCGTTGATACCATCAGGATACCCCGGATAATTTTCCACATCGTTGGTAATGGTAAGCTGGCCACCCGGCTGACCGCCGGTATATAAAACGGGATTCAAACCTGCTCTTGCAGCATAGATGGCGGCTGTATACCCTGCAGGTCCTGAGCCAATGATTACAACGTCTAGTGTTTCTTTTACCTCACTCATGGTTTTATTTGCTTTGAAATCAAAAAGGTCTCCAGTGAGACCTTTAATTATCACAAAATTATTTACGTCTTACCCCAGATAAGGTTTGAGCGCTTTACTTCTGGAAGTATGTCGCAGACGACGTATCGCCTTTTCCTTAATTTGCCTTACACGCTCCCGTGTAAGGTTGAACTTTTCACCAATTTCTTCCAATGTCATGCTATGTTCGCCATTGAGGCCAAAATAGAGGGAAATCACGTCAGCCTCTCTTTGCGTGAGCGTAGAAAGCGCACGCTGCACTTCTCTGCGAAGACTATCGGTCATAAGGCCACTATCTGGTGTTTCCTCCAAATCATTTTCCAGCACATCAAGAAGACTATTTTCTTCGCCTTGCACGAACGGTGCATCCATAGAGACGTGACGGCCTGAAATCTTCATCGTATCGACAACTTCAGTAGTCGTAACATCCAATACCTCGGCGAGTTCGTCCGGTGATGGTTCACGCTCAAATTTCTGCTCCAACTCGGAAAAGGTTTTGGATATCTTATTGAGTGACCCTACCCTGTTAAGTGGCAACCTCACGATACGGGATTGCTCGGCAAGAGCCTGAAGGATAGATTGACGGATCCACCATACGGCGTAACTGATAAACTTAAATCCACGTGTCTCGTCAAAGCGCTGGGCAGCTTTTATCAGGCCCAGATTACCTTCATTGATAAGATCACCAAGAGATAACCCCTGATTCTGATACTGCTTGGCCACGGAAACCACAAAGCGAAGGTTGGCTTTGGTTAGTTTTTCCAGTGCCATCTGATCACCTTCCCTGATACGTTTGGCAAGGGATACTTCCTCATCAGGTGTTAATAGGTCAACCTTACCAATCTCCTGCAGGTATTTATCGAGGGACTGGCTCTCGCGGTTGGTTATCTGCTTACTGATCTTTAATTGTCTCATGCACTAGCGTTTAAAAATTACAACTGATTAACAGAAATAACACGTTAAAGTTCCCGTAATATTAGACTTAACCTTCGGCTTCTTTCTCAGGTTTTGGTAACAGTACCTTTCTGGATAGTTTCAGTTTACTTGTTTTTTTATCCACATCCAGCAGTTTTACTTTTACTTCTTCACCTATTTCGAGTACACCCTCCATGGACGGAAGCCTTTCCCATTTTATTTCGGATATATGAAGTAACCCTTCTTTCCCGGGAAGAATTTCGATAAATGCACCATAAGGCGCCACTGCTTTCACTACGCCATCGTACACTTCACCGATCTCCGGTACAGCAACTATACTTTTTACGTGGCCTACAGCTTTATCCATATCCTCCTGAGAGGTAGCATAGATACTTACAATTCCATTATTTTCATCTTCCTCTATCACAATGGTGGTATTGGATTTTTTCTGAATATCCTGGATCACCTTACCACCTGGTCCTATCACCGCGCCGATCTGGTCTTTACCTATCTTAATCATTTTTGCACGCGGAGCGAAAGACTTGAAGTCATCTCTTGGCTGATCAATCGCCTTCATCATTTCAGACATGATATGTTCCCTTCCTTCTTTGGCCTGTGCAAGAGCCTCCTTGAGTACATCATAGGATAATCCATCAATCTTGATATCCATCTGGCACGCTGTAATACCATTTTTGGTCCCCGTCACTTTGAAATCCATATCTCCCAGATGGTCCTCATCGCCGAGAATATCTGATAGTATGGCATATTTTCCTGACTCATTATCTGATATCATACCCATGGCAATACCTGAAACGGGAGCTGTGATTTTCACTCCAGCATCCATCAATGCCATTGAGCCTGCACATACTGTTGCCATAGATGACGATCCATTGGACTCGAGTATATCTGAAACTACACGAATGGTGTAATTATTTTCCTGCCCTGTAGGTATCACAGACTTCAGTGCACGCAATGCAAGGTTGCCGTGTCCGACTTCACGACGTCCGGGACCCCGGTTTGGCTTAACTTCGCCTGTCGAAAAACCAGGGAAATTATAATGAAGCAAAAACTTATTAGACCCTGTGCGCATTGCGCCGTCAATCATTTGCTCATCCAGCTTACTTCCCAATGTCACTGTAGTGAGTGATTGGGTTTCACCTCTTGTGAATAGCGCTGAGCCATGTACGGCAGGCAGGTAATCGACTTCACAATGTATAGGCCTTACTTCCTTACCTGACCGGCCATCCAGTCGGTTACCGGTATCCAGCACAAAGTTACGCGCTGCTTTTTTATGAATTTCTCCAAAATAGCGTTTGATCAGACCTTCATCATATTCATGATCTTCGGGTAGCTTTTCCATCCACGCCTGAAGTATAGCCTGTACTTTTTCCTTTCTCTCATGCTTATTGGTGATCATTTGTTTCACGACACCATAAACATCTTCATAAAGGTCAGCGTGAAGAAGACTTCGGAGCTCCTCATCATGTGTTTCGTGGGAGTATTCTCTTTTCTCCTGTTTACCTGTTTCCTTCTCGAGTTCCTTTTGCAACGCGCACAAAGGTTTGATAGCATTATGGGCTGCCTGCATGGCTTCCAGCATCTCTTCTTCGGATACTTCCTTGCATTCACCTTCTACCATCATAATATTTTCATCGGTGGCTCCCACCATAAGATCAATCGTTGCTTCTTCCAACTGTTTGGGAGTAGGATTGATCACATATTCTCCATTGACTTTAGCTACGCGAACCTCTGCAATAGGGCCATTAAAAGGGATATCGGATACCGCTAATGCTGCACTTGCGGCCAGGGCTGCCAGGGCGTCAGGCAATACATCCGGGTCGGCTGATATCAGGAATATATTAACCTGGGTATCAGCATGATAATCATCGGGGAATAACGGACGTAGTACACGATCGACCAAGCGCGATACCAATACTTCATGATCCGAAAGTTTTCCTTCTCTCTTAAGGAAACCACCGGGAATTCTACCGGCAGATGCAAATTTTTCCTGGTAATCAACAGATAGCGGAAGAAAATCAATTCCTTCCATAGCATCTTTATTCGATACTACAGTAGCAAGTAACATTGTGTTACCCATTCTTACTACTACTGAGCCATCTGCTTGCCGTGCAAGCTTACCGGTCTCAATAGAAATCTCTCTGCCATCCGCTAGTGTAATGGTCTTGTTTACAATATTTTGAAACATATAATTGTATTGGGGATAAATGAAAGAGAGAGGTAACAGGCCTCTCTCCGTGGTAAATTATTTCCTGATATTTAATTCCTTAATGATCGCTCTGTAGCGTTCAATGTCTCTCTTCTGCAGATAGTCAAGCAGTCTTCTCCTTTTACCTACCAGTTTCAACAGACCAAGACGGGTTGAGTGATCTTTTTTATTAATTTTCAGATGCTCAGTTAAATGATTGATACGATGTGTAAAGAGCGCAATTTGAGATTCAGGTGAACCTGTATCTTCCTTCTTCCCTACTCTTCCTTTTGAAGCGAAAATATCCTGTTTTATCTCGTTTGTTAAATACATCCTTTGTATTATTACTTATTAATCTTTTTTCAAACCACAAATATACGAAAATGATTACGCTAATGCTTATTTTTTTTTAATTTTTAGTGTATCTTTTATCTTCAACCAGGTCACAAAGTAAAAGTCTGCCTCAAAAATGCGCGAATCACGCCTGGCGTTTACCAGAAAAAACAATCCAAACGGGAGCAATGTAAGGTTTGGAAGCCATACACTCAACAGTGTATCCAGCTGCCCGGTCTTTCCTAACTTTTCACCTGTAATGGTAAGCACATAGAAAATGATGTAAAAGGCGGTCGATACCAGTACCGGTACACCCAGTCCACCTTTTTTAATGATGGCACCCAGCGGTGCACCTATCAGGAACATGATCAGGCAGCTGACTGCCTGTGCTATTTTCTTATAGCGTTCGACTTCGTAATTGTCGATCTCCCTTCGCTTATTTTCTATCTGAACCTTGTAGATGGAAAGCTGGCTTTTAATGGTACGGGATTTATTGAGTGCCCGGGTAATAAAAAAACCATCGTTTATCCTTCTTTCAGCCATAATAGAATCAATGGCTGCCACCACATTCGCGCTGTCAATAATGATGGGTTGCTTTTTGGTGGTATCATCGATAACGAGGGTAGTATTTAGCTCAGCCCTGGGTATTGGCATTGTTGCCCTTGCATGAGGCATTTCATCATCTCCGTCATCTTCTGTTTCATTGTACTCAGGTTCAATTCTGGCCTCCTGCATCTGAATTTCAAGAAGCTGGGCGCTGTCGTATTTTGCCCTTGCCGAATCAATGGTGTAAATCTGTCGTGGTTTATGAAATGAAAACTGCTGCGGGATGGCAAGTTTTACTTTATCTACTGAGAGCTCCACATTGGCATACATGGTATCGATATCAGATTGCAGTTCTGACATGGTTTTCATGTATTTATGGTTGGCAAACAAGCTTTCATCTGACCTTTCCCAAGCAAAGGAAGACAGGTTAAATACAATTCGTGCTTTATCAAAGCTGGTGCGGGTCATCGAATAGGGTTCGCGGTAGCTCCGGTATCTTCCTCCTTCCACCCGCTTGCTCTCTTCATAGCTATTACCATCAAACAACTCAAATACAAGATAGCGGTCTTCATTCATTGTAAACATGCGCCCTGAATCCGCCAGTATGGCATTCATATTACCACGCTCGCCGGTGGTATGATCGTAAATAATTACATCCTTCAGCGTTATATTATCAGGATATTTTTCGCTTACCTTAATGGAGTATCCCGGTATGCCGGAATAGAACAGGCCTTCTTTAAGATCGAGGGAGGGTTTTTTTTGCTTGATATCATACAGCAGACTCCAGGCTTTAATATTGGTGCGGGGTACCAGTTTATCATTGGAAATCATCGCTACCGCTGTAAGTAATAGCGTAAATATAAGGATGGGAAAAAGCGTACGCGTAAGGGTGATGCCAGCACTTTTGATAGCAGTAAGTTCAAAATGTTCGCCCAGATTACCAAAGGTCATGATGGATGAAAGCAAAACCGCAAGTGGTAATGCCATAGGCATCATATGGATGGCGAAATAGGCCAAAAGCTGACCAAATATCTCCGGACCGAGATTTTTACCAATCAGATCATCGAAATATTTGAGCATAAACTGCGTCAGCAAAATGAAAACTGCCACAGTAAATGTCAGAACAAAGGGGCCTATAAAGGATTTAAGAAGAAGTTTGTCAAGTTTCTTGACCATAGATATCACCCACCGACGATTTCATTCAGTTCAGCCACCAGGCCTTCCCAGATTTCGAGCATTTCCTGCTCATCATCCCATTCTGAATAATCGGTTATACGAATAAAGACGGATTCAGTTAACTCATTCTGATCCAGTCTGAGTTCCATGAAGGGTGGATCGTCATCCTCATCCTCTTCGATAAATTCAAACTTGACATGGGAGTTGAGCTTTTGTGTTGCCAGACGGGCGGGATGGTCTTCACCATCATAAAAAAAATGAAATACCTTATCGTCATCGATGGTCACATCATCAGCAAACCACTGAGCCAGGCCTCCTGCAGAATTCAGGTAGGGAAACAGCATTTTTCTGCTGGCCCTGGTTTCGAATTCTGCTATAAATTTTTGCTTTGCCATAAAATATCTCTTTTGGTCAGCAGAGGATCCGTCACATTTAAGGAACAGGTAATGCCAGAAAAGCGATGCATCCTGATAGTAGCGAAGGGGGGACTTGAACCCCCGACCTCAGGGTTATGAATCCTGCGCTCT
>CAZEQJ010000056.1:0-16255 GCA_964514385.1 uncultured Cytophagales bacterium
TCTTTTCCTCTTGCAAAAATATTTTCCAGCATTGGCACTTGTTCTTCACGGGTTGCGATAATTACCTTACCACATTTTTCATAGGGTATGCCATGTTCCTCGCTGAAATTTATCAGCATATCATAGCCACGGACACAGTTTCTGGCTTTCAGGCTGCCAGGCTTATAGTAAATGCCACTATGGATGACTCCGCTGTTATGCCCCGTCTGATGACGTGCTACCTCTTGTTCTTTTTCCAGCAAGCGTATGGCTAAGGAAGGGTATTTTTTTTGAATCTGATAGGCGGTAGCAAGACCTACGATGCCACCTCCTATGACAGTAATATTCTTCATAGGTTTTTATGAAAAACAAATGTATAAGAAACCAGAAACCCTCCCGGTGACATCCAGCGTGTAAAGTTTTCTCTGAGTGCCTCATCTGGTCCGGAAAGGAGCTCAAATTTAGGATTCCTCAGTGAAACTCCATATCCAAAGGATAAATAACTCACAGTCTCGCCGATATTTTTGAGTCCGGCCGACAAGTAGAGCGTATTGTTTGAGAAAATGCGATACTCGCTTACATCATCAGGATTAATTACTTCCCCAAAGTCGTCATAGACTGCCCCCAGCAGGAAGGTATTACGGAAATTGAATCCGTAGTTTGCGCCCATAAAAATGCGGCTTTGGTTGATGTAATAATCCAGTTCACGTTTTATTCCTACAGCGAGCATCAGACCACTGAAGTCATACCCTAGACTCATGTTATATTCTGTTTTATTTTTATCGATGTAGGATCCGTAAATTCCACCTAGTCCACTGTAGTTGCTTAAGCCAATGCTTCCGCCTATACCAAAAGTGCTCCTTGTGTTTTGGTCCTTCATGTAGAACATGGCATCATTTCTGGATTCAAAACCTTCATTACCATCCTCGAATATTTTTTCAGCGATATATTCCCCAAATTCCCTGTATTTTGATCGCATATATGCTTCTTCAACCGACTTTGACTTAATTTTAAATTTCCCCTGGCTGATCAGCTGCAGGCTGTCGTTAAATAGATCGTAGTGTATCTGGTGTTCGGTAGGTGTAAAATACTGAGGCTCTTCAGGCACCTCCTCTGCATAGATTTCAAATGCATTTACCGAAAGCAAATAATGGGTGTCATTTTTAGAGAGGAGGTACTTCAGGCTATCGGCCTGCCGGGCTGTACCCGAGATGCCCACAAATGTATCTTCCGGGGTTTCAATAATGATTTTATTGATGAGTTTATAAATCCTTTCCGTAAGGCTGTCATCGGCAAGGGTAAATTCAATAAGATCATCTTCTTCCATCTTAAGGCCATAATTGATACTGGCGCGGTAAATGGGCACCACCATCTTCGGGTCCACATAATTGAAATAGGCCAGTTCATCAATAAAAAATATATTGGAAAAGAAGTGAAGTGAATCAAAGCTCACCACAAGTGCTTTTTGTGGTTGCACCTGCTGACCTTTGACAGCACCAATTGTCAGCATAAAGGAAATAATAAGTATCGCCTGCTTCATTTGAATTCAAAGATAGTGGTAAATCTGAAGTATCAGAAAAGGTAACGTCTGATGAGTTGAAGTAATTCATTCTCATCATGGTCATCGCTATTTTCAATAAAATATACGGCAGCTTCAACAACTTCTTTCTTAAAGCCCATTTTTATGGCCAGCTCGGTACAGAAGAGGAGTTCACTCTTCACCGCTTCACCGTCGGCCATCATAAGTTCAATAAAACTTTTCAGGTAATCTGCTTTTCGCTCGGGAGAGAGGGCGCCGAGTGAGGTTGTCTGGTTTTCAGGAAGCTGGATCACTTCCTCGAGTTCTTTGTTGTCAATGTTATGACGTTTGGCGAAGTCAGTAATCATCTTCCTTTCGGCCTCATGAAACAAGCCGTCTTTTTTGGCCAACTGAACGAGCAAACTCAGCTGTTTGTGTAGGATAATATTCATTATAACGCTGGATGAATATTTAAATATAGGCATAAACGCCTAATATTCAATGACCTATGCCGATTCATTTCCATTATCACATGGAGTAGCACATTATTAATAAAAATCTAAATTGAATTTAACCACAAATCTCCTAATTTCGCTGTTGAAATATTGCTGAAAATGGAAGTAGCAGAACTCAGAAATCTTGATGAAAAAAACAGGCGTGCGCTGATGCTCGCCCCGGTATATGTAAGTGCGCTTATTGCCGGAGCTGACGGCAAAGTGGACAAAAAGGAGCTCGCGAAAGCAATTAATACCATCCAGGCCAAGCAAAAGCAATCACGGCCGGCGCTACAGGATTTTTACGCTGCTGTAGGCAAAACATTTGAGGAGGATCTGCTTCATTTACTTAACCAGCTCCCTGCTGATCAGAAGGAAAGAGAAAAGCAAATAGTAGGTTTTCTTGAAGATACAAGCTGGGCTTTGGGTAAGGTTGACAAGGAGTTCGGCAAGCAACTCTATTTCAGTCTGAAAGAAGTAGCCAAAAAAATTGCTGAGTCATCAGGTGGTATTTTTGGTTATTTATCTGTAGGCTACGAAGAATCCAGGTTCGTTGACCTGAAGATGATCAAAGATCCCGCGGCATAGCCTCTACCCATACTTCCCGAAACCTGATTTTGCCACTCCAGGTCGTATTCCTGATGTGGCTCGTTTTCGTCATTCAGACACAGGTGTCTTTTGATCTGGGGTTATTTGGAGTTTTTCCCCGGAATCTGACCGGTATGATCGGAATATTTTCAGGACCGTTGATCCATGGGTCGTATATGCATCTGGTGTCAAATACGGTTCCGCTACTTATTCTAGGCGGTTTTCTGTTTATCTTTTATCATCGTATTGCGCGAGGTGTATTTTTACAGAGTTATTTTCTCACAGGTCTTCTTGTATGGTTGCTGGCACGTAAATCATACCATATCGGCGCGAGTGGCCTGATATATGCCCTTGCAGCATTTTTGGTATTTTATGGGCTATTTAAAAAAGATCTGATTTCTATTTTAATTTCACTGGCTGTGGTAGTGTTATATGGAGGGATGATTTACGGAGTGTTGCCGCTATATCAGGGTGTAAGCTGGGAGTCGCATTTGTTTGGTGCGCTGGTCGGCATTTTCCTCGCATACTCATATGGAAGGCGAAAATATTAAAGGAATTTCATCGGACGATTGATAATATGATTATATTCGTGTAATGCGGGATAATTTTGCTGGTAAAGGTTGGTTATCGAGGTATATTTCTGTTCGACGGGATGTGCTCAACGTGACTGCTGACAGGCAGGAGTTGGAGAAGCTCTATTATGCTACTTCACGGGATCATTCTCTGTATAAAAATATTCAGCCGACGGGTCTTCTTTACGGACATCCGGTAAACCTTACAAATGCCAGAACCTCATTAATCGCTTCACTGGCAGATAAGGACCGTATGAAGGTGATCCTGGCAGAAAGCTTCTTTACCAATTCCCTGCTGAGCCGCTTCCAGTATATTCACAATGAAAAGGATATGCAGGAGATCATGGACGACTCCACCATCGGTATTTCGCAGTTTTATCAGCAGCTGTACCCTGCTTTTCAGCGTAACATAAAGGATTTTATTATCCGCCGTAGCGATTTTTATCAGATGGCTGAGATGGTATTAACGAACAGAGTACTATATGCAAGGCCTAAGAAATACCGGACGAATTTCTGGTCAAGATTTTTCAGCAACTCACTCCTTTTTCTGGATGTATTTTATTACGGAGAGTGGATGTTGAGCGAAGACCGGAGGAGTACTTCAGACCGGATTGCCCATGCCAAGGAAGAGATGCGGTCGCGAATACTTCAGGTAATAGGCGCAGCGTCTTATTCAGATGGTAGTCTGGATGCAGAAGAGAGAAAATTGTTTGATTATTTTCTGCGCTCTGCCGATCTCCTGCCTCTCACCAAAAGAATTCTCAGGGAGCAGTTTAATGATGGCATTAAACTGGAAGATATAGATTTTGATCTAAGCAACTGGATCCTGAAGCGTTATCTCCTTGAAATAGCTATACTTACGGTATGGTCAGATAAGCAGGTGCTGGAAAGTGAAAAAGAGTTTTTATCAGCGCTTACGACAAAGCTTGGTTTTACGGAAACAGAAAAGGAAAATGCTACCCTGGCCATCGAGAGTTTTATAATCGAATACTGGGATCAGGTAAATTATCTCCAGGGCAATTCATTTGCCCTGCTGGGTGAGAAATATGGCGAAAGAATATCTTTTGTGATGGAAGCGCATGAGCTACAGCTTAAAAATGATATATACCGAAACCGCTACCTGGTGACAAATCTCGAAAAATATCAGAACGGCACAATAAGTGAGCATGAAAAGCATAAAACGAAAATACTCATGATCAATATTTTGAAGCGCATCCCTTCATTCAACATTATATCGCTTCCATCCAACTATCTGACACTGGACAAAATCATTTCCCGCTTACCCGCAAGTTGCCTTCCGAAAACTGTATCTCACGAGTACTTAGAACGTTGATCCTTCAGGAACGCCACTACGGCGCCTATATCCTGTAGCCACAAGGATGCTTTGTCTTCTACATTACCGATATTCTTTTCGGCCATATCGATGATTTCCTTTAGCTGTTGCTGATACTCAGATACTTCCAGCATCATAAACAGCGGCTTGGTTTTATGATGGTAAAAATGCATTTTATCAAAATCTTTCTTTTCTATCATTTCCATTAAGCCACGAGTAAGCTCATCAAAATAGGTCAGGTTTTTGTCGATGATGTCAATAAGGAAGTTGTGATCACCATCCGCCATTTCTACATAGCGGTCAAATGA
Organism: uncultured Cytophagales bacterium; assembly: GCA_964514385.1. Lineage (GTDB taxonomy): Bacteria > Bacteroidota > Bacteroidia > Cytophagales > Cyclobacteriaceae > CAZEQJ01. The sequence goes on from CAZEQJ010000056.1 coordinate 4,794, forward strand.
CAGCCCTTTTTCTGTCGATTCTGCATTTTTATTATCTTCCAGCAGGTTTAAAATTGTGTCAGACAGATTATCCGTGAATGGTAATGTCACAAAATCATTGGCGCCGGCTTTCTTCAATGTGGCTTCTGACGATGGCTGTCCGAAACCTATGATGCCAACATTCTTTTTATCCCAGTAGGGCATACTTCTGATTTCTGAGATAAGTTCACCAGCGGATATATCATCCAGTGTATCCGAAACGAGGAGTACATCATAATGGTGCAGTTCAAAACTGGTGAGGGCTTCTAATCCGCTTTTGGCATGCTTGAGAGTTAACTGGTCAGCCAGTTTTTCTGCCTGTGCATACTCTATTGCATCAGGTGTAACGACTAAAAGGTTTTTATTTTCCAGCGACATCTGCGATGTTAAACAATTTGATTCTTAATTTGTAAATAAAATAACTTTATAAAGATAAACGTCCTGGTTTATATGAAAAGGAGTAAGAAGATTTTTGTGGCTATAGCCCTACTTTTCTTTCTGGTAATGGTATATATAGCCTATGATATAGCTTCAAAAACTACTTTTCCGGGATCAAAACAACAAAATGAGTCAGAAGAATAAGATAGACGTAGATAAGATTGATCTGGATAAGATGGCGGAGAAGGTAACCCAAAACCCGGGTACCATTACCCATTCGCATTCTATAGGAGGGGTGGTGATCAGGCCGGAAGATAAGGGTAAAATAAAAGGTCGCTCGTTGATGGCCATGAAAGAGCATACGGATCGCCAGATGGAGCAGCTATATGAGCAAATGGAGGTGCTTGCAGCTCAGGCCAGGGCATTGAAAAAAAGAGTTGAGATTTCCGAAATCATCTATCAGGCTACGATAAGCTTCGAGCCTTTTGTAGGGCATACCTATTATTTGTACGAACGAAAGGAAGATTCGGGAGACTTTGTATTGTCGATGATCCACCCAAACGAATGGGGCAAGAAAAAAGCTTTTGAACGCTTTATATCTGCTGTCACATTATTGCCGGATCACACATGGAAGGTCGATGAAGATGTTACTTAAATATTAAACAATTCTAATCGTTTTACCCCTTAAGGTTAACTAATGATTAACCTTTTTTTAAGGATGATTGCCGGCTGAAATCAATCATCAGATGCTGATATATTCGTGCCAAAGTCCAGATCACCCCCATGGGATCAAAGGCAGGCACAAAGAAAATAGCATTAATAGACCCGGATCCTGATACGATTACCGACATAAAAAAATCCTTGTCGGAGACCAGTTTTCAGATAACGGAAATACCACCCCATACACCTGACCTGCTGCAGTCCATCGCGGATATTCCACAGCTAGATATTCTGATATTTGAGATCAATCTCGGCCAAACAGATGGTATTTCCCTTGTTCACCAGATTCGTCGCAAAGTTGACCTGATGCGGTTAAAACTAATTGTGCTCACCGATCGCAACGAGGAGTTTACAGAGGTTGCCGCCTTTGAAGAAGGGGTTGATGATTATGTGATCAAGCCGGTAAAGCCACATGCCTTCAGGAAGAGGGTATTGCGTATTGCTGACTCCACACGACGGGATTACATGAGTGGAGTACCTACTGATGCGTTTGTGTTTATACATCATGAAAATACCATCATTTTCAAGGGGAAAGAGATTAAGTTGCCCAGAAAATCATTTCAGCTGCTGGAGTTTCTGTCAAGTAACAGCGGCATTTTGTTTTCACGAGAGGAGTTGATGTCTATCGTATGGGAAGATAAGCTGGATGAAACTTCTCGTACGGTAGATGTGCATATCCGAAAAATCAGGGAACGCATTGGAAACGAATACATCACCACCCTGAAAGGCATCGGTTATATCTTTAATCCTAATACAGAATCCTGAATTTAATTGTATTTGCAATTTTTTTCAGTTCGCCGATCACCTCCTTGTCATACGCTTTATCAATATCCAGGATTGTGTACCCTATCACCTCATTGGTTTTAAGATATTGCCCCACAATATTGGCATTATGATTTGCCAATACTCGGTTGATGTCTGCCAATACACCGGATTTATTAAGGTGTATATGGATCAGGCGGTGTGCATTTTTAAGGGATGGCAGCTGCAGTTCGGGGAAGTTGACACTATTGGTAGTGCTTCCTGTATTGACATATTCGATGATTTTATTGGGTACAAAATGTCCTATGTCTTCCTGAGCCTCTTCGGTGCTGCCGCCAATATGCGGAGATAATATTGTATTGGGCAGCCCTTGAAGTGATGATACAAATGCATCCTGATTACTTTTGGGCTCTTCCGGAAACACATCTACGGCAAGACCGCGGATTTTACCTGATGACACTCCTTTTTTTAAAGCTTCAATATCCATGACATGGCCTCTGCTGAGGTTCATCAGGATCACACCGTCATTCATTTTACTTATTTCCTGCTCACCAATGATCTGATGGTTTTCCTTACGGCCATCGACATGGAAGGAGATGATGTCGGAGAGTGAGAACAATTCATCCATGGAAGCGCATTTCGTAGCATTTCCTATGGCCAGGCGTTCTACCACGTCATAAAAATATACTTTCATGCCCATAGCTTCGGCAAGCACTGATAATTGTGTGCCGATATTTCCATACCCCACAATTCCCAGACGCTTACCTCTGACTTCATTGGAAAGCTTTGCAGATTTATCCCAGATGCCTTCATGCATTTTTACTGACCGGTCTGGTATACGACGCATGAGCATGATCATTTCTGCTATAGCCAACTCAACCACCGACCGTGTATTACTGAAAGGTGCATTGAATACGGCAACACCTCTTTTCTGGGCTTCGTTAAGGTCAATCTGGTTGGTGCCGATACAAAATGCGCCAATAGCAATGAGCCGGTTAGCGCTTTCCAGTACCTTTTGGGTTACGTTGGTTTTGGACCGGATGCCCAATATCGAAACATCGCGGATCTTTTCGGCAAGTTCATCTTCATCCAGGCCGGCAGGGTGAACTTCCACCTGATATCCTTCCGTTTTGAAGATGTTAACAGCCTGCGGATGAACATTTTCAAGGAGTAAAACTTTGATTCTGCTTTTGGGGTAGGAGAGTACTTTATTCATCTTTTGTACATATAAAACTTCATCGAGAGAGGGCGCCACATGGTCGGCATGCTGTGTTACAATATCGCGTTCAATATTTTCAGTAAAGGCAAAGAATTTATTTGCAAGGCCTGCCTTTCGTATTTCATAATCGTTCCACCCGTCGCCGATCACGATAATTTCACCATCGAGCTGCAGTGACTGCATCAGCTTTACCTTTCCATTATCCTGTGATAGCAGTATTGTTTGATCATAGCCTGTGATGTTGCCATCCTTATCATAGCTAAATCTGTTGGCGTAAACATTTTCGCTTTTCACACCCAAACTAGTGACGATCGGGATAATAAATTCTTCAAAGCCGTTACTGATAATGTAAATGAAATCGCTATGCTCTTCAAAAAACTGTCTGTTTCTTCTGACGCTGGGGCTGATTCTTTTTTTTAATTGCCCGATAAGCTCGGGAAGGTGATCGCGATGGGCGTGGAGGAGTTTGACGCGTTCTTCGAGCGATTCACGAAAGGCGATTTTCCCTTCCATGCCCAGATGTGTGATGTCGCTGATTTTTTTCAGAGATTCCTCCTTCTGCGGATGATTTTTGAGGGATATTTCCCCAAGTACATCCATAGCCTCTACCTCAGTAAAGGTGGAATCGAAATCCATTACGAATAACTGATTACGTGCCATCACCTGTTTTTTGCGCGCCTAAAAGTAATATATAGGATTGGCTTTTTTAAAGGTAATCAGAAAAGAAAAGGACCATTTTGTGGCCCTTTGTATTAAATTTCCTTAATCCAGGTATCTTCGCTTATCCCTGATAATATTTCTATGTTTATACCATCAGAAAGTCCGGTTTTTACTTCTCTTCTTTCAAACTGATTTTCTCCGAGGCTGACTTCCACATATTGCTTATCCTCTTCAAATATCAGGTTACTTTCTTTGATTGCAAGTACTTTTTCACGGCTGTCAAGCACAATATCGGCATTGGCGCTATAACCGGCACGCAGGAAAGTATTGGGATCCAGCTGAACAGCCGCCCTGATCTGAAATTGAATAGCCCCTTCTTCTTCAAGGCCTTTAGGAGAGATGTATTCCAGTATGGCGTCAAACGTCTTTTGGTCGAGAGCTCCAATTCGTAAGGAAAGCTCCATGCCTTCTTTGATCTTGCCTACCTCTGCTTCATCTACTTTCCCTTCAAAGATCATTTCGTTCATATTGGCGATGCTGGCGATGGTTGTGCCTTCGCTGAAGGTATTGGTTTCAATAATGAAGAAGCCCTCCTTTACCGGCACATCGATGACCATACCATCAGCAGTTGCCGTGACGAGGTTTGACGACACACCTGTTTTCTTGCTCGCTCCTTCTTTGATCAGCTCCAGGTTGTTTTCTGCCGCCTCCAGACTCTGTGATGCCAGGTTGTATTGTAAAAGAAACTGATTATAATCAAACTCGGAGATGACACGCTGATCGAATAGCTCCTTTTGACGGGTAAGTTCTTTTTCAGCGTTTTTAAAATTGATCATCGCTTGTTTTACCTGTTGTTCGGCGTTATTCAGCTGCACCACATCAGGAATGATCTTTACTTTTGCGATAAGTGCCCCTTCTTCTACTATCTGGCCTGCCTCTACATACAATTCTTCAATGACACCGGAAACCTGACTTTTAACTGCGATTTCCTTACGAGGTACGATAGATCCTGCTGCGACAGTTTTATAAACAATATCAGCATAAAAAGCCGAATCCAGCTCATATACGACAGGAGGCTTCTGCGATTTCTGGAAAAGATAGAATCCAAGTCCGAGGAAGCTTCCTACGACGATTACGACAAAGAAAATAGTGAAAAATTTTCTCATTACAATTTACAATTTATTTGAGTTTACCTTTTGTTATTCATCTCTGATGGCCTCTATCGGGCTTATAGCAGCAGCCTTTCGCGCCGGAATAAGGCCGGCGAGTGCCCCGAAAAAGACCAATGTCCCTAATGCACCCAATGCAATATTGATATTCACACTGGGCGGCCCGAATGTACCAATGGTTCCGCCGTTCTGCATGATAATATAGCCGATCAGCTCAATGATAAGGGTGCTGACCACAAGAGCTACATATCCTGCGATGGTGGTAATAAAAATTGATTCTGTCATAATCAGGCTAAGTATAGAGCCGGGCCTAGCTCCGAGTGCTTTACGAATGCCTATTTCCCTGGTACGTTCCTTTACAATGATCAGCATGATGTTGCTTACCCCGATCACACCGGCAATCAGCGTCCCTATACCTACAATCCATACAAAAAAACGAATGCCAAAGAAGAGGCCGTTGAATAATTCAAACTGCTCCTGCAGGTTAAATGAACCAAAAGCACCTTCATCTTCCGGGTTTACATTATGACGTGAAGCAAGCAATGCTTTCATATCTGACTCAATCTGTGAAACACGTACACCCTCTTTTGCTGTCACCGAAAACCAGGAGATAAGATCGCCAAAGTTGAAAGCCCGCTGGAAGGTGCTAAAAGGAATGTGAATGGTATTCCTGACTTCATCTGCATTTCTGCTTGAAACACCTCTGAACGTGCCTACCACTTTGAAGAAAACTCCATTGATTCTTATGTACTCTCCGATGGGCTCTTCACCCTTCTCAAAAAGTACTTCCACTACACCTTCACCAATTACGCAAACTTTACGCGTATCTGAGATATCTTTTTCGTTGATGAACCTTCCTGAAATAATCTCCTGTGGATCTATTTCCCATACCTCCGGCATATCGCCTTTTACTGTAAAGGCACCGGTTTTATCATTTCTTACAACATTATTCGCTCCACGCCAGCCACCAAGCTGGTTTTGTGGCGCAAGGTAAAGAATGCCATCGACATTAGCCCGAATCGCTTCATAGTCACTGTTATTCATGCGTATGCGACGTCCTTCCTGGAATCCGTTATACGGCATAGTAGTTCTCCGGGCATATAGGAAAGCACTGTTGGTAGCGATATTGCCAAAATCCTTTTTTGCACCTGCCTCCAGGCCATTGCCTGAACCTAATAGCAGGATAAGCATGAAGATGCCCCAAAAGACGCCAAACATGGTGAGGCCTGTCCGAAGTTTATTCTTCTTAATGGTGCTGAATATTTCCTGCCACTTATCGTAATCAAACATATTATTCGTCTCTAAGTGCGTCTATAGGTTGAATTTTTGAGGCTCTTCTGGCAGGGAAATAACCGGCCAGCGTACCCGCAATGATCAGCAATACGGTAGCTGAAATGGCGGTGTTAAGGTCTATTTCAGGGTTTCTGAAAAATGGCATGTCTGCACCTGAACTGTTCAGGGCAAAGTTGACCAATTCAATAATACCTATTCCGATCAACAGCCCTATATATCCGGACAGAACGGTTATAAAAATAGATTCCTGCAAAAACAGACTGGTTATCGATCGTGGAGTAGCACCGAGGGCCTTTCGGACTCCGATTTCTTTTGTGCGCTCTTTCACGGTGATCAGCATAATATTGCTTACTCCCACTATGCCTGCGATTATGGTGCCCAACCCTACGACCCATAGAAATAGCTTGATACCGAAAAACAGGTTCAGGAATTGCTGAAGCTCTCTGGCTCTGTTAAAAATCGATACGGCGCGTTTATCTTCCGGATCGAAAATGTGAATATCCGAAAGTTTACGCAGGATCTCCTCTTCTATTTCCACAGATTCTTTTACTGTGGCATCACCGGTCGTGACCTGCAGCCTGTCGATCCTGTTCATCCTCCCATATGCTATCTGAGCTGTACTGATAGGTATGTACACATTCTCCGTTTCACGTTCATCTCCGGAATCATCGTATACTCCGACGACCTTGTAGCGTATGTCACCGATTTTGGCATATTTTCCTAACGGGTCAACAGCATCAGTGAAAATAGCCTCTGCTACTTTTTTTCCTATCACCGCTACTTTCCTTTTTTCATCAATATCCAGTTTGTTGATGAACCTTCCTTTGATCATCTCATGCTGCTCAACCACCAACGTGCCATTGTGCACGCCCCTGACAGGATAAGCTGCATAATTATTACCATATCGCACAGTGGTTTCACCCCATACATAGACCAGGCCGGTGACGTTATCCAAGCCCTCAACCTGATCATTAAGCATTTGATAATCCTGATTGGTAAAACGAATATTGCGACCTGGCTGCAGCCCTTTGTACGGAAGGCTAGTAGTTCTGGCGCTTATTGAGATAGAGTTTGTTGCTTCATCCTGGAATTGATGATATACACCATTTTGCAAGCCATTTCCTGCTCCAAGCAGTAACATCAGCATGAAGATACCCCATGATACACTAAATGCGGTAAGAAAGGAGCGGAGACGATTCTTATTGATCGTGTAAAAAATCTCCTGCCATTTATCGATGTCAAACATAGTTAATATTAAGCTTCCTGATAAGCACCATCTTTGATGATTTGGCCATCCTTGAGTCGGATAATGCGTTCTGTCCGTGCAGCGATATCATTTTCGTGTGTTACAATAATGATGGTTTTACCTTCGCTGTGCACCTGATCGAAAAGGTCCATCACTTCTTTTGAAGTTTTAGAGTCCAGCGCTCCTGTCGGCTCATCAGCCAGGATGACTTTAGGGTTGGAGATGAGAGCCCTTGCAATGGCTACACGTTGTTTCTGACCACCTGAAAGCTCATTAGGCATGTGGTAAGCCCTGTCGCCAATGCCTACTTTTTCAAGGTACTCCATTGCGATCTTATTTCGTTTAGCACGCGATACATTCTGGTAATACAGGGGCAGGGCTACATTTTCCAGCGCATTTTTAAATGACAGCAGATTGAATGACTGAAATACAAAACCCAGATACTGATTGCGGTAATAAGCCGCCTTCGATTCACTCAGGTTTTTCATTAATGTACCGGATAATGTGTAGGTCCCGGAATCATAGGTGTCGAGTATGCCTAGAATATTCAGCAATGTCGATTTACCGGATCCTGAGGAACCCATTATAGATACCAGTTCGCCGTCATTTATAGTGAGATCGATGCCTTTCAGCACCTCAAGTGATTGCTTACCCATGTGATAGGACTTGCGAATCCCTTCTAATTGAATCATAGAGCGCTTGTTTTGACCTTCTTTTGTAACGTAAAAATAAGAAATGGGATATGGTTTCCCTTCATTTTAATGATTAGCGGTATAAATCTGGTATATTCGTTTGGTGGAATTTCATGTAAACAGAAAGATTATAACTTTGTAAAAACTGTCAATTCATGTTTAATGAGTCTGAAATAGCGCTTTTATTAGAAAACAGCGACCTTTCGCAAAAGGTAGGGGAATTAAAAAAAGCCTTTCGTAAAAAATCGGCACATTACCTGGACATAAGCGATCATGATTTTTTTTCTTTATTGATGCTTACCCCGTGCATCGGATTGGTAATGGCTGATGGCAAGATATCCTTGTCCGAGGAGCTCTCTCTTAATAAAAAGGCAAGGGCATTATCAAAGGGGGGGTATTTTATGCAAAAGGACCCTGTGGTTGATGCCATGAAATATCTGATCAGGCACTTCGTTGAATGGGAAGAAGAATTTTATGCGATTGTGAAAGAAGCTATAAGCACGATTGTGGAAGATAAGGGATTGAAGTCGCTAGAGCCGGCACAATATTCACATGAGGAGTTTTCCCGTCTGATATGTAAGGCTCCTGCGTTGTTCAACCATTATCTGGCCACCTTTTTCCTTAAAAATGAAAAGAAGCTACTTGAAAAACGAAAAATAAAATCCAGCGAATTGGAAAAGATCCGTCATGAGGGGGAAAAAGTAGGGTTGGGTGACCTGCCTATATTCCACCTTTTTTGTGAAACTTTCATTGTGACAGACAAGAAGTAATGATGCCATCCAGCATTCGGATTATTTTTTTTCTGTTTCTATTCTCTGCAGGCATCGTGCAAGCCCAGCAAGGATATCCCTTTTATCGCCTGGAGCGTAAGGATTTCAGGGTTAACCCATTTCGTTATGTTTTAAATAAAGTATCCCTGAGCATGGATATGGGGTATGGCAACACCTATTTTACCAATCAACCACCGGCGCAACTCCTCAGGAATGATAACCAGGTTTATGCCAATGTCAATGGTAATCTGGTCAGCAACTGGTTTAACCGCTATACACCAGGATTTCCGGATACATTGGGTCTGAACGCAGTTGATGGCTGGCAAACCACTACATTCCGAAGTAACAGTCCTGTCTATCCATTGTCATTTGGTGTTCACATCGAGCTGGGGAGGTTCAAAGTCGGAGGAGGAGGTTCACTCCAATTTCACCGAATAAGACCATTTACTTCCGTGTTGAATGACACGCTTTTTCTCAGTTACACACCGGATATCCGGTGGGGGCTGATCCGGGACTATTATGTAATGGGAGGGTATAAATTGTGGGAATACGGGGATTACCGCTTTGATATTGATGCCAGGGTGGGCTATACCCGTTATGGGAGAGGTTCATTTGATGCTGCACAGATAAGCAATCTTCCTTTTTTTGCTGTAGGAGCAAGTGCCGAGCGTGTTTATTCAGAGTATTTCAGGGTATACCTTAAACCAATGTATTCAGTACGATCCTTTAACATGGGTGGTGTAGATACTTTTTCGCCTTCGTTTATGCTACATCTTGGGTTTGTATTTAATTATCCAAGGTTGCCGCGTTCACCGATTAAAAGTGATCAATATCAACGGGAGCATGTGGTCCTGGATCCAAAAACAAAAAAATTAAAATATGTAAGGGGTCAGCCTTTCTGGAAGAAGCAAAACCCCCATATTGGAGAATTATATCCCCGGCACTATAAATATAAGTGGAATAACATCTTCAAGTGGAGGGCGTACTGATAGCTCCTCTTTTACCCAGCTCTATTACTTCGGCGTTTTTTAATTTTCCCTCCAGAATTTCGAAACGAATCATAGTACGAACCTGATGAAATCCCTGCTGCCCTGCTGCGCCCGGATTTATATGAAGTAGGTTCATTTTTTCATCTTTCATCACTTTCAGTATATGAGAGTGACCACAGATGAAAATATCAGGTTGATGTTCTGTCATTAATTCTTTTGCTCTTTTTGGGTATTTGCCGGGCCTGCCACCGATATGGAGTATCAAAAATTTAAGCCCATCAATATCAAATACCAAATATTCGGATGTGACAGCCTGTATGGTTTTATCGTCAATATTACCGTATACAGCACGCACCGGGCGTAATGCTGCGAGTTTTTGATATACTGCTAGAATGCCAATATCGCCGGCGTGCCATACTTCATCTGCCTGTGCCACATGGGAGAGGATAATGTCGTCCAGATAGGAATGTGTATCGCTGAGCAGTAGTATTTTCACCTGATCACCATTTACTTATTTTACCAGAAATGGTTTCTGTATCACCAATGGTGATGAAGTAAAGATATAGACCTTGAGGAAGCTGCTGCAGATCAATTTCAAGGGTATTGTCGGATAATATCACGCGATTATCGAACACAGTTTTCCCATCCGGTGTTGTGATCCGCAAACTGGCCTCTGCCACATTTTCAAGATTGTAAAACGTAAATCTGCTTATACCAGAGGTAGGGTTTGGGTATGGCACTGATACTTCAGGCGCCAGAGGCGTCGGCTGCATATTATGGCCATATCTGACCAAAAGCTGATCCTCCTGATATGTGAACCTGTAGCTGCTTATACTATTCATGTCTATTACCTTGTCATTGTGGATAAGGTACATATCGCTGACCGGTCCATCATTTTGCCATGATAGCGTTACTTCCTGTCCGGGATAAACATTGGCTGGAATTAATTCCCATTCAAACTGAGGAGATTCCGAAACGACAGAAGAGGTGAGCAGGCCTTCTCCATCAAAAGGGATGGTAAGAAAGGGCGATTCTTCATTTAACCGTGGTAGTGGTTTTAGGTCGAGAGGATCAATTCCGATGGAGGCTTGTTTATGCATCCCTATTTTTGATACCGATTCAAAACCCCGCGGGGTGGCTATCTCTATTCTTGTCTTCCAGAGCCAGCTGGTATCCCGATTTATGTTCAGGGTGCGGCTGCCGTTATGGTTTTCGGTGTTGAATACCAGGTTGGTACTGGCGGACATTTCAATAAATGCACCCTGAAAAGGATTGAGTAGGGTGGTTGCAACGTAATTGCCATTAACGAATGTGTAGAATTCATCGACATTATCTATGTCATCCGCTGATATCTGGAAAGGGTAGGGGTTTCCAAGAGCAAAATACCCCTGATTTACATTGATAACCCTGTTTCCCGGTACAGTTAATCCGGAAAATGACAAGCTGAATTGTGAATTGGATATCAGAAAATACCCTCTGCCTGCTTCGAAGGTTGAAAAGTTATTATATTCTTCGAAGTTTTGCGATACTTCATTCCAACGGAAAA
>CAZEQJ010000057.1:0-15180 GCA_964514385.1 uncultured Cytophagales bacterium
TGCCGGAGGATGAAGAGCAGTTGGAAAGTATTCTGGCCAAAATAGAGGAATACCTTGAAAACCCGGAGGCGTTGTTAAATTTGGTGAAGGAAGATGAAGCCAATAAAGCCCGAATAGAAGAACTGACAGCCAAGTTAACAGGCAGCCAGCCACCCTATGCTGCGGGATTGTCAGAAGAAGAGTGGGACAGCTTGCTTGAAATGCTTTGCCCGTATCTGGTAGCCGAAGAAGAACGGCCGGAATTGGTCACTATAGAGCCAATAACAGATGACCAGTTTGCAGCAGGTATTGACGATGATAAATTAAAAATAACCTACTCAATAAAACCGACTGAAAAATATCCGCTACAATATGCCAGACTGAAAGTGTATAAAAATGATGGTTCGTTGGCTTATGTGAATAGTGAAACGATTGAGATTGGGGAAGGTAAAACGTTTGAGTGGAATGGTAAGATGAACCAAGATAACGATGCTGATAAGTATATCAGGTTTGATGAGTCACCTTTTACAGTGAAAGTACTGGCCAGTGTGAATGAAGATTTTTCTGATTCTTTTGAAGCTACTACTTCGGCAGAAGTACATCAATATGCTGATGAGTGGACTGATGCCTCTGACGAAATCAAAAACCGGATATATGTAAATAATGCCCCTTCGGGCACCTCGAAGTTTGAATATTATTTAATGCTTCGTGATCAAATGATTAATAAGATTGAAATTGAGAATATAGATGATTCGGGGCCCCTGGGCTACATGGATACTAATGATACTACTTTTACTTTTCTGGGCAGAGAGATCAATGTCCATAAAAATTACCAATCGATCCTGACTGAAATCGAAAATGATATTATTCAGGGTGGGGATTATGATTATTATGAAAATAAATACCCCATGGGCAGTTATACGATAAGGTTTATGAACCATTCTCAAGTTATTAGTGACCATTCTTTTGGTTTTGCACTGGATATTGATGCTACTAATAACCCACAAATAATGGCCAGGCAAAACTTGTTTTTGAAAATTGTGACCAATTTAGATTTCTGGTATACAGACTTGACTCTCGCACAGATGAAAAATGCCAGTAATCAGTATAAGCAAAATATAAACAGTACTTCTTTAGCTGAAATTATAAGTGGGTTTAACTTTATTAAGTCTTATGGCAATAATAGAGAACCGACATATACTACACCGGACATCATTGACGGGCATATAAAAACAGAAATCAATCAGGTTTATAGTGATTATAATACGATCGCTATGCGGGCATCTAGCCTGGTCAATGAGCTATGGTTTGAAAATAATGTAACGGATGAATTGCTCACAGAACTACAGGTAGAAATTCCAGAACGTTGTCAAGGCAACATTGAGCAAATTGATGTTCTTCTTGGCAAGGTGCAGAGATACAAAAATTTGCTGAATAACGGGTATATAAAAGCATACTCCATGACCAGCAATTTTAATGAAGAATATCAGTATTGGAATAGCTACCTCTCTACAATTACAGAAACGTTGGAGGGATACAAAAGAGCGTTCAATCTGATTATCAGTGAAGTTGAAGAAACGAAATCAGACGGCTATTTACCGGCTTCTTTTGATATTAATGCTGATTTTACCCTAGTCGATGATTTTGACGTTAGCCAGGTGAATGATTTTCTCCTGTTTATCAATAGGGTTGATGAAATATTGGGTAGTTCAGCCATGGGAAACCTGACTTTCGGCCAATATGTGGACTGGCTTAACCTGAATGGCACAAAAACTGCGTTGACCCAATTAGGTCAAACAGGTTTTTTTAACCTCGAAAACAATTTTGTGGACTATTTTCTGAATTCCAACAAAATACATTGGGGTGGAAATTGGTATAGAAAACGTGACTGGATGCATTTTCAGCCTACATCAGCTTATTTAATATTCGATTAAAATAAATTGACATGAAAATATTATCGATACTATTTGGATTCCTTCTTTTTACGGTTTTTCCTGGTGATCAAAAATCACCGGAGCCAGTTACCAACTTCCTTAAGCTAAAATGGGAAGTTGAAATAGAAACCAAAAGCACATTGCCTGCCAAGAGTGGCCAGTATCTCCTTACTGCGGATAATTTTGCCATTGATGCAATAACAGGGCAAAAGTTGCCCCTACTAGCTGTTGATAATTATACTGATACACTTTTAATACACAGTACAGATTACAAATTAATTTTCATTGACATAAAAAATAATGCTACAAAATTCGAAAGAAGAAGGAGCCGACCATATTATATTGGCCCAAAAGAAGTTGAATTAACGAATGATAGCATCTGGGTTGAAGTAACTAAAAACACATCGATTCAGGGTATAAATTTATTAAATCAAAAAGTTTTGTGGACTATTCAATCAACTTCTCGAATCTTTAATAAGCCTGTTATAATAGACGGTCAGGTATTTATACCAAACTTAAATCAATTGTTAATATTGGATAAGCAAAGTGGCGATGTTATAAATACTTTGTCATTAAGTGGACCGGTTCTTTCTGGAATGAAGAAGCATAAAGATTATCTATATATGATAGTTGAAGATGAAGGATTGATTGCTTTAAACTATCACACAAACGAGATTAAATGGAGAGTTGACTTAAGTAGGTACTCTAGTAGGGCTAATAGAATTATAGTAGATGAAGACAGAGTTTATTTTTCTGACAATAACTTACATGCTGTGAATCGAGCTGATGGTAGCTTAATATGGGAAATCGGAGAAAAAGATGGTGTTTTTATTAGAGATTCTGGATTATCTCAAGTGAAGAACTATCTAATTTTCTATGTATTTAAGGACAATGAGAATTTACTTACCGTAGCCGATAAAAACACCGGTGAAATTTTATATCAGGGATTCAATTTTAATGTAGTTGGCGGGGATAGGAATAACCCTGAAGGTACTGCAAAGGAAGACCTTTTGTTGATCGACTTCATGGACGAACTTATCGATGATAAGATTCTGGTCGGAGTGATGGATAATAAAATATATGGCCTTGAAGTTTTGAAATAATGAATCGCCTTCATTGTCCTGGCACCTCATAGAAAGGCATCAGAATTTTTATTTCTATTTTAGTACGGAACCCACGAACCATCAACGAATAAGCAAATCAACAAATAAACAAATCAACCCTTGAACCCATCAACCCATAAACCCATCAACCCATAATTCCTCCCCAAAATTTACGCCTCAGCTATGGTGATTGCTAACCAACCTGTTATATTTGCCATCCCAATTTCAAGTACTATGCCTAAGTGGCGGAATTGGTAGACGCGCACGACTCAAAATCGTGTTCCTTCGGGAGTGCCGGTTCGACTCCGGCCTTAGGTACTTGCTTATCTCGTTTCATCTTCTCCCTGCTATAATTTCCCCATTTATCGCCTGATCTCAATCACATGTGATGCCTTATCGACCTCCAGTGTAAATTCCTTTTTACCTCGTACCAGCATACCGTTCACTGCTACACCATCCATACGCACCATCCACTCAGATGAATCACCGCTTTCCACCGTCAGCACTGTGTTGTGACGATCTTCCGTGCGGTTTTCAAGGGTAAATTGTATAATGCTGCCTTCTTCTAACACCTCTATGGGTTTGTCACGACTGAAGCCATCTCGATCCAGCTCAAAGCCGGTACGCTGTGTATTGCCAATCAACCAGAATCGCATACGCACTCCGTCGCGAGGAATAACAGATAAAGTGCCGTCCATTGCTTCCAGCTTACCGCCATAGGCGATCCATCCGAAAAGGGGATCATCAACCAGCATGGTCATGGCCATACGTGTCACGGCACCCATGCCCAGATTTTGTTCGCTATCATAGCGCCATAGGCCGCGATCTTCCGCGTACCCCATCCAGGTATTGTCATGCTTCGTGGGCTGAAATGCCTGTCCGAGTGCCCCGTCATTGATTTCACCCGGTGCCCAATAGCCATAATTGCTTTCGGCTGTACCTGTATTCATCATACAGTAACTCGCCAGGTAGCTGGCATATCCATGCTGAATCCAGCTATATGGGTCATCAGCAAATTGTATCGCATAATCCAGCTTGGCCCAGCCACCCATGCGAGACATATAGCTCATGCGCGCATCGTCACGAATGTCGCTGCCAAGTCTGTAATAGGCGGGCTCCAGCCATCCCCGGGTCGACATAGAAGCATATAGCTGGCGTTCCAAAAAGTCACGTGCTGCCTCGCGACTGACCTCAGGATGCGATCGCCACATCTCTTCATTTTTATCATACCAAAGCTTTTCATCCGGCTCCATGTCTGTGGTAGCACCATACTTTGCCAGAGCATAGGACGACTCAAAAGCGGTACGGTCAGTGGCAAATTCGGAGGCGTAAGGATAAGGGTCATCATAAATAAAATATTTGGCCTTCTTTTCCCACTCACCCCTTAGAAAATCTGCCTCTTCCTGCATTCCCTTATCTTCGAGCGTTTCGATAAGTGACGGGATCAGCATCTCATTGTAGTTACCCCATTTGTAGATTTCATATACCGGATAAATGTCATAGGGATACTCAAAAAATGCCCGTGCAGTATGATAGGCTCGTTTCAGGTAGCCATCAGCATCGAGGTATTGCACCTTATCCGGGTAGCGCTCAGCAATCTGATGCATATGGTAGTATAGCATCATCATATGAGGGTAATCGAAGGTGCGCCAGATCTTGATGATATTAAGGCGCCGGTTTTCGATTTTCGCACGCAGCATCGTATCACGAGCCACCTTCCAGTTGGGCACACCATGCACGCCGTAGGGGTAGGTTTCATCTTCTGTCCGCTGCAGTCCACCCCAGACAAAATACTCGATATGATACTCCAGCGCAGATATCTGCTCTTCATTGGGATAAACAGCATTTACTGAGGCCAGAAATGCGGGAATACCCAGAATAGGATCATCCGATGCCACTCTGTAGCCGTACCACCCTTCAAAAACACCATCAGTGTTGTCAGGGCCTCGCAGTACGCTAGCCTTCATATCCCATATGGAAAATAAGCCATCATACCAAAGCGACGGATCGCGGTGCTGTTGCTTTTCTACGATGAAATCTGTCCGCTTTTCGAGCAAGGTTTTGATTGGCTCAGTGGAAAAGAATTCAAGATATGTTTTGCGGCCATCGTCAAAATAAACGGTCAGCATGTTTTCACCAAGTTTATTAAAAGCTACGGTATAGATGTGGTGATCCTGCTGCTTTTCACCTTCATAGGTTATGGAGGTGAGGGCAGGGTATTCAGCTACTACCGAATCTATTGTGGCCTGGGTATGTAGCGAAAATGTGGCAGTCAGATCCTGAGGTAATGTCATGCCCGGCACTACACGCACGTCTAACAAGCGGTTTTGATAGAGAATTTCACGGATTTCATCATAGCTGTCGGCCCATTGCATGCGAAAGCCAAACGAAAGCCGGTCCTGGCCGGCTCCCACAGGATCGAGTTGGCTGGCTGTATGCTCCTGGCGCCATGTACCTTGTGTATTACCACCGCTATAGGAGGAGTGAATATAGTATGTGTCATCGTCATAATACTCCAGCTGTGTTCCCGGCTGTGCAGTTACCACAAGGCAGGGAAAATTACCACTGCGCTTGGTAAAAAAAAGGTAAGAGCCGTCACCGGCGATATTCAGATGACGAAGATAACCCCGTTCAAAAAGATCGGTCTGCTCATAGCTGGGACGTGACATGCGGGGAAATTCAATGAAAATGTCACCTATTTCCACCTCATATCCCATTTTATTTTCGATATCGATAGACCAGTCCAGGACCTCTCCATTCAATGTATAGCGCTGCTCCAGAGCGAAGGGCATACCGGCAATATAATTGGTCACTTCGAGAGTGCCCTCTGCGCTGGAGATATCAAGTCCATCTTCGGTGAAATCTACCTGCCGGGCGGTGAAAACGGTTTGCCATACGCCTTCATTCATACGAAAGCGAACATCAGCATCCAGCCGGCCGTCGATTACATTTCCTTCGTAGGGGTCATTTTTATTTATAAGGCCTGTCACACCACGGCTGTCATAGGTTACGCGCCAGATGTCATTTTCGAGTACATTTTCGGAGGTCTCGGGACTTTCCTGAGTACCGCATCCGAATAAAAGTGAAATTATAATAAGGGAGGTCAATCGTTTCATAAAAAATAAGGTTGATTACAAAATAAGGTAGTCATTACCCGATAGAGTGAACATGCCATATGTTCATAAATGCTGCACATATATGTAATGCCCGCTTCCCCACGAACCATCAACAAATCAACAAATCAACAAATCAACCCATAAACCCATCAACCCATGAGCCCATAAACCCATAAACCCATGAACCCATAAACCCATGAACCCTTCAACCTTTAACCATCATTTATCCCTAAAATTTCACCACTTATCAAGTTACTGTCTGTTTTTCCTTTTTTGCTCCATATTTTAGGGAAGTAGTGTAAAATATGTAATATGAAAAACCTTATCCTCTTACTATCCTTATATTCAGCTATCGCTCTGGTAGCACAAAATACACCCGTCACAGAGCCGGACTACCGGGCTGCCGAACGATATTCTCCTGCCAAAATCAGAAATATGGTATTTTCTACCTCGGTAAGCCCCCGCTGGATGGACGCCGGCAATAAATTCTGGTACGAATACCGCACCTCTGAAGGGCAGACCTACTGGATGGTCGACCCTGTCCGCAAAACCAAAACACCTCTTTTTGACAATGTAAAGATGGCAGCAGATATGTCTCGCCTCACCGGCGACCCGTTCGATGCCAAACACCTCAACATCGACGACATCGAATTTATTGACAATGAGCGGGCTATCCGTTTTGAGGTCACCAGCAAGCTTGTGGAAGAGGAAGAGGAAATAGGCGAGGATCAGGACAACGGCAGGAAGCGCCGCGGAGGCAGCAAAGCAAAAACATGGTATTTCAGATACACGCTGGCAACAGGCACCCTGGAGCTGCTGGAAGATTATGAAGCCCCTGAAGACGACAAGCGATGGGCTGCAATTTCACCGGACACCTCCTATGTGATATTTGCCCGTGATTACAACCTCTACTGGATGGACTGGGAAAATTATAAAAAAGCCATTGAGGATGAGGATGATTCCACCATAGTGGAGCATCAGCTGACTACCGATGGTGTAAAGTATTTCGGCTATGGCAACACGGGCCGTGGCTCCAACAATGTGGAGGAAGAGAAGGAGAAGGATGACCGCAAATATCCGGGCTGGATCATGTTTTCAGAGGACGGCAGTAAATTTGCCACGATACGTGATGACTCCAGGGAGGTGAAGCCGCTGTGGGTAATCGACAATACAGCCAACCCGCGTCCCACACTGGAAACCTATAAATATCATATGCCGGGTGAGGAAGAGGCGCCAATAGATTACCTTGAGATCTTCGACTGGGATTCTAAAGAGCGGATAACGGCACAGGCAGATGCTTTCAAGGATCAGAGCCTCGGCATGTTCCGTCAGCCGGGCCTGAAAAAGGATTACGATGAAAGATACCGGCCCAGCATATGGCTAGGAGGTAAATCCGGTGAGATGTGGATATCACGCACCAGCCGCGACCTCAAACGTATTGATATATGCCGTGTCAATACTCAGACGGGTGAGGTAGAGCCTGTCATCGAAGAGCGCCTGAATACCTATGTCGAGATCACGACACCGCAGCTCGTCAACGGTGGAAATGAGATCATCCACTGGTCGGAGCGCGACGGCTGGGCACATCTTTACCTGTACACGGGTGACGGGGTTGTGAAAAATCAGATCACCTCAGGGCCCTGGCATGTCGACGGTATCGAGGCAGTAGATGAAAAGGAACGTGTAATATATTTCTCTGCTAACGGCAGGGAAGCTGGCGAAGATCCGTATTACCGTCACCTGTATCGGGTAAACTTTGACGGCACCGGATTGCGGCTGCTTACTCCCGGCAATTATGACTTCAGTATCAACGGCAGCGACGATGGCAGATATTATGTAGCCAATTACAGCCGTGTCAATACCACTCCGGTGTCGGCGTTATATGATAAAAATGGTGTAAAAATCATGGAGCTGGAGACGGCAGACCTTTCCAGGCTGTTCGAGTCTGGCTACCGCTTTCCGGAGCCGTTCACCGTTAAAGCTGGTGATGGTATCACCGACTTGTACGGTGTGATGTATAAGCCCTTCAGCTTTGACTCCACAAAGCTGTATCCCATCATTGAATATGTATATCCCGGGCCGCAGACAGAGGCGGTAAATAAGCAGTTTTCTGCAAGAATGGACCGTCTGGACCGTCTGGCGCAATTTGGATTTATAGTAGTAACAGTAGGTAACCGCGGCGGTCACCCCAACCGGTCAAAGTGGTACCACAATTATGGCTATGGCAACCTACGTGATTATGGTCTGGAGGATAAAAAGGTAACGGTGGAGCAGCTGGCAGACCGCCACGACTTTATCGATATCAATAAAGTCGGGATTTTTGGCCATTCCGGAGGTGGCTTTATGTCTACAGCGGCGATGCTGGTATATCCTGATTTCTTCAAGGTGGCTGTTTCGTCTGCCGGCAACCATGACAACAATGTATACAACCGATGGTGGAGTGAAAAGCATCACGGTGTGAAGGAAGTCACCGACGATGAGGGCAACATTACCTTTGAATATGATATCGACAAAAACTCGGAGCTGGCTGCAAATCTGAAGGGCAAGCTGCTGATAGCCACAGGTGATATTGACAACAATGTGCATCCCGCGGGCACACTCCGTCTGGCAAAAGCATTGATCCAGGCGAATAAGCGATTTGATATGTTTATCTTTCCCGGGCAGCGTCATGGCTTTGGTAGTATGGATGAGTACTTTTTCTGGTTACGCGGCGACTATTTCTGCGAGCACCTGATAGGCAAAGCCAAAACGGACGTTGATATAGTGGAGATGAACCGTGACCGTCCGATGAACCGGTAAGGCTTTACAGGAGTGAGGATGTCATACCTGCCTCGGGTGCGTGAGGGGCAGGAGCGGGCACGCAGTAAAGCGGATGACCCGACCCTGACACACTTTGTTGTCAGGGTCACGCCCAAAAAATGTTATTTACCTGAATAACGTTATTCTTCGATCTGGATGGTAACGGGACTTTCGCGTTTGAGTCCCAGAAGCTCAGCTCCATGACCCATGTTGATGCCAATCTGAAGCCAACCTCCGGAATTGAAAAACAGATAGCATTCACCCGGCTCTACGCTGGAGTATCCTTCGTGGATGCGCTCGGTCACCTCGTGTCCGAAGCGGATGCGGATGGTTTTGTTTTCCGTAAGTGCGGTGAAGGTATGCCGGTCGATGTTGGTAATGGCATTACCATAATGATCGATATGGGTGACGGTGCCCATGATCGAGCGCTTGTTGGCGCGTACAGCAGGTAGCAGATAGCGCCTGATCGCAAGGGAAGAGAGCCTGCTAACAGTGTCATTGACTATGGATACAACTGCCGCTGCCAGGCCCGTTTTCCAGTTTTCGCCTTCTGCCATTGCCGTGGAGTCAATATCTGAAAACAGCAGACTTAGCAGGCCATTGTCGGGCACAACAAACCAGTGATTTTGATGTTTATGAACCAGCCACTGCACCTTGTGCTGGTAATGTGTATGCACTGCAATTACATGAATGCTGCCCTGCGGAAATGTGGCGTATGACTCCTGTATCACGCGCGCGCCCTCCATAATATGGTATGGCTCAATATTGTGATTGAGGTCGATGATGGGTATATCCGGAGAAACAGAGAATAGGGTGCCCTTTACCTGAGCAAGGTATTCGTCGCTTGTTCCAAAATCTGAGGTTAAAGTGACGACTGTAGGCATGTGATCGAATTATTTCGCTAAATTAGGGATTGAAATACGAAAAACAGAAACATTCATTTGGTAGAAAAAGTAATTACGCTCGATAATGTGTCACTCGTCGATTTTCTGGGGGTGGCCAATAACAACATTAACACCATTGCCGATGCTTTTCCTAAAAGTAAGATCATTTCACGGGGAAATGAAATTCATATCAAGGGAAGTACACATGAGATCATCCGTATCAACGACATCCTGACTGCCCTCATCGATCACTATCATCGGTTTGGTAAAATCACGGAAGAGCAGGTGACGGAGGCAATGGCCGATGACCGGGAGTCACAGCATCGCATGGAAGACGATGACGTCATTGTCTTTGGCACGCGTGGCATCGTGGTGCGCCCCAAAACAGCCAATCAGAAGAAGCTGGTGCAGGCTGTACATAAATATGACCTGGTGTTTGCTACCGGGCCCGCAGGTACAGGTAAAACATATATGGCGGTGGCCATGGCGGTGCGTGCCCTGAAGAATAAGGAGGTGCGCAAAATTATCATTACCCGGCCGGCAGTGGAAGCAGGAGAAAATCTCGGATTTTTACCGGGTGACCTCAAGGAGAAGATAGACCCGTATCTGCGGCCCATTTATGATGCATTAATGGATATGGTGCCCATGGAAAAGCTGCGCTACTACCAGGAAAATCAGATCATCGAGATTGCCCCGCTGGCTTATATGCGCGGACGTACATTAAATAATGCGTTTATACTGCTCGATGAGGCGCAGAATACCACGCCCATGCAGATCAAGATGTTTCTTACCCGCATGGGACCCAACTCAAAAGTGATCGTCACCGGCGACATGTCACAGGTCGATCTGCCTAAGAAGCAGAAATCGGGGCTTGTCGACTCCATCCAGATACTCGAAAAAATTCAGGATATTGGCTTTGTCTATCTCGATGCGCGGGATGTCACGCGTCATCCGCTTGTAAGGGAAATCGTCAAAGCCTTTGATATAGCGGAAGAAAAGAATCATCATGATACAGGTAAAAAAGATAACCGATAAGGAGGATCAGAAGATTGCCTACAAGATAAGGGAGGAAGTGTTCGTCATCGAGCAGGAGGTGGCGCCAGAGGAAGAATATGATGAATATGAGGAGATATCACGGCATTTTCTGGCTTACTTCGATGGAGAACCATGTGGTACTGCCCGCTGGAGATACAAGCTTTCCGCAGACGGTAAGCAGGAGGTAAAGCTTGAACGTTTTGCTGTACGAAAGCCCTTCCGCGGTAAGCAGGTGGGCTCAGCCCTTGTGGAAGCAGTGTTACAGGATGTAAAAAATGACGCCGGCTATACCGGCCAGTCGATCTATCTCCATGCACAGCTGCCAGCCATACCGCTGTATGAGAAATTTAACTTCAGGAAAGAGGGAGAGATGTTTGTGGAGTGTAATATCAGACACTACACCATGCGCATTCTCTCATGAACCGGTTTTCGAGATATCCCTTTCTGGGCATCACGGCTGCCCTAATATCCGGTGTCGGGTTGCAGCATTATATTGCATTATCGAGTTTTGGCTGGTCGCTTGGTATATCGCTGACAGCACTTCTGGTATTAATATGGCTGAGCTGGCTGAATAAATGGCCCGTTGCCAGAGGTATCCTCACCTTCCTGGCTTTCTTCTTTGTGGGGCAGGCAACTTATATCGTACATGAAGACAGCTTTAGCCGGAACCACCTCAGTCACCTCAACCTTAAGGTGGAGGCTTATCAGGCTGAGGTATACGAGCAGCTGGACTACAGGGAAAGCGGATTGCGGGTAAAAGCAAGAGTAATTGCAGTTGCTGACTCCATGGGATGGCATAAAGCAGCAGCCAATATCTCATTATTTATCTCAGATACCTTGCTACACTCCCTGATGCCGGGTGACAGGCTGCTGATTCGTTCGTTTCCTAAGCCGGCCATGCCACCTAAAAATCCGGAACAGTTTGATTATCAGGCTTATCTGGCGCTTCAGAATATCCACTATCAGGATTATGTGGCGTCGGATGATTACCATATTACTGGCAAGGGCTTTCAGCCACTCCGGCGCAGTGCGACTAAGGCAAGTGGCTATCTCACGGATATACTGGCAAAGCAACTACACGATTCCACCTCATTTGCATTGGCCAATGCCATGCTACTCGGCGACAAAGACTTCCTTGAGACCGGCGTGAAAAATATTTTTATGCAAACCGGTGTAATGCATATACTGGCAGTGAGTGGACTTCATGTCGGCATTCTGCTCGGCATTGTGATGATGGCCCTGGGATGGATAAAATATCTTCCTAATGGTCAGCTGCTGTTTGTGATCTGCTGCATACTATTGCTATGGTGTTATGCCTGGCTTACCGGACTTTCACCTTCCGTCACAAGGGCATCGACCATGTTTTCACTTTTATCTGTTGGCCAGCTTTTCAGCCGCCAGCGCATAACGATCAATATCGTTTTGGGCTCCGCCTTTTTTATGATCTTATTGAAGCCGCTTGTGCTGTTTCAAGTGGGCTTCCAGCTATCATATGCCGCTGTATTTGCCATCATCTTCCTTTATCCGCTTTTTTACCGTTTATGGAATCCTCCCAACTGGCTTTCACTACGTATATGGCAGCTTATCTGCGTATCCATGGCTGCTCAAATCGGCACCTTGCCGGTTTCGCTGTATTATTTTCATCAGTTTCCAACCTATTTCTTATTGGGAAACTTAGTGGCGATACCGCTGGCCACGGTGTTGCTTGTCTCGAGCCTTGCTAACCTGGCGTTTTCATGGGTGCCGGTTCTCAATGAGGTGGTGGCAGCATTTATGCAGCTTGTGACAGTGGTACTTACCAAAGGGCTTACTGTTTTGTCTGTGTTACCCTCATCTGTAATCGGACATATCCATTTTTCGCCTATGGTGGCATGGCTTATTATTGGGATCATTATAACAGTGGCTGCCATGATGCTGATGCGCAACATCCGGATCAGTTGGATAGTCATGGTGTTGCTTATCTTTTTCGCTGCAACACGCATACATGAAAACAACTTACATCGTAGCTATGAAGGTGGTGTGATCTACAGTGATAAGGAGCTGGTCATGGACTATTTTCACTCATCGGGGTGGACGACAAACAATGCAGCTGCCCTTAACTTCAATACTTCCGGTATGCGCGATAAATACGGTGGCAGTAGGTATTCGAAGCCGGCAGTATTAGAGCAAAATGCCAGTCTCACCCTCTACGGCTTACACGACATGACAGTACTCGTCGTAAACGATGGCGATCTTGACCTGAATAGCTGGCAGGAAGCAGATATTGTTATCTTTAAAGATAGAAAATCAAAAGTCCATGGTGAAGGACTAATGCCACTGCTCGTACATATGCCCTATTATGAGGCCATGTATTTTTCAAAGGTAAATCCGGACTATACTTTTTACAATATCAACGAACAGGCGTATCAATGGAGAAGAAAATGGAATACATCAGCACAGCAATACGAAATAAAACAGGCATACTTACACTGAACCGGCCGGATAAGCGAAATGCGCTGCATCCGACCATGGTCATGGAAATCACTGAGACCATTATTGCCTGGCAGAAAATTAAGGACGTAAAAGTGATCCTGATAGAAGCCCGGGGCAAGGCTTTCAGCGCTGGTGCAGACCTTGCCTACCTCCAGTCTATGCAGGATTTTACATATGCGGAAAACCTGGAAGACAGCCGCAGGCTCAAAGATATGTTTTATGCTATCTACCGTTCTGAAAAACCGGTAATTGCAGCGGTTCAGGGCCATGCCATCGCAGGCGGTGCCGGCCTGGTCACGGTTTGCGATTATGTGATCGCTTCTGCCGAGGCGCGCCTTGGCTTTACGGAGGTACGTATCGGATTTATTCCTGCACTGGTATCTGTATTTTTAAAAATTAAATCTGGCGAGGGGGTAGCACGGCGGCTGTTGCTGCGGGGAGACCTGGTCACAGCCGATGATGCACTCCATTACGGACTGTTTCATGAAGTAGTATCAGATGAGGAGGTCAGCCAGCGGGCTTATGATGTAGCTTATGAAATGGTAAATTCTAATTCATCTAACTCCATGATGGAAACAAAACAGCTGCTGATATCTGTTGAATCCACAGATATGGAGCAAGCATTAGAGAGAGCGGCAGAGGCCAACGCAAAAAGCAGGTCATCAGAAGATTGCCGCCAGGGCCTTCAGGCCTTTCTGAATAAGGAAAAGATCCGTTGGGTCTAGCTATCCAGTGCGCGGGCCATATCATTTTTCATTTCGCTGAAGCGCCGCTGAATATTATCGATAAACTCGTCGTTCCAGATAGAATCCAGATCGTCAATAGACACAATATCCCATTCTGCTACTTTGAAAGTCTGCTCCATGCCATCCTGTTCAGCTTTGATCAGGTATTTATTGTTCCATGAAAAAATGGTGACTTTAAAGGGTAGTCCGGTAGGTTCTTTTACGATGCGCATTAATTATGTAAGGCCTTTTCCACACTTCTTACAACATCAGCCGGACATTCAATGTTTGACAGGCTGCTGTCAGGAAGTTGCAGGTTTAATTCGTTTTCAAGTTCCGCAATCACAAAATTGAGATACGGCTTGCTGATACCAAAATCCTTCTCAAAGTTTTTGTATTTGTTTGTGCCAAACAGTTTTACCCCGTGTTCATTCAACACATGGTTGATTTTCTTAAGTGTGGTTATCGATTTGATGATAATAACATTTAAACGTACTAACTATTTAACGTTAAGCAGGATAAAAAGGATATGGCAACTGCAATATTTTAATATGCAGGGTGACCAGAACCTGAAATTATGTAGTGAAATGGAATGAAAGCACAAGCTTTATTCGTTTTCGACTCCGGATGCTACCTGCTCAGTATTTACACGGGCAAGCATTACATATTCCGCCTGTACTCACCACCTACTTCAAACATAGCTTCGGTGATCTGCCCGAGGGTACAATATTTGGTTGCCTCCATCAATACCTCAAACAGGTTTCCGTTTGCCTCGGCCACAGCTTTGAGCTTTGCCAGCCATTCCTCAGATTCAGCAGCGTACTGCTTATGAACACGTGCCACGGTATCGAGCTGGTGCTGCTTTTCTTCCTCTGTAGCACGTATCACCTCATTGGGGCGCTGGATAGCCGAACCATCAGGCCCAAGAAATGTATTGACACCAATGATAGGGAGTTCGCCGGTATGTTTCAGCGTCTCATAATGCATGCTTTCATCCTGGATTTTACCTCGCTGATACATGGTTTCCATTGCTCCCAATACACCACCGCGCTCACTGATGCGTTCAAACTCCATCAGAACGGCTTCTTCTACCAGATCGGTGAGCTCCTCAATGATGAAGGAACCCTGCAGCG
>CAZEQJ010000058.1:0-7137 GCA_964514385.1 uncultured Cytophagales bacterium
AAGGGTGGCTGCCGGAAAAATTTAAACTTATCGGTGTCAGCTATCATGAGGAGGATACTGAGTCGTTCCGAAATATTATGCATGACTCCCTCCGACAGTTTAGCCGCAACAAGGTGACAGATGAGGACTGGGCAGTGTTCTCCACCTACCTGGAGTATTTTAAGGCCGACTTTAAAGACCATTCCAAATATGAAGAACTCATATCTCACCTTCATGAGATAGACCATGAATGGGGAATCAATTCCATAAAAACCTATTACCTCTCTGTGGCTCCTTCATTTATTGAGACTATTTCTGCTTCATTGCAAAAGGCGGGCGCCACTAAGCAGAAACATTTGCTACGGGTGGTTGTAGAAAAGCCTTTTGGCAATGATCTGAAGAGTGCGCAGCAGCTAAATGAAAAATTGGGCCACTTTTTTGATGAAAAGCAGATTTTCAGGATCGACCATTACCTGGGAAAGGAGACAGTGCAGAATATTCTGGCATTCCGTTTCGCCAACAGCATTTTTGAACCTATATGGAACAACCATTATATTGATAATATACAGATCAATGTGTCTGAAACTGTAGGTGTTGAGCACAGGGGCAATTATTATGATCACTCCGGGGCTCTTCGTGATATGATACAAAATCATCTGCTGCAACTGCTTTGCATGGTAGCTATGGAGCCTCCGACAACCTACGAGTCTGATGATATTCGCAACCGCAAGGTCGATGTGCTGCATGCACTCCGAAAATATGAAAAGAATGATTTTGATCGGTATGCAATACGTGGGCAATATGATGAAGGGGAAATAGGCAATAAGACCATTGTGGCATATCGCAAATCTCCCAAGGTAACACCTGATTCCAACACGGAGACCTTCGCTGCCATGAAGGTATTTATTGATAACTGGCGTTGGAAAGGTGTGCCCTTTTATCTTCGTACTGGCAAAGCGATGCCGGTCAAAAACAGCTCTATTGCCATCAGTTTCAAACCTGTCTCACACCAGCTTTTTCCTTATGATTCACTTCAGGGCCCTGCATACAACCTTATGATGATCAATATACAACCCGAAGAAAGCCTTAAAATTTGTTTTCAGGCGAAAGAACCCGGACTGGATATGTTGCTGAAGCCGGTAGAGATGGCCTTTCAGTATAAGCAGGCCTATGACAAAGAAACGCCGGAAGCGTATGAAACCCTGTTACTGGACATTATGGAAGGAGACACCACCTTGTTTATGCGTAGCGATGAAGTCGAAGCAGCCTGGCGCTGGGTAATGCCGGTTTTAGACCACTGGACACAACACCGGGCCGATGATTTTCCCAATTATTCTGCAGGAACATGGGGCCCTGAAAGAGCCAATGCCCTTACCAATCATTCGTGGATAATCGAAAAATATGTCTGATATACTGTATTTTAAGGATATTGAGTCGCTCAGCTGGAAGGTAGCCATTGATTTTATAGAAAATGGGAACAAATTCATCGAAGAAAACGGCAGCTTTCATGCAGTGCTTACCGGTGGCAACTCACCAAAAAGAGCCTATCAGCTACTGGCAGAAGAGTTTCATGATAAAATTGACTGGTCGAAAGTACATCTCTACTGGGGTGATGAGCGATGGGTACCACATACGGATGAAAGGTCAAACGCACGAATGGCCCGGGAGGCCCTGATCTCCGGGATTGATATTCCCGCGGATAACGTCCACTTTATCCCCAAAACAGATGATATTGACAAAGATGCCAGCACATATGAGGATCTGATCCATCGGCTCGTAGGGAAGAACCCCCAGTTTGACCTGGTACACCTCGGGGTAGGAAGTGATGGTCATGTTGCTTCACTTTTTCCGAACATGCCCTCACTGCAGATAACAGGTGCCGTTGCCTTTGCTACAGAAAACCCTGAATTGGGTGAGCCAAGGATAACCCTAAGTAAAACTGTTATCAATCAGGCAAAAAATATTGGATTTATCGTATTTGGCATGTCTAAGGCAGATGCAGTTTATGGCATCATGAATAATGACCCGGCCTATCCTGGAAGTCTTATACAGCCTGCTGCCGGCAATGTGACGTGGTACCTTGACCACGAGGCAGCAACAAAAGTCAGATAATATTCACCGCATTTTCTTTTGTGACATCCCTGGAGAAAATGCTGGCCCCGATGATCTCACTGCCCTGGCGAATAGGGCGAATCTCGTATTCCCTGTACGTATCTTCTCCTTCGACGCTGCTTTTCAGGGTGAACATCATATCTTCACCTTGGAGCAGGGCTTTGTCATAATAGCCTTTCCATGTTTCAGCTGCATCACCCAGCATTTCAAGGGCGTTAACTCCTTCTTTCATCACTTCATAAGATGTACCCCTATATCGCTTTTTGAGGGTCTCATTCATCACTGTGATCGTGTAATTTCTATCTATCGCTATGATGGAATCATTTGTATTGTTGATAATAGAGTCAAAATAGGCTTCTTTTTCAGCGAGCTGACGCTGGGTGCGTGCCATCTCTTCCTGTGTTGCCTGCATTTCCTCCATATTCTGCCGCATTTCTTCCTCCTGCGCCTGAAGGGCTTGTGTCTGATGCTGAGACTCTTCCAGAAGCTTTCGGGTCTTCTCGTTACGCTTCACAGTATTGAGATTGGCAGCAATAATTTCTGCAGCCTGAAGCAGGAAGTCCCTCACCTGGTCTTCCATTTTATTGAACCCGGCAATCTCCAGAATACCCTCAATAGAGCCGTCATATATCATCGGTATTATGATCAGGCAGTTGGGCGGAGCATCTCCCATACCGGACGTGATATGGATATAGTTTTCCGGAACTTGCTCAATATAGGTGTATTCGCCTTCGAGGTATACCTGCCCCACAAGTCCGATACCGGGCCTCACAGAGCCTTCAATGTATTTTCTCCGGTCATAGGCATAGGTACCTAAAATATTAAGCAACGGGCCTTTTTCATCTTCCTCTTTAATAAAAAATGTTCCCTGATTCAGTCCTGCATAGGTGACCAACTCGGTAATAGTCTGGAATGCCAGTTCCTCAAGCTCATTGGTAGACCGCAATACGTTATTAACTCTGGTAACCCCCTCAATTATCCATTTTCTCCTGTCTTCTTCCTGCTTGGCCTGCTCCAGTGCGTTCATATTTTTCTCCCTTTCCTGCTGCTCCTTTTTCAGTTGATCGTTTTGATCATCCATTTGCCGGATTAACAATGAACTGTTCTGCTCTGCCTGGTTATTAAAAAAGGATAAAGCAAAAATACAGGAGGAAGCAAGGATGATGGCTAGTGCATAAATCAGCTTTCCAAGCCAGCCTGTTCGGTAAAGCTCGACGTTGGCTACATCAGCCTGTATGAGGTAGGCGAGATCTGTAATAAATGTATTCAGGATTATGGCTACAATCACACCCAGCAGAAGATATCCGTATTCCTTTATGGAGAACAATAAAAAGGGAATAAGGCTGAATGCCAGTTGTATCACCTGTATCGCTGTAACAGGCTGCTCACCTGGATTGACGAGGTACATATGGTACAATACGGCAAGAAATAAGGCAGAAAACATGGTAGCAACACGTGAAAATGTGTGGTAGCGGTATGCATTCATCACCATGATCAATGAGACGGCAACCAGACCAACAGAAGGTATCCAGGCAAGGGAAGGGAAGTAAATCAGCGATAGTATAATAAAAGGCAGTGCGATAACAGTGCCATTAAGAAATAACACGATGTTTGTAAGACGCGTATGCTTCTTTTGATCCTCTGTTTGAGCTTCTGTAACGCCAAGATTAAGTATTTTCTCAACCATGGAGTAATTTTACCTATATTTTTCAATAACTAAAAAAACCCCGTCGATTTCGGGGTTTTTTTTTCATTAACCAGGTATTGACTGAAGAGGATGGTAATAATCATAGGTTAATTTCTACAAAATACACATTCTCAATGATTTATAAAACAAAATCTGTAAGATCTGATAAGAAATTTTAAAAATTTTAAACAATTAAGATCATTATTAATTTACCTCACCATAAATGGAATTAACATGAGGCGAAAGGAATTTATCAAAAATTCTGGAGCAGCAGCGCTTTTGCTCTCACTGGGCATACCCCTTCAAAACTGTACCTTTGGTGAAGAGGAACCAGCACCATCAGGGGGAGGTTCTTCGTTTACTCCACCTACCGGCGGCGGTGGCGGTGGGGGTGGCGGGAACACCGTAACCTTTAACTTGGGCAATAGCCCTTTTTCCTCACTCGATACTGTAGATACCTGGCTGCTTCACCCTTCAGAAAATATTCTGCTGGTGAATGTCGCAGGAACCATTCGGGCGTTTACAAGTGTATGTACCCATTCAGGATGCAGCCGCGATTGGTCACAACAAAACAATAACATTGAGTGTACATGCCATGGCAGCGTATTCAATCAGAGTGGCGGTGTAGTTCAGGGCCCAGCAAGCAGTAATCTGCGCGAATATCAGGTGCAGGTAGAGGAAAATACAGTAACCATTACCCTTTGATCAGGCAGAAATCGTAAACTCGTCTGCCTGCCTGCGGTGACTGGAGTGATAAATTATCTGACCCAGTATACCGTAGTATACCACGGAGATATTTCCGTAGGTATAAGTATATCTGCCCCAGAAAATATACGAATGGAGTCTGCCTTCACCTATCATGCGTAATTCCTGCACTGACATTTCTTCATTGGAAGAGTGTATGCCACCATAATCCTGTCCGATTTGCTGCAGATACTTCTCTTCCACAGGATTGGTAAACAGCAGCGCTATTAATACCATCATGGAGGTCACAAATATTTTTCCGCGCAGTTTCATTTATGTAATATCGGAAAAAAAATCTATTTATTCAGGCCCCACTGCTGACTAAAATCTGCCCAATACTCCCGGATCGTGTCCTTCATTTCCCTGTGCAATAAAAATATACCGAGGATGTTCGGCAGGGTCATGACGGCAATGGCGATAGCCGATATATTCCATATGATTGTGGTGTCGGTAAACGAGGCGATAATAAAACCTGCTACATATACTATCCTGTAATAAACGACAGACTTTTCACCAAATAAAAAGATCATAGCCCTGTCGCCATAATACGACCATGATATAGCAGTGGAAAAGGCAAAGAGCAGCAACCCGATAGACACTATGTATTTACCATATTCACCAAAAAAACCACGGGTAAAGGCGACGGCAGTCAATGGTGCACTATGAAGAAGGGATTTGCCTTTGAGGGTAGCCTGCAGATTTGAGTCGTAGGAAAGCTTGCCATTCACCACATCTAATGTCCCGGTAAAAGGTAACTCTTCATAATTCTGCATGGAAACAACCGTGACATCATCAGCAAATGAGCGGGCATGAATGATGGTAATGTCATCATTTTGAATCTGCCCGTTTTCAACAAGCAGTTCACCATTATAGGCATCAATTTTACCCTTCCCATTTAAATACATTGAAACCTGTACTTTTTGCTGTTCATTAGTTTCACTATACGAACCATCGAGTATTTCGAGGTCTGCGTTAGCAAAGGACTGATCAAGCTTCTCATTCCATACGCCAGACGACAACAACACGAGGCCGGTGATAGTACAAATAATGATTGTATCAATAAAAGGCTCCAGAAGAGCTACCATACCTTCCGACACCGGTTCGTGAGCCTTTGCCGAGGCGTGGGCGATCGGGGCAGAACCCTGACCCGCTTCATTGGAAAATAATCCACGGCCAACCCCTTTGATAAAGGCAAAGCGCAGTGACGCTCCTAAAAAACCTCCGACGGCGGCTGAGCCAGTGAAAACCTGATCAAAAATGGATATGAAAGAGGGGATGATGTGCTGATAATTGTAAATAATCACGGCCAAAGCACCAATGAGATAAATAGCTGCCATCGAGGGCACCAGGCGTGAAGTTACAGAAGCGATCCTCTTGATACCGCCCACAATAACCAGAAATAGTAAAACACCCAACACAGCACCTACAATCCATTGACTAAGCCCGAAAGTAGATTGTATACTTGAAGCTATCGAATTACTCTGGGGAAGGTTGCCTGTACCGAATGAAGATAAAATAGTAGCTACACTGAAAAATACTGCCAGTACTTTTCCAACTTTGATCACCTTCCCTCCCGGTCGTTTAATATTAAGTCGTTTCGACATATAATACATCGGACCACCGGCCATCGTGCCGTCATGAAGTTTTTCCCGGTATTTATGAGACAAGGTTACCTCCACAAACTTGGTTGTCATGCCGAAGAAAGCAGTTACAAGCATCCAGAATAAGGCAGCAGGGCCACCAATATGTACAGCCAGCGCTACCCCTGCAATATTGCCGGTGCCCACGGTGCCTGAAAGTGCAGTGGATAATGCCTGAAAATGAGTCGTATCGCCTTCATCGCCCTTTTTATCAAACTTACCACTGACAATGCGTAAGGCATGACGGAAATAACGCACCTGGGGAAATCCAAGATATAGGGTAAAGAAGAGCCCTACACCCAACAGGGCAAAAGCAAACCAGTTGGCCGAGCCGATAAACCCATCTATTATTAATAACCAGTCATTGAATTGCTGCAACATGTAGCTATATTTTTCATGCAATAAGAATCAAAACAAATATCAAACATAAGGAATATCGGTTAAGCGGTAAAATCTTTTTGTGCCGGATATAAAGCGGGATGCATAGGGTATGAAAATCAAAAAAAAATTATAGAATTATATTATGGTAAAATTTGGTGAAATTTAAACCCTCTTCTATATTTGCAACTCGAAAATCGAAGGCCCGTTCGTCTAGGGGTCAGGACGCCAGGTTTTCATCCTGGAAACAGGGGTTCGATTCCCCTACGGGCTACATTCAAAAGGCTCCTCTGTGAGGAGCCTTTTTCATTCCGCCCTCCGGGGGCTGCCCGGCTCGCTTCGCTTACTGGCTCCTCGCTAAATTGATCCACCGGATCAATTCTGAACGCTCGGCCCTCCTACGGGCTACCTGTTGCTTACAACTTAATATCATCCTACATAGCTGTCCACTCCGATTCATCTGGAATAGCCCTCATGCAAAACCCTTTCCGAATAACCTTTTCCATTCCGCCCTCCGGGGGCTGCCCGGCTCGCTTCGCTTGCTGGCTCCTCGCTAAATTGATCCACCGGATCAATTCTGAACGCTCGGCCCTCCTA
>CAZEQJ010000058.1:7237-14505 GCA_964514385.1 uncultured Cytophagales bacterium
CGGGCTACCTGTTGCTTAAAACTTAATATCATCCTAAATAGCTGTCCGCTCAGATTCATCCGGAATAGCCCTCATGCAAAACCCTTTCCGATTAACCTTTTTCATTCCGTCCTCCGGGGGCTCCACGGCTCGCTTCGCCTCTTTACCCTCGACACGCCCCGACCTAAACCTATTCTGAAGGGTTAAAAAAATCTGGAGTGGTTTTCTGCCCTTAGCCACCATTGTATTCCTCACCAAACCTAAAATCTGTTACCTTTGCCGCCTCATACAAGATATTATGATTACAGCTCAGAATATTTCACTCGCCTATGGAAAACGGGTGCTCTTCGATGATGTCAACATCAAGTTTACCGGCAACAACTGTTATGGTGTAATTGGTGCCAACGGAGCAGGAAAATCAACATTTTTAAAAATCCTGTCAGGTGATGTTGACCCCAACTCCGGCAAAGTTACACTCGACCCCGGCAAGCGTATGGCTGTGCTGAAACAAAATCATAATGAATATAATGAAAATACTGTACTGGATACGGTAATGATGGGCCACCATATCCTTTGGTCCCTTATGAAAGAGAAAGAAGCCATTTATATGAAACCCGACTTCTCAGAAGAGGATGGAATAAAGGCCTCCGAACTTGAACAAAAATTTGGGGAGATGGGCGGCTATACTGCCGAATCTGATGCTGCTGCACTGCTCAGTGGCCTGGGCATATCAGAGGAACTTCATTACAGCCTTGTGCAGGATTTGAATGGTAGCCAAAAAGTAAGGGTCCTGCTGGCACAAACGCTATTCGGAAATCCTGATCTGCTAATTCTGGATGAGCCCACCAACGACCTTGACCTTCAGACAATCAGCTGGCTGGAGGATTTTCTTCTTGATTTTAAAAATACAGTTATTGTCGTATCACACGACCGCCATTTTCTGGATACGATCTGCACGAATATCGTAGATATTGATTTTGGTCAGATTAAACTTTATACCGGAAACTACAGCTTCTGGTATCAGTCCAGCCAGCTGGCGTTAGCACAGCGTAATGCTGCAAACAAAAAAGCCGAAGATAAAAAGAAAGAACTG
Source organism: uncultured Cytophagales bacterium (assembly GCA_964514385.1). Classification (GTDB taxonomy): domain Bacteria; phylum Bacteroidota; class Bacteroidia; order Cytophagales; family Cyclobacteriaceae; genus CAZEQJ01. The sequence continues at coordinate 8,310 of CAZEQJ010000058.1, forward strand.
CAGGAATTCATATCCCGTTTTTCTGCGAATGCGTCAAAATCAAAACAAGCTACCAGCCGGCGTAAACTACTGGATAAGATCAATATTGAGGATATTCAACCGTCCAACAGACGCTATCCGGCTATTATTTTTCAGCAAACCAGACCCGCAGGAGATCAGGTGCTAGAAATTAACGGCCTGAGTAAGGCCACAGCTGAAAAAACGCTTTTCAGCGATGTGAACATATTCGTCAACCGAGGAGACAAGATCGCTGTTCTCAGTAATGACAGCAGTGCCAATACTGCCTTTTTTAAGGTTCTGATGGGGGAGGAAAAAGCAGATGCGGGATCCTTTAAATTTGGCCAGACGATTACCACCTCTTACCTGCCCAATGACAACTCTGCTTATTTCAATACGGATGAAAATCTTATCGACTGGCTGAGGAAATTTTCAACGGGTGCAACCGATGATGTTTTCATCAGAGGGTTTCTCGGCAAAATGCTATTCTCCGGTGAAGATGTATTCAAAAAAGCCAATGTGCTTTCCGGAGGAGAAAAAGTGCGGTGCATGATATCCAGGATGATGCTGGCACAGGCCAACCTTTTGATTATTGATGAGCCCACCAATCACCTCGACCTGGAATCTATACAATCATTCAATAATGCGCTCAAGGATTTCCCCGGCACAGTACTGTTTTCATCGCATGACCACGAATTTACGCATACTGTAGCCAACCGAATTCTTGAAATAGGCCCAAAAGGCTTTCTGGACAAGCTCAGTACCTATGACGACTATATCAATAATGAAAAATGGATGGAGGAGCGAAAGATTATATACTAAGGTTTAGTCACGTATAGGAATCCTTTTGCAGTTGCTGTATTGACTGTAAAAAGCTCATTAGGCTGTTTTGAGCCAAAGAATTACTCTAACAACACCTATATGCTATTTATAAATAAATGGTACATGGGTAATTAAGGCACTTCATTCGGAAAAATTCAAATTTTTACTCTACCTAGATTTGCAGCGTACCAAATCAATTTGTTTATGGATTATGTATATCTGCAAAACATAAAGAAATCCGCCGACGGGTGTAACTTCAGTACCTATACGTATTTTTATTATATTCAGGGTGGGTTCCGGTTCCGCAACGATCTTTGGCGTTTGTACCATGAAGACCTGAGTGTTATGGATCTTCTTATCCGCGAAAATGACACCATTACGATGGAGGAGAATACCTGTGTGCTGAGGCAGTCAGCCTGACAAAAGATATTTTATTTTTAAGCGGCTTAGGGCCCCGGTCGGGTTATGAATAAAACTGGTCACCACCTTCATATCAAAATAGATTGAAAAGGTGTAGGTAGGATGGTCTTGGCTGATAGAGAGCTGATATCAAAGCTAAAATTTATCATCCTTTCAAATGATTCAAATAAGAGGGTATCAATTGCATATACAATCTCGTATACTACTTTTGTAACTCAAATTCATAACCTAATAAATCGTATAGCCATGACTAAAATTGCTATTAATGGTTTTGGCCGGATAGGCCGACTTACTTTCCGCGCACTGCTTGACAAGAATAATGTAGAAGTAGTTGCCATCAATGACCTTACAGATACGCATACACTTGCTCACTTACTCAAGCGGGATTCAGTTCACGGTAGTTTTCCGGGTACTGTCGAAGCTACAGATGATACCCTCATTGTAAATGGGAAAACCATCCGGGTGCTGGCAGAAAGAGATCCGGCAGCATTGCCATGGAAGGATCATGGTGTAGAAATCGTACTGGAATCTACCGGACGCTTCGTAGACGAGGCCGGAGCCGGAAAACACCTGACAGCCGGAGCAAAGCGTGTTATTATCTCTGCTCCTGCCAAAGGTAACATACCTACAGTAGTACTTGGGGTCAATGACGATACTATGACCGGAGACGAAACGATCATCTCCAACGCTTCATGTACTACCAACTGCCTTGCACCGATGGCTAAGGTGCTGCATGAAAACTTTGGTATTGTGAAAGGATATATCACAACCGTTCACGCATACACAGCTGACCAGAATATCCAGGATGCTCCTCACAAAGATTTACGTCGTGCCCGCGCTGCAGCAGTCAACATCGTTCCTACCACTACCGGTGCTGCCAAGGCTGTAGGCCTGGTATTGCCTGATCTTAAGGGTAAGCTGGACGGTAATGCTGTACGTGTACCTACCCCTGACGGATCACTTACTGACCTGGTGGCAGAATTGAGCCGTGAAGTAACAGCAGAGGAAATCAACGCTGCGATGAAAGCAGCCTCAGAAGGCCCATTGAAAGGTATCCTGGAATTCTCCACGGAGCCCTTGGTATCATCTGATATTATCGGCAACCCTCATTCATCCATATTTGACTCACTGATGACATCAACAAACGGAACATTAGTGAAATGTGTGAGCTGGTACGATAATGAAGCAGGTTATTCGCACAGAACAGCAGATCTTATTGCCAGACTTGCCTGACAAAAAGCTCGATAACATAAGAAAGCCCGGCAATCACCGGGCTTTTTTTTATTGTTGAGACTGCTGATAGGCAGCACGTTTTTGCTGCATGAAGGCGGTCAACTGAGGATTTTGACTGTCAATCCCATCCATATAGGTTAGGGCCTCCTCCAGCTTTTCCTGGCCTTCGAGTGACATGATGTGGATGTATTGAAAAGGTGAAGGATCCCAGCCATTATCTATGGCTTCTTTTTCAAAAGCTAAACTGGCTTTCTCTGCACCGGTGAGGTTTTGGCTTACCATCAGATTTTGAAGCACAGTGTATAATATCTGCTCATCTGCATGGTACCCTTCCATGTCTTCGTCAGATAGTTGCTGATAAAATTCAAGTGCCGCATCAATATCCTCTGCTGCTATGAGAGCCTCCAGGGTATCGCTGATTACAATTTTAGGTTCAGAAACATATCTTACCGTCAACGGATTGTAGATCAGAGACGACTTTGCCGGGATGCCCGGCCGGCCAGCTTCACCATAAGCAATCTGGTAAGGCAACACTGCACCTACTACATCGCCTTCTCTCAAATAATCGTGCAATTCAGTAAAGCCCTCAATAAGCGGAGTGTTTTGATGTATGAATGTGAACATGGAATCTTCCGACTCATATGTATCCCAGATAAGTGAATCTTTGATGTACAGTTCAGTAATCACCGACACTTCACTGCCAGGTTCAATTTGCCTGCCTTCACCCTTTTCGATAAAGAAATATTTCAACCCACTCTCAGTGGTAATGGTATCGTAAGTAGCTTCTGCGTTTTTTGAGCTCTGTGTGCAAGCCGATAACGCCAATACAATACATAATGAGTAAATAAGAAATCGCATAATTCGGAACTTAGTGAGCTCGAAGCTAGGCAAATTTGAGACAGTATCACATTCAATCTTACATCATTTTGCTTGAAGGGTTCGTTTTAAGGTATATTTGTTGAGTTACAACAGGTTGTTATGAAAGCGCTAATTACTTCGTTCCTCTTATTAATTTCTGTTTTATCCGCAGCTCAGACGGTTTTACGTGTGGACGCATTGGACGCGGATGGCAATAAAATAAAATCGGCCACTGGCTTTTTTATTGACAGCAGAGGCAATGGTGTGTCCCTGGCATCAATCCTGCAAGGTGCCAAAAGCGTAAAAGTTTATTCTTCGGCAAATACAGCTCATAATATTACACGCATCACTGGCTATGACCCTGATAATGACCTGATCCGATTTTCAGTAGACAACAACCTGGCCATTTCTGCCAGCAGTCCTGCCTTCAGTACTACCTTCGACGGACAACTTTTGGTTGCCGCTGATCCTTATCAGGTAAATAAGAAAAATATTTCCTCAACAAAAACTATCGAAATCCCCGGATTCGGCATCTATGGGCTCACAAACGAAACCGATGGACTGGTAACAACCGGCAATTCGGTATCAGGTCTGATCTCAAATGGCATTATCATTCCATCAGGTATCATAAAAAACATTCCATCTGTTAACTTTCTTCCTGATGACTTTATTACAGCATTTTCCAGACAGGATCAGCTGAATGCCATTCGATATCTGTCAGAGGAAAAATGGAAAGAGGCACAAAAGTCAGTATCTGCAAGCACAGTTCAGGCCTCCTTTATAAAAGGATATGCGTATTACCTGGATGGATTTCTGAATGAGGCTGATGTACAATTCCGTCAGGTTGTAGCACAGCGCACCAATCATGCTCCTTCACATTATTATATTGCTAAAATTGCCCTTGAAAATGATCAGCTCGGTGTGGTAGTGGATTTTTTAACCAAAGCCCTCGAATCTGGCAGTACCGAACCGGATATTTATGCTGTTCGTGGTCAGGCGTATTACGATATGGCCAACTTTCAGGCAGCATCAGCGGATTTTGCGCGGGCGGTCAGTGGAGATGCACCAGCAAGCGTGTATTATAATTATGCTAATACTGAATTTCAGAAGAAATCCTACCCCACAGCAATTGAAAACTATACCCGCGCAATCAGTAAAGGCCTTGAAAATGTCCAGATTTATAATAACAGAGGGGAAGCCTACCTCATGACAGGCAATGTTACAGATGCTTTGAATGATCTTAAAAAGGCAGTTTCACTTGACGCTGAATATACCAAAGCATTTTTTAACCTCGCCAAAGCAAGCTTTCAAAATGAAGATTGGCAGGCGACAGTAGAGGCTGCTGCAAAAGCAAAAGCGCTTGGAGGAGGCAATGGCGAACTCGATTTTTACAAGGGAGGTGCGCATTTTAAGCTAAAACAGTACGATCAGGCAATAGAAGCCCTGCAAAATGCGATAAATCAGGGTAAAACAGATAAAAATGTTTATGTCATGCTTGGTGAAGCCCACTTTGCTAAAGAAAATTACGCTGAGGTGATTACTAACCTTAAAAGCCGTGCCAGTGATCCGTCGGATCTTCGCATGCTGGGGATCGCACAGTTCCGGACCGGTCAGTATGCTGATGCTGTGAGCACGCTTACTCCCCTTGCATCTCAATTTACCACTGACCTTATCTTCCAGGAAACACTCGGTTTGGCAGAGGTGCAGGCCGGCGATGAGCCAGGAGCAAGACCTTACCTTACAAATGCTGTAAATGCTTCTTCTGAAAACGCCGATATCTATAAATACCTTGGAAGAATTCTTTATAACGCCAATGAGGTTGTGGAGGCAAAAGAAAAGCTGTTGCAGGCACAAACTTTTGGCGCACGAGATCAATGGATAGATGTATTGCTCGGTGAAATTGCCTTTGAGGGAGGCGACTACCAGTTGACCATCAATGAATTTCAGAAAGCAGGAGCAGATAACCTGGGGGGCGAAGACTGGGTAAGGTCCGGCATTGCCTACTATAAATTAAATAACCTTTCAGAGGCAAAAAACAGTTTTCAGCAGGCCTCATCAAAAGGAGTAAATACAGCGGAGCTGCATGGCTGGTATGGGAGAACAATGTTTCAGCTGGGTGAATTCGATGCAGCAAGAACAGAATTATCAAAGTCGATCGACCAGCAGCGCGATGGAAATGTCTGGTATGCCTATGCCGGGAGCCTGTTCGAAACCGGAAATTTTGAAACCTGTATCAAAGCTGCGCAACAGGCCATTACCCTTGGTTCTACTGAACCAAAATTGCAGTATTGGATTGGTATTTCAGCCGTTAACACCAATAACCCTTTACTGGCAGCACCGGCACTGACGAAAGCCATTGAAAATGGGCTTACTGATAAAAATATTTATAAATCACTGGCTGATATTGAGTTCAGAAAAAACAACTACACCTCTGCCATCACCAATTATGATCAGGCCGAAAAGCTGGGATATCAGGAAGCTGATCTCTACCTGAGCCGCGGTAAGTCAAAGTACACCACATCTGATAAAACGGGGGCGCAGGCGGATCTCACCAGGGCTATTGAGAAAAATCAAAGCCTGGGAGAAGCTTACGGGCTACGGGCACGTATCTATTTTGAGGATAAAAAATTTGCGCAGGCAGAGGCAGATATACAGTCGCTTGAGCAACTGGCCACCGCTTCAGCAAATGAGGTGGCAATACTTGGGTTATCCCAGTTTTATCAGGATAAATTCGAAAACGCCAAAGCTAACCTGGAAAGGGCAAAAAGAATAGGATCTGTGCCTACTGAAGTAGATGATGCACTGGGCTCGATCAGTTTTACCCTTAAAAATTTTAATGACGTAGTAAAATACCTTGAACCAAGAG
>CAZEQJ010000059.1:0-12876 GCA_964514385.1 uncultured Cytophagales bacterium
CTTGAAAACCGTTGTACCGCGAGGTACCGGGGGTTCGAATCCCTCCTCCTCTGCAAGCAAAAGCCCCAGCGTGAGCTGGGGCTTTTCTATTTTCATGGCGAGCCAAGCTTTGCTTGAGTGAGCCATGAAAATAGAAAAGGCACCTGAACGAAGTGAAGGGGCTTTTGCTTGTACAAGATACCCTAAACGGGATCACCGTCAGGTAATCCCAGGCGAGCCAAGCTTTGCTTGAGTGAGCCATGAAAATAGAAAAGGCACCTGAACGAAGTGAAGGGGCTTTTGCTTGTACAAGATACCCTAAACGGGATCACCGTCAGGTAATCCCAGGCGAGCCAAGCTTTGCTTGAGAGTCATGAAAACAGAAAAGGCTCCTGAATGAAGTGAAGGGGCTTTTGCTTGTACAGGATACCTAAAACGGGATCACCGTGAGGTAATCCCAGGCGAGCCAAGCTTTGCTTGAGTGAGCACTGAAAATAGAAAAGGCACCTGAACGAAGTGAAGGGGCTACGAAACCGAGGATGTAATCCAGCCATGCGTTTGTAACGCATATTTTCCCCCTCTAGTCCTCGTTTGTAACGAGGACTGCACCAGCCATGCGTTTGTAACGCATATATTCACTTTATTGGTCAAACAACACACTTATGCCGGATAACCGCTGCCATACCGTCACCCGGATCAACTATACTATTTCGGATACCGCTGTCACAGGGAGTCAGCTATTTTCTGGCCATCAAACCCTCTGAAATAAATACCAACCGACCAGGGATATACTTCTGCATTTGCCAGCCTGTTCATGATAGGCGTCATCATATATGTCGCAAAAGCACCAAAGCTGGGTGTTCCGATATTGCCCTTCCAGCCAAAATGAATAAACTCGGAGTCGAAATGATCGTTGCGTAGCAAATCGGTTGACACACGTGCACCATCTACCTTGTATCGGTTGTTTTGGTAAATAAACAGCCGTAAATCAATCACCGGACCACCGGAAATCATGATGTTGTCGACTAGTTTAAAGCCCAACTCCGGATTTAAACGAAAATAGAAGTTGTGCAGCTTACTCTGATCCAGCGTAAAGAATCCTTCCCCATACTCCCTGTTAGGCAGGTCCGGCACAAAAAACAGCTCGTCATTGATAGCAGCAAATGTATAATCGTTTTCAAAACGGAAGTTTTTGCCTACAAAACCGAGTCCCAGATTGATGAAAGGCTGCAGTGGCCCCTCCCCAAAGGTATATCCCAGATAGCCTCCTACACTGGCATTTATCGACCCCAGGCCCTGCAGGTCGGTCTGAAAATCATCAGCATCAGCACCTTGAAAATTATCGTACTTAAACTCCAGATAACCACTGTATTCCAGCTGAGCCCAGCTGGTAAACGGGGCAAAAAACAGAATGAGAATCAGGCATGCGCGTAAATATATCTTCATTTTTATTAGTTTGATTTTAGCCAAAGGCATAAAAAGTGTTCTTATTATTTCCTTAATGGTAACGCAACGCTAAACTTCACAATTCCATCACAATAATTTCTTTTTCACATTATGGCCTCCTGCTTTCTTTGTGCATTCAACATATGTACGCTATGATAAGAATTCTACCCGCCTTTCTGCTTCTTCCCTTAGTTGTCTTTTCACAGTCGATACTCTCAACGGGCGGGCCCTCTCGCAGCGGACTCCTCGTCAGCATTCCCAATGACTTTGCTCAGGTGGCCTACTTCAGTGCCAACCATGAGCTGATAATGGGTTATCACCACCATCGTGTCACTAGCCGTAATCATATCTTTGGTGTGTATGCAGGCACAGGGCTCGAAATGGATAATGCCATCAATCAGGACTTTCAGGGTGGTGTCAATATTGACCTGATCGCTTCATATACTTTTGGGTCTATGGATGATGTGACGCGGGGGCAATGGAATAATGACCTGCCGGATCGTACCATGCATACCCTCTATCTTAGGGCCGGATATGATGTTGAGCGTGCCTATTTATTTAATGCTGAGCAAATACTTTCTGTCACACTGGTGAGCTTCAGGGACACGGTCAATCACATCGGTATTGTCGGTGGTGGCTACAGTTTCCTCAAGCAATGGGATCGCGCTGTTTGGTCACTTGGTGTGTCTGCTCAGCTCAATTTCAACTCCAACAGCACGACCGGTTTGAGTCACAGAGCTTTCAGACAAATTTCGGTGATTTCCTGGGTGTTACGGTCGACCCTGATATCATCAGTTTAAGTGAGCGTATTACCTATTATGAAGGACGCTCCGGGTTTGAGATGGTGGCCTACCCCCGTAGAGAATCATTTTACCGGTATAAGCCGGGCGAGGATCTTCCTTTTCTGGGGGTCTATGCATCCTATAACCCTGTTGTCAGTGCTATTGCAGGCGTTGCACCGCGGCAGGCCGTCGCCATAGGGCCTACCCTGGGGCTGGCAGAGCTACCCGATCAGGTTATGTTTGGCCTGATCAATGAGTTTATACAGGATTTCTCCGGCAACTGGCAGTATTCTATAAGCTTTCAGCTTGCATTCCCATTTTTATTTCGCTGAAACGGCTCATTCTCCGCCCACAGGAATACCAATGCGCAATCCTGCAGAAAAGCCGGCCATTGATATTCCGAGCTGTACCGGTATTACATCATCGAATAGCCAGGCCATGGTATCGATAGTATATTGTCCGTTGATGCCCAGTATGAGGATAGGGTTTCCATTTCTCAGCGAATAAAAAGTACGTTGCACCCGCAATCCGAGGCCAAGAGGAAAGTTGAACCTCGAAATCCGGTAATACTCGTTATCAAAGGCATCCAGCAGTGAGGTTGCTTCTCGCTTTCGGCTTAAGATGATCTTTTCAGCAGCCAGCGACACGTCGGCATACGGGCCGGCTACCCACCGTCCGCCAGGTACGATATCGTATAAAGTTCGCAGGCCTAAACCATAGGAGTCATATCTGGTGGTAGAGGGTCCCGTGCTTTCATCTGAAGTGACGCCCAGACGAAGTGAGAAATCATATATCATATCCCCGTCCTGAAGGCCATAGTGGATAGAAAAGCGCGCAACCTCAGGCGGTAGCGCGGGAAAGGCAAACAGCGAAGCCTGATTATTGAAACTTGTAAAATCAACATACTGCACTTGTACATCAAAGGCCTGGTAAAGCACACATATTGTATCCTTTTCAGTGAGCGGATATTGTGCAATGGACAAAAGGGTTATCAGATATAGCATAAGGAAAATACAAAGAAAACAGCCCTGTCAACACGCTGCACCCCTCAAACGGGGGATTTAAAAGATTTTGCCATCGATAAATAGCTGCTCGTATGAAGAAGAGATGTCTGAAAATGGAAAATTCACCTTCACAATGGCGATCGGGGGAGGTGCTGTGCTATATAATACGACAGAATAGGGCCGCCAACGACATAATATCAGACTACATCAGACTACAAGCGCCACCTTCGGGTGGCTTTTTATTTTCCGCTTAATAATGCCAATAATCTAAGGATTACTACAGCTTTTCGAAAGAGATGCACTGCTTCATAATGAGACCGTACATTTGAGAAAAGAATTCAAAAGGATGGTACTTGTGGAAACTGATATACAGCATTACATCAAACTCGGACACCCATACTATTACAAAGATGATATGGAATGCTATCAGATTGAGCTACAGGGCGAGGGGTATATCATCAAACGACGGGTAATCGAGGACACAAAATCAGGATGGGATTCAGGATGGGAGTTATATGGCTGGGTGACGAAGCTTTCACCTGCTCCTGACGGGATCCGGATATGGTATAAGACCAAAGAGGGCCAGTTGAGATGTGTTCAGACAAACAGATTTGATTTTTAGCCATTTCATTACTCAATACTGAGTATTTCAGGATCGTCAGGTATCCCTTATCTTGCGTTTTTAACCAAAACGTAAGTGAAGGACATACCACGCTACCTCCGCGCTATAGAGGAGGTATTAGCCAATTCATCTGAAATCCAGGGGAAAACAATCATCCGCGATATAATGCAGTCACTAGAGGGGCTTTCGGCTAAAATGTTATATAAATCCGAATGTGAGGAACTGATCAGAAGGCTGAAGGAAAAATATCAGTAAAGCCCGAGATCCTTCGCTATATCGATAAGCTCAGGGGTATTGGCCACCTCCAGTTTTTTGAGCATGTTGCGCCTGTGTGTGTCTACAGTGTGTCGTGATTTTTTGAGCGCATTGGCAATGTCACTGGAGTTGAATCCTCGTGCCAGTAGCCTCAGGATCTTAATTTCCTCTGTGGTCAGGATATCCAGGTATCGCTTAAGCTCGGGTATTTCAAAATCAAACGCCTCGGCGTTATAACCATACATACTCCATTTTTTCAAGACACTTTCACCCAGGTAGCTTACATCTTCCAGAAATGATATACTATGCGACACCTTACCATCAATGACCCCGTTTTCCCATGAGTTTTTGAGGTAAATATAGGTTCTGTTATTCTTGCCGCGTAGTTTAAAAAAGGAATGTAAGTTTATCCTGAAAATTTCACCCGATATCTCCTTTTGGCTATTTCTGAAGGCAATAGTCTCCTTACCAAGCTTTACATTCATATCATAGCTTGCATTATCCATCATATTATACAGCTCAATTTCGGAATCTTTGAAATCCTTCAGATGGAAGCCTCCGACCTTAATGGCGTGGTTATACCTTACCGCATCCTGTGACACTTCATATGCAGGGAGATGTACAGCGCTTTGAGAATGTTTATACGGGTCGTAATAAACAATTTCGGCCTTTAGCCCTTCCTTTTCAGTATAATAATGCGACAGTAACTGACTGTAATCCTCCCTGCTCATGCTCGTTCGCTATGTCTGCTGATAATCCTGTCCGGGCTAATGGTCATATTCTATTTTTAATGGTAAGGTCCATTCTGATCTTTATGATCAAATAAAAATACTCCCTCCCTTTTTAGCATTGTATACTCAATATTGAGTATGGGCATGTAAGATTTTCGGAAAATTGGTTGTTTTAATGGCTAATTGCCTGTCTTGCCGGCCATTTGGGGTTTTCCTCTGACACTCCACATTTTAAGTTTATCATAGGTGGCGTTGATCTGAAAGCCTATTAAAAGCATGATCGCAATCAATGAAAGCCACAGCATAAGCGCGATAAACACCCCAATGGAGCCATAGAGCTTATTATAAGCAGCAAAATTGTTGATGTAGAATGAAAACCCGTAGGAAACAAAAATACACGAAAGTGTGGCCACCAGCGAACCGATACTAAAGAATTTCCATCTTTTCCTGACCACCGGCGCCAGATAATAAATAAAGGATATCGTACCAAAAAATAAAACAAATATCACTATAAAGCGAAGACCATACACCAGGTAGATGGTATAGTCTACAAAAAGCCCCACCTCATCCCGCACAAATTGTATCACGGCCTGGCCCACAACAAATAGAATCAGGGAAAAAAACAAGTTGAAAGCCAGCAGGAAAGTGAGGGCAGTTGCAATGAGCCTTGTGATAATGAAATTTCTTTTCTCCTTTGACCGGTATATCCTGTTCAGCGACCCCATCAGGGCTATCATACCATTGGTTGCGAGGTATAGAGATAGCAGCACACTGAAAGATAGCAGGTCTCCACGCTGCCGGTTTACGATATCGTGAATGGTAGGAGCAGCTACCTCGTATATCGACTCTGGTAGCTCTCGCGCCAGAAAACCTTCCACTTCATCGTACAATCCCTCAATCGGCAGGTAGGGTATGAGGGTAAAAATGAAGATGATGGCAGGAAACAGCGCGAGCGTAAAATTAAAGGCGATGCTATTGGCCTTTTCGATCAGATGGTATTCCCTGAAGTTGCTGAAAAGATTTTGAAAAAACTGATAATAGGTAAAGCTGTATCGCTTACTTACTTTCTTTTTCCTCGCCCATTGAAGCACTTCGGGCACATAAGGGATTAGATACAGCACACGCCTGACGAATCTTATCATGTAAAAAAAGGTTTCAATGCGGTAATAATTTCATCAGGTGCCGCCACAGCGCGCCCCGATCGTGTATCAACAAAGGCCAGTTGTGTTTGCCCCGTGTTGATCAGTTTATTGTCCTCATTGAATATTTCATAATGAAAATTAATTCTTTTTGACGGAATTTCTTTAATCACCACCTTTATTTCGAGCAATTCGTCATAGCGCCCCGGACGGATATATTTGGAATAGTTTTCAGTTACTGGCATGATGATGCCTGCTTTTTCCAGCTCCTTGTAACTCAGGCCGAGGTTTCGCAGGGCCTCTACACGTGCTACCTCATAGTACATGGCATAATTGCCGTAATAAACATAGCCCATCTGGTCCGTTTCGGCATAGCGCACTCTTATGGTAGTAGTAAACGGATACATCAGTTGTAAATTCTGCGTTGGTTTAGGGCACGCTGAAATGCACGGGCATTAATATTATGCTGCTGCAGGTTTGTCGCAAACTCATGGTATCCGCTGAAGTCGGCACGGGCGCACATATAAAGCAGATTATGGTCTTCGTGATCAAGTACGGCGTCGATAGCACCTATCGAAGGGCATCGGATTGGCCCTGGAGGCAGTCCGTAATTTTTATAGGTGTTGTAAGGGGAGTCAATCTCCTTGTGACGGTTTAGTACTCGATTGATAGTAAAATCCTGATGTGCAAACACGAGGGTAGGGTCGCTATCCAGACGGTAACCCTTTTCAAGCCGGTTCAGATACAGCCCGGCAATGCGCGGCCACTCATCTGCATGAATGCGCTGCTCGGCTTCTACTATCGATGCCATGATGCTTACTTCCACTTCAGATAGCCCGGCCTCCCGGGCCTTTTGTTTTCGTTCATCATTCCAGAAGCGGTCATATTCAGTTTTCATCCGGTCCAGCAGTTCCTTTGGAGTTATGGTGTAATACACTTCATAGGTATTGGGAATAAACATGGAAATAAAGGTTTCACGGGTAAAGCCGTAATCACGTGCCACAGCCGGATTTGTCAGGATTGAATCCATTACACCTACGCTGATATCCACATTTTTGACAAGCTCTGGTGCCAGATCTTTCAGCTGGCGCACATCACTGAACGTCACCAGCGTTGGTGTCTGCGCCCCTGATCTCAGCAGCCGTATAGCCTGCATATTGGACATGTTGGGTTCCAGCATGTAAAGGCCGGGCTTCATATACTTATCATACTTCATTATCCGGGCCAGAAAGCTGAAGGAAAGCAGATCATTGACGTATCCCCCATTGTAAAGTTGGTCCTGAAGGTCGTCAAAGGTGCTGCCTTTTGGTATGATGATAGGTGTTCTTTGTGCTCCGATCAAAATGTTTTCAGCATAGATGATCTGCCAGAAGTAAAAGGCGAATGAGGTCACGAAAATGGAAACCACCAGAAAGGCGCCCACCAGTATAGACTTCCTTGATACTGCCATGAATTTTTATTTTAAATGGCAAAGGTATAATTTGTAGAAAAACAATCGAAAAAATATAACTATGGCTGCTGAATTAATTGAAATAAACCCCGACAATATCGATCGGCGTAAAATCAACCGCGTCGCAAATATAGTCAGAGAAGGTGGTGTCATTGTTTATCCTACTGACACCATATATGCGATAGGCTGCGATATGAGCAACTCCAAAGCACTGCATCGCATTGCCCAGATAAAAGGGGTGAGCGACAGGAAAACAGATTTTTCCATTATATGCTCTGACCTGAGTGACCTGTCCAGATATGCCAAGCATATTTCCAATCCTGTCTTCAAAATGATGAAGCAGGCCTTTCCGGGTCCTTTTACTTTTATTCTGGAGGCCAGCAACGATATTCCCAGAATATTGAACCCCGGCAAAAAGACCATTGGCATACGAGTACCTGACCATCCCATCCCGCTGATGCTTGTATCGGTACTGGGTAATCCCATCATTACCACCAGCATCCGCAATGATGATGAGGTACTGGAGTATATGACCGATCCCAACCAGATTTTTGATAAATACAGAAATGAAATAGATGTGGTAATCGACGGCGGCAGCGGGGGTAACCAGGGGTCTACAGTCATCGACGCCTCAGGTGATGAAATCATTCTGGTCAGAGAGGGGCTCGGCGATGCTGATTCTATCGGCCTGATCGTAGAATGAGTACATTGCTGACCAATGTATATTTTCTTCCTGACCTCCGCTTTTTCGTTCGGGTAATGCATTTTTCTCACCTTATGCTGGAGGTAAATGAAAATTTCCAGAAACGCAGTCCGCGCAACAGATGCTATATCCTCAACGACCGTGGTCTGCAGCGGATAACGGTGCCGGTGGTAAAGGCCAACTCGACACAGCCTATACGGGAAGTGAGGATAGAAAATACATCATGGAGCAAAAAGGCAGCCCGCATGATAAGCACAGCGTATGGAAAAGCACCGTTTTTTGATCATTATTTTCCGTTGATCGAACAGATTCTGGCAAAGGAACATACGTATTTATGGGAGCTCAATACTGGTCTCATCATGACCTGCCTGAAGCTGACAGGATGGAAAGGAGAGGTAGGCTATACGACTTCATTCAACAAAGAATGGTCAGCAGAAATCACCGACAGAAGGGATATGAAACCGGATTATGATGAAATACGTCCTGAACCTTACGTCCATGTGTTTCATGATGCTTTTGAGCCTGCAGTATCCATAATTGATTTATTATTTTGTGAAGGCCCGGCAACTGGCAGTATCCTTCGCGATTCGTTATTCAGGATGCGCTGAACATTAGGCGACATAAATACGTTTTACTTGTCGTACTGCATTGCAATTAGCAGTATTAATTACTTAATTGAATTTTATTTCAAGCCCGCTTGAACCCTATTATATGGAAGCTAAATTTTCTAACAGAGTAAAAGAAGTCATATCCCTGAGCCGCGAAGAAGCTCTGCGTCTCGGACATGACTATATTGGTACTGAGCACCTTGTGCTGGGAATGATAAGAGAAGGTGAAGGTGTTGCCATCAGCCTGCTCAAAAAACTCGGCGTCGCCCTGGAAGACCTCCGAAGGGCAATCGAGGAAGCAACCAAAGGTACAGCCACACATAATGTAAAAAATCTGGCCAATATCCCGCTTACGCGCCAGTCAGAAAAGGTGTTGAAAATCACCTATCTGGAAGCAAAAATTTTCAAAAGCCAGCTTATCGGCACAGAGCATTTGCTGCTTAGCATACTGCGTGATGAGGATAACATCGGCACACAGATACTGGAAAAATTTGATGTAAACTACGAAGTAGTAAAAGAATTACTTGAATACCAGTCTGAAAATCCGATGGCATCCAGCGATACAGACGAACCGGATGAAGACTCCTCTAAAATGTTCGGAGGAGGATCACGTGAGTCCGGAGGTCAGGGCAAGTCAGCTGAAAAGTCAAGAACTCCCGTCCTGGACAATTTTGGCCGTGATCTGACCAAGCTTGCCGAACAGGACAAGCTTGACCCGATTGTCGGTCGCGAAAAAGAAATCGAAAGGGTAGCTCAGATCCTCAGCCGAAGGAAAAAGAACAATCCTATCCTTATTGGTGAGCCCGGTGTAGGTAAAACCGCCATTGCTGAAGGCCTTGCACTCAGGATCATTCAGAAAAAAGTAAGCCGTGTTCTCTTTGGAAAGCGTGTGGTAACACTAGACCTTGCTTCTCTTGTCGCAGGCACAAAGTATCGCGGGCAGTTTGAGGAGCGCATGAAGGCTGTAATGAATGAGCTGGAAAAATACCCTGAGGTGATCCTATTCATCGATGAGCTGCATACTATCGTAGGTGCAGGTGGAGCTTCTGGCTCACTGGATGCATCCAATATGTTTAAACCTGCACTGGCACGTGGAGAGATTCAATGTATCGGTGCTACCACACTGGATGAGTATCGTCAATATATCGAAAAGGATGGCGCTCTTGCACGACGCTTCCAGGTGGTGATGGTTGATGCCACAACGCCGGAAGAAACCATACAAATCCTCAACAACATCAAGGAAAAATATGAAAACCACCACAATGTGGATTACACAGAGGAAGCGATAGAAGCCTGTGTTAAGCTAAGCGACCGCTATATCAGCGACCGTTTCCTTCCGGATAAAGCTATAGATGTGCTGGATGAGACCGGAGCCCGTGTCCACATTAATAATATCCACGTTCCCGAAAGCATTGTCGAGCTCGAAGAGAAGATCGAGGATGTGAAGAAGGAGAAAAATAAAGTGGTCAAAAGCCAGAAATACGAGGAGGCGGCACAGCTCAGAGATAAAGAAAAGAAGCTCCTGGATCAGCTTGAAAAAGAAAAGGCCAGATGGGAGGATGAGACTAAAACCCGCCGCTACAAAGTAGATGAAGAGCATGTAGCAGAGGTGATCGGCATGATGACGGGTATACCCGCTACGCGCATTGCCCAGAATGAAAGCACAAAGCTGCTGGGCATGAAGGATACACTCAAGTCAAAAGTAATCGGACAGGATGAAGCAATAGAAAAACTGTCTAAAGCCATCCAGCGTACACGGGTTGGACTGAAGGATCCGAAAAAGCCTATTGGTTCCTTTGTATTCCTCGGCCCCACAGGTGTAGGTAAAACCGAACTGGCAAAAGTACTTTCCACCTATCTGTTTGATAAGGATGACTCCCTTATCCGTATAGATATGAGTGAGTACATGGAGAAATTCAGTGTATCACGACTGGTAGGAGCGCCTCCGGGATATGTCGGATATGAAGAAGGAGGTCAGCTGACCGAAAAGGTACGACGAAAGCCATATTCTGTGGTATTGCTGGATGAGATAGAAAAAGCACACCCGGATGTATTCAACATATTGCTGCAGGTGCTGGATGATGGCATCCTCACGGATGGTCTGGGCCGGAGAGTGGATTTCAGAAACACCATCATCATCATGACATCAAACATCGGCGCAAGAGACCTGAAGGACTTCGGTGCAGGTATCGGGTTTTCTACCAAAGCCCGCGAAAATGCCATGGACGATCTGATGAAAAGTACCATCCAGAGTGCACTGAAGAAAACCTTCAGCCCGGAATTTCTTAACAGACTGGATGATATTATCGTGTTTAACTCACTCGATAAAGCACATATTCACCAGATCATTGATATTACACTGAAGTCACTTTTCCGCAGGATCACCGACATGGGATACCATGTGGAGCTTTCTGATAAAGCCAAAGATTTCCTTTCAGAAAAGGGATACGATCCTCAGTATGGAGCACGCCCGCTTAACCGGGCCATCCAGAAATACCTCGAAGATCAGGTAGCAGAGGAAATACTCAAAGGGGAGATCAACGAAGGAGACATCCTCTTTGCTGATCATGACGGTGAAAGTGAAAACCTTACTATCTCTGTGAAAAAGCAGAAGCAGGTAGAAAAGGAGAAAGAATAATAAAGTTAAATACAGGAAATTAAAAGCCCGTTTTCTTCAGGACGGGCTTTTTTAGTATACGCCTGTCCACCTCCGTGAAGCCCATTCCAATGTGGCCAGCACAAGCAACAGCATAAAAATAAGGGGTAGTTCTATAGCAGAAGTGTAGCGTTCACTGGAAACAATTTTATCCTGGCCTGCAGCCTTTCTGAGCAGCATTTTTAATGTATCTGAGTTGTTCAGTGGTACAAAAATGCCACCCTGAGATGCACTCAGGTTTCTCAGCACCTGATGATTGGCCTGCAGATTCAGAAACTCCAGATTTCTCTTTTCAACGGCAAAGGTACCCCCGTCGTTGAAAATCTCCTCATCATACGTTGTAGTGGCGGTGTAAGTATAAACACCTTCCTCCAGGCTGGTGATCGACAGGGAGGAGTTATTCTGCCGGGTAATAAAATCAATATTCCTTTTCTCACCTGCTTCATTGGTTATCTCGAACCGGACAAGCTGGTTGTATACAGGCTCATAAATTTCATTGTATAGCTCTATCTGAAGTTCGGTATCAACAGACCGGTTATTTTTAACCACAGGATATACCCTGAACCTGCTCTTGTCTTCTTTGGTAGACAGATACTGTATAATTTTCCGTACCATCTCATCAAAAGCCTCCGATGATGCATCCTGCTGATACATGGCAAGCGGCCAGCGCCAGAATCCTTCAGAAAGCATTACGGCTTCTTTTGTCGCATCACGTTCATAAACCCACAAAAGGGGTTTATCGGTAAGGAAATTTCCAATTCGTTGCTTCAGGATGACGGAGGCCCCCGGCTGAAGTGAAATATCGCCGAAAGGGACAATTACCGGAGGCAGGTCAGCAATTTTTGTACTGAAATCATCGGCCAGGGTGAAAGTGACAAAGTCTGCGTTAAATGCCGGAAATACCCGGTCATTCTGATTGATATTGCCCTGAAAACTAAACGATTTTGTGCCCTCAGCAAATCGGGAAGCCGGCATTCCTGCCCCCCGGATATACCAGCGGGGTATTTCATCGTAGCCAGTGAGCTGCCGCAAAGGAGCAAGCGACGGATGGCCGGGAAGCACGTGATGGTAGATGATGACATCGTATATTTCAGGGCGGAATTGATGAATTCCGGGAATGAAAAAATCTACCCTGTAATTCTCATTCTGCGAAAGGGCATTGTTTATAGCTTTTATTTCAGGGTGTGGCGCCAGTGACACTATCAGCACATTATCGCGCCCTTCAATTACATCGATATAGACATTGCGAAGGTTATTTTCCGTATTTGATTCAGTTTCCAGTACTGAAAGCCGCACTTCGTAGCGCTGCTTGCCCTTTTCCTCAGCAGTAATTTCAGCTATTTCGGTAATGAAATCGTTTGCCCCACCGATCTCAATTCGTTCATTATAAAGGGTAATGCCTGCATTTCGTACCTCAACAGTCGCCTGTTTTGGTTCGTCATACCCTGTGACACGAATCTGTAACCCCATCTGAAACGTGTTGCCCTGGTAAACCGTCTGA
>CAZEQJ010000060.1:0-12374 GCA_964514385.1 uncultured Cytophagales bacterium
TTACGGCTACTATGCCCAGGATTTTAAAAACATGTTTTTTCATCTTGCTATGTTTTATGTGAAAAATTAATTGAATTAGTGTGAATGATATTTGCGGTTTTTCTCATACTTAAAATGAAGTTACAAAGCAATTTTCGGAATTCCAAATAATCGTTTTTTTTTTTTGATTTTACCTATTTTTTATTCTGCTTATTTTATTTTTCGCCATGAAATGGAGGTTTTCTTATCATTTACTAACACAAAGCCTGTTTTGCCAATGATATGGTCCTCCGGTATGGGCCCCCATATTCTTGAGTCGCTGGATTCATACCGCTGGTCTCCCATCATAAAATAATAATTGTGTTTAAAGGTGTAACTACTCACTTGCCTGCCTTCAATGTACACATGTCCACGCTCTACCTGAATCGTATCCACCTCGTACTGTCTGATCAATGGTGCGTAGGTATGGAGCATTTCATGATCCAGGTTAATCTGCATCCCTTTATATGGGATGACATATGGGCCATAAAAATCAATGGACCAGCGCTCATGTGACTCCCAGGGATATGCCTTTTGTTTTACACTATCCGGATAGATAGAGGCCGGGCTTAGCATGGGATAGCGCTGTATTAATGTATCGTATTTATCCTGATCCAGATAAACCAATAGTGAATCACCCTGCCTGTTTTTTACCCAAAGATCCAGGTCGTCTGCTATTTTCAGTGTTGTCTTATTTTTCTCCATGGTATATCGCTTATGAAGCGTGGTGGCATCGGGTGTTATTTTCACCGCATTAATAAATGTTTCCGCATTTCGTACTTGTATGGTATCACCCGGTAGCCCGATCAGTCGCTTTACAAATACGCGGGTGGGGTCAGCCGGATTAAATAATACAATATCAAAACGCTCTATCTTCCCATATCCCGGTGCTCTTTTTATAATGGATGGTAAGGACCTCTCTTTTATCAGGCAATTAACCCAGGGTAGGTCTCGCGTATTTCCGGGAATACGTGCCCCGTACTTGAGCTTGTTAACCACCAACACATCTCCGGGTATGATGGTATTCATCATCGAGGGGCTCGGTACATAGTAGATCTCGAGCATAAACACCCGGATGAAGACTGCCAGAAAAAAAAGGCCAAGAGAATAGCTTATGATTTTGATTATTCGGCGGATGGAGCTCCGTGACAGCATGGAGTCAAAATTAAGGTATTTTTAAGGATTAATTAGCCAACTGCTTGTAGAAGTGTGTTCATTTCCTCCCTCATTTCGGTAATTGCTGGTGAAGGCACTTTTACTTCCATATTTAACAGGTAGTTAGCCATTTCCATGGCTTTCTCCTTTTCTCCTTCGGCTTCATAAAGTTTTGCCAACAGGTATATGGGATATAATTTATAGGGCATCAGGTAATGTGATAGATAAAAGTAAAACGCTGCTTTTTCATAATTCCCTGTTTCCTGGTAACATAACCCCAGGTTATTAAACACATAGGGGTCGCAATAATAGTCAATGGCTCGTTCCAGTTTTGGAATGGCGGCCTCACAGTTACCCTGAAGTTTTAATGCTTGACCATATTTAAAATAATAATATCCATCGGTGGATTTGGCCTCCTCTATGCCTGCCATAAGGTTAACAGCATCTTCGTAATTGCCAAAATCAAAGTTTTGTAATGCCTCCTGATATTGCTCCTGAATGCTTTTATTAGATATCGTTTGAATAACCATAGCCACACCAGCTAACACAATTCCTGCCAGACCTAAAATTTGCATTACCTTAAGTATGTTGAACGAATGGAGCCCGGAGAAAGAAGCAGCTACTCCCAGCAGTATATAAAACAAAAGATGTATGACCCTGATATCAAATGGGTATGAAAACTGGGCAAAAACGATAAGTGAAATCAATGCAGCCAACGCTACCTTATACGGCAGGTTGTTGGTATATCTCTTTTTCAACCATTGAACGCATACGATCCCAATCATACCTCCAAAAAGCAAAAGCCCCACCAGTCCCTCTTCCACCAGTATGCGCATGGTTTCATTAAAAGCATACTCGCCGGTGCCTGCCACCGGAATGAAATCAGGGTTGAAATTATCACCTCCAAAATAGTTGACTTGTGCAGCACCAAAAGTGGGACGAAACATATTAAACCCGGCACCAAAGAATGGATCGTTTAAAAAAGCCTGCCATGAGACTTTATACATCAGTATTCGGCCCAATGCTGATTCATATTTCAGTTGAAACAGAAAAATCCCTGCCCCTGCTACCAGCACAATCAATACACAAAGTGATACAGCTTTGCGTATGTTGGTTTTAGTCAGCCATGCACCCATCATCTTGAACCGTGGATGAAATGAAAACACGACCAACATCCCGACGATAGCCGCTACCCAGGATGCCCGACTCCAGGTAGCTGAAAATGTGCTGATCATTAACAAGGCCGCTACTCCACCGCCATATTTTATATTGCGATTGGAAGCATATAAATAAAAACCCAGCCCTACCGGAACAATAGTAGATAAAAACCCGGCAAAAGGGCCCGGATTAAAAAAGGATCCTGTCATGGCAAACATGGAATGATTACTGGCACGAAACCCATATAGTTGAAGCAATCCTACCATACTCTCTGCAGCTCCTAGTAGCATGATGCCCAGGACCAGTATAGTAAGGGGTATCAATTCCTTAGCAAGTACTCTAACACAGGCATATAGCATAACCCCCTGAATAATTCGAAAAAAGTCAGCGCTGGTAATAAAACCAGGGTTTGTCAAAAGAATATTACCTATCACATAAGCTACATAACCCATCAATAACAGGTCAATACTATTTACTTGTTTCGGAGATATCGCTTTTATATTTACTAATAATGCGATCAGCGCCAGGATAGTCAGGCAAATTGAGAATAAAGGAGTACCGTATAATGAAAAAACGATACTCAGCAACACGCAACAGGCAGGAATGTAATGGTAGTGGGTGTTAATTGTGAGTCTCAATTACTGCTTATTCTTATACAATATAATGACAGGATTATCAGATATCTCCCGATTTTCAAGTTTCATTCTAACGTCTTCCTCCAGATCAAGCGCCAGCAGCTTGTCTATTTGAGTAGTGTCAAAATTGACTGTGGCGAAATAAAAGTAATCTGGCCCTGCATATCGAATTAAATTAAGATTGGCTTCACCAGCTACTTGATTGGTCAAGTCATCATTTAAAAACCCTTTTTTTATTTCTTGATCATTTTTCCTTATAATTAAGGAGTTGATAGTTGTATGATCATATATATAAGACAAGTATAGATAATTACCAAAGTCATAAAAGGAGTTGATTCTATTAACTCCCTTATACTCTGACTGAGCAATCAGCTTATTCCTGTTGGTAATCATCTCATCAAAGACAGCCTTCTCTAATTTTTCTTTTGAAAACGGATGCTTTGAATCAATTTCCAGATATTTTGATATCTCGCCCTTTGAATTATAAGCATAGATTTTATTGGAAAATGTTGAATAAATAAAGTAGGAATCATCAGGTCTACGCTGAAGCGTCTCTGTGTTTGAAAAGTTCGAAATAGTAATTTCATCATTCAAGAATTCATCAATAATTACACCTTTATCATTCATCCTCAATACATAGGCAACCTTATTATTTATTGTATTTGTTGTGATGGTAACTAAAAAATCATTAATGCCCATTGACTTTATGGAAATCACTCTAAATACTTCCAAATCGAGTTTGATATCTATACTTTTCATAAAAGTACCATCCAGATCAAATACTAATATCTGTTTTCTTGCATTATCTACCAGAAACATTTGCTGACTACCCAGATTTACATCAAATGTAGACAAATCATTAAATTCTCCTGGGCCATTACCATACCCACCATATCTACGCAAAAAATTACCTTCAAAATCGAATTCTCCTACTCCATATTGAGTATTGGCAACAAATACTCTTTTATCAGACACTAATACCTGCAAAGGAAAATCAAGAATAAACTCATTTGTCTGTTGTAAAGGTATTATAGCTTCAACATCCAGGAATTCAGATAAAAAGATTTGGCCATAAGCTAAAGATTCTGTTGATGACGGTATTTCTTGGTAACTTTTCTGTATTGTGTTTTCCTTTATATCTGAGCACTGATAAAAAAGAATAACAAACAGGATGGTAAAATTAAATCTCATAATAATTACCTAGGATCAGTAGCACAAAACTGAGTGTAGCCCGATATTAATGACAAAGATTTAAAATCAAAATCACAATTTACATCATAATGATGTGTTTCTCTATATGCTCCATTTTTACACTCTCCAGTATTACCTG
This sequence comes from uncultured Cytophagales bacterium, assembly GCA_964514385.1. GTDB lineage: Bacteria > Bacteroidota > Bacteroidia > Cytophagales > Cyclobacteriaceae > CAZEQJ01. The sequence goes on from CAZEQJ010000060.1 coordinate 4,297, forward strand.
TTTGACAAGTAGATTGATAATATATTATATCCGCATAATTAATTTCACCTTCGCAAGGTCCATTGAAATACGTTGTATACATAGAATAATTAGTATTGCTACAATCACCTGAACCTCCTGTTTCTTCAAAAGCCTCAGATATGGTTAATAACTGATGTAAATTAACTCGAGACCGAACTGTTTTATTAAATCGATTCTGTTTTGACATTATTAAGTTTAAAACAATAAAAATGAAAAGTGAAATAGCGATTATTACTTTATTTGTATAATTCATGATGCAATTAGTTTAAATGACAATTTTTAATGAGTGAAATTTATTCAGGACAAGGAAGATTTTCTGAGTAATTCTGTTGACCAGTTTCAAATACAGCTATTTGTTCACAGCTAGCATTAAAATTATATACAATTTGCAAATCTCCGTTTCTACAATCTCCTTCGATTGAACCACTACAATCATTCTTATCGTATCTTTTAATCCTATAATCTTCGCCACATGGCCCATAATGTTGATTAACTATTACAAAGTCAAAGGAATTATCACAAAAACCTCCACTTCCGCCACCTTCTTCAAACGCCTGAGCAGTTGTTAATAAGTTATTTAGCAATATATCTGAAGAAGCATTGGTTTTGAGATAATTTAGGTTCATGTTAAATATAATTAGACCCATTGTAATACATAATAAAAGTACTCGACTTAAATTTTTCATGATGTTGATTTTAATTGATATTCTATAATTATCGGATTATCCGATAAAGTCTTAGTTAAGATTTCGTTTTTCAAATCAGGATTATCTGTTACGGACGCTAATCTGGTTAACATTGCCTCATCATCAGGGAAAACAGCAAAATAAAATCTATTGATACCAGCATAATGAAATTTATCCTGAAACCACACATCGATTAGCTCACCTGATATATCATCCTTAAATAAGCCTTTATATATTTCATTATCACATTTATTAATGATTAAATAATTTACCCTATATCTATTATATTTGTAGGTTAAAAAGATGAAATTATCAGATTCAAGGTAGGTTTTTGAATGTAATCCCAAATAGGTAAAAGAGGAATAGTCCATTATACTAAGGTTATTTCGATATAACCTCGTTAGGTCTTGAGTTAACATTTCAGCATTATAGCCTTCTAATGAATTTTGGATTAGCTTCAACGATATACTACCGTTTTTATATGTATACACTTTATCTGATAGATAGGGATTTATTGAGTATTCATTACTGTCCACTCGCGAAATTGAATGGAACTTATAGAGTGACCAAATAGTGGGTTCTTCATGTAAATATGTATTTATCACATCACCATTATCATTTATTTTTATTAAAAAAGGAATATCACTTATTGTATGATTCATCGGGATAACAAGGAATCCATCCCTAATTCTTTTGAAATCTGTTATTTTCTCTACATCATTGATATTTATGATTGTCTTCCCTAAGAAATTTCCATTGAAATCATACCGATAAATTTCTTTTCTTATATAATCTAATAGAAATATTTCAGATTTTGAATGTTCTATATCAAATGAATGCAGGGATCTATATTCGCCTGGTCCATTGCCACGAGCTCCGATGATATTTACTAACTCACCTTTTTTATTAAATTTTGCTAAGCCTGCTTTATCAAGAATGAATATAAAGTTATCTGTTATTTCTACTTGACTTATTGAGGTGATAGCAAATTCATCAGAAGTCTCAAGAGGAATAATATTTTCCACCTCCAAAAACGTTGACATGGGTACATGGTTATATTCTTCCTCCTCCCATTTTGCATCAATCACAAACTCAGCATTATCAGTAGAATAATCGTCTTTGGGTAAACACGAAAAGAGAAAAATAGAGAGGAGAAAAAATCTTAGCATTAGTAATTTTAAATGTACTTAGAACAATAATAAGGTTTATTTTTTTTTCAAAATATTATTTGTATAATTACCTTAATACCAGCATAAACCACTATGTATTTAACTTGTTTCCGTTGCCTGTTTCTCATACTCCCCCTACTGCTTGGTGGTTGTGTGCCTTCTGAATCTATGAAAAAATACCTACGGCTAGCGGAAAGTAACAGACCCGAGCTTGAAGAAGTATTGGATCATTACAAGGATGATAGTCTGAAGCTTGACGCTGCCCGGCATCTGATTAGGCAGATGACACGCGAAAAGGGTATTTTTCTATACAATGCCGATTATGAAACATTTTCGCAAAAGATGTACGACTCCATGGCTAATACTCCCATCTATTTATCAACAGACACCATGGTGCATAAATACCTGCGATCCCATACATTTACTAATATTTGGGATTACTATCAGGACAGTATCCGTAGTTTTCAGTTTGAAACCCGTTATGATTTACAGCATATATCTGCTGATTTTTTGATTGAAAATATCGATTATGCTTTTAAAGCCTGGGAATTACCCTGGGCCAGAGGTATTTCCTATGAGATGTTTAAAGAATATATCCTCCCCTATCGCTATGGCAATGAATCATTGAGATCCTGGAGAAAATACTACTGGGATTATTTTGAACCAGTGATTAAGCAACTAGGAAATGAAACCGATCCATTAGCCGCGTCTATTGCCATCAATGAATACATCAAAAAAGATTTTTGGGGAAACAAACGCTTACATGATGCCAGCCGACCACGCCAAAGCCCCATCCACCTGCTTAAAGGACTTTTTGCCGGAAGATGTGAGGATCAGGCCGGGTTAGGCATATCTACCATGCGTGCGTTGGGTATCCCTACAGCCGAGTTGATCATACCCAACTGGGGAAAACGACCTGTAGGCCATAGTTTTACAGCGATCTACAATCATCAAACCGATGAGTGGATCGATTTTCATGCAGGAGATATCAATCCGGGCGACAACACGACTACAGGTATGCCAAAAGCTTATCTTTATGGCAACTGGAAAGATGGTGACGCAGAAAACAAACTGCATTATTTCGAACATCTAATGGATGTAACTGACTGGTTTACACCTACCGCCACGATCAACGTAAATGTGCCGGATAGCATAAATGAAACATATGTCTATCTCTGCACCTTTGATAATACACGGTGGAGGCCTGTCATGTGGGCAAAGTCTAAAGACGGCATGGTGAGATTTGAAAAAATGGGCAGCGGCATGGTCTATTTACCCATGTATTATAAGAATGATCAGCTGGTTCCATTTGGATTACCATTGTCAGTAGGTTTAGCAGGAGATATTACTCCGTTATCCGTATCTGGTAAACATCGCGAGGTCACCTTGTTTCGAAAATACACCACGGATACGGCAACGATAAATCAACGAATGGAGGACTTAGAAGGAGGCTATTTTCAGGTCGCTACTAAAGCAGATTTTTCAGACGCTAAAACAGTACATTCGATTACAGATTGCAATAACTATTACCCTACTCAAGTATCTATTCCTCCTGTAAAAGGAAGGTATGTACGGTATATGTCACCTAACGTGGAGCGTAATTTTAAGAGTGGCCCTGCTATGCTTGCGTTTTATTCCTCAGAAAGGAAAATGAGTGGGGAGTTCATTTCTTCTGAACCTTTTTTAACTCGAAACTTAGAAGCCGTTTTCGATGATAACTTACTCACATATGTCAGTCTGATTCCCACGAATGAAGAAAAACTACCGAGAGGTTTAGGAGGTGACTTCATGGTGATCAAAGGTGATCCTGCATTTACCTGGGTAGGCATGGATCTGGGCGAAGTTCATGAGATAGACGCCATTGCATATTGTCCTCAAAATGATAAGAACGGGATTTACCCCGGTAATCGATACCAGCTACAATATTGGGATAACAATCAATGGAACTACCTGCCCTCACAAATAGCCAGTGATTATCAATTAACGTATACAGACCTTCCTAAGGGTACGCTTTACTGGCTATCGTGCCTGGATGAAGGAAAAGAGGAGCGGATATTTACTTTAGATGAAGAAGGAAAGCAGGTGTGGTGGTGATTTTGATTTTAGGGAGAGGCTGATTATAAGATTTTAGCTGAGTGCTGCTATTCGCTCAATGGGTTGGTTTGTTTAAGGGTTGAATCGTAGAACTGGCTAATTGTCTAATCGAAGAGTTAGCTGCTAGCTGGAAGCTCGAAGCGAGGTGGTTTAGCTGAGAGCTCCCAGCTGCTAGCTTCTGGCTCATAGGAAGTCTATGCCTGAATAGCGTTGACCCTGAATATACTTCGAAGATGAAGCTCGTCGAGTGGGTCAACAATAATGTAGGGATGTATCGCTAGACTGGCAGGAAGACAGGAGACGAGCAATTATACGTAACTTTATAATCAAAATGTTACGTAACTTTTATGTTGGCGAGTTCCAATAGATAAGCGCATCGAGTAATGCTGACTTCGATGGCTGAGCTTGTCCAAGCCTGAGCCCGTCGTCGGGTCCGACCAGGTGCAGCCGGGCGGGAAGTGTAGAGAATATCAGTAATTTATTGAGACGAGCGGTCGTGTTGTACTAATGTATTGATGAAGGAAGATAGAGTGAGATGTAAGCGTTACAAACTGGTGACTGATTTCATTTCCTTTCCGCTGTATTCACACCAGGATGAGGTGGGTCATTTTGATTTATATAAAAATAATACTGGGTCCTCTTGATCAGTAGTATTTAATAGCCTATTCCTATCTTCCTCCTCTAATAATCCATAATCATCCGACGAAGCAAGTGATTCACGCAACCAACCCAATTCTCTGGAATGGACGACTTTAACAAATTCATCATTTTCAGTAACTGCCTTAAATAAAGGACTTTGTGGATTAGTCCCTGCCAAATCATCAATGTAATTATTATACCGTTGAATCATTTTAGCTTTTCCATTATATTTTTGAATGAAGATAAGCGTAGGTAGTCTATTCTTCCACATGGTCAATATAACTATTTGGTTATTTTCAATAAAATTCATAGGACCAATTATTTTATCTGGAATCATAGTAGGATCATTAGCACTCAATCCCATGTAATCTGATTTTTTCATTATGTTTTCAGAAGATAAAACTATATATGCTGAGGGAATTCCGTTATCAAAGGAGTAAACTGTATCCAAAAAGGGTTCATAAAACCTATAAATATTTTCATTGACGAAAAATGATTCATCTGTTCCAAGAGATAAATTCCAACTCTTTCCATACTTTGAAGAAGGAAAATAACTGGCTATTTTTCCCCCATTAAAATCAAAATTATGTAGTAAATATTCATCGTCTAAGGTTCTTAATAAATCAAGAGCGTGTAATATTCCCGTGTCATTTATAAGACAAAAGTCATTAAAATATGGACTATTTAAAGTAATATCATTTAAAAACTTTCCATCAAAATCATAAATAATAAGCTTTCTACTAATATAATCTAACACATAAATTTTTTTATTCTTTTCATCTATTCTAAATGATCTGGGTGAGGTATACTCACCTGGTCCACGACCAACCTTACCTATTTTACGTAAAAATTTTCCTTTTTCATTAAACACTAACAATGATTTAAAACTCCTATCTAAAACATAATATAAATCATCATGTGTTCTCAGTTGATCAATGTTACCCACAATACATTCATCAGTTGTTTCTAAAAAAACTAATTTTACGTTACTAAAATGTTCTGAATATAATATATCATCAGTAGTGCCTACACTATCTAAATCAATTATGAATGCATTATCATCTAATGATTTTTCTGAATCTACACTACATTGACAGAAAAACAATGAGGCTAAAATAAGAGCGAGCAGAAGTGGAATACTTCTGCCCTTTCTTTCAAAAAAACGCATATTCTGTTGGTTAAGATGAAGGGAAATTTTAAGAAGATCAACCTTGGCAATCACCTGGAGATGTTTCATCACAAACTGTAGTAGCATATTCTTCTCCTTCACACAGACGTTGTTGAAGAGTACCAACATCACAACCTCCAATTTCTCCTGGATTGCAAGTTAAAGTCCAATCAGTAAAATGACAACCATTAGAAAATGTAATAAAGGGAACGGCTGTCGTGCTACAGATAGAACCACCCCCACCTTCCTCAAACGCCTCAGCGCTGCTTACCATCTCATCCAGTGTAAGGTTGGAGAATAATTTCGTTTCAGGTTGGCTAATATATAGGTTATACCCCATCAGCCCCATTACGGCTACTATGCCCAGGATTTTAAAGACATGTTTTTTCATCTTGCTTTGTTTTTATGTGAATAATTAATTGATCAGTGTGAATGATATTTGTGGTTGTGGTCATAATTGAAATGAAGTTACAAAGCATCATTCAGAAAGCAAAATAATCGTTTTTTTTTATGATTTTACTTATTTTTTATTCTGTTCAATGTTGTTTTGCCTAAGGGTTGAATTGTTGAACTGTTTAATTGTCCAGGTGACAGACGCTGAAGCTCAAAGCAAGCAACTAATAGCTATCAAGTTACGAGATAACTAGAAATATACTTTAAAAGACGAAGCTCGTCGAGTGATGCTGACTTCGATCACTGAGTCCGTTGCCACGGGCTACCAGGTACGGCCGGGCGGGAAGTGTAGAGAGAATGCCAGTATTTTATCGAGATGAGTGGTGATGTTTAGGCAGGTTGGGTATCCGTTAGATAGTTGGTGGGTGGTGTTGCTGGACCCAGGAGTATGTTCCTACATATTCATAGGATCCTTAATTTTCAAGAATGATAGAACTACAAAATCATTTTTATCAAGTTGAGATACCATTTTATTAAATTTAGTATTCTTCAAATTTAGATTTTGTTCTAAATAATGCTCTTTGATTCTTCTTGTTGACATTATGTTTATTAGACAATCATCATGAACACCCATAATGAAAATAGAAGATAGGCCATTATCCACATCATTAGTGATATCCATAACATTTATCTTTTTCCCTGATTCCAAATGATAAAATAGATAGGGATTAAATTGGCCTCTATAATTATTAATAATCCATTCATTTGTCATAAAAATCGACATAGCATTACAAGTATTTGAGTTATTTGATAAAAATAATGAAGCCTCCCCATATGACATTTTTGATAATTGAGCCAATTCTTTTTTCTTCATTCCCATTTCACCAAAATCAATCTGAAGAAAAGGCTCCATATTACCTTTTGAAAATTTGTATATAGTGTTATCGAAATCGCGTGAAAATAATATGTTTCCAGAATTGTTTCGAGTAAAAGAAAAATGATTTCTTACATAAGGATATTCTTGATCGAAAATCATTAAACAGTCATTTTTTTCTGACTTCACATTAAATAAACTCATATTACAACCGATCCTCCTTTCATTTAAGAAGTAAAAAAGATAATTTTCATTGTCAACTTTTTTAAATCTTGTTGGTATAAAAGGAAGTTTAATTCTTCTAACAAAACCTCCCTTCTTATCCAAAACTAAAATAGCTCCTCTACTATCTAAAATTTCTATAATTCCATTTTTGTCATCCAGGTCAAAATCGACAGGTAGAACATATTCTTCCGGTCCTTTTCCAACTCTGGTAATACTATTAATCAGGTTACCTTTCAGATCATGAATGTAGAGTGTTTTTCTATTGTAAAAATCAAAGGAATACAGAAAAGTACCATCACTTAATATCTTATTTAAGGATAGAAATGGGCCATTTTCACCAGATTCAAGTATTAAATAGTCGATATTTTGAAATAAACTGCTAAAGGTGTTAACGTTGGGCACAAAATCCATGTCAACCAAGTCTGAACTAAATTCAACCATTGTGACTGTATTTAGGTCAGATCTTGTACATGAAATTAAAAGTAGTATAAAAATACTAACTATGACCGGTCTCATTTAGTCGCAGACATCACTACAATTATATTGACCATGCCATGATTCGCTACACTGAATGTCTAATATCTCAGCTGTACAACCTACAGGAGTCCATCCACAATAATCCCATTCAATTGTGTTGCAGTTCCATAAAAATTGCCATTCAATTTCCCCACCCCCACCTTCCTCAAACGCCTCAGCGCTACTTACCATCTCATCCAGGGTGAGATTGGAGAATAGTTTCGTTTCAGGCTGACTAATATACAGGTTATACCCCATCAGCCCCATTACGGCTACTATGCCCAGGATTTTAA
>CAZEQJ010000061.1:0-12054 GCA_964514385.1 uncultured Cytophagales bacterium
GCATGCACCGATGCTCTTTGTCTCTGGAAAAGAGGACCACATCACCCCAGCTTCATTGAACACGACCAACTTCAATCGATATAAAGATGAAAACAGTATCAGAGAACATAAAATATTTGACGGCCGTGATCACTTTATAGCCGGTGAAGAGGGTTGGGAAGAAGTGGCTCAGTATGCCTATGATTGGTTGAAATAACCAGTTCACAGTCCAAAGTAGTACGTAACGGTTTGAGTAATGATCTCAAACCGTTATTTTTTTGCCCGGCGCTTACATATTATAATAACAGCAAGAAAATAACGTATTTTAAATCTATACCTCTTGCAAATAAAAATCTGTACATGAAACGCAATTTCGTTAAAGTTCTGACCATGATGGCGCTGGCGTTATTGATATGCCAATCCGGTATGGCTCAGGATAGTCTGAAATCCCAGCCCTTTATCTATATGACTGCTGCACCACTGAGTGACGGCCATGTGACCATACTGAAAAATAAAATAATTGAGATGCTTTATTATTTCATAGGTGGTGATTTGAACGGCATCAAAACAAAAGTAGTTGTGGAGGACACGGGTTCGGAAATCAAACAGGTGACCGATATTTTGTTATGGGGGATTAGATACACACGATTTCTGATTTATCCCAGACGGCCGGAATCGGATAATCTTAAACCATCTGAATATACCGTAAAATTGTCAATTTATACAGATGACCCTTCCCGGTATATGTATGTGCCTGAAGCAATAGATCCGGGAAAGCCGCTATATCAAGACATGGAAGTAGTATATCAGAATGCCATATGGAAAAAAACACAACTTGATGATTATTTTATTGGCAGCCGGCATTTTCCTGCTTGGCTTTAAATTTAAAACTGATACTTTGGAGCTATGTCTCACAAATGCCGGGTATCAGCATGATGAAACAACAAAATAATCCGATCCATTTTCAAATACCCGGGTACCGTCAGTATGAACGAAAAAAACTTGGCTATCGTCCGAATATTATTGCCGGTCTAGGATATATGATCAGGCAGTCATTTCTGGCGGGAAATTTTAGCAGATTCTGGCAAAACTGGAACCCTCTTTTTTCTTATTACCTGCTTTACTATTGTTACAGGCCACTTTTAAAGTATTTACCCCGGTTTATTACAATCATCACCGTTTTTGCCATCAGTGGCGCTATTCATGACCTGGCGGCTTCGGTTATTAAGCAGCAAGCCTTTGTTTTATTTACGCCTTTGTTTGCATTTTATGGGTTACTAGTCGTATTCGAAAATTATTTCTGGCCTGATGATTATAGTCTTCCGGTTTTTATACGACCGCTATATCATCTTTTCCTGATCATAGGGCCCTATTTTCTCGTGGCAAGGTTCGTCGCATAAGCAGCCTGCAACATTTATTCCGGGAGTCCATTGAGTATCGGTGCCAGCACCACCAGATTGCGTGAGTGTATACGGATATCAAAGCTTTTACCCTTGCTGATGTATTCTCCATCGATATGAACATCAATTTCTCCTTCCGGGCAGTTAACACTGATATTCTTTGCAGTAATAGTCTTCACATGTTTGCGCCTGTCTACTGTACCATTCATGATAGAAAATGCGACACCTGGTGTAGACAGAGCAGGAAAAGGTTCGATAACAGAAAGATTCAGATAGCCATCATCAGCACTGGCAGCTGGTGCAATCACGGCATTATTTCCATACTGTTTTCCGTTGGCAAAGGCCATAATAAAGGGTGTGAAATGGTAGAGTTTGCCATCTGCCTCGATGTCAACAGGGCTGGTCTTAAAATCACGAAGCTCACTGATGACCGCCCCGACGTATGACCAGAGGCCACGGAGCCCGGATTTCTCAAAAGCACGGCTTACCGCAGCATCAAAGCCCATCCCGGCAACGTTAATAAATACACGACCGTTGATGGTGCAGGTATCCACCCTGCGTGCAGCACCTGATATGATCACCCGCATAGCGCCTTCAAACTGCATCGGGATTTTAAGGTAACGTGCAAATCCATTTCCACTGCCATTAGGTACGATACCCAGCCGCGTTTCTGTATTTACAAGGGCACTACCAACCTCATTGATGGTGCCATCACCTCCCACTGCTATCACTGCAAAGGCTTTTTTTGCGGCCAGCCCTGCCGCCAGCTCCTTTCCATGTCCGGGGTATTCGGTATAAAGGTATGTCGCCCGGTAGGGTGATGATTGCAATATCCTGTCCGCCCGCTTTTCCAGATTTCTGATTCGGCGTGTTCCGGATCGGGGGTTGATAATGAAATAAATCTGTTCTGACATTTAACTGCTAATCCTTGAAATCAGATTTTGCCCACTGAAATAATCTTGTTGAGCGAAATATACGGATAATTGTATATTGTGATTCCAAAATAAACTGATAAGTACATGAAATTCATCAATATACTCTTTTCCTTTCTGCTGAGCCTTACCGTTTTTGGACAGCAACTGGATATGCGCCTGATGCATGATCTGGCACCGCGTGCCATTGGGCCTGCTGGTATGAGTGGCCGTGTTACGACGATAGACGTAGTCAATGACAATCCATCGATTATTTATGTAGGTACCGCCTCTGGAGGCCTCTGGAAATCCGAAAGTGGTGGAATCGACTGGCAGCCGATATTTGATAATCAAAAAGTGCTTTCCATAGGTGCTGTAGCTATACAGCAAAGCAACCCTGATGTAATATGGGCAGGCACGGGTGAAGGAAATCCACGAAACAGTGTGTCGAGCGGCTACGGGCTGTATAAATCTATGGATGGTGGACGCACCTGGAAGTTAATGGGACTCGAAAAAACACGATCTATACATCGTATTATCATTGATCCTACTGATCCCAATACCGTGTATGTAGGGGCTTTGGGCACGATCTGGGGCGAAAATCCGGAAAGGGGTGTATACAAAACCACAGATGGTGGTAAAACCTGGAATAAAATTTTATATGTAAATGAAAAAGCAGGTGTAGCAGATATGGTAATGGACCCCACCAATCCCAATAAAATTATTGCTGCGATGTGGGAATTTCGCCGCTGGCCCTATTTCTTCAACTCTGGTGGCCCCGGCAGTGGACTCTACGTTACCTATGACGGTGGTGAGACCTGGCAACAACGTACTGAGAAAAACGGGCTGCCAAAAGGAGACCTGGGCCGGATAGGTCTTGCGATAGCACCAAGTAAGCCAAATGTGGTGTATGCGATCATCGAAGCAAAAAAGAATGCACTCTACCGTTCCAATGACGGGGGCGTATCTTGGAAAATGATCAATGACAGAGATGAGATCGGTGACCGGCCCTTCTACTACGCCGACCTCTATGTGGATTCAAAAAATGAAAACAGGCTCTATACCCTGTTCAGCCGTGTATCGATGAGTGAGGATGGCGGTCGTTCATTCAATGTTATTCTCCCCTATTACGGCGACAAAGCTGTTCACCCTGATCACCATGCCTTTTACATACACCCGGAAAATCCTGATTTTATGATCAATGGCAACGACGGCGGTATGGCCATCACGCATGATGGAGGTGACACTTGGCGGTTTGTGGAAAATCTGCCCCTGGCACAGTTTTATCATATCAATGTAGATGAAATGTTCCCCTATCATGTCTATGGAGGCATGCAGGATAATGGTTCCTGGCGGGGACCCGGATTTGTGCTTCGGGCTGGAGGTATCCGGAATGGATACTGGGAAGAGCTTTACTTTGGTGATGGCTTTGATGTAGTGCCCGATCCGGAAGAACCCGGGCGATATGGATACGCCATGTCGCAGGGTGGTAATGTGGGGCGCTACGACCTGCTAACCAAAAGCTCTCAGTCAATTCGCCCTGTCCATCCGGAGGGTGAATATCTCAGATTCAACTGGAATGCAGCCATTGCCCAGGATCCGCATAACCCGGATGCCCTCTATTATGGCAGCCAGTTTTTACATTACAGCACCGACAATGGGAACAGCTGGAAGATTCTCTCGCCTGATCTTACGACCAATGACCCCGAAAAACAAAAGCAGGATGTAAGTGGCGGTCTTACCATTGACGCCACCAATGCTGAGAACTATACCACCATCACTGCAATTGCTCCCAGCCCGGTAGATGCAAAAGTAATCTGGGTAGGCACGGATGATGGTAACATCCAGATGACGCGGGACGGTGGATCGAACTGGACGTTATTGAACAGCAGGGTTAAAGGACTTCCGGGGAATGGCTGGATCAACCAGATACGTGTGTCTCCTTCCAATGCTGGCGAAGCGTATGTGGTAATGAACAATTACCGTCAGGATGACCTTACCCCCTACCTCTACCACACCACCGATTACGGTCGGTCCTGGACAAATATTGTGGAAAATAAAGGGATATGGGGATATACACTGAGCTTTTTTCAGGATGAAATAGAGCCGAGACTCATGTTTCTGGGAACCGAATTTGGCTTATACATAAGCTTTGACAAGGGCAGCTCATGGAACCATTGGACTGAAGGCTATCCTAATGTGTCCACCATCGACATGGCATATCAGAAAGATCAGGATGACCTTGTGATTGGCACCTTTGGCAGGGCGGCATATGTATTTGATCACCTGCAACCACTGCGAGAAATAGCAGCAGAGGGACTGAACAGCTCATTCAGGCTGTACGAGGGTGGCACAGGCTACCTGACAACCTCCGGGCAAGCAGCCGGCACACGATTCGCAGCCAATGCGATTTATCTTGGTGAAAACCGAAGTGACAACCTTCCTATTGCGATGTATATTAAAAAGGAAGCCAAGGAAGATACGAAGCCGGATGCAGAGGAAGGAGATGAGCAGAAGAAGAAAAATGATACAGGAAAAGTGAAACTATATATTAAAGACGGTAATGACACCATCCGTACGCTCGAATACACACCCGACAGCACGGGCATTCATGTCATGTATTGGGGCATGGAAAGAAAAGGAAAACCTTACCCCACACGAAGCACCAGCAACAGAGACCGTGAACCGGGAGGAGCGCCTATAATGCCCGGATCTTATAAAGTTGTGGCTTCGTATAACGGCATTACGGACAGTGCCATGGTGACTGTAAAACCTGACCCTCGTGTATCATTTGATGAAGAGATAGAACTTGAAATCAGAAAAATGTATGAGGAAACTGAAGCCTTGTATGGGGTAAGCGCAGAAGCAGTAAAACAACTGGTAGCTGCTAAAAAAATGATCGATGTAGTCACGGGCCGTTTTCCTGAAGAAAAAACAGAGGATATGAAGGCTCTGATCAAGGAAGCAGGTGAAGTGAAAAAGCAACTGGAAGAGTTTATCGTGGCCTTCATTGGACCGGAAGAAGTCAAAGGCATTCAACGTAATCCGGATGAGTTGACCCGGAAAATAGGGGCTGCGTCTTCATACACCCGAAATAAGGCAGGACGTACCGATAACTTTACCACAGCTTACAATGAGGCAAAATCGCTGGTAAATTCAAAATTAATGGAAATCAATACCTATATGGAAGGTGATTTTGCAGACTTCAGGGACAGGTTGATGCAGACAGATCTCGAATATTTTAAACCGTATGAACCTGTAGAAATAGAAGAATAAAGCGTTCAGAAAATGAAACTGAAAGCCCATGGCAAGCCATGGGCTTTTTATTTATCCTTTCTGGCAATGTAAAATCCATAACTGTAGTAATGCCTGTATTTTTTATAAAATGCGATCTCGTCACGGGTATCATTTACCATTTGCAGGAAAGCATCCCTCTCCTTATGCAGATTGCTAAATCTTTCCAGCTTTTCTTCAAGTGGCAGGTAGTACTCATCGAGCCAACATGAAGTGGACAGGTAAAAATAGCCGGTCACGGTAAAGCCATTTTCTTCCAGAGTTTTAATTTTATGAGCGGCCGTATCAGCTTCCGGATATTCATTATTCCAGAATTGCTCCAACTCGGCCGGCCGGTCAGGCTTTATCCATGTCAGGTCGCTAAGTACCATAAATCCTCCTGCCTTGAGAAACCCCTTCCAATAAGCGATACCTCTGGCAAATCCGATATTATAGATGGCACCTTCAGACCAAATGATGTCAAGAGATTCTTTTTTAAAAGGCAAGTCGTCCATAGAGCCTGCCAGCGTCGTAATTTCACACCTCAGACTCCGTTCTGCTTTCCGGATTTCAAGCTTCTCTAAAAATTCAGGAAACAGGTCGATGGCTGTAATATGGCCTTGCAGGCATGATGCCAACTTCAACGTCTGTGCTCCCGTGCCACACCCGATATCTGCAACATTTAGCCCGATATTATCCCGGTTTTCTACAAATGATAAAGCTAATTGAGTGTGATGATCTGATCCCGGCCCCTGCCGGTATCCCTCCCGGTGGAGCGAAATCATAGCGTCTAAATATTCTTTTTCCATCATTTTTGGTTTAACGGTCTTTTGGAAAAATAAAGCATGAATTTTCCTAAAAGGTCTTTATCGAATGGATAAAAATATCATTTGCTAAGCAAAATAGCAGTTTTTAGAAAAATATCTAATCTTTCTTCAACCAATGAATCGTTTATCGGTGTCTGTATGACAGCTGACTTTATGATCCTCATAAGCCAACTAAATCAAAAGAAAATGAAAAAAATATTTTTAGCTCTTGCCTCTGCATTTCTGCTGTTTTCATGCGACGATGGTTTTTATATCCCGGATAGTGCTGAGTCGATGGCAATGGCAGATGGAAGAAGTGAAGGCGGAAGCGGCAACGGTGACAGCGATAACTCAGGCCTTATTACGGCAGGTGAGTGGAACGACCTCAGCAACTGGGCCTTCTGGGAGTCTCTGATGAACGATCAGGACTTTGGTACATCCCCTGAATACTGGCAGTTTTATCCCATACGAAGAATAGCAGTTCATGTTAAAAATGGTGGATTACCGGTAGCAAACACAAGGGTGCAATTAAAAAAAGGTGACGAGGTGATGTGGAGTGCTTACACCGACAATCTGGGCCATGCTGAGTTATGGATGGCTCCATTTTCTTCTCAGGGAGATGGAATGGAAGGGTATTCGGTCACCATCAATGGACAGACGACAGATGTAGTACCTTCCCTTTATTCCGGAACACCGCTTACAGTGGAATATGCCATGCAGCCCAAGCCGGAATCGACGGTACAGATCGCATTTGTAGTGGATGCCACAGGGTCTATGTCGGATGAAATGGAGTTTCTGAAAGATGATCTTGAAAATGTGATCGAAAGGGTAAAAAATAACAACAGCAGCCTTCGTGTAGCTACCTCAAGTGTCTTTTATCGTGATGAGGGCGATGAATACGTCGTAAAAAATTCTCCGTTTACCTATGACCTCTCTATGACGGCAAACTTCATTCGAAATCAATCTGCAGATGGTGGCGGTGATTTTCCCGAAGCAGTCCATACCGCACTTGACCTTGCCATAAATCAGCTCGTTTGGGATGAGGACAGTCGTACACGGTTGTTGTTTCTGTTGCTTGATGCGCCACCACATAATCGCCCGGATGTGATCAGCAACCTGAAACAAAATATCCCGAAAGCTGCAGAAAAGGGCATTAAGATCATACCCATTACCGCAAGTGGTATCGACAAGCCAACGGAGTTTTTAATGCGATTTTTCGCCATACTAACCAATGGCACGTATGTTTTCATCACTGATGATAGTGGCATAGGCAATGACCATCTGGAACCTACCGTAGGAGAATATCAGGTAGAATATCTGAATGACCTGATGGTGCGACTGATAAATAAATACAGTGAATAAGGGGAATCACTTCCCCTTTTTTAATATCCTGCCGCCATACCGTCCTTCCGGCTTTCGGAGGCTCCACGATAGACCTTGTTCTTTTCGTCCCACATGATCGCCTGATAACCGCCGTATACGCCACGGGCATACCCTACAGTGTGACCACGATCCATCAAACCACGGATTGTCTCATAAGGTATACCGGATTCAATACGTATCATACCCCTTCCGTCGGCCTGTTCACCTGTCGGCGATGATGAGCCGGTATGATCAAACCGTGGAGCGTCACCGGCTTCCTGCAGGTTCATACCAAAATCAATGAGGTTCATAACGATCTGTGTATGGCCCTGAGGTTGAAAATCACCTCCCATCACACCAAAACTCACATAGGGCTTACCATCTTTGGTGATAAAGGCCGGAATAATAGTATGAAATGGCCTTTTACCCGGTTCATAGGTGTTGTTTTGCCCTTCTGTGAGGCTAAACAGCTCTCCCCTGTCCTGAAACATAAACCCAAGCTCAGGTGCCACCATACCGGAGCCCATGCCGCGGTAATTACTCTGGATCAGTGATACCATCATACCGTTTTTGTCGGCTACAGTCATATAAATGGTCTCTCCTTTGGATATTTCGCCTGCATTGTAGCTGCGCGCATAATCACCAATTTCTTTGCGGCGCTCATTGGCATAGTCCTCACTGATAAGCTCGCCTACGGGAACATCAGCGAAATCCATATCGGCATAGTATCTGGCCCGGTCTTCAAAGACGAGCTTTTTGGCCTCCGTAAACAGATGCAGGTGTTCAGCATTGCCAAATTCGATATCCGAAAAGTCATAACCTTCCAAAATCTGTAACATCTGCAACGCTGCAATGCCCTGCCCGTTTGGGGGTAACTCCCAGACATCGTACCCCCTGTAATTTACCGAAACAGGGTCTATCCACTCCGAACGGTGATTTTTAAAATCATTCAGTGTATGATGGCCGCCCTGGCTTTGCAGAAACGCCGCCATTTTTTTTGCCATTGCACCCTCATAAAATGATTTCCTTCCGCTTTTCGCTATCTCGCGGTAGGTATTTGCAAGAAAAGGATTTTTATAAATTTCACCTTCCTGAGGTAATTTGCCATCATTTTGATCGATGTAAGTCTCTTTGATGTTTGGGTACTCCTGGCGTATGAACCGGGGTACACTGATATTCAAATAATAGCTGATCAGTTGTGTCACAGGAAATCCATTTTCGGCATATCCTATGGCCGGGGCCAGAATGTCATCCATACCCATAGTACCAAACTTATTATGCATCTCCAGCCAGCCATCAACACAACCGGGAATTGAAACCGGCAATGGCCCATAAGAAGGTATTGTAGTATATCCGTTTTGCTGAAACCAGTCCAGGGTGAGGTTTTGTGGTGATCGACCGGATGCATTCAAACCGTATAGTTTTTCGGTTTCCGGATCCCAGATGATAGCGAAAAGATCCCCCCCAATGCCTGAACCGGTAGGTTCCATTAATCCCAAAGCAGCATTGGCAGCTATGGCTGCATCAATGGCATTACCTCCTTGTTTTAGTATATCAATCCCAACCTGTGTTGCCAGCGGATGACTGGTCGCGACCATTCCATTTTGTGCAATGACTTCGGAGCGTGTGGCAAACAAAGCACCATTGATCCGGTCCTGTGCTGAAAGATGGCAGGTGATAATGGATAGAAAAAAGATAAAATGACGCATAATACTATTTTTTAGTATACAATACCTTGCGCGTGTATACGACATCATTGCCCACTTTCTGTTCTACTATGAATTCATGGGTTGTGAAACTTGTCATGTACCATTCTACACGCATATTTTCGTTGATCACATCTTCTTTTACTTCAGGTCGCAAAGGGTTGATCGTTTCCCCCTCAAACCAAATGATCTTTTTTTCATTATTATCCCATCGATAATGCGACCAGTTGACACCTCCATCGGTACGGCAGCTATAGTTATTGTAACAATTCAATCTCGGATTGAACGAGTGAATGCCACGATAATAATGGCCTTTGGCTGAGACCTCATCAATAATGACACGGGTGGAATCGACTACGAACCGGATAGAAGCCGTACCTGTATTGGTGATTTTGAATTCATCATCCTGAGCTCTCTTCAGGTATTCGACATAGTCCCATTCTCCACTGAATGGAATAAGAAAATCAAGTCTTCCGTTCTGGCCGAATAACCAGGTTGTCGACAAAATCAAGATAAGGCAGATATTTTTCATTTTATTTTTTTTATGACAATGATAACGAATAAAAAAGCGTAATATCAAAATCATTGTTCATGGAATGCGATAGTATTTGTAATATTGGGCTATGATAATCGGTGTAATTAACAAGCCGGATGACGTGAAGCTACCTGTCATGCCGGAAATCATTAAAAAACTAAGGGAACAGAATATCGAAGTATGGTTGCCATCCGGCGCCGGGGATGCGTCAATGTTATCAGACGAAGCTTTGGCAGAAGCCGGTGGAGAAATTAAAGACCGTCAGGAAATCATCAGCAGCAGCGATATATTACTTTCAACATCTCCCGTAACTGATGCTGGCTTTAAGGAAGGTGCCATTTTGGTAGCTCCTTTTGCGCCCTTTCAGCATCCGGAGGTCACGAACCCCTTTCTCAAAGATAAATTGACCGTTTTCAGCCTGGATATGATCCCGCGTACCACAAGGGCACAATCAATGGATATTCTTTCATCCATGGCCTCAATAGCCGGCTATAAGGCTGTATTACTCGCAGCAGAAAAGCTACCACGGTATTTCCCTATGCTGACTACCGCTGCCGGTAGTATACCTCCTGCCAAAGTGTTGATTATGGGTGCCGGAGTTGCAGGGCTGCAGGCTATTGCCACTGCGAAAAGACTTGGCGCTGTAGTTGAAGCCTTTGACACTCGCTCAGCCGTAAAAGAAGAGGTACAAAGCCTTGGAGCAAAATTCATCGAAGTAGAAGGTGCACGGGATGATGCTGCTGCAGGTGGCTATGCAGTGGAGCAGTCTGAAGAGTATAAGCAAAAACAGGCGGCTATGATCGCTGAGCATATTAAAAAATCAGATGTGGTAATCACCACGGCACAACTCAGAGGTAAACCTGCACCTTTATTGGTAACGGAAGAAATGCTTAAAACAATGCGCAGAGGGTCAGTAGTAGTGGACCTTGCTGCCTCCACCGGAGGTAACTGCGCGTTTTCAGAAAATAATAAAAGCATCACCAAATATGGTGTCACCATCATGGGCTATTCCAGTCTGGAAAATCTCGCCCCCGTACATGTGAGTGAGTTATATGCTAAAAACATCAACAATTTTCTTCAGCTCTTCATTCAGGAGGGTAACATCAGCATCAACTGGGAGGATGATATTCTGCAAGGTGCATGCATTGTGAAAGAGGGCGAAGATATCTATAACCAAAAATAACTATGGCTGATTTATTATCTTTTGTGGCAGATAACCTGCTAATGATATACCTGCTTGTACTCGCGATATTTTTGGGTACTGAGGTGATATCAAAGGTACCAACTGTATTGCATACTCCACTGATGTCGGGTGCAAATGCCGTAAGCGGAGTTGTGGTGATCGGTGCTATAATATTAATTCGATCAGTAGAGCCAGATAACTACCTGCTGTTGAGTATTGGCTTTGCCGGTATTTTGCTTGCCATGATTAATGTGGTTGGTGGATTTGCAGTGACCGACAGAATGCTGGATATGTTTAAAAAGAAGAAAAGGAAATGAAAATATACTTTGACATCGCCTATATTATCAGTGTTACGCTTTTCATTGTAGGACTAAAAAGGCTGAGCCACCCCGATACCGCCCGAAAAGGTAATTTAATTGCTGCAGCAGGAATGGCGCTGGGTATACTCGCCTCTCTCTTTATTCCTATCGAAGGTAGTGCAGGAAATTACGGATGGATTGCTCTGGGTATCGCGACTGGTAGCCTAATTGGTATTATCGCTGCGCGTAAGGTGCAGATGACAGCTATGCCTGAAATGGTATCGCTATTCAATGGACTCGGTGGTGCCTGCGCCATGCTGATATCCATTTCTGAGTTTAATACCTACCCGGAAGGTATATCATATATCTCCGGTCAAATGCTGACCACCTTGTTTGCCCTGTTTATTGGTAGCGTATCGTTTACCGGTAGTATTATGGCCTGGGGAAAGCTGAATGGCTCACTCCGTGATAATATTAAATTGCCGGCACCAACGCAAATAAACCTTATTCTGCTGCTGTTTGTGATAGCACTTGGGGCTGGGATTATGCTGAATCCGGAAAATGCAGCGATGTATTTTTACTTTATGCTGGGCATATCAC
>CAZEQJ010000062.1:0-9882 GCA_964514385.1 uncultured Cytophagales bacterium
ACCGGTAACACGTAAACAACTGCTGGCGGATTTCGAAAAGCCATTAATAGAGTAGTCTTATTATCTTAATTAAAAAAAGCTATGAAATACTATACACAATTCATTGTGCTTATAATTCTATTTGGTTGTTTTTCATGTACTGACGATATAAATGAATTATCTGACGATATAAGAAGTAATACTCATGAGATTAATCTAACATCAACAGGTGAACATTTAGTTTTCAATGATTATTTGGACTTCAGGTTTAAATATGATTTAATAAAAGATTTGGAGGATGAAAAGCAGTCAAGCCTTTTTTACGATTTAGGTCATAATTCTTTACGACCAATAGTTACTTCAAACACTGTCTCAAAATATATAGAGATGCTTGATTCAAAAACTTCAGCAAAGAACTATCGATTAAGCGATGGAACTACAGATATAATTGCTGATGATGTATTTGCTGCAATATTAAATGAGGATGGTGAAGTTATAGTAAACGACAGCATATATAAATACACGAGTGTTGGACTTTTTATTTGTAAAACGGATAAAAAAGAGAAGTTAGATTCGTTAATGACGGAGCTAAAAAACCAATTCGGATCAAGTGCTATGCGTCTCGGAGAACCTACACCATGTATTGCTGATGAATTAGGTGGTCAACCGGGAGAGATCATTGCTATTGATGACGATATTAATTACTATGTAGATCAGGGTTGCGGAGAATTTACTGGCGGAGGTACTGGTGGCGGAACAAGTGGACCAACTTTAACAATCGATGAAAGGTTTAATAATTATTTATCTACGTTGAGTCCATGTGAAGATTTTAATGGTTGGTGGCCATTAGGCGAGGCCAGAAAATGTGATGATTTTTTTGAAAATAATGTTAGAATTCGGACAAAAGTCTGGAATCAAAACTATATTATTTACAAATCGATAGGAGTTGAAGTTAAACACGAAAAACAAAATTTAGGTCTTTGGACTAATATAAAAGCTGATAAACTATATTTAGGTATTGATAATCTTTTTTATGTAAGAAGCGTAGACCCAGGAGAAGCATTAATTCCACATGGATCTACGGAGCAAAAGTTTCTTGTATATGGAAATCAGCAATACTCTATGTCTACAGGAGTACCTATTATTGGTATTTCACCAAGTAATGGTAGCTTCAACCAACCTGAAGGGGTATCAATTAACTATATTTATGTCCCTGATATAACTTCAATCAATCTGTTAGGTAACGATATAGTTAAAAAGAGCTATGTCGAGGAATTTATATGGCTGGATGTATTCTCGGATATTGAACAATTCCTTGATAGGAATAATATTAAAATTGAAGATATTGGTGCCATTCAGCTTACAGTTGTAGGGAAAGAAAAATGGTCTTATAAGACGATCAATCTTTATGAAGTAATAAATGATGGCAAAAAATTATCAAATGAAATTGATGGTTATTTATACATTGTTTTTGGTTGGGATCCGGACAAAAATAAGCCAAAACTTCCGAAAATTAAGCTTAAAAATCCATTTGAAGATGTTTATGCAGATTTTTATGGAATAGGTTTTAATGATAATAAGTTTAGGGGTAATTTAATGTCAGTTGATAATTTGAATTCTCCCTTTTGATTTATATTTTACAAGCAAGGCTTTCTTCTTAAGGCTTGGTTGTTTTTGTTATAATAATATATATGAGTAAAAAAGGTCAAATATTAATCTTTTTTATATTTCTAGGTTTGGCTGTTAAAGCTAACCCTCATGATAGCCTTAAAAATAGAAGCTTATATTTCTATTTTTACGGAGGTCCTACCTTACATGCTCAAGCTATATATGATGGTCAATCCAATGCGCGGTATTCTTTTTCAACTTATAGTCTAATGTTAGGAACTGATATTGGATTTTTTGTGGTACCAACCAAATTTTCACTTGGATTAAGTTATGAAATTCATTATTCTATTTGGAATATCAATTATGCACCTATTTGTTTGAATGCCCGATATTTTTTAAATGATGGAAAAAGTTCCAATTTTATTTATAGTCAATATGGCAGAGCATTTATTAACAATGCTGATTACCATGGGAATATTTTTGCTGTTGGTCTTGGCAGGAAACTATTTTATACAAACAAACTTGCTACATTAGTAAGTCTGGGATATAACTTACATCGTATTTCACCAAATAATCCCGCAACTTCTGATCCAAATAACTTATATACTTCAGGTTTTGAATTAAAAATGGGATTTTATTTCTAATCAAAGAATGAGGACAATTTTATATTTGATCATTTGTGCCACCAATTTTTGTTTTGCTCAGTTGATAAAGAGTCCAAGGTATTTCAATACCATTCAGGCTTCTGTGTCGTTAAGGGCGGAGAGTAGAATTGAAGATAATAGAATTAGTCCACCCTTGAATCAGGATTTTGACAATAGTTCAATTTACGAATTTAAGGCCTATCAACATCGATATATAATTGGCAGATATTTAGCAGTTGGAATTGGTGCAACTGCATCATACCAGTCTTCACCTAATCTTTTTTATTCTCAGATATTTGTTGATTTAAGAGGATTTCTGTCAGATGAGAATAATACAGTTTACCCTTTTATTCAGATGGGTACAGGGTTTGCTTATAGTAATGCGTATAACCGCAATTTCAACACCGGTATAGGAATAGGCTATAAATTTTTCATTGGGGAATTGCTTATTGCATCAGATATATTTTTAGATGGACGTGTTTTTCGCCTTAGAGGAGATGGACGTGACAGGGAATATAACGTTTTAGGTACTGGAGGAATACATATTAGTTTAGGTGTTCAGCTGTTTAACCTGGAAGATTGACAAACATCGTAGGAATTTTGTCTGAGGGTAAATTTTCTGCAAAAAAATCCAAACTAGCCTTACCGTCCGCTACGACTGCCTATATATGACACAATGGTAAACTCTATGGTCTTAGGAACGATACGGTTAAACCTAGGGCCATTTAGGTAGGAATAAAATGCACTAATACAGTGTATCAACCTCAAAAAAATAAGAATATTGAGCGAAGGATTTTGAGGTGTCTATAATAAAAATGATAAGAAGAAGGATATTAATTTTGGCCATAAGTATCAGTCTGATCCCCATCTGGGGTTTAGGCTTGCTCTCTGCCGATATTTCTGGTCCAATAACGGCTGCGTTTGCTTACCTTATCACTGGTTTGGTTATTTATTTCGCCAGAAAACTATTATTGGATTCACTTTCATATCTTCTGATAAGCATTGGCCCGGTATTTTATGCAATAACAAGTGTAATCTTTTCACAGGAACCGATCTTTCTGCAACCTGTCGTACAGATATTCATCTGTTTTTGCCTTGTTTTATGGATGAGCTACTTAAAATCAGTTCGATACACTGTTTTCATAGTAATGATAGGAATAATCTCAACCCTGTTACAATATCAGTTTCAAACGGAGATCACTCAAGAAAAGGCAATTGCTAAACCCATAGCAATCGATACTACACGCCTGCTTTCTGAATTCGATTTTATCGATTATAAAATGGATACTGTCAAAATTCAAACGGGTAGAAAGTTCGTGCTGATAGAGACCTGGAATGAGACGTGTGCTCCCTGCATAAAATCAATGATGGAAATACAAGATGAAATTGCCAAAATGTCTAAGGTGGAACACTATTTTTTATATCAAAACAGGGAGGGAAGTAAGCTGACTTTTAACGAAATACATCATTTTAAATACATCAAGAGCATAGAAAATAGTCTCATTGATATAGAAAATCAGCTTTTTCAGGAAATGGGGCTTCAGGCATATCCTTATTTTATATTATTTCATACATCAGGAGAGGTAATGGGGTATATCCGGGGATACAAGGGGAAAAATCAGGTGTTGCAGGAGCTAAATCGTATCATGGATCCGGACGAAAAACCGAAGAAAACATCTGTTTACTTGATAAAATCAACTTTATCGATTTAAAATATTGATTTTAACGATGTGGATTTTGTGTTTTGCATAATTTTATGTATCCTAATATAAGAGTGTCATTAGTAGAGCATCTAAAAACATCCACTTATGCAAAATCAAAATAAGCTTAACCTCATACATTTATACCGAATAGTTTATGTATCCGGTTTGATCATGTTTTTTATAGTTTGGTTATGGAAGCCAACTGCTTTCTTTTCTGTGGGTTCAATAATTGCATTATCTACCATATTTGCAGGTTTGGCTCTTTTGGTATGGGATGGATGGAAAAGGGGGCAACTTAATTTTAATAATCACAGGTTAATGATAATAGCATTTGTACTCCTGGTCATAATAGCTGTAGTGTTCCGGGGGAATGAATACCTGTAGGATGGCTGTTTTCACCTCGGGTGCGTTAGGGATAGTAGCGGGCACAAAGTAAAGACCCCAACAAAAAAGGCCTATCTTCATGAAAGGACTTTTTGTTGGGAGAACGCCCCATTATTTCCCAAACTTTCCCTTTAACTGAGCCAGCTTGGCCTGAAGATCTCCATCTGCCTGTTTCTGAGGCTTTTGCTTTGGCTTCGAGGATTTTTGTTTTGGTCTACTCTCCGCAAAGGGGTCTGACTTCACCGACAGTGAGATCCGCTTGCGGGGCACGTCTACCTCCAGCACGGTTACCATTACTTTCTGCTGCAGTTTTACAGCCTGTGCCGGATCGGAAACGAAGCCGTCTTTCAAATGGCTGATATGCACCAGTCCGTCCTGGTGCACGCCTACATCCACAAAGGCGCCAAACTTGGTGATATTGGTGACGATGCCGGGCAGTTTCATGCCTACGGCCAGGTCCTTGATCTCGTGGACATGGTCGGCAAAGGCGAAGGTCTCATACTGCTCGCGCGGATCACGGCCGGGTTTGGCCAGTTCTTCCATGATATCTTTTAGGGTGGGTAAACCCAGCTCCTCTGAAACGTATTTTTTCAGGTCGATGCGGCTTCGCAGACTGGCATCTCTGACAAGATCTTCCACATTACAGCCGAGGTCTTTTGCCATGGTATTCACGGTTTCGTAACGCTCGGGGTGCACGGCGCTTTCATCGAGAATGTTTTTGGCTCCCTTGATCCGCAGGAAGCCGGCAGCCTGCTCGAAGGCCTTCTCACCTAGCCGGGGCACCTTTTTAAGCTCTGTCCGGCTGTTGAATTTCCCGTTTTCATCCCGGTATTTGACGATATTTTCAGCCAGTTGTGGTCCTAACCCGGATACATAGGTCAGCAGCTGCTTGCTGGCGGTATTCAGCTCTACGCCTACCCCGTTTACACAGCTCATTACCACATCGTCCAGCGAGTGTTTGAGGTCATTTTGGTCTACATCGTGCTGGTACTGTCCCACACCAATGGATTTCGGGTCTATCTTTACCATCTCGGCCAGCGGGTCCATCATACGGCGGCCGATCGATACGGCACCACGTACCGTTACATCATAGTCGCCAAATTCTTCTCTTGCTACTTCGGACGCTGAGTAGATGGAGGCACCGCTTTCATTTACCATGGCGACAATTATAGAAGACGGCAGTCCGATGCTTTTGACAAACTGCTCCGTTTCACGGCTGGCGGTACCATTGCCTATGGCAATGGCTTCAATGTTATGTTTTTGTGCGAGGGCTGCCACCACCGCTGATGCTGTACGGATATCTTTACGGGGTTCGTTGGGGAAAATGGCGGTATGCTCAAGCAGTTTTCCCTGGCTGTCGAGGCATACGACCTTACATCCTGTACGGAAGCCAGGGTCAATGGCCATGAGCCGCTTCTGCCCGAGAGGTGCCGACATAAGCAGCTGTTTGAGGTTTTCGGCAAATACATGTATGGCTTCCAGATCGGCGGCTTTTTTCGACTCCAGCCGTATTTCGGTTTCTATGCTCGGCTTGATCAGGCGTTTATATGCATCTTTTACGGCTATGTCCACGTGCTGTGAAGCTTCGCCATGGCCGGTAACAAAGCGGCGTGATAGTTTGGCTACCGCTGTTTCTTCTTCCGGTGCCATATTCAGGATAAGGATACCTTCACGTTCACCTCTTCGCATGGCCAGCAACCGGTGTGATGGTGTTTTTTTGATGGGTTCTTCCCAATCAAAATAGTCTTTGTATTTGCTGCCTTCTTCTTCTTTTCCACTTACCACGCGGGAGCGGATCATACCTTCTGTTCGAAACAGGTTTCGGATTTCTTCACGGGCTTCTGCATCTTCGCTGACCCATTCGGCGACGATGTCGCGGGCACCCTGCAGGGCAGCTTCAGCATCGGGAACTTCTTTTTCTTCGTTGATATATTTTGCTGCAGCTGCTTCGACAGCGCCATTGGGCTGCTCCCACAGCCATTGGGCCAGTGGTTCGAGGCCGCGTTCTTTTGCGACGGAGGCCTTTGTTTTGCGCTTGGGCTTGTAGGGCAGGTAAAGGTCTTCGAGGGCAGTCATGGTTTCGGCTGCCTCGATCTTCTTTTTTAGTTCGGGGGTGAGCTTTTCCTGCTCATCGATAGATTTCAGTATGGCTTCGCGTCGCTTATCGAGTTCGCGTAGTTTGAGCAGGCGGTCCCGTACGTCAGCTACCTGCACTTCGTCCATGGTGCCGGTCATCTCTTTGCGGTAGCGGGAGATAAAGGGTACGGTGGCGCCTTCATCGAGGAGTTTGATGGTGGCGGCTACATATTTGGGTTGCAGGGCTAATTCCCCGGCGATGCGATTCGAATAATCTATCATGTCATGTTATTATCGGGCGACAAAAATAAGGGTGGTTATCCGATAGCCAATAGATCGGGGTGGTCAAAATGGGAATAAATTGCCGGTCAGATGCGTGAAGTCTGAATAATCCCTCTTCTGGTAAATTTCCGGTAGGGTTGAAAATTGCTATGTCATTATTTTGTATTATTGTTTATTGTGAAAACCACGGGATTAATATTAACCACCATATTTCTGACTTCCTGCAGTTTCATTTTAGCCAAAA
This sequence comes from uncultured Cytophagales bacterium, assembly GCA_964514385.1. Lineage (GTDB taxonomy): Bacteria > Bacteroidota > Bacteroidia > Cytophagales > Cyclobacteriaceae > CAZEQJ01. The sequence continues at coordinate 6,921 of CAZEQJ010000062.1, forward strand.
TATATGGATATCGTGAACTGGATGAGTTTTCAATTCAGGACCATCAGGTTTTTGTCGGGGATTATTTAGGGCAGCTTAATGTCGATACCATTATTGCAAGTAAGGTAAGTTTTGAAAAGTGGAGTGATCTGCAGACAAATTATTTGTCTGAAAAGGGGTTGAGCCAGCCGATACAGATGATATACTTATTAAAAGATTCACTTATCTCTTTTCAGGCCAACTGCTACGCAAAGGGCAAAATCGGGTCACTGGACTGGAATTACGACGGAAGGTTCAATCAGTTTCCACCCTCATCGGCAGTACATCCGGATTATATAATTTTTGGTAAGGAGAGTTTACTTGGCGCTTATCCGGGTGTCCGTATGGATGAAGATAAATACACGGTTCTCATTTTCTGGACGAATATGCTTTCTGAAATTTCAAAAGACGCAATAGATATAACCCTGGCGAATTTACGTGCATTTCACAAGACAGATTCTGCCATGATTTACCTTATCAATATAGATAAGGCCTTTATTGGAATAAGATAAGGTCTTTCTGATGTCTCGTATTCATCAAAATATTTAAGGGCCAACGATTTCAAAGCAGAAATGGACGGGACAAAACTTTATCACTTAAGCATCGCCGGTAATGGCTACTACCTCGGGTGCATGAGGGATAGGAAGTACCGGCTGTAAGCCGGGTGCCGAGTGGGCGAGGCACCGGAGCGTAAGCGGAGTACTGTATAGCCCGACCCTGACACGTAGTGGTCAGGGGCATGCCCAGAAAAAAATGTTGCGGTTTGTACTGTTGATGGCTAGTCCCAGGGGTCGATAATAAGGTTCCCGACGTATTCCTTGCGCTTCACGAGCCATGCTATCTGTTGGTCATTGTGATAGACGGGGAAATAGCCTACGTCGTAAATAAAGTAGTAGGCGCCCTTGGTGGTATGGGCGATCTCGGTATGCACGGAAAAGTTGAATCCTTTTTTTATTAATGCTTCGCGTTTGATTTTGGTCTGGCCTTTGTCCAGCAATGCGATGATGATGTTACGGTTTTTGAGCAGGGCGCGGTCGATGCTGCGGTGGAATGCATTTTTTCTACGGATCACGTTGTTGTAATCGTTTTTACAGGAGGCGGAACAGAATTTTTTGTCTGATCTGCCGCTGGTGGGCTTGCCGCAGTTTTTACATTTTTTGTACACAGTGGTCATCATGGATGTTTTGGGTTAATCTAGCGTAAAAAATGCATTTTATCCATTTTTAAACGTTTATACACGCTTGTACACGACTCTAAACGGTTAACAAACGGATCGGTGGTCTCTTTTCTCTTATTGTTGCCTCTTTATTGGTCTTTATTAACTCTATTCTTATGAAAAACGTAACTATCGAAGCTGGATCTCATCGCGGAATGCGTGTGTTATTTATCCGTACGCCTTACTCGGCGGCCATTAACCGCTGGTGCAAAAATACGGGCATGGCCAAATACAGTGCAACTCACCGGTGCTGGTATATGCAGGATATTCCTGAATGCCGGCTCAGGCTGAAGGAGCTGCTCGAGGGAATCAAGACGGGGCCGGCGGCTCCTAAAAAAATGGCACATGTAGCGGAGGTGAATCCTGAGAAAATACGGTTGCCGGAGCCCTATGAGGAGGCGCTGAAGCTTTATGCACAAACGTTAAAAATCCGTAATTACAGTGCAAACACGATACGCACTTACCGGTATATGCTGCGTAAGTTTTTTTACCATCACCGAGAAATGCCGCTGGAGCGTATATCACGGCAGCATATTTTTGATTTTTTATACAAGGTCGTAGAGGAGGACAAGGTATCGCTGGCCTTTCAAAACCAACTTATCAATGCCATCAAGTACTATTATGAGCAGGTATTGGGTGAGGACCGGCGGACCTATTTTATTGACAGGCCCAAAAAGGAGTTTCGTCTGCCACAGGTGCTAACGGAGCAGGATGTATATAAAATACTGTCCTCTATTGACAACCTGAAGCACCGGTTTGCCATCACGATGCTTTACAGTTCGGGATTACGGCGTAGCGAGCTGATCAATATGAAGCTTACCGATATTGACACAGACCGGAGGGCGGTATTTGTAGCGGGTGGCAAGGGGAAAAAGGACCGGATAACGGTACTGGCTGCGGTGGTGATCCCCCTGCTGGAGCAGTATGTAGCAAAGTATAAGCCCCGGGTATGGCTCCTGGAGAGTCCGAATGGGGATAAATACAGTGCTGCGAGTCTGCGCAAGATATTTGAGCGAGCCAAATACCGTGCGGGAGTATCAAAGCCTGCCAGTTTACATACGTTGCGGCATAGTTTTGCGACGCATTTGATGGAGCGGGGTGTAGACATCCGGTATATACAGCAATTTCTGGGCCATACGAGTATCAAGACGACTGCCATTTACGCGCATGTGAGTCCGGCCTCGTTACTTCAGATCCAAAGTCCGCTGGATATGATGGCTGAAACGGTACCCTTTTCGGGGAAAGGTACGCCCAACGTATATACACCTTTTGACATGCTCGAGGGCAAAAAAGTTGGTATTTTGGGTATTTATACACATATTAGGAACAAAAAATGACATAGTGGATATATCGTCAATAACGATATATCCGCGTTATGGGCAAGCTAAAAAGACGACACAATGAACAATAAAATTTACATTCTTATAATAACAATATTTGTTCTAAACAGTTGTGGGACAAAACACGATGACGACAGAACAGAATTCTTTCCGAAGATTGAACAAAAACCTGATGTAATTCCTAACAAAGAAAATGTTTGGGTTTATATTCTTGCAGGACAATCAAATATGGCAGGACGTGGAAAAGTTGAGGCTCGTGATACAATACCAAATTCCAGAATTTTCACCATCAACAAAGAAGGAGAATTAATACTTGCAAAGGAACTGCTTCACTTTTATGAACCTACAAGAACAGGTTTAGATTGTGGAATTTCATTGGGAAAAGAAT
>CAZEQJ010000063.1:0-9556 GCA_964514385.1 uncultured Cytophagales bacterium
AGCGTGGTTTATTGCCTCTTTTGTTTGAGGCATCACGGCATCATCAGCTGCTACCACAATAATGACGATATCGGTAATTTTAGCACCTCTTGCTCGCATCGCTGTGAACGCTTCATGACCCGGTGTATCCAGAAAAGCAACCCGCTTTCCGCTCTCAGTCACCACATCATAGGCACCGATATGCTGGGTAATTCCACCAGCTTCCCCCTGTGTCACTTTTGCACTTCGAATATAATCGAGCAGTGAAGTTTTACCGTGGTCGACATGCCCCATGATGGTGACTATAGGGGCTCTTTCTACCAGATTTTCGGGATTATCTGACCCCTGATCTACCTCCACCTCTTCTTCCGCAGTGATAAATTCGACATCAAAGCCGAACTCATCGGCAATTACTGTGATCGATTCTGCATCGAGACGCTGGTTAATGGAGATAAACATGCCCAACTGCATACCAATGGAGATGATCTCATTCACAGATACGTCCATCAGGGAAGCAAGGTCGTTCGCAGAAATAAATTCAGTTACCTTTAATGTCTTTGTATCCGTTGTAGCTTCTTCCGATTCGTGATGGGCCTTATCTGCCTTTTTCTCTCTTCTGTATTTTGAACGGTTACTGCCGGACTGTTTGCCTCCACTCAGTCTTGCAAGTGTAGCTTTGATCTGATCCTGAATATCCTTATCTGAGATATCCTCTTTTTGCTGGTGTCTTCCTTTGTTTTGGTTTCGACCACCCTGTTCCTTATTTGTAATCCGTTTTCTCGGACGCTTTTTCTTTTTCTTGTCTTTAGAGTCGTCGGAGCTGGCTACAGGCTTCACTTCTTTCTTTTTCTCCTTCGGCAGCTCGATTTTACCTAATACCTTAAGGCCACGAAGTGATTCAGCTTTGGCTTCGATGACGCCATCTTCTTTTTTCTCTTCTTTTTTGGGTGCCTCTTCTTTTTTCTCTTGCGTTTTTTCAGCTGGAGGTTCTGGTTTCTTTTCAGCCACAGGTTCTTTCTTCGGCTCTTCTTTCTTTTCAGAAGGCTCTTCTATCTTCGACTCCTCCTCCTTAGGCGTAGAAATTTCCTGCTTTTCTTCTTCCTTTGGTTGTTCGGATTTCTTTTTTGGCTTTCCTGCTGAATCCAGATCTATCTTACCTACTACCTTGATGCCCTGAAGCTTATGCTCCTGTTCAGGTGCCTTTGGTACTTCGGGCTCTTCCTTTTTAGGTGCTTCCTGAGGTTTTTGCTCTGCTTTCTCCTTCTCTACGCCGAGGTTTTTAATAAAAATCTTCTCCTCTTCTTCATCCCTGGCTTTTTCAGGTTTTTCTTCTTCCTTATCGTCTACAACAAATGACTGATTTTGCTTTCCAATCTTCAGACCTGAAGCCTCCTCCTTATCCATAGCAGAAGATGCAAATTCCTCAGCCAGCATATTATACTGCTCCTGAGTAATTTTTGAATTAGGTTTAGCCTCTATTTCAAAACCCTTGCCGGCAAGTGTTTCAGAAATAGTGGCCATACCCACATTTAATTTTCTAGCCACCTGGCTTAATCTCATCGTTCTTTCTTCTGCCATGCGTAATTATTTTAGTTAAATGCAATGAATTGGGATACTTATTCCTCGAATTCCTGCTTTAACACATTGAATATATCGTCAATCGTTTCTTCTTCGAGATCTGTTCTTCTTACCAGATCATCCTTTGTGAGCGCAAGCACTGATTTTGCCGTATCCAGTCCGACTCGTTTCAACTCTTCGATGATCCAGTCTTCAATCTCATCCTTAAATTCATCCAGCACCACATCCTCTTCTTCCATTTCATTAAGCTCACGGAATACATCAATCTCAAGTCCGACAAGCTTGCTCGCCAGCTTGATATTCTGACCTCCTTTACCTATCGCCAGCGAGACCTGATCAGGCTTCAGATATACGCTTACCCTTCCTTCTTCCTCATTTACCTCCATTTTGGAAATTTTGGCAGGGCTCAGCGCACGTGAAATGTACAGATCCATATTGTCTGTAAAATTAATGACGTCAATATTCTCGTTCTGCAGCTCACGTACGATAGAATGAATACGTGAACCCTTCATACCCACGCATGCGCCCACCGGATCAATCCTGTCATCGATAGATTCTACAGCAACCTTGGCTCTTTCACCTGGTTCTCTGACAACTTTTTTAATAATAATTAGTCCGTCATATACTTCCGGTACTTCATTTTCAAACAGACGCTCAAGGAAAACCGGTGCAGTACGGGAAAGAATAATCTTAGGGTTACCGTTCACCATTTCCACACGGCTGACAACAGCCCTCACATTATCTCCTTTACGAAAACGGTCCTTTGGAATCTGTTCGTTTTTCGGAAGGGAAATTTCATTACCTTCGGCATCTATGAGCAACACTTCACGACTGAGTATCTGATACACCTCACCAATGACGATCTCCCCAACGAGTTCCTTGTATTTATTGAACAGGATGTCTTTTTCCAGATCTTTTATTTTCTGAATTAACGTCTGTCTTGCCGTCATCACTGCCCGGCGTCCGAAATCTTCCAGCTTCACTTCCTCTGCAACTTCTTCCCCTATCTCAAAGTCAGGCTCTATCTGTTTGGCCTCACTCAGGCTGATTTTGTCATGATCCCAGATGTCTTCCGAATTATCATCCACTATTTCCCTGAATCGCCACATCTCAAGGTCTCCTTTATCCACATTAATGATGATGTCAAAATTGTCATCAACACCATATTTTTTCCTGATCATGGTACGAAATACGTCTTCAAGTATCCTGATCATGGTAGGACGGTCGATGTTTTTGCTCCTGGCAAAATCAGCAAACGACTCAATTAAATTCCCTGTATCCATTATGAAAATGATATGTTAACTATCGCTTTGGAGATATCATCCAAAGCTATTTGGATGGTCTCCGTTTCTTTTTTTTTCAGTTTTACCTCCAGCGTAATATCAGTCTCACCCACACTGACCAGCTTCCCCTTTCGGTTGGCCCCGTCTTTTAATGTGAGCGACAAATTTCTGCCAATATTTTTGTGATATTGTCTTTTGAGTTTCAACGGCTGATCCACACCGGGGGTAGATACTTCTATCGTATATGGATTGGATATCCATTCATTCGATTCTATCTCATCACCTAAGGCCCGGCTTATTTTAGCGCAATCGTCAATGGTAATACCATTATCGCCATCCACAAAGAAAATCAATCGCTGATTTCTGTTATCCCCTTTTACCTTATGTTCAACAAGAAAAAAAGAATCATCCGACTGCTGGATGATTTTTTCCGCCACTGACGTCAAATCCACTCGTTGTGCCATACAATACCAAAAGAGGGGACACCTGTCCCCTCAATTCGATTGCAAATATAAGAATAAGTTAATTGGTTATCAACCTTTGGTGATTTCGCGGGGAAGATTCTTTAAATATGTCCCGTATCCGCTTTTTTCAAGGCTTTCTGCAAGGGACAACAGCTGATCTGTTGTGATGAATCCTTCACGGTAAGCTACCTCCTCGATACATCCTATCTTAAAACCCTGACGTTTTTCCACCACTTCCACAAAGTTGGCTGCCTGCAGCAGTGAATCAAAAGTACCGGTGTCCAGCCAGGCAACACCACGCTCCATGATGCCTACACTTAACTTTCCTTTATTGAGGTATTGTTTGTTGATATCTGTGATTTCAAGCTCGCCACGTGCACTGGGCTTAAGGTTTTTAGCAATTTCAATCACATCATTATCATAAAAATACAATCCGGGAACTGCATAGCTTGATTTTGGCTGATCAGGCTTTTCCTCAATGGATATGGCTACATTATTTTCGTCAAATTCTACTACTCCGTAGCGTTCAGGGTCGGTAACGTGATAGGCGTATACGACCCCTCCATCCGGGTCATTGTTGCTTTTCAATAGCCTGGATAAACCAGAACCATAAAAAATATTATCACCAAGTATTAACGCTACTTTATCATTTCCAATAAAATCCTCACCGATTGTGAACGCCTGTGCCAGCCCCTTTGGTTCGGGTTGGATAGCATACTGAAATGAACACCCCAGCTGGCTGCCATCTCCAAGTAATCTTTTGAAAAGGTCAGAATCGTGAGGTGTGGTAATGATAAGAATCTCCCTGATACCGGCCTGCATAAGGACGGAAAGCGGATAATAGATCATGGGCTTATCGTATACCGGCATCAGCTGCTTGCTGACAGATAATGTCAAAGGGTGTAATCGTGTACCACTCCCTCCTGCCAATATTATTCCTTTCATGACTGATATTGTTTTTGATAATAGTTCTGGTACTCACCTGAAGTTACATGCTCCAGCCATTCCTGGTTTTCAAGATACCAATCTACTGTTTTTTCCAACCCTTCCTCAAATTGAAGCGACGGAGTCCAACCTAGCTCATTCATTATTTTTTGAGCATCTATAGCGTAGCGAAGGTCATGTCCGGCACGGTCTGTCACATAGGTGATGAGTTGTTCGGATTCGCCTTCCGATCTGTTTAATTTCTTATCCATCACCCTGCATAATGCCTTTACAAGGTCAATATTTTTCCACTCATTAAATCCTCCGATATTATAGGTTTCTCCTTTTTTGGCTTTATGGAAGATCACATCAATAGCCCGGGCATGATCAATCACATATAACCAATCCCTTATATTTTCACCTTTACCGTAAATCGGCAGTGGCTTATTATTCCGGATGTTATTGATGCAAAGTGGTATTAACTTTTCCGGAAACTGATTGGGTCCATAATTATTGGAGCAATTGGAAATCACATACGGCAACCCATAAGTGTTGCCATAGGCTCTGACAAAATGGTCTGAGCTTGCCTTAGAGGCTGAATAGGGCGACTTAGGGTCATAAGGAGTATCCTCATAGAAGAAACCGCCATTATCAAGACTGCCATATACCTCATCGGTACTTACATGATAAAATAGTTTATTTTCGTAATCGTCCTTCCAATACGTTCTGGCCGCATTCAGGAGATTTACCGTACCGATTATATTAGTTTTCAGAAATGCCATCGGATCGGCAATGGAACGATCGACATGAGACTCCGCAGCAAGATGTATTACACCATCCGGTCTTTTATCAACAAAAAGCTGATTAACTGTCTGTTCATCGTTGATATCGAGCTTTATGAACTCATAATTGGCTTTGCTATCCACATCCCTCAGGTTTTCAAGATTACCGGCATAGGTAAGGGCATCTACATTTATGATATGATAGTCGGAATAGTTATTGACAAATAACCTGACGACATGCGAACCTATAAAACCTGCGCCGCCCGTGATAATTATCGTTTTACTCATTTTCGAATGTATTGGGAAAAATCATTATGTTCCTTTTTATGCAGTGCTTCCTCCGGTAAAGTTTTAAAATAATCGTAGGTGACCTTTAATCCTTCAGACCTCGAAACTTTGGGCTCCCACCCCAATACCTCTTTAGCCACCGATATGTCAGGCTGCCTGCGGGTGGGATCATCCTTCGGCAACGGCTTATATATGACCTTCTGGTCCGTTCCGGTAAGCTTTATTATCTCTTCAGCAAATTCTTTGATGGTAATTTCATCCGGATTGCCCACATTGACAGGGTAAGCATAATTACTCAGCAACAGACGGTATATTCCCTCCACCAGGTCATCAACATAGCAGAAAGAACGTGTCTGGGAGCCATCTCCAAATATTGTAAGATCTTCCCCTCTCAAAGCCTGTCCAATAAAGGCCGGAAGCACACGTCCGTCGTTTAAGCGCATGCGTGGGCCGTAAGTATTGAAAATCCGCACAATACGTGTCTCCAGCTGGTGGAATGTATGGTACGCCATGGTAATAGCTTCCTGAAATCTTTTGGCCTCATCATAGACACCACGAGGTCCAATCGGGTTTACATTGCCCCAGTAGCTTTCGGACTGGGGATGTACTTTGGGATCACCATATACTTCTGAAGTAGAGGCAATCAGAATGCGGGCACCTTTAGCCTTTGCGAGACCCAGACAATTATGCACACCAAGCGAACCTACCTTTAACGTCTGAATCGGAATTTTCAGATAATCAATAGGTGAAGCAGGGCTTGCGAAATGAAGGATATAGTCCAGCTCTCCCGGCACGTGCACAAACTTGCTCACATCGTGGTGAAAAAACTCAAATCGTTCAAGATGAAAAAGGTGCTCGATATTTTTCAAATCACCTGTAATCAGGTTGTCCATACCAATCACATGGTATCCTTCGGCAATGAACCGATCACAAAGATGTGAACCGAGAAATCCGGCTGCTCCGGTAATGAGTACGCGCTTAGGCATGGACTTCTTCTCTACCGATACTTATATATGTATATCCCTTTTCCTTCATCTCTCTGGTATCATACAGGTTTCTGCCATCAAAGATGAGTTTATTTTTCATGAGAGCGTCCATTTTTTCGAAAGATGGATTACGAAATTCCGGCCATTCGGTAAAGATAAGTAAAGCTTCTGCACCATCTGCTGCTTCATATTCATCCTCGCAGAATTCGAGCTTACCTTCGTAAATCGATTTTACATTTTCCATTGCTTCGGGATCGTAAGCCTTGAGCTTACATCCTTTAGCCAGTAGATATTCAATATTATTTAACGCAGGTGCCTCTCTGATATCGTCGGTATATGGCTTAAAAGCCAGCCCCCAGATACCGAAGGTTTTCCCTGAAATATCTCCGCTAAAATAATTTTCCAACTTGTGGGATAATCTCAGTTTCTGGCTTTCATTGACCTCCATCACTGAAGTCAATATTTTGAAATTATAATTATTCTCGACAGATGATTTGGCCAGTGCCTGAACATCTTTGGGAAAACAGCTGCCCCCATAGCCAATACCTGCAAAAAGAAAACGCTTGCCAATACGGGTGTCCGTTCCGATTCCCTTTCTCACCATGTCAACGTCTGCACCTACAAGCTCACAAAGGTTGGCGATTTCATTCATAAAGGTAATCTTGGTAGCCAGAAAGGAGTTGGCTGCATATTTTGTCAGTTCTGCGGATTTCTCATCCATAAAAATGATGGGGTTACCCTGCCGAACAAACGGGCCGTATAATTTTTCCATTACCTCTTTGGCACGTGTAGAGGAGGTACCGACCACTACACGGTCTGGTTTCATAAAATCATCAACTGCAACCCCTTCACGGAGAAATTCAGGATTAGAGACCACATCAAAAGGCACCTTCGCGTTCTGTGCAATCTTAGCATGTACCTTTTCTGCCGTACCTACCGGAACTGTACTCTTATCTACTATAATGGTGTAATCTTTAAGCAAGGGGCCCAGATCTTCTGCTACCCGTAAAACGTATTGAAGATCGGCTGAGCCGTCAGCTCCAGGAGGGGTGGGTAATGCCAGAAATATAATCTGCGCGCCTTCAATGCCCTCTTCCAGTGAGGTAGTGAAAGAAAGTCTCTCCTGTTTGATATTCCGATCAAACAACACATCGAGACCGGGCTCATATATAGTGATCTTACCTGACCTGAGTCGCTGCACCTTATTTTCATCAATATCGACGCAGGTAACAGTATTACCCGTTTCTGCAAAACAGGTCCCTGTAACAAGGCCTACATATCCTGTTCCAATTACGGCTATTTTCATTTTTTCTGATTTAATGAATTTTAAAGTTCAAAGCTAAACCTGAATAGTTAATAATGAAATATTTAAACTATAAAAGGGAATCATTATATTGCTAACGAATGTTAGTTAGGATATGGAAAAGATAGCAGTAGAACAAACCCAAATGATCGCCGAAATGATCAGGGACTTTGGCGAGCGTGAAATAAAGCCACATATAACGGAGTGGGATGAATCCCAGACTTTCCCCAGAGAATTATTCACCCGCATGGGCGAGCTGGGGTTGATGGGAATGCTCGTACCGGCAGCCTATATGGGTAGCGGGCTCAGCTACAGTGAGTATGTGACGGCTATTATCGAATTGTCAAAGTTCGATCCCTCGATTGGTTTATCTATGGCTGCGCATAATTCTTTGTGTACCAATCATATTTTAATGTTTGCCAATGAAGATCAGAAGCAGCGATGGCTGCCGAAACTTGCTACAGGTGAATGGATCGGAGCATGGGGTCTGACCGAGCCTAATACAGGGTCTGATGCGGGGAATATGCGTACCACTGCAGAGAAAAAAGACGGGTTTTGGGTAATCAATGGTGCAAAAAACTTCATTACACACGGTATCAGTGGTGATGTAGCCGTCGTAATTGCGCGCACAGGAGAGAAAGGTGACTCTCATGGCATGACAGCATTCGTAGTGGAGCGGGGCAAACCCGGATTTGCAGGAGGTAAAAAAGAAAATAAGCTGGGCATGCGTGCTTCCGAAACAGCAGAAATGATTTTTGACAATTGCAAGGTGCCGGAAGAAAACGTACTTGGTGAAATAGGCGATGGTTTTATCCAGTCACTTAAAATACTTGACGGCGGACGTATAAGTATTGCAGCACTGAGTCTTGGTACTGCCATGGGTGCTTTTAATATTGCACTTCAATACAGTAAAGAGCGCCATCAGTTTGGAAAGCCTATCTCTGCATTTCAGGGCATATCATTTAAACTGGCCGATATGGCGACACAAATTGAGGCGGCTAAACAACTGACCATGGAAGCCGTGCGGTTGAAAAATACCGGAGGAAATGTGACCCTGAAATCAAGTATGGCCAAGTATATGGCATCGGAAGTAGCGGTAAGTGTAGCTAACGATGCTGTACAGATATTCGGTGGTTATGGCTACGTTAAAGATTTTCCAGTGGAAAAATTCTATCGTGATGCCAAGCTCTGTACTATCGGCGAGGGAACCAGTGAAATACAAAAGCTGGTGATTTCCAGAGAAATGTTAAAGGGCAGCAGCATATTTTAAAATATTTCTTTACATTTGCACCTCATTTCGAATTAACGGTATATGATATCAGTAAACGTAAAAGAAAACGAATCAATAGACAAAGCACTTAAGCGTTTCAAGAAAAAATTTGAAAAAGCTGGCGTGATTCGGGAACTGCGAAGCCGCACTCACTTCGAAAAGCCTTCTGTGAAAAGAAGGAGTGAAGTAATTCGTGCTAAATATCGTCAGTTAAAACAATCTGAAGAAAACGCCTAGTTTTTATCTGAAGATTTTACTAAGTTGAAAAATAAATCCCTTTCGACTTGGTAAAATCTTTTTTACTATACCTGCAACACGAAAAGAGATACAGCCCGCACACGCTGGAGGCTTATCGCAATGACCTCAATCAATTTGTAGATTTCCTTGAAATTACCTATCAGTTAGACGTACATGATGTCAAACATGAGCATCTGCGTGACTTCGTAGTATATCTGACGGAAGAGGGCATTTCAAAATCATCGGTCAACCGTAAGCTGGCTGCTCTTCGATCCTTCTACAAATTCATGCTGCGTCATGGTACAATGCAGCAAGACCCCACCAAACTTATTCAGTCGCTGAAAACTGAAAAAAGGCTTCCACATTATGTGAAGGAAAATGAGATATTGCAATTGCTGGATCATAACAATTTTGATCTGGATGATTTTTCCTCTCTTCGCGATTTATGTGTCGTTGAGCTTT
>CAZEQJ010000064.1:0-9461 GCA_964514385.1 uncultured Cytophagales bacterium
CCGGATATAACTCAAATGCGACGATCACCAACAGCATGGCAACGGATATTGACGAAAAGAGAAAGGCATACCAGTATCTTTGCTTGGTGATAAGCCTTGGTATATTAGCGATGCTAAGGAATGCAATAATAGGAATTACGAAAAAGATGGGATTCTGGCTAAAGCGATCGGATAGATGCGGCAGGTAAATGAGGGAATAGATGGTGACAATAGTAAAGCTGACAATAAAGAAAATAATCGCTTGTTTTACTTTTTGCTGCATCGCCACAAACTGCTGACCCTCCGTTTTCATCAGCAGATATATTGCTCCATGCATCATAAAAAGCGCAAGGGTGGTAATCCCAACCATAATGGCATATGGATTTAAAAATTGCAGCCAGCTTCCCTGATATTCTTTGTCCTCACCTATGGCCATTCCCTGTAATACATTTCCCAGCACAACACCCAGAAGTACGGCGAGCATGATGCTGGAAACGCTGTACGCAAGGTCCCAGGTTGTCCTCCACCATTTCATTTCCTCCTTACTCCTGAACTCAATGGAGATGGCCCTGAAGATCAGAAAGGTTAGAAACAGCATAAAAGGTATGTACATAGCCGAAAATAAGGTTGCATACACATCAGGAAAGCCTGCAAAAAGAGCTCCTCCACCTATGACAAGCCAAACCTCATTGCCGTCCCATACCGGGCCCACAGCATTTAAAGCAACACGGCGGTCTTTGTCCTTCTTAAAAAACAGATGCCATGCTCCAGCACCCAGGTCAAACCCATCTAAAATGGCGTAACCACTGAAGACACCACCAACAACTAAAAACCACCATGTAGCATAGTCTATTCCTAAAAATGTAGCCATTACGAATTTGAATTTTTAAATACCTGAGACATTTCCTTTTGTCTGGGCCTGTGCTCACTTAACATGCTTTCATCAGGTCCTGCTTTGATCTTTTTATTCATCATATAAATGAAGAGCAGAAAAAGTAAAGTGTATATAACGGAAAACAGAACGATCGAAAACATTACATGATTGGCTGTCACCACCTTAGACAGGGCATCGGAAGTTCTCAATAAGCCATACACTACCCACGGCTGACGTCCCATTTCTGCCGCAAACCACCCAACCTGATTCGCGATTTGAGGTAATATGACAGCGAACACAAAAACTACCAGAAGCCATTTTTTATCAAACAGTTTACCTCGCCACCACAGGAAGGATGCATAAAGTGTTAGAACAATAAGAAATACCCCAATGGCGACCATAAGATGATAAAACTGAAAAATGGCATTCAGGGCAGTGGGTCTTTCATCTTCCGGAAAGGCATTCAAACCTTTTACCGGGGTAGAAAAGTCCTGATGTATCAGAAAGGATAGCCCGTTTGGGATTTTCAAACCATATACTTGCTCTGTTTCTTTGTTTACCCATCCAAAGAGATACATATCTGCCGGGGCCATAGAATCGAAATGGCCCTCCAAAGCTGCTAATTTTGCTGGTTGATTATGAGAAACACCGTCCGCCGACTTATGCCCTGTAAAAAGTTGAGACAACGCTGATACTGTAGCTACAGCAAGCGCAATCCTGAATGCCTTTTTTGATATTTCCACATGGCGATTTTTCAGTATATAATAGGCATGAACACTCAGCACAAGAAATGAACCTGCCAGAAAAGCACCTATCCAAACATGGGTAAGCCGCTCCACGCTGGAAGGGTTAAATACCATAGCCCAGAAATCCGTAATTTCAGCGCGGGCATTCATCCCTTCACCTACAATGTGATACCCTGCAGGTGTCTGTTGCCATGAATTTGCCACCACAATCCAGACTGCAGAAAACATTGAACCCAGCCAGACACCAAGTGTTGCAATGAAATGAACTAAAGGGCTAACACGATTCCATCCGAACAGAAGCACGCCCAGAAAACCACTCTCCAAAGCAAAGGCAAATATTCCCTCGGCCGCCAGGGCGCTGCCAAAAATATCACCTACATATCGTGAATACGTGGCCCAGTTTGTGCCGAATTCAAACTCCATCACTATACCTGTGGCAACGCCAATACCAAAGGTTATGGCAAAAATCTTTGTCCAGAATTTTGCCAGTGCGTGGTACTCCGGATTTCCGGTACGAAGGTAATTACCTTCCAAAAATACCATGATAAGTCCCAGGCCAATGCTTAAGGGCGGATAGATATAATGAAAAGAAACGGTCAGTGCAAACTGAATTCTTGAAAGAATTTCGACATCCATGATATTAGGTTATTTTTTCCAAATGTGAGGCTCCGTATGATCCGCTGGCGTAACAAAAGTTACGTTTCAGTACCAATGAATAAACCAAATAGGGCAAAACCTAATGCTGCAATATTTTGGTGTTGAAAACTGATAAAAATCATCTTCTCAGGTGATCAATTCCCATCAATGTGGGTAACATAGGTAACGCACATAGAGCTGCAATATCCCGTAAATTGCATCAGAAATCAAAACTTTTTGAAACTATGAAAATAGAACAGATCTATACAGGCTGTCTCGCAGAAGCAGCATATTATATTGAATCTGGAGGCGAAGCAGCCATCATTGATCCGCTGCGTGAGGTTAATCCTTACATTGACCGGTCCAAAGAAAATGGTGCGAAAATAAAGTATGTCCTTGAAACTCATTTTCATGCAGATTTTGTATCCGGGCATATCGACCTGGCAAGAAAAACAGGGGCAAGGATTGTATACGGTCCTACCGCACAACCCAGCTTTGATGCATACATCGCAAAGGATAATGAAGACCTGAAGCTTGGTAATATCACTATCCGGGTGCTCCATACTCCGGGTCATACCATGGAATCTTCTACTTTCCTGCTGATAGATGAAGAAGGGAAAGAAAATGCTATTTTCACGGGTGACACATTGTTTATTGGGGATGTCGGTCGCCCTGACCTTGCTGTGAAAACAGACCTGACCAGAGAAGACCTGGCCCGGCATTTATTCAGATCATTGCGTCACAAAATCATGCCGCTACCCAATGATGTCATCGTGTATCCGGGACATGGCGCAGGATCTGCCTGTGGTAAAAATATGAGTAAGGAAACCTTTGATACCCTGGGCAATCAAAAACTTTTCAATTATGCATTGAAAGAGGATATGACAGAAGACGAATTTGTGAAGGAAGTAACAACAGGGCTTGTCGAGCCTCCGCAGTATTTCCCTAAAAATGCCGTAATCAACAAAACAGGATACGACAGTATAGATCAGGTGATTAACAAAGGAATTGTTGCGCTAGATCCTGCACAATTTAAAGATGTTGTGGACCGCAACCATGCATTGATTCTGGATACAAGGAAAAAAGAACAGTTCATCGAGGCTCATATTCCGGGTTCAATTTGGATAGGCATAGAAGACAATTTTGCCCCGTGGGTAGGTGCCCTGATCACAGACCTGAACCAGAATATCGTGTTTCTTGCCGATGAAGGCCGCGAAGAAGAAGTAGTGGTGCGTCTGGCTCGTGTCGGCTACGACAATGCATTGGGGTATCTTGAAGGTGGAATCACTGCATGGAAAGCAGCAGCATTCGAAACCGACTCTTTGGACAGCATTTCTGCGGAAACCTTCGTGGCTGAAATTGAAAAAAGCCAGGACAATATCCTTGACGTCCGTAAAGCAAGTGAGTTTGACTCACAGCATATCGAAGCTGCTGTCAATTTTCCACTGGACTTTATCAACAAAAACATGAATCAGGTAGACCGTAATGAGAAATACTACCTGCATTGTCAGGGCGGCTACCGCTCAGTAATCGCCGCGTCGATTCTAAAAGCCCGCGGATACGGTCAGGTGGTGAATGTTGAGGGTGGCTTCAATGCAATCAAGAAAACAAGCCTGAATATCACAGCATATAAAGAGCCGGTAACCATGCTCTAAGCATCAAAATTTTCATTAATAATAAACAATAATAATATGGATAACATAACAGAAAATAATTTTACACAAATGCCTCGTATCGGGGATATAGCTCCTGACTTTGAAGCGGTGACCACAAAGGGCAAGATCAAATTTTCTGAATTTGCCACGGACAAATGGATAGTAATGTTTTCGCACCCTGCTGATTTCACTCCGGTTTGTACCACCGAGATGAGTGGCTTTGCTGAAAGAAAAGCTGAGTTTGACGCCCTCAATACAGAGCTTATCGGATTGAGTATCGACAGTATCCATGCTCACGTTGCCTGGGTGGATAATGTACGCAAAAACACAGGCGTATATTTTGATTTCCCTATCATTGCTGATCTGGATATGAGCGTGTCCAGAAAATATGGAATGCTCCAGCCCAATGAAAGTGAAACAGCGGCTGTACGGGCTGTATTCTTTATCGACCCGGCAAAAAAGGTTCGCCTGATTATGTACTATCCGCTGAATGTCGGCAGGAATATGGATGAAATACTGAGGGCGTTGGAAGCACTACAGGTATCAGATAAATACAAGGTATCGATGCCATTAAACTGGAAAGCCGGTGATAAAGTAATTGCTCCTCCGCCAAAAACGCTGGAACAGCTGGAAGAGCGAAATGCAGATGATAGCCTTGAGAAAATAGATTTTTATCTGGCTAAAAAAGAGCTGATTCTTAATTAAGTAAACAATGTTAAACACAGAGGGCGCAATATGCGCTCTCTTTTCACAAAAGCTAATTTCATGAAAAAAGAAACCATCATCGTAGAAAATCTAAAATGTGGCGGCTGCGCTAAAACCGTTACTGGTAAGCTGAAAAAATTTCTGGCCGTTGAAGAGGTCAGTGTAAACCTGGATCATGGCGAAGTAGTAATACAACACAACGGTACGCTGGACCGGTCTGACTTTTTGCACCTGCTGGCTAAGCTGGGCTATCCCGAAATGGGCACAGGCAACGCCATGCAAAAGGTGAAGTCTTTTGCCTCCTGTGCAGTAGGCAGACTGTCCTGAAACCCTTTGATCAAAGGTATTATTCAGTATATTTATCGGATGAAATATATTGAACGCCTAACTTTTCTATTCACATTTGGTTTCGCGCTGAATGGCCTTTTTGCCCAGCAGGGCGACAGACTTACGCTGCTTGATATTTATAATCTGGAGCAGGTAACCGATCCACAGGTATCACCTGATGGTGATTATATAGTCTATGTCCGCCAGTTCAAAGATGTAATGACGGACAGAAACCTTTCCAATTTGTGGATAATCAAATCAGATGGAACAGACCATAAGCCGCTAACTACAGGCAACCACAACGACAATAGCCCTGTATGGTCCCCTGACGGCTCTATGCTGGCGTACCGGTCCAACACTGAAGACGGCACCGAAATATATGTACGCTATATGAAAGACGGAACTATTGCCAAATTAACCAATTTGCCACAATCCCCGGGATCAGTGGCCTGGTCGCCTGATGGCAAATCACTTGCTTTCTCCATGTTTGTTCCTGAAACGTCATCCAGTATTATACAACTACCTAAACCTCCTGCTGGCGCAAAGTGGAATGATCCTCCTATATACATAGATGATATGAATTATCGCGCAGATGGCGCCGGATATCTCAAGGCCGGTCATCAGCAATTGTTTGTGCTACCTGTAGAAGGCGGCACCCCCAGAAAGCTAACCTCTGGTTTCTATGATCACGGCAATCCCGCTTGGGCTGGTAATAAGGCTCTTGTTTTTTCGGCTAATATGCACGATGACCGGGATCTTGACCCTAATAATTCCGAGGTATACAGATATAACTTTGAAGATCAGACCATTTCGGTTCTCACAAATCGCCAGGGGCCTGATAATAACCCGGTGGTATCACCTGATGGTACAATGATCGCTTACACCGGTTATGATGATGAATATCTTGGATATCAGCAAAATGCAGTTTACCTGATGGATGTAAATGGAGGTAACAAAAAGCGCCTAACGCCGGAGTCGCTCGATCGCAGTGTATCCGGAATCCAGTGGGGAGATAACGGAAAGTCAATTTATTTTCAGTACAACGAAAGTGGTGATACCAAAATTGCCAGGGTAAACATGAATGGTGGCGTTGATGTGGTTTTGGGCGGCGCAGGCGGTCTTTCCCTAGGAAGACCTTATAACGGAGCTTCCTTTTCTGTGAATCAACAGGGAGAAATTGCCTATACGTATGGCGCCACACAGGAGCCATCAGATCTTGGATATTATAACAAGAAAACGAACAAAAGGCTTACTCAGGTAAATAAGGACCTATTTGATTACAAAAAACTGGGAAACGTAGAGGAAATTAAATACAAGTCTTCGGCTGACGGCCTTGAAATACAGGGTTGGATTGTAACACCGCCGAATTTTGACCCTTCCAAAAAATACCCGTTGATTCTTGAAATCCATGGAGGGCCATTCTCGAGTTACGGCAATGTTTTCTCAGCCGAAATTCAGCTCTATGCAGCAGCAGGTTATGTGGTGCTTTACACCAATCCCAGAGGCAGCACAGGATATGGTAAAGACTTCGGCAATGAAATCCATCACAATTACCCCAATGAAGATTATGACGATCTGATGAGTGGGGTAGACGCTGTCATTGAAAAAGGATACATAGATGAAGAAAATCTTTTCGTCACGGGCGGCAGTGGCGGAGGTGTACTAACTGCGTGGATCATTGGTAAGACGGATCGCTTTAAAGCGGCTGTTGTAGCCAAACCTGTTATTAACTGGTATAGTTTTGTGCTCTATGCCGATAACCCCGGATTTTTCTATAAGTATTGGTTTGCCAATAAGCCGTGGGAAGACCCCTCAGACTATCTGGCACGATCGCCATTAAGCTATGTCGGTAATGTGACCACACCTACCATGTTGCTGACAGGTGAAGAAGACTATAGAACACCAATAGCAGAATCAGAGCAGTATTATGCCGCATTAAAGATTCAGGGGGTGGAAAGTGCCATGGTGCGCATTCCGGGAGCCAGTCATGGCATCGCCAGCAGGCCGAGTAATCTCATCGGTAAAGTGGCGGCCATTCTCAGCTGGTTTGGTAGATATAATGATGCAGATACAGACTGACAATTAACGAAATAGGCTGGATTTTTATATTTTCGCCTTGTGATCTCAAAAAAGACCAAATACGGACTTAAAGCACTTACCTATCTTGCAAGAAAAGAAAAAGGTGTAAACGTACAGATATCTGCTATTTCCAGGGAAGAAAACATACCGCAGAAGTTTCTGGAAAGTATCCTGCTCGATCTTCGGAAGTCCGGTTTTCTCGGCTCAAAGAAAGGAAAGGGTGGGGGGTATTATCTGATGAAGCCTGCCGAATCAATAAATATCGCCGCCGTTTACCGAATACTTGAGGGCCCCATTGCCATGGTGCCATGCGTGAGTCTGAACTTTTATGAAAAATGTGACGATTGCCGTGATGAAGCCACCTGTACCGTACACCAGCTCATGATACAGGTAAGGGATAGCACATTAGAAATTTACAACAATACTACATTAGCGGATCTTATCTTAAAGGCGGAAAACTGATATTTTCGAATTATTGCTGAACATTTATTAAAAATGTTGCGGTAAAGAGAAGAAATATACTTTATATTTGCATTTATCTACTAAATCTATAGGGTATATGATTAATGTAAACATTGACTCACTCAATAAATCCTTCCGCCATAAAACACCGGATGAGATAATTGACTGGGCGTTAGGCTTATCAGAAAAGCGGATTGTAACCACAAGTTTTGGAACATACTCCGCCGTATTACTTAGCACATTCGCAGAAAAGGACCCAAAGATAGATGTAGTGTGGTGCGATACAGGTTACAATAATTATCAGACCTATCAGCATGCTGAAAAACTGATCAGCCGTTACAACCTGAACATGAAAATCTATACGCCAAAATTAACCAGAGGCTACCTTGATATTAAACTGGGAATGCCCACCGTAGATGACCCAAAACATGAAGAATTTTCCGAAATTGTAAAACTTGAACCTTTTCGCAGAGCGCTGGACGAGTTGCAGCCGGAACTGTGGTTTACCAACATAAGGGTAAGGCAGACCGAATACAGAAATTCCAAAGACATCTTAAGCTATAGCACCGACGGCATATTAAAAATTAGTCCGTTCTACTATTGGTCTGACGACGATCTTGACGATTACCTCAATGTGCGTCAGCTTCCTAAAAATACAGATTATTTCGATCCTGTTAAGGCACTTCAGTCCAGAGAGTGTGGTATTCATTTATTGGGATAAATATTAAATATCAGCTATGCAGAGTTTCAGATCTGAAATTGAGAATCCGCTTGTAGAGAAGGATATTATCGAGCTCGAAAAAAAAATACGGCTTTTTCGTGAGGGTAAAATCGATGAAGAGAAGTTTCGCTCGCTGAGACTGGCCAGAGGAGTATATGGGCAGCGACAGCAGGGAGTGCAAATGGTACGTATAAAACTACCTTATGGCAAGGTGAACAGTGATCAGTTGA
Source organism: uncultured Cytophagales bacterium (assembly GCA_964514385.1). Classification (GTDB taxonomy): domain Bacteria; phylum Bacteroidota; class Bacteroidia; order Cytophagales; family Cyclobacteriaceae; genus CAZEQJ01. The sequence continues at coordinate 8,415 of CAZEQJ010000064.1, forward strand.
TCAGGATTGCTGATGTGTCTGACGAATACTCCACAGGCAGGTTGCATATTACCACAAGACAGGATATACAAATCCATCATGTAAGCCTTGATCATACACCAGAGCTCTGGAGTAAGCTGGAACAAGAAGATATAACGCTTCGTGAAGCGTGCGGTAATACGCTTCGCAATGTGACTGCAAGCCCGACTGCCGGCATAGATCCGGATGAACCATTTGATGTTTCACCCTATGCTCATGCTGTATTTCAATTCTTTTTAAGAAATCCTTTTTGCCAGGAAATGGGCAGAAAGTTTAAAATTTCATTTTCAGCTACTGATAAAGATGATGCCCTCGCATTTATGCATGATCTGGGTTTCATAGCCAAGGTCAAGGATGGTTTAAGAGGATTTAAAGTATTGTTAGGGGGTGGTCTGGGTTCTCAACCCAATCATGGTATTGTGATTCACGAGTTTCTCGAATCCAAACACCTCATTCCATTGATTGAAGGGGTATTACGAGTATTTGACCGGTATGGAGAGCGAGAAAAGAGACATAAAGCGCGTCTTAAATTTCTCGTGAACAGCCTGGGCGTGGATGAATTCCTCAGTCTGATAGAACAGGAACAAAACGCAATCCACTACAAAGTATACGAAATTGATGTTCCACAGGAAAAAATAAAACTGACTGACCTGAAATCCCCCCGGGTTATCATAGAAGATATTACTGATTTTGAATTGTGGAAGAGAACAAATGTGTTTGCTCAGAAACAAGAAGGTCTTTTTGCGATCGGTATAAGGGTACATCTTGGTGATTTTAAAACCGCTGTAGCAAGACAACTGGCTAAACTGATGAAGGACTACGGAGGTGATGAACTACGGTTTACCCTGCGTCAGGACATTCTTCTCAGACATATAAAATCAAAACATATACCGTTTTTTTATCAGGAACTTAAAAAACTGGGCCTTGCCGATCCCGGGTACAACCGCACACGGGATATAACCGCCTGTCCGGGCACAGATACCTGTAATCTGGGCATTGCGAGCAGCACTGGTATCGCACGGGAACTGG
>CAZEQJ010000065.1:0-7749 GCA_964514385.1 uncultured Cytophagales bacterium
CTTCTACCGGAGCTTGCTGCTCTTCCTCATCAGGATCTTCCTCTGTGGGTGACTCTTCCGAATCATCGTCCATTCCGGGAAGGCCAAAATCATCATCTTCTTCCTCAGAATCCTTGTTGAAATCTTCTTCGTCTCGTGGATCTTTTTCTGACATAATGTTAGATCAAGTGAACTGGTGGTGACTAAAAACCCTGTAAATGTAACCATTTTTTAAAATAGGGCAAACTTTTGTCCGATATCAAAAGATATAGCTTAATCCGGCATTAAAGCTTACACCTGGTTGCGGGTATCCAAAAAACCACATATTTTCCTGATTTAGCAGGTTTTGTCCCATTACATAGGCAGAAAAACGGTCGTTGATCTGGTATGTAACCTGTGCGTTTAACTGTAACAGGGGATCCAGATTTACCGCGTTTCCTGCTGCCCCGGGAGCCTGAATACCGGCCAGGGCCAGAAAACTCACCTGTGTCAGCCATTTATTGTTAAAACTATATTGTGCTCTTGCATCAAATCGCGAGAGTGGCATATGCCATGGTGCCTCAAGTGTGCTCATATTGTAAAAATACTGCTCAAAGCGGGCCATGATCTTCAGCTCGGCCACAGGTTGTGACTGTAGTTCTATCCATAATTTATTTCGATTGAACCTTGAAGTGTCATACGAAAGATTAAAAAAGGATGAATCCACCTGATTTTTTACTAAAAATGCCGTATTCTGCAGCAAATCCAGCCTATACCCGGCTGTAGCTGAGATTTTTTCAGCTAATCGAGCGGTACCTGTAATATCTATTCCTAACGGATTGATCTCATGAAAATATGCATTTCCCACTTCCAATAAACGGTTGATTTGCGTAAGCTCATTCAATCCTGTAAAATAAATATCACCGTCCACATGCATGGCAGCAGAGAAGTTTTCATTTATCAGATAATTAACACCCAGGTCAGGGTAAAATCCGAGAGGTTGGGTATTGTTAAGTGAATCACTTAGATAAGTAAAACGAAGGCCGGCATACGCTTTGGATACCCCATACGCATTACTGTAATGATAGTTTACTCCTGCAGCAGCTGATGTGAGCACCCTCGAATTAGTCATCAGGGAATCTCCTATCTGATCTATAAAACCGTTAATCTCTGTATAAAACCCAATGCCGTCTTTTTGATTTGTTGTCATTTCAAAACCTACTTTACCGCCAATATTCTGCAGAGCTGCTGAATTGCTGAAATAGAAAAACCCTAGATCACCTGTTACATCAACATACCGCTTTTCCAGATTTGAAAACCGGATATCCGTATTGAACCGATGTGTGCTAAACGATAAATCGGAAAACTCAGGTAATAACTGCGTAGTATCGTAGCCATAAGCTCTATCCAGATTACGCTGATAATCAGCCTGAATACGCATAGTGCTTTTTCTTCCAAAAAATTCAGCATAAGGCGAAACGCGTTGATAATTAAATCCGGAGTTTCTGCCATCGACAACTCCTGAACGGAAGCCACGGTGTAATACATGTAATCCTGTGGCATAACGGTGGTCCCGCTTATTTGAAAAACTTCCGTTGAAAAAGGTATTGCCGTAATTTCCCGCTCCAAAGGTAAGGCTGTTTCCAAACAAACGGTCCAGAGGCTCCTGCCGTGTAGCAAACACCCTTGCACGTGGCAGTTCTATATTTACCATGGGCAGGTCACCGGTAAATGTATAGGATAGCTCTCGTTTTGCCTGATCGTAATAGAGAGGAGGTATTTTATCGAAAGATCGTGGTTGTGTTGACAATGAAAGCTCCGTTTCCTTTTCAATGATAACACGGGCGTCCTCCAGCTCACCCTCCTGGTTACCCCATTTCTGGGCAAACATAAGCGAGGGCAAAAGAAGTATTATTAACAGCTTATTCATTTTCACCTCCTGTATTTAATGTGTCGGCTTCATTTTCGTCAATATCAGCTTCCCGGTCATTTATCTGGCTGATTTTATATCGGGCCTCTTCCAGTATCTCCGGATGGGTTGCATTTTCGATGATGGAATTAAGTGTTGCCTCAGCCTGAAAATCTTCATCTGTAGCCAGGTAAATGTCAGCAATCAATAAAAATACTTTACCCAGCCAGTAGTCATACACGGAGTATTTGCTGTTGAAATTGAAGAGCTCATTCAGCGCCTTATCGAAGTCACCACGCTGGTAGAAGGACCTGGCTGTAAGATAGGCAGCCTCGGCACTATTCTGGTCTACCGCTATAGACTGACAATTGGTGAATGAATGAATAGCGCTATCGTATCTGTTTTGCTCAAAAAACGCTTTCCCTTTGAACAGGTAGGTCAGCGTTTTGGTACCTGGTGACAATGTTTCGCCCTGCTCCAGGATACCATTTGCGTAGGTAATGGCAGAGTCATATTCACCCAGCCGGTAATAGCTGATCATCAGGCCTCTGAGTGCGTTTTCCTTTTCCCTCCGGCTCACTGCAGTGGAAAATAGGCTCAGGGCGCGATCGCGGAGAGCTGTATAATTTTCTTTTTCCGTTTCCACTTCTATCAATCGGGAAAGGACTCGATTCTGCTGAAGAAAGCCTGTATTCAGCACCTGATAGTAGTACACCCGTGCACTGTCTGTATTATCATCGAAATAATAGGACTCTGCGATATAGAATAATACATCAGTCGTTTCGGGGTGGTTGGGGTTAGCTTTGAGGTATTGTTTGAATCTGCGTATTGCCTGCTCATAGCTGCCTGCATTGAATAATGTTTTTGCGCTTTCGATTTCTATTTCGGCAAGGTTCTGATTGTCCGGATTTGCGGCACGGTAAGCTTCAAAATAGTTATCCATAGGCGTATTGTCGCCAATTTTTGTTCTGGCTTCCTGTAATCCCAGTAATGCGCTTTCCGCTACCGCACTTGTAATATAATTGTCTAATATATTCTGGTAATCGTCTGCCGAGGCCTGATTGCGCCCCAGGTTGGAGTATGCTATAGCCCTCTTCTGAAGAGCGTATGGCGTGTATTTATTTTTTTCACCGGCAGACAGGAGTTTGGAAAATTCATTTATGGCTACCTCAAAACGCTTGGATTCGAAGTAGGACAGTGCATAATGATACTGGGCATCTGTCTGATAGGATGAATTACGGAAGTTTCGGATCAGGTTACTGAATTGCGCAATGGCCTGGTCATATTTGCCCTGCAGATAATCGATCATACCCATCTGATACAGGGCATAATCCATATCGGAAAGGCGACGATCTATAATCAGCTGGTACCTGCTGCGCGCCTGATCATAGGCCTTCTGGACGAAGTAGCAATCTGCAAGACGGCTGTATGCATCCTGATAAAAAGGTGTATGCCCGTAGCGTTCGTAAAGGTCAATATATCTTGTGAAATGCTGTCGTGCCCGGGTATAATCTTTCTGATTGTAATCTGCATACCCCAGTCCGTATTGCGCCCGGAAATAATATACTTCTTCGGGTTGGCTAAGATTCACTACCTGATTGTAGTACGTCCGGGCTTCATCAAGGTAGTTCCCCACTGCGTATGTTTCCCCAAGCCAAAAGTTCGCCATTATAGCAAAGTTTCTATCCTGTGGATACTGCAGCGATCGTTTCAACGATGCTACAGCTGCAGGAAAATCACTATTATTGAAACGCGACTCGCCAAGGTAGTAGGCTACCTGCTGATATACTCCCTGCAGCCGGTAGCTAAGCTGATCAAAAGACTCCAGATAGCTTAGTGCACGGGCGTAGTTTTTGGTTCTCAGGTATGCCTCTCCGAGTAAATCATTTGCTTCATCGCCAAATTTTGTGCGTGGGTATTGATCCAGCAGTGAGGTAAGGTGCGTGATGGTTTCATCATACCTGTCCAGTTCGTAGTTTACCTTCGCCAGATTGAAAAGAGCAGGTTCGTGAATATCGCTGAGCAGTTTACTGTCAATCACTGCTTCGAGGGCACGGAGGGCAAAGCGGCTGTCATTTTCACGCAGGTAAATATCAGCGAGATAATACGATGCATAGTCGGCGATGGTGTCTTTTCCCAGGGCTACTATTTTGAACTGATCTTCTGCCTGATTGTAGGATTCGACTGAATATTGGGCATACCCCAGTTTAAAGAGTATGTTTCTATCCGGGTTTTTCTGTTTTTCAACGTAATGTTGCAGGAACTCCAGTGCTTCGGAATAATTACCCTTCTCGTAGTAGGTGTCTCCCATCAGCAGAAATATTTCATCCTGATTGCGAACGGAAAATTCAGCATTGAGTACCTCGTCCCCGTAGGTCAGGAGCTCGTCATGGCGGCTCTGCCTTGACATAATGGCCATACGAAGGTAGGGTACGACTGCGCGATACTCATCATCGGATTCGGCAGTCCTGAGGTATTTTTCTGCAGCAGGATACTGATCCTGCTGGTAAAGCAGGTAGCCCGCATAATAGTTTGACGGAATTTTGTAATCATTATTACGCGTAGCAGCGATTTTGAACAATGTGATGGCTGAATCTATCTTGTTCCCTGACATGTAGGCATAGCCGGCCTTAAAATAGAATGAATCCCTGTCATCTGCTGTGAGGTGCCGCGTTTTAACACGACCGTAATAGTAAGCAGATTCGCTATATTTCTTTTCCACCTGATAATGATCAGCCAGGCGATAGGCTATACGTGAATAATATGGCTCCGGTGCATTGCGGTCAATAAAATACCGTGCTTTCTTTTCCCCTGAAGGATGAAAAAGCTCCAGACGTGCATATATTTCAAAATAATCCAGCAGGTGTCCGGCCTCCTGCCTCATGTCGGCCTGTCGCAGGCGACTGACTTCATTGATGACCGAGTTATACTGTTTCTGGTGAAAAAGCCATTCTACATACACCAATGGGTCGGGGGTCATATCCAGTGACTGTGCAGTCAGGAGCTTACCGATAAATAAAAATATAACAAGAGTTATTCGCCCTTTCTTCATGCTGATTTTAACGGATCAATAGTAAAGGTAGTATTGACTGATAATCAAAAACCACACCATTGTGCAAAGTTATGGAAAAATAACACTGTTTATAAACTCGCTTAACCCGCTATCAGGACTTTGAGTGACTTTGGCTGGTTGATAAATGTAATGGGAGTGTAACCCACGACCTCCCCGTCCACCACCACACGTTGAGGAGGATCTGCTTCCAGTTTCACTTTTTTACCTCTGTAGTGACGCAGACCCTCAATCTGCTCCAGTGACAACACCGAGTTGATTACCATCTGCAGGGTGACCCGTCCGATTTCGTTACCCTCAATGATCGTAACATCCAGCATACCATCCATGGGGCGGGGTGGTTCCCCTTTACCCTGTGCAAAAACGGATGTAACGGGCGCTGCATTTGCTACTGTGATGCTACCTGTAGATACATCATAGGACGTGTCGTCGATGGTGACGGTAGCTGAGAACATCTCCTGTTGCAGGTACTGCCTCGTACCTCCGATCAGGTATCCAAACGATCCAAAAGTATCCTTCAGGTTGCCGCTGGCCTCATTCACCATGCCTTCTTCCATGCCTACACCAGCCAGCAGCAGCATGCGCCCTGTGTCAGTTTTTACTGTATCAATAGCTACAGGATTACCGTCTATAATATGGCGACAGCCCTCTCGAATTGGGTTGAGCCGAAAGGATGGCCCAAAAAGACAGGTAGCCAGCGCATTGGCTGTCCCTCGGGGGATTATGCCGAAAAGGATATCCGTATCCACTAAAGTAGCTGCGACCTCATGGATAGTGCCATCGCCACCACATGCTACAATAATGGTAGCGCCTTCCTGAATGGAGCGTGTAACCATCTTATTAAGCGGCTTATCCTTTTTTGTATGAATAATATCCAAAGAGAAATAAGGTTCAAGTTCCTGTATTATCTTACGCAGATCGTCACCCGGTTTATTGCCTGCTGCGGGGTTGTAGATTAGGGTAAGGTATCCTTTGTCGGGTGTTTGTCTGATAAACTCATCCAACCGGCGCTTTTGGCGGCTGTTGGGCTTCACTGTAGTGCGTATTTTCTGTATCTCCTTTACCAGATCATCCACATTGGCACCGGGATCAAGATGGTACAGGTAGGCCAGCATCACGGTAACGGATCTCCCCTGCCCTAATGCACAGTGAATCAGCACCTCTTTACCTTCGCGACGTTGCTTATCAATCCAGAGCACTGCCTTTCTTAGTTGCTCAATGCGTGGTGTATGGTGATCCATAACCGGAATGTTGAAGTAAGTCACTTCATCGGGGAGAACGGAAAACTCCAGTGCGTCAAATTCCGCTGTTACGTCAAGTATGGCGTTTATGCCACTTGTGCGGAAATCATTAAGGTCAGTAAAAACCAGTCTGCGGCTTAGCCACAAGCCATCCCTGATCTTTTGGAGAGGGGGTGCCTTATCGCGCGATCGTACTATCAGGTTATAAGCTGTCACACCCAATAGTACCGGCAATAATGTAATCTTAATGTAGATTGGGAGTCTTCCATTCCGTGATTTCATCAGTATTTCCCCTCTGCCACTGAAATAAGCGATCGCAAAATATAAGGACGCCAACCCTATCCAGCCAACTATAATCTGTAGCCAGAGAGGTATAAAAAAAATGAGCAGGGTACATATAAGCGTGAGAATAAGGTAAAGATAGCCGCGGTTCATCAGCGAAGATTATGTGTTCAAAAAAATCGTTATTTTTGAGAGTAAAGAAAAAATCATGAAATACCTATTCCTTCTTCCACTTATTTTGCTTTTAGCATGTGGTAAAAACTCCGAAAAAGCTACAGCGGTAGCGGAACCATCGCAATTTATTGGTGCATGGGAAACCACGCTGACACTGGACGGTAAAGATTATACGGGGCTGGCAATTGTAGCTCCGAATTACCTGACCTCTACCGTATATGATGTTGATAGACAAGAGTTTGTACGCACCCTTGTGGCCAAATGGAGCATTGATACGTTGGGACGATTTGTTGAACACATCGATTTTCATTCCGGCGATAGCAATGAGGCAGGTAAAACCTATATCATGGACTTTGAAATAACCGAAGATGGTGCGGGTTTAATGTTTGAGGGTAAAGAACAAACATGGGCACGTATTGATGATGGCAGTCCGGGTGCTTTAAACGGAGCCTGGCTGATCACGGGAAGAATGCGCGATGGTGAAGTCAGCCGCAGTACACCCGGAGCAAGGAAAACGATGAAGATACTGTCCGGAACGAAATTTCAGTGGGTTGCTTATAATGATGAAACGAACCGGTTTTCCGGAACAGGTGGGGGAAGCTACACTACAGTTGATAGCAAATATACCGAAAACATCGAATTTTTCTCCCGGGACAGCAGCCGGGTGGGTGCATCACTGGAGTTTACGTATAAACTGGATAGTGGTGAGTGGCATCACAGCGGATTGAGCAGCCGAGGAGACACTATTTACGAGATATGGACGCCTAGGGAGTGGTTGGAGGAATAGCTATTGGCTCATGGCTCATGGCTCGTAGCTGACGGCTCGTAGCTCAAAGCTGAAAGGAATTGAGGTAAAAGGTGAAAGACGCTGAAGGTGAAAGGGAGCAGATGGCTTATGGTTCCTTGCTGGGTTGATTTGCTTAAGGGTTGAATCGTTGAACTTGCTAAAAGGTAAAAGGTGAAAGACGCTAAAGGTGAAAGGGAATATCTGGAAGCTCGAACTAAGGAGCTTAGGGCTCAGAGCGGATAGCTGATGGCTCATGGCTGATGGCTCATGGCGAGTCTATGCCTGAATAGCGTTGACCGATTCATAATTATAGGTATTACTATTGTAT
>CAZEQJ010000066.1:0-7121 GCA_964514385.1 uncultured Cytophagales bacterium
ATCCACCACAAACGGTAATTGAAGCCATTCATCAGAACAGGTATATCGCCTGGTCGCTGCATTATTTTGGAATTGAGTTTCTAAAAAATGCAAATGAAGAGTTAGCTATACTCGCCCGGAAATACAGGCTGAGTGTAGATCAGCTGTACCGCCAGGCCAAATTCTTTGAATCGCAACAACATCCAACCATCAGGAAGCTTCAGCATTATCCTGTGGCGTTTATTATCCGATTTCTAAAGCACAACCATTACGTATTCGTGAAAAGACGGATACCCTTTCTTGAAGATCTCATTTCGCAGATTGATGATCACACGAAATACCGTGACATCATCGAAGATCTGAAGCTCATGTTTCCGCTCTTCAGGGGCGATTTTGTGAAGCATATACACGAAGAGGAAGATAATCTCTTCAGTTATGTCGAAAAACTGGAGATGGTAATATCCGGTAGCAAGCCTGTTTCTACGATTTATCATGATATCAGCCGGTCTACCCTGCAGGAGCATGCACTGGAACACCATATGGACGATGACGAGATGGCGGGTGTGCGTGAAGTGACTTCCAACTTCAGTCTGGATGAAGCAGCCAGTGAAGAGGTAAGCTATCTGTATTACGAACTCCAACAGTTTGCCAATGAGCTTAGCTATCACGCTGCCATTGAAAATGATATTTTATTCCCCAAAGCCATTCGTCTCGAAAAGAAGGCGCGCTTTCTTGTTTACCAGGCTGCAAAACTGAATTGATTTCTTTTGGGTAGGTTACTAGCTTTGGATATTGGCAAAAAGCGCTGCGGTGTTGCAGTTACAGATCCCGGCCAGATCATTGCATCTCCGCTGACCACAGTAGACGCAAAAGAACTCATCGCCTATTTAAAACAATATATAACCAGTGAAAAGGTCGACTGCATCATTGTCGGCAAACCCACAGACAGTTATGGGCGGGACACAGACTCCACCCGCTTTGTAGATCATTTGTTCAGACAGGTAAGCAAAATAGGCGTAAAAACAGTTTATCACGATGAGCGTTATACTTCCCGTATGGCGATGCAATCCATGATTTCTGCAGGTTACTCCAAAAAAGACCGGGCAAAAAAAGAAAATATAGACAAAGTGAGCGCTGCCATCATCTTGCAGTCGTATATGGAAAAACAACAGTTTGATTCATGATCTATCCGATATTAGCATATGGTACACCGGTGCTGAAACAACGCGCCCGGGATATTGAAAAAGGTGAAATTGACCTGGACAAATTCATTGATGACATGTATGAAACCCTACATCATGCAGAGGGGATAGGGCTTGCGGCACCTCAGGTCGGCTTTGGCTATCGCATTTTCATTGTGGATGGCCGGCCACTGGAAGAGACTCAGGATTTTGTTGAAGTATTTATCAACCCTGTGATCATCGAGGAGTTTGACGAAGAGTGGATTTTTCAGGAAGGGTGCCTGAGTATACCGGGCATTCGAGAAGACGTAAGCCGCCCGGGATCATTACGGATCAAGTGGCTGAATAAAGACTGGGAAGAGCAGGAGGCGACATTTGACGGCATGAAAGCACGCATCATTCAGCACGAATATGATCATATAGAAGGGATACTTTTTACCGATCACCTAAGCCCATTGAAGAAGAAGCTATTGAAAAGTAAGCTGAACAACATTTCCAAAGGTATTGCCAAAGTGAATTATGCCATGCAATTTCCACTAAAGAAATAATGGAAAATCTGCGGCTGGCATATATTCAGACCTCACTCTTCTGGAAAAACCGGGAGGCAAATCTGGCCCATTTCGAAGAAAAAATATACGAACTGGATGATGCCGATGTCATTGTACTGCCTGAAATGTTTTCGACCGGGTTTGCCTTTGACCAGGATGCTTCAGACATTTTTAACGGACCCACGCTGAAGTGGCTGCAGATGATGGCTTCCCAAAAGCAGGCGATGATCCTGACCAGCTTTTTGTGCAGGGAAGGGGGTAAGCTGTACAACCGGGGAATAGTAACATTACCAGATGGCAGCTATTATGCGTATGACAAAAAGCATCTCTGGGCAGGAGAAGATAAAAAACTCGAACGGGGCCGTAAGCGCCTTGTGGTTCATCATAAAGGTTGGCGTATTGCGCTGTTTATTTGCTATGACCTGCGCTTTCCGGAATGGCTAAGGAACACCTATGATGGCGAGGCCCTCGACTACGACCTGGGTGTGGTAGTTGCCAACTGGCCCAAGCCCAGGATACAGGCATGGGATACGTTGTTATGTGCCCGGGCTATTGAAAATCAGGCCTATTATGTTGGAGTAAACCGTATTGGCGAAGACCAGAACGGATGGCAGTTTCCGGGCCACACGGCTGTCTCAGACCCATGGGGAAACCGGGTCAGGTATCATGAAAACGAAGATATCTCAGCTGTTTGTACCCTGGATGGCAACAAACTTCATACATTCAGGGAGGAATACCCCTTTTATAAAGTTGCAGACTTCAGATGATAGAAAAGCTTTACGAACATTTTAAAAAATACCCATCGGTCACCACTGACACCCGAAAAATCAGCGAAGGTCAGATATTCTTCGCGCTGAAAGGGCCGCATTTTAACGGAAATGAATATGCGCAGCAGGCACTGGAGAAGGGTGCGTCCATGGTGGTGGTGGATGAAATAACCGAATTGATTCCTGCCGATAAGGTTTTCATGACCGGAAATGTGCTCACCACGCTACAGCAGCTGGCAAATCACCATAGAAAACAGTTTGATATTCCGGTGCTGGCCATCACGGGGTCAAACGGTAAAACCACCACGAAAGAATTGCTTAAAGCAGTGCTTTCAAAGAAATACGACCTGCTGGTCACCAAAGGAAATCTGAATAACCATATAGGCGTGCCGCTGACTCTGCTGGAGCTCACCGGCGACCATGACTTTGCCGTAATTGAGATGGGGGCCAACCGTGTCGGTGACATCCGGGAGTTATGTGAAATTGCAGAGCCTACCCACGGCCTCATTACCTCTATTGGCACGGCACATATTGAAACATTTGGCAGTGCTGAAAATATATTACGCGGCAAGACGGAGTTATTTGATTTTGTGCGTGATAAGGAAGCCGCTGTTTTCCTGAATACGCACGACCCTAAACTCCGGCACATGACGCATCGATTCAAAGCGCCTGTCACTTTCCCCAATGCAGGAGATTCGTACCCGGTTGAGTTTATCGATGCCAACCCTTTCCTGACGTTGCGATATGATGAGGAGTTGTTTGAGACCAGGCTGATGGGAAAACATCATTATGGAAATGTCGCGGCTGCCATAGCGACGGGCCGGCATTTTGGTGTTGATGTCAGGCAGGCCATTTCGGCAGTCAGTGATTACACCCCGGATAACAACCGGATGCAGGTGGTGAAAACAGAAAGGAATACACTGATCCTTGATGCCTATAATGCCAACCCAGACTCCATGGGCGCAGCACTTGAGCTGTTATTTTCACTCTCTGCGGACAAAAAAATGGCGATACTGGGTGACATGCTCGAACTGGGGGATCACACCCGGCAAGCTCATGAGCAGGTAGGGAAAATGCTGCATGATCACAATATGCCAGCGGTGTTATTTGGCACTCATATGGCGATGGCATACGAGGAGCATAAAGACGCTGCGTATTTTGAAGATAAGCAGGCATTATTTGACTATCTTAAAGGCCAAAATTCCGAAGGGTTTACGATACTTATCAAAGGTTCCAGAGGCATGGCAATGGAATCAGTAGTTGACTATTTATAATATGACATTAGTAAAATCACTTTCTTTTCTTTCGCAGCTGGCAAACAACAACCACAAGCAGTGGATGGATGACCATCGCGCTGAATACCTGGAAGCACGCGAAGAGTTTAAGTCATTTGTCAGCGATACCATCAAAATGCTGGCAGGCCATGATCCGGGCTTTAGTACCCTGTTGCCCAAGGAGGTGATATTCCGCATTAACCGTGATATACGGTTCAGCAAAAACAAGGACCCGTACAAAACAAATTTTGGTGCATTCTTTAACCCTGGCGGAAAAAAATCCAATACAGCAGGCTTTTATATGCACGTACAGCCCGGAGAATCCTTTATCGGGGGTGGTATTTACATGCCACCGGCAGATATACTTAAAAAGATCCGGCAGGAAATTGACTACAATGCCGATGAGTTAATTAAAATCGTGGAGGCGCCGCTTTTCCGTGATACCTACGGAGAGATTAACGGAGAGAGGCTGAAGACAGCACCAAAAGGATATCCGAAAGACCATCCCCATATATCATGGCTGCAGCTGAAAAGCTTTGTAGCCTCAGCTCCGGTAAAGGATGGCGACCTGAAGTCAGATGATCTGAATAAAAATGTAGAAAACTATTATCTGGCACTACGGCCATTGATAGGATTTCTCAACACTGCGCTGGATTAATTACCACCTATATCCAGCTCCTCTTCTTCCAGCAACCGACGTGAATTCTTTTCCTCCTGACCTTTCAGGATCTGCTGGAAACGTGACTTCAGCTGGTTTGTCGTTGCCTTTTTATCCCAGGCGAAGGTAAAGTCATCTGCTGTGCCTGTCATTTTAAGGAATACATTGGTGTAATTGTCCATGACTTCAACGTCACCGTACCGCATATCGCGGTCTTTTTTTCTGAAGTTTTTCAGCGGCACTTTGAAGTGGTAATCAATCGCCTGGTCGAAGGAGTGTGTGCCGCTCAGTTCAATATTGGCCACATTGGAGTTGATGTTCATGTTGGGAATATAAATCATTCGGTCTTTGATGGAGATTTGATTTTGGAGCGTGCCGAAGGTCAGCTGTGCCAGCTCTTCCTCCTCGACAAACCGCGATAGGGCGAGCATGGGTTCAAAGTCCAGGAGCTGGCCACCGTTTATTATGGCATCTACCGTTGCCTCCAGCGAGGCGTCGTCCAGGTTCAGGAGGGTATCAAATTCCATATAAGCGGTAACGGTGGCATCCGTTTCACCTTTGATGTTACGGTGTGTAAGGTATTCCTGATCCCAGTTTTTGAATACATAAAACAGCGAGTCGATCATGATGCCCTCATATGTTGAAGAGGTGTTGACACGGATTGACGGATTCCGGGCATCCACAATGCCGTTAAGCATCATGCGGCCGTTCATGGTGTTCAGCTGTAAATTTCTACCTACCAGCACCTGATTTTTGATGCTTATGGCCCCGTTTACATTTTTGCCGTGGAATCGGTCGAACGTAAGGTGATCGATGGAGCAGCTGAAATCAAAATAGATGTTGGGTTGTATGGTAAAACTATATTTATTGTCTCCGGCAGACTTTTCCACCAGAAACACCGCCAGATCGAGGTAGCCGGACTGCAGATCAGCCTGCATGATAATGGGTTTATCCTGAAAGAAGTAGCCTGTCAGGTTATTAAAATAGCCATTGAGCAGAAAATCACTTTTATCAATTGTAAAGGAGGCATCGCCTATCGCGAGGTCTTCATTGTTGAAAATGAAGGTGCCGGAAACAGACTCCAGCGGATATGCCAGCTGTGGCAGCTTCAATGATACGTCATCCAGCACCAGCTCGCCGTTGGTAGCCCATTTATAGGTGTCTTTCGGGCTTTTCAGGTCGCTGATATTACCATCAAACTCCAGGTCGATGGTGAAGGAGCCTCCTTCTATTTTAACCGGGCTGAAATCGACCAGCTGGGTGATCAGGGATGATTTCCCTGAGGTATTCAGCGAAAAGGCAAGATGCGGATTTGTCAGGTTCGTGAGTTTAAGTTGACCGGCGAGCGGATTGCCGTCAACATTTCCTGTCAGGTCGCGGATTTCGAGGATGGAGGTGACCTGGGTATTACGCGCCCCATTATCGAAAAGGCCGGTGAGGCTGATGTTGCGGATGGCGAGGTCAGCCTCCGGGATGGTCAGTTCAGCACGGGTAGCACCAAAAGAGGCAGTGATATGTGGCGACTGCAGTTTGCCGCTGAGGGTAGCATTAAAATATACATCGCCGCTGCTTTTATATTTTGTAAAATCTGCCGTAAGCGATGAAGGGAGCAACGCCAGCAGTGATTTGATATCCGTATCCTTCCCTTCCACTTCCAGGTCAAGCTGATCCCGGGCCAGTTCGATCTGGCCGGCGAGATAGAACGGGGCTTCGTTGATCTTCAGCACCTGGTCGGGGAATATCAGTGTCCGCTTTTCTTCGTCATAAAGAAGGGCACCATCGAGCTGGACATATTTTGACCTGAAATAGGGCTGATCGTTGATGAGGAGCTGATTACACAGCAGGTCTCCCCTGAGCGCAATGTTCCACTTGTTTTCCGCATAATTCAGTTTACCAGACGTGGTGATGGCGGTGAGGTCATACAGTTGATCTGTGCCGCCGTCGAGGTAGGTGATGTGGATCTGTTCGAGCGATATGGTGCCGATGGCAATGTCAGCAGACCCTCCATTTCCCTGTTTTTTGAGAATCTCATAATTAGGCCGGCCGTTTTTATCCGTTTTCAGAGTGACAGTACCATTCAGCAGTTTGATGTTGGATATAAACAGAGATTCAGAAAAGAAGGCTTTGATGCTGAATGAGATGTAAAGTTCATCAGCCAAAGCCAGGGGCGAGGAAGATCCGGGAAACGACTCCTGGACCGTGATATCACGTAATTTCAGCTGAACATAGGGGAAATCAGAAAAGGCATCGATTGAGATATTTTTTACTGTCACCGGGGTGGCGAGCTGTTCATTGAGTACGGCAATGGCTTTGTCGATGATGCGATCCTGAAAAATGTAGACGAAAAGTATACAGGTTGCTATCGCGGTGGCGATGGCAATGGTCAGGTATTTGATCGTTTTGAGCAGAAAGCGACCCATGGTAATGCAGTTGTAAAATTAGTAAACGACAGGGACAGTACATGTATGATGCCAGGTTTAGTTTATTCGTTAAAAAAAATCTTTGGAAAATAAATTCTATACGCTACTTTTGCCATCCGTTTCGGGGCGATTGTACGGATCGTGTTGGAATAACCGGGCAAATAGCTCAGCTGGCCTTGACAAAGCATAGCTTGTCAAGAGAGCCAAAGAGCTAGAATAATGTATCCGGGCAAATAGCTCAGCTGGTTCAGAGCATCTGCCTTACAAGCAGAGGGTCGGGGGTTCGAATCCCTC
>CAZEQJ010000067.1:0-6796 GCA_964514385.1 uncultured Cytophagales bacterium
GGTGGATAATGCATATTTCACAAAAATACTAAAACTATTCGTTAATCTAAGTGGTATGTTTATTGTAGCTGTACCAAAATAGTTATAATTTTCGTTCCATTCTAGTGAATCGTTTAGGAACACTCAATGTTTTGCATTAAATAGCATATTATGAATTCTGACAAACATACTAATTATTATATCAGGTTACCTCTGTTCATCTTCATAGCACTAGCTATCGGGATATTGATTGGTGCCACTTTCCGCACTGACTCAGAGTCCTTCAAAGGTGATCTGACAGCCAATATCCTCAAGATGCGTGAGGTGATGTCAAACATTGCCCGCCATTATGTAGACCCCGTCGACCTGGACGATCTCACAGAAACTGCAATCAATGAAATGCTGCATAAACTTGATCCCCACTCCTCCTATATCCCCAAAAGTGAGATGGATCTCGCCAAAGTGCAGATAGAAGGTAAATTTTCCGGTATCGGCATCGAATTCAATATTTTCAAGGATACTATTTACGTAATCGCTCCATTGAGTGGCGGCCCGTCCGAAAAACTGGGTATCCAGTCAGGTGATAAGATCATCGAAGTGGATGGAGAAAATGTGGCAGGTATTGGCATCAACAACCGTGGTGTTATCGACCGTCTGCGAGGAGAAGAAGGCTCCGAAGTAAAGGTAAAGATCAAGCGGAAAAGGGTAAATGAACTGCTGGAATTCAATATTGTAAGGGATGAGATACCACAATATTCGGTAGATGCTTCCTACATGGTAGATGATGAGGTTGGTTACATCAAGGTAAGCCGCTTCAGTGCTACTACTTACGACGAATTCCGTGAGGCAGTGAAGAAGCTGAAGGATATGGGCATGGAGAAACTGGTGCTAGACCTGCAGGGCAACCCGGGTGGCCTGATGAGTGCCGCTATTGGCATCAGTGACGAATTGATTGCCGGTGATAAAATGATTGTATATACCAAAGCGCGAACTCCCCAATTAAATCAGGAAGCCAGGGCAAGAATGAAAGGAATGATGGAAGAAGATGCAGTGATCGTCCTTATCGATGAAGGCAGCGCTTCCGCATCAGAAATTGTTGCCGGAGCTCTTCAGGACAACGACCGCGCATTGATCGTAGGCCGTCGTTCGTTTGGTAAGGGACTTGTGCAGATGCCTATCCCGCTTGATGACGGGTCTGAACTTCGCCTTACCATCTCAAGATATTATACGCCTAGCGGACGGTCTATTCAAAAACCGTATGACGAGGATTTTGATAATTACTACAGCGACCGTGAAGAGCGGTTCGACCATGGCGAGTTCTTCCATGCTGACAGCATTAAGTTTGCCGATTCGCTGAAATATAATACACTGAATGGCAGAACAGTATATGGTGGTGGCGGTATCACGCCTGATTACTTTGTGCCGCTGGATACTTCAGGCAACTCATCCTACCTGACGCAGCTGATCATCACAAATGCATTGCGGGAATATACATTCAAGTATTACAATGAGAATAAGAAGAAACTCGAAAAGATGGAGCTGGATGAGTATATCGAGGATTTCGAGGTATCTGAATCCATGCTCAGCGACCTGATCAGCACGGCAGAGGGGTACGGTGTAAAGTTCAACGAAGAACAATACAAAAAGTCGAAAGAGCTGATCAAAATTAATGTGAAAGCCATGGTGGCGCGCAGTGTCTGGAATAATGATGGATTCTACCCGATCATTAATGATCTGAATGAAATGTTCCAGAAAGCCTTACTCTTATTTGATGAAGCTGAAAAACTCGCATTAAACAACTGATATGGCCTATTATTGGAAATTGGGTGACATCCCGGCTAAACGGCATACACAATTTCGAAAAGAAAATGGTGATTTGTATGCTGAGGAGCTTGTAAGCAGTAAAGGGTTCTCCGGAATATATTCCATTTTATACCACAAGGTGCCTCCCACCAAAGTAAAGTCGATTGGAGAGCCTGTTCCCTTTGAAGTGAATAAAGCTGCTGACCATAAACTGTTGCAGACACATCTGAAAACACATGACGTGGGTGTGACGGGAGCTGACTATCTGGAAGCACGTGTGCCGTTGCTTACCAACGCCGATGTCACCATTTCCATTGCAAATCCATCCCAGCTTGAGATGGAGTATTATTATAAGAATGCTGAAGGTGATGAGGTCATCTATATTCACGATGGCGCCGGTACTTTAATATCTCAGTTTGGTGCGCTTAAGGTCGAAAAGGGCGACTATGTTGTTATCCCCCGGACTGTGATCTATCGGTTTAAATGGGATGAAGCTCCGCGGCTGCTTATCACTGAGTCGGCCAGCCCGGTGGAAACAGTGAAAAGGTACAGAAACGAGTTGGGGCAGCTGCTGGAACATTCCCCGTACTGCGAGCGGGATATTCGACCACCTGCATCGTTATATCAGGAAGAACTGAAGGGCGATATCCTCGTGAAAATAAAAAAGCAGGGCTATCTGCACCAGTATTATTATGAGATGAGTCCGGCCGATATTGTCGGATGGGATGGTTACCTCTACCCCTATGCGCTTTCGATACATGATTTCGAGCCGATCACAGGCCGTATCCATCAGCCGCCGCCCGTACATCAGACGTTTCAGGCACATAATTTTGTAATCTGTTCCTTTGTGCCACGGCTTTTTGATTACCACCCGCTATCTATCCCGGCACCGTATAATCACTCCAATATTGATTCAGACGAAGTGCTTTTTTATGCAGAAGGCGAATTTATGAGCCGCAAGGGAATTGACCGGGGTAGTTTCACAATTCATCCCGGTGGATTGCCTCATGGGCCACATCCAGGTACGGTAGAAAAAAGTATTGGAGCAAAAGAGACAAAGGAATATGCTGTCATGATCGATACATTCAGGCCCTTATTCATTACTGAGCAGGCATTACAATATGTCGACAAAGACTATCCATACAGCTGGGGTTAAAGAACAGCCATTAAGCACCAAAAGTCTGATTTGGTATAAAGCTATAACCATTAGTCTTTTGTCTGCATGGATATTATTACTCCTTATTCCGGATTTGACCTCAGGCAACAGAATAAACTTTGAGTATTTACTTCTGCCTGTATTCTGGCTGGTAATTCTGATCCGACGGTTAAATAGACTGGAAATAGTTAGCTTCGATGACCACGCATTTTATGTCAGGAAGAAAGGATATGAAATTGTTGTTCCATTTCATGAGGTCGCACCATATTGTTGTTAAATGTGGTTGGTACTCATAAAATCCTCTTAAAAAGAGGTAGTGAACTGGGAAAGGAAATCTATTTTAAATCCACTTTGTGGTATCCGTTCAATTATGCCAAAGTGGATAAACTGATGCACGATTTGCGTCATAGAATTAAAAACGCTAAAGCTCAGCCAGATAATGCAGAGCCAAATCGGTTGCAGAGTTTTAATTAGGATGCTTTTTTAAGCATCTTTGTAATCAAATCAATTTCACGTGGATATAGTATTTCTGATCATCGGCCTTTCAGCGGGTATAGCCATAGGATATTTAATACGGTTTGTTCAATCCGGGAACAAATCAAGAGCTATCGAGATAGAAAAATTAAAGCTTCAGGATGATGTAAAATCCCTTGAAGAGGAAAACCGCGAAATCAGATCGAAAGCGGAAGGTTACCAAAGCAGGATCACGGATTTGTCATCACAGCTTGCAGCCAATAAAGTACAGTTTGACAATTTGAACAAAAAGCTGGAGGAGCGTGAAGAGGATCTGAATAATATACAGGAAAAATTCAGGGCCGAATTCAGGAATCTCGCACAGGAAATCCTGGAAGAGAAAAGCCGAAAGTTTACAGACCAAAACAAAAGCAACCTGGGTGAATTGCTAAATCCGTTAAAAGAGAAAATCACCCTGTTTGAAAAGAAAATCGAAGATTCCTCCAAAGAAAATCTGGAAAGGAATACCGCATTAAAAGAACAGATTGCCAGCCTGAAAGAGCTTAACATCCAGATCACCAAAGAAGCAGAAAATCTGGTAAAAGCACTTAAGGGCGATTCAAAAGCTCAGGGCAACTGGGGTGAGATGGTACTGGAAGGCATACTTGATAAATCCGGATTACGTAAAAATGAGGAATATTTCGTGCAGGAGTCTGCTATAGGTGAGGACGGGAGAAGGTATCAGCCGGATGTAGTGATCAAACTACCGGAGAATAAAAATATCATCATCGACTCCAAGGTATCGTTGGTAGCCTACGAAAGATATATCAATTCAGAAGACGAAAAAGAGAAAGAGTCCCACTTAAAAAACCATCTTCTGAGTATGCGCAATCATATCAAAGGACTTAGCGAGAAAAAATATCAGAACCTTTACGGTATTTCAGGCCTCGATTTCGTTTTGCTGTTTGTGCCTGTAGAGCCGGCATTCAGCCTTGCCGTTCAAAGCGACGGGCTGTTATTCAATGAAGCCTACGAAAAAAACATCGTGATAGTAAGTCCTACTACACTCATTGCAACGCTGAGAACCATCCATAGCATCTGGCGTCAGGAATATCAGAATCAAAATGCAATAGAAATAGCCAGACAAAGCGGGATGCTTTATGACAAGTTTGTCGGGTTTACCGAAGATCTGCTTGACATTGGCAAAAAACTAAAATCCACAAAAGAGAGTTACGATGGTGCAATGAATAAACTGGCTACCGGTACAGGCAATCTGATCAAAAGAACCGAAGATCTTAAAAAACTGGGCGCCAAAGCATCCAAAAAGCTTGACGATCGTTTGATACAAAAATCTATTGATGAATAGGATGGAACTTACGGCAGATTTGAAATTGAAAAACCTCGTCATTGTTGGCGACCGGGTACTTATCAAACCTAAAAAGGCGACAGAAAGAACCAATGGCGGACTTTATTTGCCTCCCGGGGTACAGGAAAAGGAAAAAATCCAAAGCGGATATGTAATAAAAGCGGGGCCAGGCTATCCTATACCCGTCGCAGTGGAAGAAGATGAGCCGTGGAAAGACCGCGAGGAATCCGTAAAATATATCCCGCTGCAGGCAAAAGAAGGGGATTTGGCTATATTTCTTCAAAAGGGGGCATTTGAAGTAATGTATGAAAACGAAAAATACTTTATTGTTCCCCAATCCTCTATACTTATGCTCGAACGACAAGAAGACTTGTTTGAATAATGGGAGGATTAGCATTACATGCATTACGGCAGGGGAAAAATTATCGGGTGACAAATTACGGTGAGGTCACCTGTTTTTTTATTGAAAAATTTGAGGGCCGGGACTTCAAATGTAAAGACCTGAAAAGTCTGGAATATTTCTATTTGTCTGAAATTACCAAATACGGGGAAGGTCCTGATTACGAAATACTGGAACTGGAGGAAGAGGACAACTAGCTATTTTTCTTATCTTTCAATAATTTTTTTACATGAAAGATAAGAAAAACCAGGAACAGATAACAGACTGGTTGCAGCGCCTCGAAAGAGAAAGCTGGCAGCTGGAATTGCTGGTTTCAGCATTTACCATATTTCTTTTAATACAAGCCACCGGCATTTTCAGTGATAAAATCATTGAATATAGTTATACATACAGCACTGAGGGGTTTCCAGTATATCTATATTTAATCTTTGGCCTGCTAAACTTATCCCTTAAAGCACTAACTGTCTTTCTTATATTCCACTTACTCCTGCGCGGATTCTGGATCGGAGCCATTGGATTACGGTCAGTTCAGCAGAATGTGGATTATGATCAGCTAAAATACAGCGAATTTTTTACGAGAAAGCTTCAAAAGCGCATCATGAGCTTTGATGCGCTCATTGTTCTCCTGGATGACATCTCCAGTGTAATATTTTCTCTGGCGTTTTTGGTGATTTCGATGTTGATATCTTTTGGGCTATATCTTCTGTTTCTCGGAGGTTATACATTTATTATCCTGTCGGTCATAAACATCACAAATGGGCCTGTAATTTCAATTATATCCATTTTGATGACCTTCATTCTGCTTATCACATCGATCATATATGTGATCGATTACATCACGTTAGGATTTTTTAAAAAATGGAAGGTGACCAGCCGTTGGTTTTATATTATATACCGGTTTTACGGAACAATTACCCTCTCTTTTATCAGCAGGAGTATTTATTATTATCTGATTTCGAAGTTTTCGAAAAGAAGGATAAGGCTGGTGGTGACAGCAACGATACTATTTGTTTTGTTATTTACGATTGTTGACTTTGACCAATACCAATATTACCCTGAAAACACGGGTGAGCTGGTGTTAATAAATAATCACTATGATGATTTAAGGCCTGAAAAAGACTATATCCAAACGGCAAGTATTTCATCTAAAATAGTGGGAGATGACTATATCACACTTTTCTTACGGTACAACCCGAATCATAACCGGGAAATCAGGGCTTTATGTCCCAACTTCCGGACCGCTAAAAATAATGGACTTAACTGGACCATAGATGTCAGGCGGGATAGTCTGAGCTTAATGATAACAGGAAGAAGCTATGAAAACGAAAATTTGGATAGCCTCTACATTTGCCTGAGCAGTTTATTTGAAATTTCAATCAATGATTCAGTGTATAATAAGGTTGACCAGTTCTTTTACCAGCATCCGGCGAAAAATCAAAAGGGTCTGGCGGCAATTATACCTACTGAGCACCTGCCTGCGGGAAAAAATGTGATTTCAATTAAAAAATACACTATCAAGGAGGATGAAACTGAAGCTACAATGGTAGATTATGCAGAAATCCCGTTTTGGATCACCAATTAAAGATGTCTTTCAGGAGGAAGCTATAAAAAAAGCCTCAGATAAAAACCTGAGGCTTTG
>CAZEQJ010000068.1:0-6166 GCA_964514385.1 uncultured Cytophagales bacterium
CATCATGATGAATACCATTAAGCTAATTACATACTTCATCATTTTTTTAGAAATTTTGGTTAATATCAGGTCATTATCAAATATGCTGATTTTACTTGTTTAAATGCATTTTATTCGAGGAATTCTTTACGGCCATCGATTAAAATACCATAATTGGGGTATATGACCAGAATGCAGAACATAAAAAAAGGCCGGAAGAATTAATTCCGGCCTTCAGGTAAACCTGTAATTAAAATCACTTATCAATGGAGCCAAGTACACGGGTCATAAAACCGTTGAGTGCCTCTTTTTTAGGCGTACCGGCTTTAATATCGCGATGCACCTCCAGTGCTCCGTATAAATTGGAAAGCAGCTCGCCGATTACATCCAGCTCCTCATCTTTCAAGGGTGCTTCTGCCAGAGACTCCAATGTCTCTATCGTCTCCTCCACAAAATCGGCATCCCGCTCTTCGATAAAATCAGTAAGGTGCTTAATTATGGGTAGTTTCATGTACAAAATCCTTTAACACCTCAAATTTATTGGTCTGCACCTGATTGACCAGCTCATTCTTGCTGAAGGATGCAAAAGTGGGCAGATTGTCTACTTTTGCGAGCTTCCTTGAGTTTGGAAACTTTTCTGCATCAGCAATGATAAATGTGATATCAGGATACTCGGCAGCCAGCTTTTTCATTTTTGGCTTCATCATTCTGCAGTTGCCGCACCAGCTGGCGGAATATTGCACAACAGTATTGTTGTTTGAAGCTATCAGCTCCTGCAGGTTATCTTCTGTCAACTCTGTTACCATAATCAGTTTACGTTACTTAGATATTTCTTAACACCTTCTCTGTCTGCATTCATGGCTTCTTTACCTTCTTCCCAGTTTGCAGGACATACCTCACCTTTTTCCTGCACATGTGTATATGCGTCAATCAGGCGGAGGTATTCTTTAACATTCCGGCCGAGTGGCATATGGTTGATGCCTTCGTGAAACACTTCACCCTGCTCGTCGATAAGGTAAGTCGCGCGAAAGGTTACGTTATCGCCTTCTACCAGCTCCAGGTTTTGCTCCTCATCGTACTTCACACCCATGATATCGAGTATGCCAAGGGCGTTGGCAAGATTTCGGTTGCTATCAGCCAATAGGTTGTAGGTAACTCCTTCAATACCTCCATCGTCTTTGGAAGTGTTTAACCAGGCAAAATGAACCTCTGGCGTATCGCAGGATGCACCTATGACAATGGTGTTACGCTTTTCAAACTCGCTTAATGCCTCCTGAAAAGCGTGAAGCTCCGTAGGACATACAAAAGTGAAGTCTTTGGGATACCAGAAAAGCAATACTTTTTTGTTATTATCTGTCGCCTCTTTTACGACATCAATTTTAATGGTGTCGCCAAGCTCATTCATGGCGTTTACCTCAATACTTGGAAACTTTTTACCTACTAGTGTCATTCAGATTTAAATTTATTCGTACTCTTACATAAAAGGATATGACACGCTTTTGTTACATATTTTATGAACTTAAATTGAGATTTACAGATAATTTATTCTGATCTTAAAATATTATTAATTCATTAACAGAAGTAAATTCTGATATAGGTTATTTAATAAGATTATAACCAAACTGTGAAGATGGCCATTGTAAAGGCTGAATTGTCATACTTCCAGATTAATGTTATATTCAATCCGTCGGAGGGTAGGTATGAAAAAGATTTTTAGCAACGCACCACTTTTTATCAGTTTGATATACCTGACATTGAGCATATTGTGGATTTTTTTGAGTGACAGCATGCTGTTTTCCTATGCCAGGGAGAAAGGGATGAATCTTGAAACGACAGAGATGCTTGAAAAATACACAGGCTATTTCTAAATGGTGCTGACCGCCTAACTGCTTTATTTCATGATCCGCAGACATACCCGTTCGAAGTCAGTTTACAACGATATGTATTCTGAATTATTCAATTTCTCTCCTCTGCCCCTGATTGTGGCTGATTTTGGAAGTAAAAAGATACATGCTGCCAACGAGGCGGCCAGTCAGCTTTATGGGTACAGCATCGGGGAACTTAATCAGTTGACGATGTATGATCTACGCCCGGAGTCCGAGCATGAGCGGCTTAGTCAATACCTGAGGCGCTTTCCTGACGGAAAAAAAGATAATGGCGTATGGCTGCACAGGGACAGCAGAGGGCGTAAATTTTATGTCCATGTATTTTCTCGCAGTATTCAGTTTAGAGGGAAAAGTCGTTATATCATGTGCCCTGTTGACATCAACGACCGCCTGGAAGCTGAAGCTGATTATACCAACCTGGTATCTGCTCTGGATCATGTAGCGGGGCTATGCGTAATGGATCAGCAGGGCGACATCATAGAGGTAAATGCAGCCTTCCAACGGATGACAGGCTATAATACCGAAGAACTGGAGGGGCAGTCGATCGATATGCTGGAATCAGACCTGTATACGGCCGAGCAACGGCAATATCTGAGAAACCGCATCGAAAAGGGAGAGACCTTCCGGTCAGATATCCGATTCAGGAACAAATCTGGTGAGGTGTTTTGGATGGACATAGCGATCACCCCGGTGTATGACCGGCGAAGTGAAGTATACCGCTACCTGATGCTGGGTTATGAGGTGAACGACCGCAAGCAACTTGAAGAACGGCAATATCAGATGTTGCAGAGCTTCTCAGAATACGCCTATCTTACCAGCCATAAACTTCGTGGACCGCTGGCACGTTTGCTGGGCCTTACCGGCCTGTCAGAAAAAAATATGATTTCTAAAGACCTGCTGGTGGAGAAAATCAAAGAAACGAGCATCGAACTCGACGAGGTGATACGGGAAATGAATGCAAGACTTTACCATGATACCACCGGGATTATGAATGGCAACGGCGGTAAGCCGGGTAAATAAAATAGTAAAGGCCAGACATATAATATTGAAGGTACTGCATCTGAAAACTTAGCGGGTATCGCTAAATATATCCTCAAAATATTTCACCCATTTACCGTTGATTAATTCTTCGCCGTATTCCCGGAATCCATTTTCTCCATGGGGCTCAAAAACAAAGCGTTTTGTTTCATTTGGCTCGACAATCAGGCGGCCATCCATGAATCTGGCTGGGTGTGTCCGGCCTCCATTCTCAGAAAAGGCATTGTATTGAAATACACCAGCTTCCTCGTCATAGTAGATCACCGTGTGTAGATTGAGCCTTACCGAGTTTAGCCGGATCACCAGAATACTCCCATTAAGATCATAGCATATGCTTTCGAAAGCGGGTATTTCATCTACACGTACTCCATTTTCAAATAATGAGGATGTGCCGATCCACTCTCCAACGAGGTAATCAAGCTGCTGCATTTTCTCCTGTTTCAGCGACTGACCGAGAACGACGGAGGTTATTAACATACTAATTATACCAATTCTTCTCATAGTATCATTTCAGACTACAAAAGACTCTACCACAAAACCAAAACTATAATAGTGAGATTTAGCTGGCAATAGATGGGTAATGGTAAACTAATCCCTGGTCGGAAAGAGTCCCTGCACACAAATAATATACCGTACAGGCGTTTCTTCATGTATTTTTAGGTCTGGTAAAGCAAAGTTCACTCGTCCGTCGCCACCATACCGGGCACCGATGATTGCAAATAAAGCGGTGTTTTGTGCTATGGAAAGTATTTGTCCTTCGCAGAATGCCCATCCAAGTGGAGCAAAATTACCTGCAAACATTCGGATTTCACCCAGAAACCCTTCTTGTGCGTGAGCCATAATATCAAAGAGAAATGTACGTGGTAATTTAGCTATAAAAAAGCAGTTACAAACCTACAAATTGGTGTGATAGCAAAAACTGTAATTGAGATTTGTACTTTAAACGTAGTAATGGATCATTTCTTAATGCTGAAATAACAAGCTACATGCATTAGAAAAAACTATATTATTTTTCCTCAAGATATTTTTCCAGAAAAGCGCCAATGACTACAAGCGTGATCTCACCAACGGCATAAAGGAGGTATGTGGATACCTTGTTATGGGTAAACAATGCTTTCCGGATACATCTGAAGAATGTAAGCATAATACAATCGTTATTTAGTAGCCCATAGTCCATGGCCGTAAGGACCACAGACTATGGACCATTACCTACTCATCCGTACCCTTCAGGTGCTCATCCAGGAAATCCTTTACCTTGCCGTACCCTTCCAGCTGGTTTTCTTTTTTCAGAAAGCCGTGGCCTTCGTCTTCAAAAATCATATATTCTACCGGTACGCCATTAGCACGGACGCCTGCCACGATTTCATCAGACTCCACCTGCAGTACCCGTACGTCGTTAGCGCCCTGCAATACCATCAGGGGTTTGGTGACGTTAGCGGCATGGAAGAGGGGCGAAATCTCATAGAGTCTCACGCTGTCTTCGGTAAACGGATCGCCCAGCTCATCATAAAGTGCCTTGCGCTGTGCCTCCCAGTAGGGTGGTATCGACTTCAGTGTACGCAGCCAGTTGGTTACTCCAAAAATGTTGACACCTACCTCAAACTCTTCCGGTGCAAAGGCCAGCGCTGCCATCACCATGTAGCCCCCATACGACCCTCCCATGATGCCGATCTTATCCGGATCTACCACACCCGTGCCGATGAGAAAGTCCTTGGCGGCAATACAATCTTTCAGGTCCTTATCGCCGTGGTTTTTATCGTCCATATGGAAAAATTCCTTGCCATAGCCGCTGCTGCCACGGTTGTTTACCGCTATCACCGCATAGCCATGGTTGACATAGTACTGCACCATGGGGTTAAACCCTAAACGCGATTGGCCGCCGGGACCGCCATGTACCAATACCAACGCCGGTACTTTGTTTGAGGCCGACGCCTGCTTCGGCTGGTAATAGATGGCGGGTATTTCGAGCCCGTCAAAACTGGGATACCGTACTACCTTACCCTCTACGAGATGTTCCGCATTGATTTCAGGATTAAGCGTATTGGTAAGCCTTTTCAGGTCGCCGGTTTCAAAATCATAAAGGTATTTGTCACTGGGTGCTGACGATGTGGATACCGTAAGCAGAGCCTTTGTTTCACTCTCTGAAATATTAACACCGGAAATGCTGCCATCGGGAATTTCGGGCAGGGACACTTCTTCGCCCGTTTCCTGGTTGGTGATGATGACCGTGGTCTTTGCATCCTCGTTGATGCCGATCACCCGGTATTTTTCATTCCACGACACGTAGGCATACTGTACATCCCAGTCCGTTTCAAATACCTTCTCAACCTCGCCGGTTTCGATGTTGCGTCGTGCCAGGTGGCTGAAATCCGATTCCTCGTTAGTGGTATAGTAGAGGTACTGGTTGTCGAGGCTGAAATACTGCGGACTGTAGGTGGCATCACCTTCATAGGGCGTGATATCTGTACGCTCACCCGTTTCATTATTTACCAGGTACAGCTTGTTTTTAGCGTTTGAGATATTCTCAGACAACACGTAATAGCGCTCATTCGCCGATATAGCTGCTGCATTCAGTCCGTCGTTGTTCTGGTACATCATCTCCCCGATGGGGGTTTCCTTGTCAAGTTCGGAAATCGCCATTTTATATACATCCATAAAACGGGGATCACGCTTATTGGACATCAGGTACATATTTTCCTTATCACGGCTCCAGCCGAGAAATGCATTGCGTGCTCCTTCTCCCGGTGTCAGGTTTTTAGACTGGCCGTTGGTATTCATCATATGAACCGTATAGTTTTCATTTCCCCCTTCATCGAAAGAAAAGATAAATCGGTTGCTGTTGGGGAAATAGGCATCTGCAAAATAGGACTCCTCGTCGGAGTTGGTGAGCTGTGTCTTTTCTCCTGTGGCGAGATCGATTTCAAATACATTGAAGATGCCAGTCTCATTGCTGCTGACCAGTATTTTCGTTTCATCCGGAGAAAAGGAGCCTCCGCTGATGCTGATATTGTCAAAAAACTGATCGACGGTATAGGATGGCATTGTTGTTTTTTCTTCCTGTGGTGCACATGCATACAAGAATAATATGGCTAATGGGGCAATAAGATTTTTCATAGCTGTGATTTATGTTGGTGAAAAATTGTGGCTGAATATAGTAAAAGGAGGTGAGAGTTGGAAGTTTGAAGCTATAGTCTTGTAGCTCATCGACAGTCTATGCCTGAATAGCGTTGACCGATTTATAATTATAGGTATTACTATTGTAT
>CAZEQJ010000069.1:0-6035 GCA_964514385.1 uncultured Cytophagales bacterium
CATGAAAACAATTAAGAATAGCTAACCAGTGGTCTTACAAATAGGGAGTACTACATAGTTTCTACTAACCCTGATATTGAGTCAGCTATGGCTTGCGGATTTTTGCTGACTATTGCAGCTCCAAGTGTTACCACTGAGGTAGCCACATTGATAGCCTTTTGGACATTCTCCAAATCCTGATATGTTCCTTTGATTTGATTGGTAATTTCAGAAATAGAATTAAGAGATGTATCTACATCTTCTATAATTAGGTTGGCCGATAACGTAAATAGATCATCTGAACAATTAAGTATAGACCAATGATAATTCTTTAATTGCTGATTCTCCTCAGGACTTAAATCAGAGTAGTGAGTATATCTGTATTCCCCAACAGCTTGAGCAAGTGCCAAGAAGTTATTTGCTAACTTGTTTGCTTGTTGTGATGTTAAATTTGGCATGATTCTGTTTATTTAAGTTTATTGATTTCAGATTTAATCGCTTCAATATCACTAGCATATTGAGATAAAATAGCTCTCACCTCGTCTTCTTTAATTTTGTCAATATTTTTGGCTAGTTCAGAATGTCCTTCTTTTATCTTGATTATTACTTTGGAATAGGATGCGATTTCGTCTTCCCAAAGTTTTATTATTTCTAGTTGCTTCGAATATTCAAGCAGAGCATTTTTCTTATCAATCTCAGATACTGATTTATCGTTTTTAATATCGAAGTAATAGCTTTTTAACTTCCCTCGCAGTGTTTTTACTTTACCTATCAAATTTTCACTTAGATTTTCATTCAGAGCGTCTAACAGCACCATCATTGGATCTTGAGCGTCCTTAACGTAGATTGATATTTTCTTTTTTCTGCATTCATCAGTAAAGGCTCGCAGAAGAACTTTACTTATCTTGGAATATGATTCTACCTGCTCATTATCAATCTTAATATCTCCAAAATCATTCTCTGTTAATGCGGTGGTAAGTTCATCTAACTTATAAGCAGTTAGTTCATTATTTGATAATTTAGATAATCCATCAAAATAATTTTTCACTGCATTAAAAATTATTAAAGTTACACTATCGGCTTTGCTACTACTTGAGCAATCACAGTTCTCAAAGTCAATTTAATTTCTAATTTGTTTAGTTTATCAATCCTACAGTGTTCTAGGCATGCTTTTTCAAAGTCAAGAGCTAAACTCTCATACTTCTTAACGCTTTCTAAACTTGATTCCGATAGTTCATTGACTTGCTTTAATGAAACACAAGAGTTAAGGAGTACCAAGATTGCTGCTAAGGCAATCATTAAGAAGTTGGTTTGTTTTTTCATGTTCTTTATTTGTTAGATTGGTGAATTCTTAATTATCGCTCACGGTTTGCATATGGCTTGTGGCGGTTTCGAAGCACTATCCTGACCTCCGAAACCAAAGCTGGATACGAAGCGATAACCTTGCTGTTAGCTGCTCACACGCCATAAGCTATATGCGTTGTTGGTGAGCGTACATTATTCAATCGATTTTATTGAAGGGTCGGAGTTGGAAATATCTATAACATTCTTCCAAGTTCCATTTTCTTGTTTTTTCCAGATTTCAACCCCTTTATTAAAAATAGTTCGGGTATTTCCTAAGGTGTCTACAGGCATGGTCATGTAATTTTTTATAATAACATATCCCAAATCTCCGCTTTTCGATACATAGGCTTCTTGGGGTTCCCAATTGATTTCGAATCCTGGGATTTTCATTGAGCGTTCAACCATCCCTCGCAATGCTTCAATTCCAACTACAGAAGGTTCATTAGGTGACATTACAATTGCATCGTCCGCCCAGTAGGACAACATCTTTTCAATGTCCTTATCTTTAACTGATTTAGCCCAAGATCTAGACAGTTCCATTAACTTCTCTGCTTCTGCCTGTTGGTCAATTGAATTTTGAGTGCATGCTGTAATAGTCAGCATCATTACAGTTACAGAAATGAGTTGATTGAATTTCATAATATTTCTATTTAATGGTTAATAATCTTTCTCTGTATGCTCACCAACACGGATATATCGTTATTGACGATATATCCACTATGTCATTTTTTGTTCAAAATATGTGTATAAATAATTCGTTAATACTAATAGTAATCTTTGATAATCTAAGGTAGGGGTATTAGTAGCAGTATTAAATACCTTGCTTTAGGTATATTTAGCCTGAATAATAATAAAAAATACCTGCGAGAAAAATTTAACTCGCTATTTATCAGTCGGTTATCCTGTGCCTGATCTGTATCCAGATTATATTGTTGTAGTAATAGGTGTCGGGCTGGTTGCGGGCGCCATACAGTATATTCCATGTCAGCGACGTACTCAGCCCCTCACTCCACCGCAATGTGGGACTTAGCAATACCCTGTTCTGGTCAAAACTGTTATACACAATGTCCCAGCCGGCATTAAAGAATACCTCGTTACCAACATTGAAAATCAACGATATACCACCATCCTTCACCGCACGCCAAACTGGTATTCCGGCCATGATCAGATAGCGAAATCTTACATTGCGGGTGTCAAACACGGTATTGCCCTGACTTCTCCTGTAAAAAAACCGCTGCTCTACGCGTAACCGCTGACTTAACTTCACACTGCCCAGCGGCATACGGTGGTTGAAATCCTGATACGTGCGCCATTCCAGGCGCTGTAAGCCGGTGTCGTTATAGAAGCCAAGATTTGCACCACCGGCAGCAACACTCCACCGTTCATTCAGGTCATATCCTGCGCCCAGCCTCACTATATGCTGCGATGCCGTTTCAAATAATCCGCTCCATCGAAATCCGCCATCCGCCAGCAGATGCCAGTTCCCGCTTACCCGTGCCTTACCATAATACTGGAGCCAGATCAGATTTTCCCGCTCTACTTCCTGGCTGTAACCGGTCAAAACCGCAACCAATAGCAGTACCTGTGTCAGCCTGTTTCGCATGAGGGCAAAGGTAACATAATATGAAAAACTTTACATATTACCTGTTTCTGGTAACTATATGACCCTGTCCGCAGTGCTATCAGTTGCCTGTAGCCGTGTTGTAGGTGTCTTTACCTCCTACCACAGGCAACATCAATTGTGTTTTTTCAAGATCCACAGTCAGCTGTGTCCCGGGATCAGGATGCAGGGTAAATTCCTTGTCGCTGGAGAAGATCATCAACCCGATCTGCTGTCCTGCCGGTATCACCTGATCATCGGGCTGCAGCGTAAACGTAATTTCATAGAAGGTGCCCGGCTCGAGTGGCTCACTTTCACTGATCGACGCATGGTTCTGTGGGTCTGCCCATCCCCGTGTGATGGTGTTATCCGTGATCTGGCTCCTGCGCCCCTCCTCCCAGGGCAGGGATACCAGCCATACCGAAAGATTGGCCGCCGGCTTACTGCTCGCCATCGTGACTGTGATCTCCGGCTCGCCCGAAATATGCAGATCTTCCTGAAGTACCGGACTGAGATACATCAGGCGGTGTTCGGTATATTCTGCCTGAGCCAATGCAGCACCCGCAAAGGAGAAATTATCTGTAAGCGTCTCGGTGACCTGTGCACCACGTTCAGTACTTAGGCCGCCAGAGCCGGGTGCTCCGGGCAGCAGGTGCAGCGCTACCATTTCTGCATCAGGGTGTGGATAGTCCGGATAGGGTGTAGGCTCATCCCGGGGGTCATCCTCACGCACGATCCACGCTCTCGGGTCATCCTCGACACCATTGTCTATACCATGAAGATATCGTGTAAACCATCGGTTCATAATGCGCATGGGTGGCGGGCCGCCATGTCCATCCTGATGATAGTAGATCATCACCGGCAGTCCCATCTCTTTTGCTTTTTTGATGATGCGGTAGCTGTGTTCGGGCATTACATTCCAGTCGTTAAAGCCATGCGACATCAGCAAGGCAGCTTTCATCGGGCCCATGTCATGTACATAATCTCTGCTTTTCCAGAATGTATTGTAATCACCCGTAATGCGGTCCATGCCCTCCGCCATCTCGGTATCCCGTACCAAACGGTTGTTCCTTTCGCGGTTTTCTGGTTTTCCGCTGTTGATAAAATCGTACAACACATCGATGTCTTCGCCAAGGTAGCCGCCCGGTGACCTCACCAGACCGTTTGACCTGTAATAATGATAATATGATGTATTGGGGGCTACAGGAATTATCGCTTCCAGGCCCTCCACACCCGTTGTCGCTGCCGCCAGCGGCAATGTACCATTGTAGGAAGTACCTGTCATGCCTACCTTACCTGTCGACCAGTAGGCTTTTACCTGCTTATTGCCGTCTCGCGTAGTGTAACCCTTTCTTTTACCTGTGAGCCACTCGATTACTGCCTTCGGGGCAAGCGATTCGTTATCACCACCCACGGTAGGTGCACCATCGGAAAGCCCTGTTCCGGGTGATTCCGAATGCACCACGATATATCCCCTTGGTACCCACTGGTTGATCTGACTGTTTGATATCACCGGACTGGTATTACGGGTGCGCACAGAGGCATGATTACGTGGTGTAGGCGAAGGTTCACCCAATTCATGCCTTACATTCCAGAATAACCCCTCGGCATTTCCTGCAGTGCCGGCATAATACGGACTGGATTCATATACGACAGGCAGCTTCAGGCCGTCTTCCGTCTGTCTGGGGCGTGTCACGGCTACATGTACACGGTCATTTTTACCATCACCATCAGAGTCAAAATCGGTTTCAACCCATAACTCCTCCCTTATCCAGTCGTCGGGATTTTCAAATGAAGGCACGACCTGCGCTTCACCAT
This sequence comes from uncultured Cytophagales bacterium, assembly GCA_964514385.1. Classification (GTDB taxonomy): domain Bacteria; phylum Bacteroidota; class Bacteroidia; order Cytophagales; family Cyclobacteriaceae; genus CAZEQJ01. The sequence continues at coordinate 4,742 of CAZEQJ010000069.1, forward strand.
CTTTGAAAACAGGTCCGAGACCCGACTGGCCCATAACTTGAAGGGCAGAAAACAAGAAGAGGATAGAAATATATCTGTGCATGAATTTTTTTATTTCAATCAAGCAAAAATTCAGGATTAACTCAAGTAAGTTTTATGTTACTGGCGCATTCGGAGTATCCAAAGGAGTAATGTGAGCAAGACAGACAGCAGGATGCTCCATCCCAGGGGAAAGTAAAAGGTAAAATTTTCACGTCGAATGAAGATATCACCGGGCATGCGACGCAACCCGGGCCATTTATTGGACAGGAAAAGATATAATCCTGCCACGAGTAGCAAGATGCCCAGCGCTATTAATATTTTACCTGCCGACTTTGGTTCCATTCCGGTTTTTCTCTATAGTACTCAAACCTGTCGTATTTGTTCGTCTCTTGTTCAGAATACTACATCTTCGCAAAGGATTTGCCTTCTTTCTCGTATATATTAACAGGGACAATAACAAGTTGAGTTTAAAATGATAATAAGATGAAACCGATATTTTTTGTGTTGTTGTTTACGGCTACTTTCGGGCTGGCACAGGTGCATCATGGGCTTTATGCAGAGACCTATCTGGTGCGCCACGATTTTCACGAAAGCTTTTTTTCACTGAATTACGAGCTAACCTTTCAGGGCAGTAAGGTACGTCATATCAGGGTAGGCGTCATTCCTGAGTACGAATCACCGCAGTCCTATATGTTTTCGATTCCCATTACCGCCACGCGGCAATTTTTTCCCGGAGGCAGGCATCATCTCGAAGCCGGGATAGGTTTTATATTTCGGGCAGAGCATTTCGAGTCAGATTACAATGATTCCGATCAGGTATGGTTTTATGATGTGCCTGCTTTTATGTTTCCGCTCATGTATCGGTACAGCTGGGAGAGCGGTTTGTTTTTCCGCGGAGGTATAAATCTGATGGTGAGTTGGCCTACCTTACCCGCTCCGGCATTTTCACTGGGGTATCAGTTCTAGCGGCTTTTTCGTATATAACTATAGATACCAGATTTTTTATGCCATGAAAACGTCAGCTGTAAACAAGAAAGCCCTTATTGTATATGCCTCTTTTGATGGATCTACACGGGAAATTTCCAGTTATATCCGGCATTTTTTAAAGCAGCACCATATCGAAACAGACATGGTAAGGGCGACCGACCCTGTTGACCTTGGAAAATATGATATGATCTTACTAGGAACCGCCATCCACGGTAATGAGCCACACCCTGAAATGCCGGCATTTATCAATAAATACCGGCTTCAGCTTGAAAAAAGCCGGGTTTCG
>CAZEQJ010000070.1:0-5511 GCA_964514385.1 uncultured Cytophagales bacterium
AGGACTTGGAGAGCCTGCCTTACTACCTGCAGGGGGTGCAGTAGCCAATCCTATTTATAAGGCATCCGGTAGTCGCATTTATAATCAGCCATTTCAAAGCAAGGATATAAACCTTGGATAGAAAAAAAGCCCTCCTTAATACAAGGAGGGCTTTTTTATGAATTATAAAATAATCTGATTCTTACTCCATTTCTGGTAAAATCACTTTGTCTATGATGTGAACCACACCGTTAGATGCCTTAACATCTGCCGCCGTCACATTGGCATCATTTATTTTCACACCTTCTGTAGTTGAGATGGTGATAGTTTGTCCATTTACAGTTTCTGCTTCCATTCCGTCAGAAAGATCTGTAGACATTACCTCACCTGCTACTACATGGTAGGTAAGGATTGCTGCCAGCTTTTCTTTGTTCTCAGGCTTAAGCAGATCCTCCAATACACCTTCATCCAATGCTTCGAATGCAGCATTGGTAGGTGCAAATACGGTGAAAGGACCTTCACCCTGAAGTGTTTCTACTAATTCAGCAGCTTTTACTGCACTTACTAAAGTAGAAAGTGACTCTGTTTCTGAGGCGAGCACTATAATGTCAGACATTTCTTCTTCGCCGGACATGTCATCACCCATGGTTTCTTCTTCCATGGTGTTTTCCATTTGCGTATCCTCTTCTTCTGATGATGAGGAGTTTTCAGCATTTCCGCATCCGTAAAGGATAGCTAATAATGCAACGATACTTAAAAGATTCTTCATAAAATTTAGGTTTTGCTTTGTTTTCTTCTAAACGTAACCCTTGTTAACACTTAGTGTTACAAATATTTCGATATATTTTCGTTTTTGACTTAATTCATATTGCAACAAAGCGTTTTTAGATGAAAAAAATCCGGGAAAAGGTTTACATCATTATTTTTGAAGCCGATACCTTCTGGGGTCGAATGTTCGATGTATTCCTCCTGGTCGCCATCTTGTTGAGCATACTGGCAGTCATGCTGGAATCGATCAGTAGCATACACGCCCGCTATGGGATATTGCTTACTAAAATAGAGTGGGTTTTCACCATATTATTCAGCATAGAATATCTTTTACGTATATGGGTGATTCGCAGACCAGGGAAATATATTTTCAGCTTTTATGGTATTATTGACCTGCTTTCGGTCTTGCCAACTTATATCAGTTTACTTGTCGCCGGCTCCCAATATTTCCTTGTTATACGAAGTATACGGCTGTTGCGCATATTCAGAATACTTAAAATGGTGCGGTTTATGGGAGAGGCCTCTACATTGATGCGAGCCTTAAAAGCCAGCCGCGCCAAAATCATCGTGTTTATAGGCGGTGTTTTTATAATCGTGGTGATGCTGGGGTCCCTGATGTACGTGGTGGAAGGCGGACAAAATGGATTTACCAGCATACCCAAAAGTGTATATTGGGCGGTCGTGACGCTCACGACAGTGGGCTATGGTGATATTGCACCACAAACGCCCCTGGGTCAGTTTCTCTCAACCATCATTATGGTACTTGGGTATGGAATTATAGCGATTCCAACAGGTATCGTTTCAGGCGAAATGGTTTCCCTGCAGTCTGGTAATAAAAAACTGAATAAGTCATGCCGAAACTGTGGCTGTGAAGGACATCACGGCGATGCAGTATATTGCCGCAGATGTGGATACCCATTAACATAAATTCTTTTACAGGCTGATGTATATCATATCGGACTGCTACGGTAATCACCTAACATTGCATTATGTCTGAGGTAGCCACCGAACTTTCATGTCATCATTGTGGAACACCATGTGATGACACCATCACCCATGAGGAACATGTGTTTTGCTGCTACGGATGCAAAGCTGTAAATGAACTTCTTTCCAACAGTGATTTGGGGAATTACTACCGTGAAACATCATTGCAAAATGAGTCTGTTTCCTTCCTGAAGGCCACGCGAAAATATGCTTTCCTGGACCATGAAGATATCCAGCAGCAGCTTCTGAAATTCCGCAACGAGAGCCACGCCATCATCAAATTCAGCCTTCCGGGTATTCATTGCAGCTATTGCATTTACCTTCTGGAACACCTCAATAAACTGAATGAGCATATCATAAAAGCAGAAGTTCATTTTGTCAAAAAAGAGATTACGATCACATATCTTCATCAGGATATTTCATTGAAGGAAATCGCTGTATTGCTTTCTCAGCTTGGCTATCCGCCCGACATTTCGCTTCAACACCTGGATAAGACCAGGAAAAGAACAAAATCGAATAATATTGGCACTCAAATCGCCGTGGCCGGATTCTGCTTTGGTAATGTGATGCTGATGAGTATGCCTGAATATCTGGATAAGGACCTTCTTTTAACAGACAATTTCAAGATACTTTTTGGCTGGATCAATCTGGTTCTGGCCGTACCCGCTATGTTTTATGCAGGTAGAAACTATCTCATCAATGCCTGGAAAGGTCTTACTTTTGGACGCCTCAATATCGATCTGCCGATAGCACTGGGAATGATAACGCTTTTTTCCAGAAGTGCCTATGAAATCGTTACACTCACGGGTCCGGGATATATCGATTCACTCACAGGGCTTGTTTTTTTCTTGCTTATAGGGAAATGGTATCAGGGTAAATCCTACCAGGCATTAACCTTTGATCGTGATTTTTCAGCTTATTTTCCCGTATCAGTTACCCTCATCACGCCAGAGGGTAATGAAGTGCAGCAACCATTACGTGAATTACAGAAGGGAGACATTATCCAAATCCATAACGACGAGCTAATTCCTGCTGATGGAAAACTGCTGGAAGGCAATGCCGAGATTGATTACAGTTTCGTTACGGGAGAGTCACTGCCCGTTACCAGCAAGATAGGAAGTATGTTATATGCAGGAGGCAGGCAAAAAGGTGCTGAAATCACGATGATGATTGATAAAAACATCGATGCCAGTGACCTGACAGCAATCTGGAATAAGGACAGCACATCCAATGATTCCAAAATGCATTCCATAGTGGATCGCGTTAGCCAGTATTTTACACTGGCTATTATGGCTATTGCATTAACTACAGCCGTTGCATGGTATTTTATTGATCCCGCTCAGATATGGCAGACGGTAACTGCCGTACTGATTGTAGCCTGTCCGTGCGCCCTGGCGCTGGTAGTGCCGTTTGCATTGGGGCATGGAACAAGGGTTTTAGGTAAGAATGGCTATTTCCTCAAAGATGCCGCAGTGATTGAGCGTCTGGTGCAGATCAAGGCAATAATATTTGATAAAACGGGCACATTGACCAAAAATGCCAACGAGATCCGATACGAGGGCGAGCCTTTAACATTAAAAGAAAAAGCTATACTGAAGTCCGTGCTGGGTAACTCTGCCCATCCATTAAGCCGGTTACTGTATTACAGTCTGCCGGAAATGGAAAAGGTACCGCTTACCATTTTCCGGGAAAATGTAGGTAAAGGAATTGAAGCAGAGGCTGCAGGAATACCAGTAAAAATCGGTTCAGCATCCATGGTCGGCTTGCCGGTACCGGATCAGTCTTCTGTATCTCAGGTATTTATAAAGACAGATAACAAAACCGGCGTCTTCCATATCCCGGCACAATACAGGGAAGATGCTTTTGACATGCTCAAAAGACTGGACAACTATGAGCTTTTTTGCCTGTCGGGGGACAATGATGCCGAAAAGGACAGGCTTTCTCCATATTTTAAGGAAGTGAAGTTTCAACAAAAACCTAAAGATAAGCTGGATTTTGTTGAGCAGCTCGATACCTCGGTCATGATGGTTGGAGATGGGCTAAACGATGCCGGAGCACTTAGTAAAGCAAAGGTCGGACTGGCGGTAACAGAAGATATCCATCAGTTTTCTCCGGCCTGTGATGGCATTGTGCAAGGTGAAAAGCTTGGGATGCTTCCGGCAGTCATGACATTCTCACACAAGGTTTTTTTCGTTATATATATTGCTTTCGCTTTATCTTTTCTATACAACATTGTGGGTATATCTTTTGCTGTAAGTGGCAGACTTACCCCCATAATTTCTGCTATTCTAATGCCGGTGAGCTCAGTCACCATTGTTGGTTTTGTTACCCTTGCCGTTTGGTACACTTCCCGATTGTTTAACAAGCCAGTTGACATAAATCAGCACCCCTGATGAAATCCCTCATTAACCACATTTGAAGGGCAAATTACTTTTGATGCAAAGTACAATTATGGGTGTTATTTATATTCTGATCTTTTTTAGTCTGTTGCTTGCTCTCAGCTTTCTGCTGGCATTTCTGTGGGCCAGTAAAAATGGTCAGTTCGATGATGATTACACACCCTCTGTAAGAATGCTTTTTGACGACGAACCTAAATCAAATGACAATGTTCGAAAAACAGGAAAATGAAAATGGTGCCTCAACACTGGTGGCTCCATCAAAAACCATCAGTGATCCAAAAACAGGACTGGACACTTTTCATTACGACAACACTACTGTTCGTAATTTTCTTATTGCCACCACGGTATTTGGTGTGATCGGAATGACTGTAGGGCTGCTTGTAGCCATACAGTTTGTTTTTCCGGAAGCCAATTTTGGGCTTCAATACACCACATTTGGCCGTGTGAGACCACTGCATACGAATGCTGTGATTTTTGCTTTTGTAGGTAATGGAATATTTGCCGGTGTTTATTATTCGCTTCAGCGGTTGTGTAAAACACGTATGTACAGCGACCTGCTGAGTAAAATACATTTCTGGGGCTGGCAAGCTATTATCTTGGCAGCGGCTATTACCTTACCACTTGGCCTTACCACAGGTAAAGAATATGCAGAGCTAGAATGGCCTATTGATATTGCCATTACCATCATATGGGTGGTGTTTGGTTTCAATATGTTTATGACCATTCTGAAAAGAAGGGAAAGACATCTCTATGTCGCCATCTGGTTTTATATCGCAACCTTTGTAACTGTAGCTCTGCTGCATCTGGTGAACTCCGTAGTGTTGCCCGTTACATTATTCAAGAGCTATTCATGGTATGCCGGAGTGCAGGATGCACTTGTACAATGGTGGTATGGGCATAATGCAGTAGCCTTTTTCCTTACCACACCCTATCTGGGACTGATGTATTATTTTGTTCCTAAAGCATCCGGACGACCTATCTATTCCTACCGGTTATCCATTGTGCATTTCTGGGCGTTGATATTTATCTACATATGGGCTGGTCCACACCACCTGTTATATAATGCACTGCCTGACTGGGCCCAGTCGCTTGGTGTTGTCTTTTCTGTCATGCTGATTGCACCCTCATGGGGCGGTATGCTCAACGGATTGCTTACACTTAGAGGTGCCTGGGATAAGGTACGTGAAGATCCCATTCTTAAATTTCTTGTAGTGGCAGTTACCTGCTACGGTATGTCCACTTTCGAAGGACCGATGATGTCATTGAAGAATGTAAATGCCATTTCGCACTTCACCGACTGGGTGGTAGCCCATGTGCACGTTGGCGGATTGGGATGGAATGGATTCCTGACATTCGGAATGCTATATTATCTGATTCCACG
>CAZEQJ010000071.1:0-5106 GCA_964514385.1 uncultured Cytophagales bacterium
TTATCCTATCGTTTCAGATATAGATGCCGACGGAGAAACAGAAATTTGCGTTTCGTGTGCTATAGATGACGGTTCTTCCATTACACCATTCGATAATGCTCAGTTTGCTCATTTCAGAGTGTATGAATCGGATGGTGAAAACTGGGTGCCGGCAAGAAGATTATGGAATCAATCGGCATACTTTAATGTAAACGTCAATGATGACCTCACCATTCCCCGGAATCAGCAGGATCATGCTACAGCCTTCAGTGTAGGAGTCTGTACTCCTGGCTTTAACCGGGCATTGAACACATTCCTGAATCAGGCACCCTTCCTTGATGAGGATGGATGTCCGATTTATAATACTCCGGATATTGGTATGGTGTCAGGTTCAGTCAGCATTTCACAACCTATATGTCCTGATGCTGACTTTGATGTGACATTCTCAGTAGAAAACATAGGCAGTAATGCTGTTTCGGGAAATATGCCGGTTACATTCTTTGATGGTGATCCGCGGCTTCCGGGCGCTATTAGGTTAAATACAGAAACAGTATTTTTGAATAACCTGAAGGTAGATAGTATAGCTACCTACTCGCTTACTGTGAATGGTACAGGTAATGATTTTGAGTTATTTGTCGCCCTCAATAATTTTGGTTCCAGTATCCCCATAGATCCGCTGGATGGTACCATTATCGAATGTGATTATGGTAATAATGTCGAGGGCGCAGATGTGATCCCCTTTCCAAACAGCATCTTTACCGAGGTCCTTCGTGATAATATCAAATGTGTGGATTCCATACCCAACAACGGACAGGCAAGAGCATGGGTGCTGGAAGGAGGATCTGAAACCACAACAGGTTACACATTTAACTGGCATATCGGTAACACTGTCACCGGAACGCCTGATTTTACCGGGCCTGTTGTTTCAAATCTCGATTCAGGCTTCTATACAGTTTACGCAGTAAATGACGCTGCCATGTGCTCCTCTGATACCGCTCTTGTTTATGTCAATTTTGGTGTTGAAAGTTATGACAGCCTCATTAATATTGTGGTAGACTCTGCTGTAACAAACTGTGGCCTTCCCAATGGTCAGCTTACCGCCAATGTAGACGGTGTGACGGCAGGATATACCTATACATGGTATATCGGTAATACTGTATTCGATCTTTCATCGTATATCGGCGTAGGGCCAACCGCTAGTAACCTGGATGCTACCAGTTACACAGTGGATGTCATCAGCGACCTTACCGGTTGCCGCGGTATTGCCACTCAGGATGTGCCAAGTGACATTCAGCGACCTATCATTGCCATTGAAAGCACCTCCCCTATCAATGACTGTATTTTGCCGGATGGCTCAGTATCAGCCTCGGCCAGTGGCTTTGTGGCCGGACATACATTTTCCTGGTACCTGAGTGATACTGTGGAATCTGTGCCTGATTTTGAAGGTGGCGGCCCCGGTTTTGACCTCTATGACTCGCTTGATGTGGGCACGATTACACTGGTAATAACTACAGATAGTACAGAATGCGAATCAACACCTGTAACAGTAACACTGACAGATAATCGCATCCTGCCAAATATAGATTCATTGTATGTTTCAGTTGCAAATACTTCCTGTATTTCGGCGTTTGATAATGGTGTGTTAGCCGGTAGTGCTGAGGGCGGAATAATTACTAATGGCGCCTATACATTTGAATGGTTTGATGGCAATAATACATTGCCGGGCTTCAGAATTGCAGATTCTTCAGCTGTAGCCAGCATAGGGGCAGGTCTTTACACCATGCAGGTGACTAACGTAGCCACCGGATGTGCCTCATCAGATACTATTTCGATGGTGAACTCACCAGAAGCAAATCCTGTGGTAACCCTGATTAAAACCAATGACAATACATCATGTATCACACCGAACGGAGAACTAACAGCAAATGTGAGTGGTGTCACTGCTGGCTATACCTTTTTCTGGTTTGATGGTAATGTGACCACACCGGATACCACATCGGCCGATTTTACCGGATCGACCTACAGTGGATTGCTTGAAGGGTTTTACACGGTAGTGGCAAGAGATGATGCAACAGGTTGTATCTCTGACCGTCAGGTAGCTGAGATAATTGCACCACCCGCGTTAGTGATCGACTCACTGGTCGCGTTGCAAAATTTTTCCTGTGACCCCGCATCACCAGCCGGAAGACTGGATGTTTATGCCAGCTCACCTACTACCTCTACCCTGTTTTACACGTGGTATACCGGAGGTTATGTTGCGTTAGACACTGCGGAATACACAAACGGTGACCAGGTAATAGGTTACGATCTGACTACATTTGACAGTCTTGATCAGGGAACCTACTGGGTTCTTGTAACGGATACATTAACCGGATGCACGGACAGACAACTGACAAGCCTTACCAACGACCCCTTTATTATACAACTTAATGGCTCGGATATTACCACTACAGACCAAACATTCTGCCTGCCTCCTAACGGTGGTTTTGAGATCACGGGAATAGAAGGTAACGGCAATCCTGCCCCGTTGTCTGATTTTCTTTTCACAGTCATAGATTCTGGTAATGATACCATATTCAACAGAAGCCCGGATAGTGTATTCCAGAATCTGCGTGCTGGTGAGTATGACGTGATAGCCGAACATATTACATTTGGCTGTGCCACACCATTTCCTAACATAGTTACGATAGCTGCAGATACTGCTACCATATCCGTAGCTATATCTGCTGGTAATAACTCAGCCTGTGATACATCTCTTGTAAACGGTTCTGTGACTGCAATTGCATCCACCAATAAGGTAGCCGAGTTGTTTGACTATTTCTGGCAAACCGGCACAATTTTTACAGGTACAGATACGCTAAGTACAGCCTCTTCACTGACAGGACTACCAGCGGGAGACTATGCAGTAAAGGCCATCGGACAGACTACAGGATGTGCTTCAAATCCTAACAATTTCGGAACGGTAGGAAATAATCCTATTATCCCGACGGTGAACTTATCTGATATTTCCCTCACCCAGCAAACCATTTGTACATTCCCTGGAAATGGATCTATTGTCATCAACACGGTCGTTGAAAACAGTGTAGACAGGGATACCTCAAACTTTGTCTTCAATTGGTACGATGCAGGTGGAAATCTTATTGACAGCGCCGCGTCTGCATCACTTTTTAATCTGGATAGCGGATCCTACACAGTTGAAGCGATAAATATCAATACTGGGTGTATTTCAGCCCAGACAACCGTGCAAATTAATTATGTGCCAGTAATTCCTGTTGCTAATATTGGTGCTACCCCCAATACTTTTTGTGATCCTGCCACTGGAAACGGATCTGTATTTGTAAGTCCGGAAACAGGCGGTTCACCCGCACCTTCCGGTTATACATTATCCTGGACGGATGCGCTGTCAAATGTGATAGGATCAGCGGACTCCATTACAGACCTCCTTCCGGGCGATTATACCGTGAGTATCACCGACAATGACAATAATTGTACGATCACGGAAACTACGACAGTAAATGATAATGAACTGATCCCGGTACTAAGCCCTACCATACTTACGCTTAATCCTCAAACGTTGTGTACACCGGTAAATGGAGAGATCATCATTAATGAGGTACTGGAAAACAGTGTAGGACAGGATACCAGTAATTTCTATTTCACCTACTTTGAAGCTGACGGCACCACCATTATTCCAAATGATTCCTCAGCTTCCCTTGGTGGCCTGGCTGCCGGTGATTATTATGTTCGCGCAGAAAATATCGTCAGCGGATGTAGCTCTGCATTAATTTCTTTTGAAATTCAAGACCTTACAGCAAACCCGGTACTCAACCTTTCCACTTTTGCCAACACTAGCTGTGAAACACTGAACAATCCTAACGGCGCTGTAACATCAAACCCCACAACGGGCGGCTCACCAGCTGGCAGTGGCTACTCTTTCATATGGTATGATGGAGCTGATACCACAGCATCTGAAATTGCATCAGGGGTTGATAATATCACAAATGCTGCTCCGGGTCAGATCACTGTGTTTGTCACTGACAATGACAATAACTGCTCAACTATCAATACCGTAAATGTGGTGGACAACCCGGCTATTCCGGTGTTGACTAATCCCAATGTTAACCTGATACCGCAGTCGTTCTGTGACCCGGTAAATGGCGAAATACGAGTGGCTTCAGTATTGGAAAATAGTGTAGCCATAGACACATCACAATACAGCTATCGCCTTTTTGGTGCTGATGGTATCACCCTGATAACAGATCAGAATGCCGGTATATTTGCCGGACTTGATAGTGGGGATTATTATATTCAGGCCATACATGATACAAGGCTTTGTGAAAGTGCATTAAAGCAGGTACGCGTAAACTACACCGCTGTCAGACCTCAGCCTAATTTTGATATCACCGATAACAGTTCATGTAATACAAATTATAACGGCGTAGTGAGAGCTGAGCCTACAACAGCGGGCTCACCTTCCTCCTACATATTCGAGTGGTTCGATGGCCCAAACACATCATCACCGGCAAGGGCTGAAACCATAGACAGTATTACCAATCTGGCACCTGGTCCGTATACTTTGAGACTCACCGATGATGTAAACGGATGTATCAGAACTTCTACTGCAACGGTAGACAGCATTCCTTCTGTTCCTGTAATTCTTGCAGCAGACATCTTAATTGAAGGACAAGAGCATTGTACCGCCCCGGATGGCGCGCTGGAAATCACAAATGTCATTGAGTTCGGTGATCCACAGGATACCAGTCAGTATTTGTTTTATCTTTATCAGCCATCTTCTCCATCAGTGATCGCTGATTCAGCGAATAACCGTTTTGAGGATCTCGCCGCTGGCAACTACCTGATCAGTGCCATTAACCTGAACACCTCGTGTATTTCAGCAAGAAGGAATACGTCAGTGCCTGACAATACTGTAATCCCAGCAGCAATTATTGACATTACACCGCAAACATCATGTGATGAATCACTACCCAATGGACAACTTTCTGCCACACCAGCCCTGGCAGGCAGCTACAGCTACAGGTGGTTTGATGGTGGAAAGCCTGTGTCAGGTTCACCTTTTATCTCGGCAAATACAACTAATGCTGACCTTGATCAGGGCGTTTATACCCT
>CAZEQJ010000072.1:0-3287 GCA_964514385.1 uncultured Cytophagales bacterium
GAAAAGGAAAAGAACCTTTTGGCAATGATGGGTAAAAATGCCTGGGAAAATGGCAATGCCCATGGAGTAGCTATTCTAACTCAGATTGGAGAAATGAGTGTCAACATAAGTGCAGATCTTATGTTCTCAGAAGTCTGCCCGATTGATCGTCTAGTTCAGCGAATCGGTAGATTATCAAGATTCAACAAGAATATTGGCGAACTCGTGGTCTTATGTCCTATGAGAAATGGGGACCTCTATCCAGCTCCGTATGGAGATTTTAAAAACAAAAGATGGATAGCAAATGAATTTCTATCCCAAACAATTGAAATATTAAAAGAAAGGACAACGTATAACGCAGGTTATTTAAATGTTCTAGTGAATGAAATATATAAGAAAGGGATTCAAACAAAGGATAAGGCTCAGACTAATGCAAATGAACTAATCAAAATGATTAAAAATAACTGGCTTTTTCTACCAGATTATGAACTTGATGAAGATAAAGAAGCAGGTAATTGGCGAACAAGAGACATCACGGGGCAAACCACAGTATTGGTGATTCAAAAAAGTGAACTAGAAAGTACTTACTTTGAAAACTCATCAGCCTTATCAAAGCTAATCTATGATAAAGGCGTCAACTGTCCCACCTATCTTGTGAAAAATAATCTCAAGTCAGGACGTATTAAAGAAGGTTATGTATATGTCAAGGAAGATAGAGAAAAATTGTTTTTCTTAAGTCCAGCATTACATTACAAATATAATTATGGTCTTGATTTGTCAATACCTGAAGATTCAATTGAAGACAGTTTTCTTTAATATACTCGGTCATTATTTACGAAAACCAGTTAAATGAACATGTTGATTGAACATATCGTATCTTTTTATCGTATTAATAAATAAGATAAAATAAAATAATAAAATGAAAGTTACAGCCATTTTGCCTGATGATCTTATTCAAGATGTAAAGGAATTCACCGGCGGTAAAAATATTACCGAAAGTTTGAAAAGTGCCTTATCTGATTGGCTTTATCAGAAAAGAATTGAGCGATTAAATCAACAGCTTTCAAACAATCCCATAGAATTTCATGAAGATTTTAATGCTGAAAAAATAAGAGATTTGAATAATCGCCATGATCGTACCTGATACAAGTATCTGGATTGAGTTTTTGAAGCAAAATCCATCCATCACTGCTCATTTCATCGAATTACTCATGGGTAAGAAAATTGCGATCATTGAGCCTATATTCGGAGAATTGTTGTACGGTGCAAGAAAATCATCAGATAAAAAACTGATCTTGAATTACTGGAATTTGCTGCCCCGACTGCCTTTTATGGAGGGATCTGTGATATTATCAGCAACTTTTGCGAATAACCAAAATTATCATAACCGGGGAATTGGCTTGATGGATGCTTGTATAATAAAGCCACTGCTGGATAAAGGGTATAAATTTTGGACCCTGGATAAGCGAATCATTAAAAATATTGAAAATGAATACCTGTATATGAATAGGCCCTAATCAGGGTTCTGTATTTTATTATGCCGATTACAGCCACCCATATCGCTTACTACCACACCTGCAAACAGAAACTATGGCTTTTTCATCATGGCATCCAAATGGAACACACTTCCGACCAGGTAGCCGAAGGTAAGCTAACAGGTGAACTCTCCTACCCTGACCGGGCTCAAAAATATACCGAACTGGTGCTACCAGGAGGGAAAATCGATTATTATGATGCAAAAAACGCCATAGTTCATGAAGTAAAACATTCGAATAAAGTGGAAGTGGCTCACATCGCCCAGGTAAAATACTATTTATATCTGCTTCGCGAGGCCGGAGTGACCCATCCTTCAGCCGTTTTGGAGTATCCCCGGCTAAGAGAACGACAGGAAGTCAACTGGGATCCGGGAGATCAGGCGACAGTGGAAAAATGGATAAACGAGGTTGAAGAGCTTGTTGCAAAGAAACAGCCTCCGGGTGTTATTCATGCAAAGATTTGCAAGTCATGCAGCTATCATGATTTCTGTTACAGTGAATGAATTCTATAAACATCATTTTGGTATGATACCTTTGGTATTATGAAGCGAATATTTAATCAACCTGCCACTCCATTTCCTACCTTTGGATATTTCGGTCCCTCGTCTTTCTGCGACCGCGAAGAAGAATTGGAAAACCTTAATCGCAATATCAAAGGCAATCAGCCGACATTGTTGCTCGGCATTCGCAGGTTGGGTAAAACAGGTTTACTGCATCATTTCATTCATCATCTGAAAAAAGGATACGTGGGCATTTATGTTGATTTACAGGATGCTTTCAATCTAAGAGAAACAGTCGCTAAGCTTTCTGAGGTGATATTAAATGCCTTCTCTCAGGAAAAACAATACCAGGCAATCTGAAATACCATTATCCGCCCGTCTAGGTGAACAAATCTTTGTAGATGCCGAGCGGGTTTTGAGTTTTGGGACCGCAGCACCGCATTCTGCCCATTTCCTCTGGAATTCTGTGATTGTCTGAAAGCTGCAGAAGAAAATGATGCGATATCTCCCAAAATAACAACCAGGAAGATAACACCACCCCTTCCGGCCATGTTTACTACTAACAATTTGCCGTTTATTCACCCTTCACAATTGTCTTTTATAAGCGACATTTTTAATGTATTTTTGTCGAATATAAACGACATTTAAGTGGAAGTTCTGAAGTCTTATCACGACACTGTCTTGCGACAGCTAAAGGCACAGTATGTCAGGGATATCTATTACAAGATCCCCTGGGAGCAAAGAATGATTGCTATAAAAGGACCCAGAGGAGCTGGTAAAACAACCTTAATGTTGCAGCACCTAAAACATCAACATGGCCGCAATAGCGAAAGAGCCTTATATATTACTGCCGACTTTCATTGGTTTTATACCCATTCCCTGTTCGATACCGTTCATCAGTTTTATCAAAATGGGGGTCGCTTTCTCTACATTGATGAAGTACACAAGTACCCCAGCTGGTCGCGGGAGCTTAAAAACATATATGATGGATTTCCCGATTTACAAGCTGTATTTTCGTCCTCATCCGCACTTGAAGTGTATAAAGGAGAGTCGGACCTTAGCCGAAGAGTCCTGACTTATGAAATCCCGGGTCTTTCCTTCAGGGAATACCTGTTGTTTACCGGGCATGAAGGCTTAAAAGATCTGGACCTAAACGATATCCTTTTCAGACATGGTGATATCATTCCGGAGATAACCGTTAAATTACATCCTTTACCAGCGTTTAAAAAGTATCTGAAGATCGGGTATTTGCCGTTTTTCAAGGAAGTAAAAG
>CAZEQJ010000073.1:0-3081 GCA_964514385.1 uncultured Cytophagales bacterium
CAGATGTATGCCTTAGTGAAGTTATCAGGTTGTCCATCGATGCCGAAAAATCATCGGTAAAGCTCTTCGCTCCCTTTACCGCTTTCGCCGTTTGACTGACATCTATGACCATTTTTATACCAAGAGATGTTACACAGGAAGGATAATTATTGTGAGCGATCGGATTTATACAGCAAAGAGAGGTTCGAAATATATATCCTGAGTTGCAAACTCAGGATAGCGGGGTTGTTTTATATTAGGATACAAAGCTACAGAGACGCTGGAAATGGCTTCTTAAGCTATGTTTACTTATTGCAGTGCTTTTGTATACCGCTACGGATTTGGAAAAAAGCAAGCAATAGAAACACAAGTACAATCAGATACTTCCACCAACTGGTTTCAATCATTGACATCACAGCTATAATACCTGTTTGTTTAGTTGGCCCCACATCGCGCTCGATCACAAGATCAAGCATATAACTAAAACCATTGAATAAGAGGGTGATACCAATAGCTGCCGATATCAGTCCTGTGAAAATTTCTTCATGCCATTTTAATGGCCTTTCCTTACCCATAACAATTAATCAAGTTCATTATTGAATCCTTTCAGATTGCTCAGAAACACAGACCATTTACATTGCAGTTTCTTTTAGAAAATTCTTCAAAACCTCCAACTGATATAAAATATTTTCGTCCGTCGTTTTCATAGCATTATTAACACTTCGATCATACTGCCAAAGATCATATTTCGTCTTATCAATGAATATCTCAATAGAAAAACCAATATCACCCGAAACGTTTATTTCAACGTCATTTTTAGCAAATTTCACAGACCAATTAGGGTCTTGTGAAGCTTTCGCAATGATATTATATTGCGGAAGGTTTTCTCTAATGTAGCTTACAATCAGCTCAATATTTGAATCTGCAAAAGGTCTTACCATACGGCTTTCCATAAGTCTCCAATTTTTTCAAAATCCTTCACATCAAATTCATCGATTAGATAATTGATTTCTCGAGCAAAAAGTTGCTCATTCTTTGGAGAGAATGGGTCATGTGAAAACCAAAATTCTTTTCCCGCTGCTTTCTGGTTATCAATGAACTTTTGATTAATCCTCCAAATTTCATCATCATTTTTATCAACTAAATTATATACCTCGTCCCATTTGTCTCCAAAATCAAAATAGGTATAGTCGTTTCCAGCTTTTGTGATGTATGAAGAAGCACCGCCACCGTCCCACATTCCAAACATAACTTTAACGTTTTCATTCTGCTTAGTAGCAAAAGTTACATAGTCATCAATCTGCTTTGCACTCAACACTCTTATTCCAGTTGATGACTCAGCCCCTTCATCAGCACTATTCTTAATCTTTTCTATGACTTCATCAGCCTGTTGCCCTGTAATATTTAGCCTTGCTAGCCCTGCTCTTAATTTCTCAACCGAATATGAAGCAAAGCGCCTTAGATATTTTAACCCATAACCTATGCCTTTCCCGGCAAATGCGCTTCCAATACCCAAGGCACAGCCTCCTACATTGAAACTATCTTTAAAACCGCCCGAATCTGTCCACCCATTAGTGAAGCAACCTATTGAGGATGAAATACCTAGTTCAACGAATATATTTTTATAGTTGAAAGTACTCTCTACTCCTGAGGCTGCTACGGATATCCAATTAATATTCTCAGGGCTTGCTGCCTCGGAAAAAGGAATGTCATCTATGCAATGGCTGAACACAGCCTGCAACCCATAATCAATGATAGCTCCCTGCACAAAATCCTTACCCTTCTCCCGGATCAGCTTCTTTACGGCCTCTTCCCCAAGGTGCTGCACTATTTCATTCATCAGGACAAGGCCATACTCTGCAATCATCTGCCGGATAAAGAAAGCTGCCAACACATCCCGTGACCATTCTGCTGCAGCCTTGGCTACGAATGGGAATGCTGAGTTGGTCCCATATTGCTTTTTGTATTGTGCAGCTCCGTCTACTATGCTTATTGCCTCAGCTGCTCCTTCACTTTCCAGGTCACGAATCAGGTTTTTGAAAAGGTCTGATTCTTCTCCCTCAAATAGCACCCGGTATCTAACATAAAGATCTCGATAGGAATATTCATATTTGCCCGATGTTATATAATCGTAAGATGCTATATTATAGCCTTCAGGTATTTCCTTCCTTAGTTCTTTTGTAGAAAAGATCAGGTCATAGTCCCGGCTATTGGTTGTAAACTGGAAATGCGTTTCAAAAGCCTCCTTGTTCACCAAAGCCTTGTTATAAAGTACCCTCAAAACATCTTCCCGGATGACTTCACCGCTCTGATAAAACGCTTCCAAATCCTCATTGTAGAATGCTGTTTTCTTACCTTCAGTGGTGACTGTGAGCCAGTCGACAAGTTCTCGGAGGCTGGCATCTTCAGCATCAGTCAAAGGATTATTTGCTTCTTCCCTGGAACGCTTCACAAAAGTGTAATACTCTGCACCAATGCCTTCCGCCGCATTGTTCAACTCTGAACATTCATCTCCAGTGCAATCGCCTACTAGCGCACTCTCTGGCAATGCTGTAGAAGTTTTAAACGGGCCGTATGTCCCTGCCAGTGGATCGGCTTCCCAATTGTATGAGCAGTAGCAAGTGGCATACACCCGGTCCCCGATCAATTCCTGTCGCATGCCATAGACAAGCTTCCCACTGGAAGCCTGCAAGGAATAGCGGTTGTCTATGATCGTTTGCTTGAACCCATCGATAACGATATCCCCATCGGAATAACCTGCAAAGGTCAGGACTGAAACAGGCACATAGCCCAGGAAGCCAGTACCGCCTTTCGTTCCTGCTGTCACATACCGAATACCGTCAAGCTCAAATTCATAGAGCTGCATAGTGTTCCTATTAAACCGCACCTTGGTCACTTCTTTGGGCAAGGTGACCGCCCCACCGGCCGGTGTGCTAAATGCGTAAGTGTTAAAAAATGCTGTAGGGTTATTGACACTGGTTTCAATATTCAAAGCCAATAAGTCGGAGACTACATACGCCCCTTCCTCATCATCATCAAACAATGCTATCATGCTCACCGGGTCGTGGATGTAGTCCCACTGGTATTTCAATAACCTATCGC
>CAZEQJ010000074.1:0-2366 GCA_964514385.1 uncultured Cytophagales bacterium
GAAGAAAGAACACCAACAAATACTGAAAATACAAATACGTAAAGAAGTCGCTTAGCCATGATTTTTTCCTTTTAAGTTGAACATTAATCGTTGATTCAAACTTAGGAAAAGTATTTATAACTACCTCATTCACAACCTCTTTGAAGCCTTTCTTAAACCTCTGCATCACGTAATTATCATCCATTATAATTCAGTATCCTGATACCACATTGTACACTGAACGGTGTTACCGTACAATCACTTTTTCAAGAAATTGTACAAAAACTTACAGTACAAGTATAGCTAATAAAAATGGAAAGTGAAGTAATATTTCTCCAATTTTTCCATATTTATGAAATCAATTGCGGATTGCACTATTTTAATAAAATACGCAATAATATTTAAATAAATATATTTTTATTACATAAGTAAGGTTTTTGTAATATATTTTAACTAAAAACAGATGAAAAACAGTTTTTCATCGGCGAAACTATGGAATATCACGATAAGTCTTATTAGCTGTAAAGCGTATGATATGTAAGAATAGAGGCTTAATAAGGGGTAAATTCCTTATTTACTAGCTATTTAGTGATTATATAATTAGGTGTATCAGGAGCGTATGAAACCTTCTTCGATCCTAAAAAGTGGCTTTATCTTCTTAAAGCTCTCCCCATTGAGGATTAGTAATAAATAGTCTCCCTCTTCAATTAAAACATCATCTGAGGGGTTTTTCATCAGTTTTGGCTTACCTGATTCATCTATCTTGGTCATTCCGATCAGAATGACATTATAGGTTTTCTTTAACTCGAGAAAGGCATCCCCGTAGTTCATTCCATTAAATGGGTTGGCTGGTAGTACTTTGTACTGTTTTATATCAAAATCACCATCATAACGTGGATATGACATGATATCCTCACTGTATGCCGCCACATCAGGTTCAAACATATAACTGGCCAATAGCTTGCCTGCAATTTCATTTTTGGATATGGTATGCGTAACTCCTGCCCCCTGAAATGTTTGTTTCAGGTTGGAGTTGTCAAGGGTGACAACATAATTCAGATTGCGATAATACTTTTTGAGGTTCAAAATATATACCAGCTTGTCTGTATCGGACTCCAGGTTGACGAATACTATCCCGCTGTGTTCAATGTTACATTTTTCGTACACCTCACTGCTGTCAAAATCACTGTAAAGAATATACACCTGCTTTTCATCGTATTTTTCTCTGATCAGGTCGATATCATCCTTCTTATTGGTCACCAGTGCAACACGCTTGCCTACACCTGTAAGCTGGTCAATTACGGCTCGCCCAAATTCATTCCATCCTATTATAACCGCATGGTCCTCCCAGCGGGTACCATACAATCCAAATTTTTTGTTCTTACTGATTTCAGACATAATCGTTGATATTTGACCTATCAAAAAAACATATACCACTAAACTCAGGACAAGCAATGCATATCCGATCATATGACCCGCTGTAGATACCGGCACCTCATCACCATAACCAACTGTCGTCAACGTCACGATGGTATACCATACAGCATCCTCGAATGTTTGTATAGTTGCACCCTCCACCCCAGCCTCTACGCGGTATATAAACCAGGATACTGCACCTATAAAAGCCAGTGCAGATGTAGCAATGGTAAATATCTTTACATGCTCGGATCGGAACATGTAATAAAATTAAGGAAATAATCTATTTTTCAGAAGAAAGGTCCGATAATTGATCATACCCATACCGTTGGGCAAATTTCTTTTTCATCAGGATAGCGTATGTGTTGTTGAATCCTAACGGATAAATCCAGTCAAGTCCGTTATTGTTCGATATACTGTCCACATAATGAAAAAGGTCATCTGGCATTTGTGACTGCCGCTCTTCTTCCGGTAATAGCACAAGATATCCGGTACCCGTATATTCGGGATAAATATGAATGTCCCCCTGCTTTAATGCTTCATAAATGAGTAATGTACCACCAAAACCTGTCTTCACATCGACCTGAAAGGCAGAACCCCGGTTTATTACTTCTCCTATGATATGTGCAAGCACATAACTTTCGGTGAAGTTTTTGGCCCCCACCCGAATGACCATGTCACGCTTTTCTCCGCGATATTCCTTTATCCCCAATCGATCTGCAAACATAGAAGCAACAAGCGCCGGGTCTGCTTTTTGTTCGTCTACCTCATAATTGAGCTGCTGCATCACTGAGTCACTGATAGCATTTTCAAGAATCGCCAGAATATTTATCACCTCCGCTGCCGGTGTATTTTTATTATACAGCAATGCTGCATGATACGGCGGGAAATAATGTAGGTCGTCTTCGAGTACTTCAAAATCATACGCCGGGATCCTGCTATCCGTACTGAACCCTGATATAAAATCTAAC
>CAZEQJ010000075.1:0-1795 GCA_964514385.1 uncultured Cytophagales bacterium
CGTCATCTATAGCACAGGAAACGCAAATTTCTGTTTCTCCGTCGGCATCTATATCTGAAACGATAGGATAATCCGTAGAGGTTCTTGAGATGCAGGGAATAGCATTGAGAAAAGAGCCATCGGTACCATCAACGATATACAGGTTTTCTTCATCGCGATATACAATTTCGGATGCACCATCTCCATTAAAATCAAAAACAGTGGTACTGGTAAACCCGGATGTAGCTTCCTTGATGGTTACACGCCATACGCGGTTCATATTTTCATCGAGGCTGTAGAGATACTCACCAGATACGAAGGCGATATTCAATTGGCCGTCATTATCCAGATCAGCGATATTCAGCCGGCCGGTTCCGTTTGGCCAGTTATTACCGGTATCCCGATAGGTATCAAGCGTATTGTTATGTACATCCCAGAAAAAAATGGTGCTGGGGCCATTGCGGTACCAGATAGCGCCATTTGCAAGGATATCCAGATGGCCATCCTGGTTATAGTCAGCCACACTCGTCATTGAGTTGGCCTTGGTGTAATATTCGGACCTGGAGCGTTCGCGTGTGATTACAGCCGAGCCCGGTGTCCTTGGCCCAAGGTCTACTGTATAAATTTCTGCACCAACGGCAAGTTCAAGACCTTCACAGTCTGCGCAATCGGCATCAGGAAGCAGGTCAACTGCTACAGATCCTGCATTGAGCTGACCAAAGCTACCACCACCGGAGCCTAAAAGTGCACCGGAGTGTGCATCATAAACCCTGTTTTTGGCATAAAGCTCTACTAACCCATCTCCGTCAAAGTCTGCAAGACTAAAAAGCCAGGTACCTCCTGGCACACTGGTTGACCAAATTTCGGTACTCAGGTCATGGCTGTAGCAGGTAATCCTGTCAGGTCCTCTTTCCCGTATAAATATTTCAGCAAAACCATTGCGGTCTATATCTGCAACTGCAACTTCCCCGTGATACCATGGCTCACGCGTAATGGTGCGTTCGTGTTTTATGGATCCATCGTTACCATTTAACACATAGATTTTTTTGTCAATCCAGTGGCTTCCAATAATTTCCGGTGTTCCATCCCCATCTAAATCTCCAATAGTAGCTCTTGCGAGTGAAGTAGTAGTTTTATCTGGTGTAGCATAACCAAGTGCAATGCTGAAGGTAGGGGTAACTGTCGGGGGTACCTGACAAAGGCCTTCGCCGCCGAAGTAGAAATCTTCACAAACGGATGAACTAGTGCAATCGCCATCAAAGCAATCTACAAAGCCATCGCCGTCATCATCTATACCATTATCGCATATCTCAGTACCCTGTCCGTAAGAAAAACTTATCGACAGAATGAATACGCTTATCGACAGAATTACCCTTTTCATGTTTGCTAAACTTCCAATGTTCATGTATAAATACAAAAAAATATTGAAATGTAACAACTTTCTATAAGATGAGTAGTGATGGCTTTCCAAGATGTTTTTGTACTTTGTTTATATGGCGTGTGCTATTGTCCCTGATATTATACACAATAGTAGCAGCACAAGTTTTATTCAAATACTAATAAACTAAAAGAAACGCGAATTTGCATTTATTTTCGACCGAATATGATTTTCCGTCTACGTAATTGAATTATTTAAAGATAAAATAATAATAAACTTATAAAAAAAATTATTCTACAAGGAGAATGCTACCAGTTCTCTGATTGTTCTCACATTTGATGATGTAATAGTATACCCCAGCTTCCAGCGGACTCCCGTTGGTAGTACCATCAAAGTCGTTCTGATAGGGTTTAGGTCCGTATACCGGAAGCCCCTGTC